>NZ_JAEL01000076.1 GCF_000518885.1 Bacillus sp. J33 | reverse complement strand
GAAAATGCTACCGCATTTCCTTCGTGCGGTGCCAGGTCAGGGAAGCTTATTCAATGTCCTGCGGGAAGTGAGGGAAGTGGGAGACCCCGCAGGCGAAGCCGAGGAGGCTCGCATTCCTCCCCGCGGAAAGCAAGTGTCCCCGTGCTGAAATCAACGGGCAGCATTTAAAGTGAAAATAACAATTTATGAAAAAAGAGCCTAATTTTAAAATTCAAGGGGGTTTTAGCAGTGAAAAAATTATTTCAAATTTTTATCGTCGCAATTGTCGCTATGGTTGTTAGTGCATGTTCCTTGGAGCAGGGCGGAGGAAACACGGAAAAATCATCCGATCAAAACAGCGGGGAAAAAGAAGGCGCAAAGAAAATTGGATTATCTATCTCTACTTTGAACAATCCTTTCTTTGTTACATTACGTGATGGTGCAGAAGCAAAAGCAAAAGAACTTGGTTTAGAGATCACAACAGTGGATGCACAAAATGACCCTGCAAAACAAGTAAGTGATATTGAAGACTTAATTCAGCAAGGCGTCGATATTCTGCTGGTAAACCCAGCAGACTCAGCAGCAGTTGCATCTGCAATTGAGTCAGCAAACAATGCAAATATTCCTGTCATTACAGTTGACCGCAGTGCAGAAGGCGGAGAGGTAGTTACACATATTGCTTCAGACAACGCTGCTGGCGGAAAAATGGCTGGCGAGTTCATCATTGAACAGCTGGGCGATGCCGGCAAGGTAGTAGAACTTGAAGGAATTCCCGGTTCATCAGCTGCCCGTGAAAGAGGCCAAGGATTTAACGATGCAGTGGCCGCTGCAGAAGGCTTTGAAGTAGCTGCCAAACAAGCAGCAAACTTTGACCGTGCAGAAGGATTAACGGTTATGGAAAACATTATCCAAAGCACAAGCGATTTTGGTGCCGTTTTTGCACACAATGACGAAATGGCTCTTGGTGCAGTGCAAGCATTGGCTGCAGCCGGTATGGAAGATGTAATCGTAGTGGGCTTTGACGCCACAGACGATGCAGTAAAAGCCGTAGAAGACGGAAAAATGGCAGCAACTGTAGCTCAAAAGCCTGACTTAATGGGTGAGCAAGCAGTAGAGGCAGCTTCAAAAGTCCTTGCTGGCGAAGAATTGGAAGAATTTATTCCAGTTGAACTTGAGCTGATTAAAAAATAAGCCTGTTTTCGTAAAGTTATTGCTTTTCGGGTGGCTAACTAAGTTTAACCGACTGAGTTGATTGCAGCAGAGGGCACTTGACTCCAGCGGGAAGTGGGGGAAGTGGGAGACCCTACAGGAGACTCCCATTCCTCCCCGCTGACAGCTTGAGTGCCCGCTGCGGAAATCAACGGGCGGGATTCATAAGCCAAACAACATTTATGAGAAAAGAGCCAAAAATAATGAATAAATGCGAAAGCCCTTCCTTATCGGAGGGGCTTTGTTGTGTTTCGCTGACAAGATGAGAATTTGCTTATAAAATCAACGTACTCATAAAATCAGATGTACTCATTTTTTTCATTTTTTCATTCACATATCTGAAGTCAAAAATATCACCAGCATCGTTATCATAGATATAGGTGAGAAAAGCTGGCTTTAGCTTAAAAACAACCTGTTCCACTGCTCCGCTTTAGCCAAAGCAAATGTATCTTCCTTGACCTCTCCAGGCTTTACCCCGCTTCCGATAATGTAATCAGCAAACTCGATCCCAACAAATTCAAAAATGTACTGGAATTGCTGGACAAGCGGCAATCCTTTCACTTTTGCACTGCTGCCCCCTGTAATGACGACATATGCTTTTTTCTTTGCCAGTTCGTCTTTAAGGTTAAAGCGCTCATCCCTTAAATACTGGGACCAGCGATCAAAGAAGTCCTTCATCGGACCGCTCATGCCATACCAATATAAAGGCGTGGCAAACACAAAAACATCATGTGAAAGCATGTGCTTCACCAATTGCTCATAATCGTCATCAACCGGTGAGAAGCCTTCCTCAGTATGCCTCATATCCATAATCGGTTCGATATGCAAATCAGTCAGCTTTACCAGCGTATGATCCGTTCCGTCTGTAATTTTCTTTGCCAAATATTCCGAGTTGCCGTTTTCTCTGGTGCTTCCCAGCAGGGTCAATATTTTCATTAAAAATTTCCTCCTATGATAAAAAAAGGTCTTGTTACTGGATTTTACAAGAACAAAAGATTAATCGCAAAAAAACTGTTTTGGTTTAGGCTGTTTTCGTAAAGTTTGCTGCTTCTCAGGCGGCTAACTTAGTGTAACCTTCTGGGTTGATTGCAGCGGAGGGCAATTGACTCCTCGAAAATGCATTCGCATTTTCTTACGACGAGGTTTTTGCTCAAGGATGCTTTTCCAATGCCCTGCTCAGAGGAGTGGGAAATGGGAGACTCCACAGGCTAAGCCGATGTGGCTCTCATTCCTCCGCGCGGTAAAGCTTGAGTGCCCGTAGCTGAAACAATAAAGCAGTATCTCCTGATTGACAATCCCCGTGTCCTGCATTAAAGTTAACTACGTTAATAGTTAAATAGTTGAACAGTTAAATAATAGAATAATCAGGTTATGAGGTGAATATATAAGTGAGTGTGCCAAATATTAAAGAATTGATCGACCGGTATATTGCGGTTTCCTTTTCTGTTGAAAAAAAAGCAGCGTCACTTGTGAAAGAACAGATTGGAAGCGATTTGACCAATGACCAGCATTATACATTGAGGTACATGAGCCAGGTTGGTTCCTGTACGTCGTCCGAGCTGGCGGAGGTGTTTGATGTAAAAAAGAGTGCGATTACGGCGATGATAACACGCATGTGGGAAAAGGGGCTGATTCAGCGGACACGCGATGAGAATGACCGCAGGGTTGTATATCTGACTCTTACTGAAAAAGGCAATAAGCTTTATGCTGAGGCAGAAGAAAAAATCCATAAGCTGGTAGAATCGCTGATCACCAGGTTTGATCAGGCTGAAATCCAGCAGTTTATTGAAACCTTTGAAAAACTGGACAAAGTCTTATTAGAAAGCACAGATCATAAAGCGGGGGAATAAAGAGTGTATACGATTATAAAAAGAAAATGGCTTGTCATTATTGCCTGGATTGCCATAGTCGCCGGTTTATTTGCAGCAGCGCCAAATATGGCAGAACTTGTCCGTGAAAAAGGCCAGATTACCGTTCCTGAAGAATATTCTTCCACTCTTGCCGGAGAAATTATGGAAGACGTGCAAAAGCAGGAAGGCGGCGGGGATGAGACCCAGGTTGCACTAGTTTTTCATAATGATAAAAAACTGACCGATGAGGAAATAAAAGAAGCAGAAAAAGCCATTCGCACGCTTGAAGAGAAAAGCGAAGAAATTGGCGTGACTGATATTCTGACGCATTTTAATGAAGAAAGCCTGAAAGAACAGCTCGTTTCAGAGGATGGAAAATCAATCCTGGCTTCTGTCAGTGTGAAGTGGAAGGACCGCGAGGCAGCTGAACTTAGTGAAGATTTGTATTCGGCGATTGACGGTGTAAAAGCAGATTACTATTATACGAGCGAGTGGCTCATCAATGAAGACTTGACGAAGAGCTCTGAGGAAGGCCTTAAGAAGACAGAGGGCATTACCGTTGTCTTTATATTGGCTGTCCTGCTGCTTGTATTCAGATCGGTGATTGCACCGGTTATTCCGTTATTGACAGTAGGCTTTACGTATTTAGCTTCACAATCAATTGTTTCATTTCTAGTTGATAAGTTCGACTTCCCAATTTCAAACTACACACAGATTTTCCTTGTTGCTGTACTGTTTGGAATCGGAACAGATTATTGCATTTTGCTGTTGAGCCGTTTTAAAGAAGAGCTTTCCTATAATGAAAGCACAGCGGATGCAATCGCAGCCACTTACCGCAATGCGGGACGCACTGTCTTTTTCAGTGGTGTGGCCGTTATGATCGGTTTTGCTGCAATTGGTTTCTCACAATTTATTCTTTACCAATCTGCTGCAGCCGTTGCAATTGGTGTAGCGATTCTATTAATTGCGCTGTTTACCATTGTGCCTTTCTTTATGGCCGTTCTTGGACAGAGGATTTTCTGGCCATCGAAAAAAAGCACAGAGCATGGTGAGAGCAAGCTCTGGGGTACAGTCGGCCGCTTCTCGCTGGCACGACCGTTTCTCGCTCTGCTAATCGTAGCTGCCGTTTGTGTGCCATTTTTGGTGACTTATGACGGAGAGCTATCTTATAACTCTCTCGAAGAAATCAGTGGGGATGTAAACTCAATCAAGGCCTTTAATGCAATTGCCGACAGCTTTGGCCCAGGTGAATCCATGCCAACGCAAATTGTTTTAAAAAATGACGAGGCAATGGAGTCAGCGGAGTATGTAGGCTTGGCTGAAAAGATTTCACGCGAAGTCGAAAAAGTAGATTTAGTGGATTCAATCCGTTCTGTCACAAGACCAACCGGCGAGCCAATCGAAGACTTCTTTATTGCCAAACAGGCGGAGACTCTTGAAGAAGGCCTGGGGGAAGGAAAAGACGGTTTGAACCAAATTTCCGATGGGTTAAATGAAGCTAGTACTGAACTTGCTAAATCAGAGCCGGAGCTGCAAAGTGCTGCAAAAGGAATTAATGATCTGATTTCTGGAACAAATGAAATTCAGTCCGGCCTTGGTGACATCCAAACAAACCTGGCTAAAATTGAAGACGGAATTCGCCAGGGATCTATGGGTGCCGATGAAATCCGGGATGGTTTGGCTAAATCGAAAGCTGGAGCGGAAGAACTGCTGACAGGCTATCAGCAGATGTTGGTTGGCTATCAATCAGCGGAAGAATCCATTCCAAGACTAATTGCAGGCTATAAAGAAATACAGGATAACTTGAATCAGCTGTCAGATGGCATTCAACAAGCCAATGCGGCACTGTTTAACTATGTTGAAGGACAATATCCCGAATTAGCACAAGACCAACAGTATCAAGGAATCAAAGGCCAGGTTAAAGGCCTGCAGGAGCAGCTGCCAATGGTTTCAGAAGGGATAAATCAAGCCAGTGCAGGATTAACTCAACTCCAGTCCGGCCTTAGTACTGCGAACGAAAACTTTGAAAATGCCATTGCCGGCCAAAAAGAGTTAGCTGCAGGCCTTCAGCAGCTGATCAAGGGAATCGAAGCCCAGCAGGATGGCCTCGACCAGCTTGCCAGCGGCCAGGGACAAATCGTCAATAGCTTTCCGAAGCTGACTAATGGCCTAGCCGGAATCAATGGCGGCCAGGAACAGCTCCTCGATGGATTTGGAGATCTGGGCGGACAAATCAATCAGCTGACAGACGGACTTGGCCAGAGTGCGGAAGGACTGGAACAGGTATCTGACGGCCTTGGTTCTGCACAGGAATACTTGGCTGGCCTATCAAGCTCGGAAAATATGGATGGTTTTTACTTGCCTCCGGAAGTCCTTGAAGATGAAGAGTTTGCCCAAGTGTTCGACACCTATATGTCTGACGACCGCAAAGTCATGACAATGGATGTTGTACTGGATGCAAATCCGTATTCAAATGATGCGATCGCGCAGGTCGATGAAATGAAAGAGGCTGTTGAAAGGGCAACAAAAGGGACGAAGCTTGAAAATGCCGTTGTCGCTGTCGGCGGCATTACCAGCACCAATGCAGACCTTAGCACAATGTCAGACCAGGATTACTCCCGTACAGTTGTGCTGATGCTGCTTGGAATTTCAATCATCCTTGTGTTCCTATTCAGGTCTATCATTATGCCAATCTATTTAATAGGTTCATTGATCTTAACTTACTATACAAGCATGGCAATGAACGAAGCCATTTTTGTGAACCTTCTTGGGTACACTGGCATCAGCTGGGCGGTTCCATTCTTTGCATTTGTTATTTTAGTTGCGCTTGGCGTTGACTACAGCATTTTCTTAATGGACCGATTTAATGAATACCGTGATCTATCTATTGCAGACGCCATGCTGCTATCCATGAAAAAGATGGGTACCGTCATCATCTCGGCTGCCGTCATCCTTGGCGGAACATTCGCCGCGATGATGCCTTCCGGAATGCTATCATTATTGCAGATTGCATCCATCGTCCTTATCGGACTTATGCTATATGCATTGGTCATGCTGCCGCTATTCATCCCGGTCATGGTCAAAAACTTTGGCCAGGCAAACTGGTGGCCGTTTAAAAGAAGTGCAAATTAAAGAGGAAAGGGGCTATCTCGAGTGGGGTAGCCTCCTTTTTTGTGAAGATTAACCCCTCAACCTGATATAGAGGATGAAGTTGATGATATATTAGCAAAGTTGATGATATATTGAAGAAGTTGACGATAAAATGGACAAGTTGATGATATATTTTATGAAGTTGACGATATAATGCTTTTTTATAGAAAAAGACCGTAATATTAGTCTGTTTTAAGTAGGAATTTTAGCATTTTAAGTCGAAATTTTTTATAAATCATCGAAAGGAGCTCCAAAATGATATATAAAACAAGAGAAATCTCAATATCTATTCAAAAACTGCAGGCATTAGCCAGAAGAGTGCCTCGAAATCATCCAAAATGGCCAATAATTGAAGAAAATCTCTTAAAAAGCTTGGCAGGTTATAAAGGTGAATCCGCTCTTGACTTTCCCCTTAGCTTCCTTCCCCAAAAGAAGTATTATATAATGCATGATCTGCGCCTGAGTGACTCCCAGCATTTCTTTCAAATAGACACACTGGTTGTTTCGAAAAATTATGTCTTAATCCTAGAAGTGAAAAATATAGCAGGAACCTTATTTTTTGATCAGGAATTTCATCAATTGATCCGAATAAAAAATGGGCATGAGAAGGCGTTTCCGGATCCGCTTATCCAAGTTCAGCGACAGGAAACACAGTTGAAAAAATGGTTATCTCTTATTCGAATACCTGAACTGCCAATTCATTCATTAGTTATCATCAGCAACCCCGGATCTATTATAAAAACAGCTCCCCGACATAAAAATCTTCATCAAAAAGTGATTCATCGCGAATTTCTTCCTGAAAGAATAGTACAGCTTGAAAACTTATACCGACGAGAACATCTCTCTGAAAAAGAGCTGAAAAAGCTGCTGCGCCTTTTTAATAAACATCATGAAGCATCCAATATCCCAATTCTAAAAAAATATCAGATAACTCAAGACCAATTGCTCAAAGGAGTCCACTGCCCGCACTGTGGATATCTCCCCCTAAAAAGAATCTATGGTACCTGGAATTGTCCAAGCTGTAATCTTGACTGCAAAGATGCACATAAAAGTTCTCTAAATGATTACTCCTTACTTATTGGAAATGAAATAACGAATGCTGAATGCAGAAATTTTCTGCTTATCGGATGTCCCTCATTAGCCTCCCGCCTTCTCCGCTCCGCCGCCAAAGACTCCATCGGCAAAAACAAAGGCAAATGCTACATTCTATAAAAAAGCAGACCCCCTAAGGATCTGCACAAACACTTATGGATTTGTTGACCACATGCCGGCTGTTTTGATAAACACACGCGGATTCAATTTCAGCTGCGCCACAATCAATTCTGCAAGGTCTTCCGGCTGCATAACTTTTTCCGGATTGCCGTCTGTCAGGTTTGTTTCAATGGCAAGGTCAGTCGCAACGGTGCTTGGAGTCAGTGCGCTAACACGAATATTATGTTTCCGGACCTCTAGCATGAGGGACTCCGTCAAGCCTAATACGGCAAATTTGGATGCGCTGTATGCACTTGTGACAGGTGCGCCTTTTTGGCCGGCTGTGGATGCAATGTTAATAATATCTCCGGATTTCTGTTCAATCATTTCAGGCAGAACGGCTCTCGTAACATTATAAACACCCATTAAATTTACCTGAATGATGCTTTCCCATTCCTCTGGGGAAAGTTCCAGGAACCCGCCGAATTTAGCGATCCCGGCATTGTTAATAAGGGTATCCACAGAGCCAAGATCCGATTTAATATGCTCTACAGCATGCGTTACGGCCTCAAGGTCTGCAACATCTGCCGCCGCAGCAGAAACATTCACATCGTACTGGCTAAGTTCATCCGCTGCTTTTTCAAGGTTTTCAATCGTACGGCCCAGCAATCCGATGTTGACGCCTTCTTTTGCCAGCGCAATCGCAGTTGCGCGCCCAATTCCTCTGCCTGCGCCTGTAATAAGGGCAGTTTTGCCTTTTAATGTTTGCATCGTTTTTCCTCCTCTAAAAAAATCATTCATATACTACCAGAAAGAAGGTAAATTTCCTAATAAGCTGTTTGTCCATTTCACATATTTGAGACCTGAGCTGCCATTATGGTAAGATCATTGTCAACAAAAGGGGGAGAATTCCCATGAAACTAAGTGTATTGGATCAGTCAGTTGTGGCAAAAGGAGAATCAGCGGGCGATGCACTCCGCAAAACAGTAAAGCTGGCGCGGGTAGCGGAAGAGCTGGGATATACTCGGTTTTGGGTAGCTGAACATCATAGCTCGAATGGAATGGCCGGCTCCTCGCCTGAAATCCTCATCTCCCATATAGCTTCAAACACCAGCAGAATCCGGGTTGGTTCAGGAGGAGTCCTTCTTCCGCAATACAGTCCCTATAAAATTGCCGAAAATTTTAATGTGCTTGAAACCCTTTTCCCAGGGCGTATTGATTTGGGCATAGGGCGGTCTCCTGGAGGGGCTGCATCCACCCGGCTTGCTCTGACCGATGGATTAAGGAAAAGTTTGAATGAGTTTCCGAGACAGCTAAGAGATTTGCAGGGCTTTCTGAATAGAAATCTTCCGATGGACCATCCTTATCAAAGTGTCGAAGCTTTTCCGCAGGTTGCAGATCCTGCGGAAATGTGGATCCTCGGCATCACACATCGGGGTGCCCGCATGGCTGCTGAGTATGGTACCGCATTTACATATGGCCACTTTATTACTCCTGCCAATGGAAAAAGAGCCATGGATACATACTTTAGCCAGTTCCAGCCTTCAGCAGGTTTATCAGAGCCAAAAGCAAATGTATGTATATTTTCCGTATGCGCCGAAACTCAGGAAGAGGCGGAAGAGCTGGCATTAAGCCAGGATATGTGGCTGCTGGCAGTTGGGAAAGGGGAGGATACAAGAATGATCTCAAGTGCAGAGGCCAAAAGCATCCAGCTCACACAAGAAGAGAAGGAGATAGTAGCTCAGAATCGAAAACGGATGGCGGTAGGCACTCCTTCAAAGATAAAAGAAGAATTGCAGCTGCTCAGTGAAATCTATCAAACCGATGAATTTATGATTATCACCAATATTTATGATTTTCAGAGCAAGCTAAATTCCTACAGGCTTCTGGCTGAAGCTTTCGCCTTAAAGTAAAGGCTTTGTTCATTTGCCATTTGATTTCCGCTCCAGGCATTCAGCGAGCTGCGTGCGGTCCAACGCTCCTTGGAGCGCGGGCGCCAGTAAGGTCATCCTATGACGGCCCTTCTGCAGGGCATTGAATAAGTATATCACCGCACAAAGCAGTAGCCATTTTCGAGGAACCCGCCGCCATCCGCTCAAGCAACAATGAAGCATAGCACAAGTAAAAAGATCCCCGAAGTGAGGATATTTCTCGTGAGTAAAGGCAATCCACAGTAAGGAGGTTATTAAAAAATTGTAAACAGGTTATCCACCATTGGTGAACAATCCCCGTTTATATTCAGGGGCACCTATCAGCTGTGCATAACTAATTGAGAGAGTTTTTTAATTTTTCAGAAGTAATCCACAAATTATGGCGATTTTTATAAATTCATCCACATTAGGTGGATAACTTAACAGAAATCAAGAGTTATCCACACCTGAAGAAAAATTCCGACAAAAAGTTATCCCCATGAAAAATCCTTCTGCAGCGTAAATTAATCCCCATACGTAATGGCTTGTTTTCCAATCTGCTCCCATCCGGCAATGAACTCATCCTTTGGATATTGGGTATTTTTCTCCTTAAGCGGGTCATTCGCATAGATGTGGTTCTCATCGTAGCCAGTGACTAAAACAGCGTGCATTCGGTAGGTGACTTTGACAGGGACGTCTTTAGTTTCCCGGATTTCCCATTCCGATTCAGGCAAAACGTCGAACGTGCTGGTAATGATCACCCCTGCAGGGCGGCCGTCATTAAGCTGCTCAAAATATTGGATATAAGGCTATTTCCCTATGAAGCTTTAGGTTAATCCTCTTTGGGCACATCAAAAAAAGTCCGGTTTTTTTTCCGGACTTTTTTCATCGCTTTATTTGATTTCCGCTTTTCCGCTTGACACAGAGACACTGATATCATGCTTACCTGTTCCATGCTTGCCGGAAATATCATTTTTATTTCGAGTCTCATCATCTAATTTATAATGGCTGCTGATATGTCCGCTGCTGGATTTGCCTTTCAAAGTGAAATCGGCATCATCCGGCAAATTGAGGCGGACAAAACCAGAGCTTGCTTTCACATTTACGGAGTCAGAAAGTTTCCTGATCATAATATCAAGCTGCCCGGAAGAGACTTCAGCATCAAGCTTGCCTTGGTAGTTCCGGATTTTCACTCTGCCGGAACTCATATCAATCTCTCCGCTGCCAGCAGTTAAATGATCCGCGTCCATCATGCCTGACGAACCCTTATGCTCAAACTCATCTGCTTTAATATTTGCTAAGCTGATTTTTCCGGAGCTCATATCAACATTCAATTTTTCAAGCCCGAATGGATGGCTTTCAGATTTACCGGAAAAATTCAAACGGCCGGAACCAACCTTAATCGACATTGATTTGCTGTAATCTTCCGGAACATAAATCTTCAAATTGCTTTTGTTATTAAAAAATTGGAAACCATCCAGCCATTTGCGTTTGTATTCCACCTGAACTTCATTCCCGGATTTATTTACCGTAACATTGCCTTTGCCGTCCAGCTCTGCTCTGACATCATTGCGCTTTTCCGGAATAATG
The DNA here is from genome assembly GCF_000518885.1 of Bacillus sp. J33. Classification (GTDB taxonomy): domain Bacteria; phylum Bacillota; class Bacilli; order Bacillales; family Cytobacillaceae; genus Cytobacillus. The sequence goes on along the minus strand of NZ_JAEL01000076.1, from coordinate 18,003 downwards.
ACTGTATCTGAACTGGAGACATCAATGCTGATTAAGTCTATTCGATTATTGATCGAAGCTTCTGTACTTCCTCCTCCAAATGTCATCCAGCTATTGACGCCAGTAAATAAAATATACGAACCGACCAAGATTATAAAAATGGCAAAAATCCTTTTCAACATAATCCCTGCTTTCTTTAGATTTCTTACCTTTAGTTTATGAAAATGCAGCGCTGAGCACATTGAGCCGCAGATTTAATTTCAGCTAAGACTTGAGGCTTATAGACTTCAATAAAAGGATTTTCTTTTTATCGTCTATATTTTATCATAATAGGAAAAAACAGGAGATTAACATGAAAACAATTACACTTGCAAACGGAAAAATGATTGAAGTGGAATGTCTGAGCTGTGCAGTAACCAGCGGGCTGGTCGAGCCTGATGGAGGGACGATCCTTGAAACAGAGCATTTTCATGCCCATCAGGATGTTGCCTATCCTGTAAAGGGACTGGTCATTCTCGCTTCCAAACGGCATATTGCCTGCCTGGATGAATTAACCGAAGCAGAAAGGCTTGAATATATCAGTCTATTAACGAAAATCCGCAAAGCTCAGAGAGGAGTATTGGGGATTGAGCATGTTTACTATTTTTATAATGAAGACACAACCCACCATTTCCATACATGGTTGGTGCCGAGGTATAAATGGATGTATGATTTTGGCCGTTCGGTGGAGTCGGTTCGGCCTGTCCTTCTGCATGCAAGAAATCACATGAACCATGATGAAAACCTGGCGGAAGTAAGAAAGGCCATTGCAGATTTAACCGACGAATTAAACAGGGGAACACCCTTATGAGTAAAAAAGGTTTAAAGACTGTTAAAATCTCAAAAGAATATGAAGCGGCCGCAAAAGAAATAATCCTTAAAGGGTTCCTGGAACGCTTCGGCTTTATCGACCACTCGTTAAACCCTGATTTAAATAGAATTACTGAAACATACAGCCGTGATGGAAGCCTTTTTCTGGTCGGCCTGGTTGGGGAAGAACTGGTCTCTACAGGAGCACTTTCAAAAGAGGGCGGTGGTGCATGCAGGCTCCAGCGTATGTCTGTGAAAAAGGATTTCCGCCATAACGGCCTTGCCAAAATGATGGTGGAAAAGCTGGAGAACCATGCGAGAGCAGAGGGGTATACAAAAATCATCCTTGAAACGAATGCAGCCTGGGAAAGCGCAGTTGGCCTCTATAAAAGCTGCGGCTATAGAGAATACCTGCAGGCAGAAGGAATGATTCATCTCTATAAGCTGATTTAATGGATTTGCTAAAGGCAGGTCCGTTTTTACGGTATGCATATGAAGTGAAATGTTACATATTATATAGTATAATAAACTTATGTTACATTACAGGGTGATAATATGAAGTCTGTTGAAGCGATAAAAGATATTCATAAGCTGGAAGTGATGAAAAAATATTTAATTAAAAAATCTTCCCGTGACTATTGTTTGTTTATTTTAGGCATCAACACCGGTGTCCGCATCCATGACCTCTTGAACCTCCATGTCAGGGATGTATTCAGAGATGGCAAAGCCCTCCCCTTTCTTCATTCTGCTCATTACACGAATCCGCCTGTCTATTTAAACCCGAAGGTCCGTCAATCCATCAAAAAATGGTTGGAAGAAGGATCACTCACAACTGATGATTTCTTATTTAAATCCAGAAAGGCCGATGCGCCAATTACCCGGCAGCAGGCGTACCGCATTTTAAATGAAGCAGCAAAAGAAGCGGAGATCGAAGGCCCTGTTGGCACTCATACTCTGCGAAAAACATTTGCCCTGCATGCTTATCGAAAGGGGATCGCCATTTCTTTGATCCAAAAAAGGCTGCAGCAATCCTCTCCTGCAGAAACCCTGGCTTACCTTGGCATTTCTGACCGCCATTCCATTCCGATTGTTCTTGATGTAAATCTCTAGAAAGAAGGTGATGAAATTGGCTGAGTTTATTTGGCAAACAGATGCACTTATTTTGCTTGCAGCAACCCTTTTTATCATTGGTGTTCTGACAACGAAATTTTCCGCCCGCCTTGGTGTGCCGGCCCTTGTTCTCTTTATTGCAGTTGGAATGGCGCTGGGCCACTTTATCTATTTTGACAATGCAGGACTTGCTCAAATGATCGGTGTGCTTGCTTTTATCATTATTTTGTTTGAGGGCGGACTGCAGACCAATTGGAAAACAGTAAGGACTGTTATCGGACCTTCCTTATCATTGGCAACATTTGGTGTTCTCGTTACAGCAGGTCTTGTAGCAGTGGCTGCCAAGTTCATTCTCGGGGTGGACTGGCTGGTTGCCCTTCTATTTGGTGCAATAGTAGGCTCGACAGATGCCGCTGCCGTTTTCGCGGTATTAAAAGGGCAAAATATCAAGCCGAGAATCGGTGCAACGCTTGAAGCCGAGTCAGGATCCAATGATCCGATGGCTGTGTTCCTGACTGTTGCGATGATTAATCTTATTATGATTCCAGAGTCCAGCATGTTTAGCCTTATAGGTTCTTTTTTTATCCAGATGGGTGTTGGGGCTCTTCTCGGATTGGTATTCGGAAAGCTGGCTGTCTATGCTCTTAATCGGATCAATCTGGATTCCAGCGGCCTTTATCCCGTATTTGCCACTGGCTTTGCTATGCTGACCTATGGAATTACAGCCTTTTTTGGTGGAAGCGGCCTTCTTGCTGTGTATATTGCCGGAATTATTATTGGTAATGCGGATATTGCTTACCGCCATTCCGTATTCCGCTTTACAGAAGGCTTCGCATGGATGATGCAGATCTCGATGTTCGTTATTTTGGGGCTGCTCGTTTTTCCGGAAGAGCTGTTCCATGTGGACATACTTTTGAAAGGCCTTGCCATTTCTGCTTTACTGATTTTTGTCGCCAGGCCGGCAGCCGTTTTTCTGTCAACGATAAAAATGGGCTATACCCATAAAGAATTAATATTTCTATCATGGGCCGGGCTAAAAGGAGCAGTGCCGATCGTGCTGGCCACTTTCCCGCTGCTGTCCGGTGTGGAAGGAAGCCATGAAATTTTCAATGTTGTCTTTTTCGTCGTCCTGACTAGCGCCCTTGTCCAGGGGGCCACGATCACTGTATTAGCCGAAAAGCTTGGTTTAACAGGCCCAGAAAAGGCAACGCCTATGCATTCTCTGGAACTTGTTTCCCTCGGAAAAGCGGATGCCGAAATGATTGAATATGAAATAGAAGAAGACGCCGTTATTATTGGGCAAAAGCTGGTGGAAATCCCCTTTCCTGAAGGCGCACTTGTCAATGCCATCATCCGCAAAGAGGAGCTTATTACCCCTACAGGGAATACGACAATTGAGCAGGGAGATTTTCTTTATATCCTTACAAAAAGAAAATATAAAAAAGAGCTTAAGCAGCTGCTGAAAAAGAAAAAGCTGGCGGAAGAACTGGCAGAAGCAGAGGCTTAGCCATTTCACGCAGAGCTGTCTGTATGAAATTGAACTCAGGGGATGTTCCCAATGCAGGTTAAGAAACTGAACCAATGTGGCAATTGTCCACATTGGTTTTTTGCTGTAAAGCGGTTTTGCGGATCTTGAGATTTTCGCGGATAAACATCTTCTGTATAGAAAAATGTCCAAATGATTGGACATCCCGCCGGCCAAAATGATACGATTAAGTCCTATTCAGCCCAAGAAGGTGATGGCATGAAGAATAAAATAAAAGAAATGCGGAAAAAGCTGGGGATTACACAGGAAATGCTTGCAAAAGAATGCAAAGTCGTCAGGCAAACGATCAATTGCATTGAAAATGATAAGTATGATCCAACCTTGGAGCTGGCTTTTAAAATTTCCCAAACATTAAATGTAAAGGTAGATGAGTTATTTATTTATGAGTAAGTTTGATGCAAAGTCACTAATCACCATGAAAGATATTGTGCGGGAAGGCGATCCGGTTTTGCGCGAAGTGACAAAAGAAGTGCCGGTTCCGCTGACTGAAGAGGACCGTGGAACGCTGATTGCCATGATGCAGTATCTCAAAAACAGCCAGGACCCTGCGATTGCGAAAAAATACGGCTTGCGTCCAGGCGTTGGCTTATCTGCCAATCAAATCGGCCTTAACAAGCGCATGTTTGCTGCTTATTTTGCCAATGAAAAAGGTGAGCCGCAGGAACATTATATGATCAATCCAAAAATCATCAGCCACTCGGTGGGCGTCATTTTTCTGCCGGAAGGGGAAGGATGCCTGTCCGTGGACCGTGACGTGAAAGGCTATGTACCGCGTTATGAGCGCATTAAGATAAAAGCCTATAATCTTGATGGCGAGGAAGTAACACTCCGATTTAAGGGGGTTTCCTCCATCATTATGCAGCATGAAATCGACCACTTGAACGGAATTATGTTTTATGATCGAATCGATAAAAATGACCCGTTCAAGGTGCCGGAAAACTCAGTTATGGATAATTTTTAGCATAGAGCCCAGTGTTCTATGCTTTTTTGTTTTACAGGAGTACAGACGGGTAAATATTTAATACCCATTTTTCACACACTATAGCGAAAAGGAGGATTTGGAAATGGATGATAAAGCTGCTGAAACAAATGTAAAGCTCAATGAAAAGCTGGAGGATCAGAATGTCCACTCCCGCATGAGCAGTAAGACTGAAACAGAGGACGCTAATCTCAAGCTCCAGGAAGCGATGAATAACAGGGAACAGCATCAAAATATGTCTCCAACCTATCTCTACAATAATACACCGGCTATAAAAATAACAGGCGATGACGAATAGGAGAAAACCGGCTTTGAAAGGAAAGCCGGTTTTTCTTTAATCTAAATCGGTTTTATCGTTTTGATCTTTATTTCTCTTATTGCCTTTGCTGTTGTCTCCACTGATTGGCGATTGGTTTCCTCTAGGGGAATTTTGATTTTTGCTGCCTTTGTTGAATTTTTTTGTCATGAACGATTCTCCTTTCTTAAAAATGCTCCCTTATTTTCTCTAAATGACGCTTATTTTATCCCGGCTCCCCTTCATGAATCCTTTTTAAATAGCATATAAATCTAAAAGGAATTGGGGGGATTATGATGAATAAAACAGGTTTGATGCCTTGGGAGGAGCATGCCTTTTGGCTGGAGATCCTCGAGGACCATGCGATTTTTGTAAGAGACCATCTTTCACCGGCCGCAGCAAAGTTTGTAAAGAGGGCGGATGAATATAGACAGGCTTTCCGGAACTTGAGGGCAAGGCTGGATAGGATGCCCCCTTCCGCACAGCCGTCCTCACAGGAAGCCATTGCACTTGCGATCGAGATATGGCCTATTGCAAATGGTTATTTTCAATTCGAAGGGAAGCTGCAGAATCTGCGGATTAATAATTTGATCAATCTTAATCTTTCGCCCACATACTTAAACGGTACGTTAAACGAAAATCAGGAATACTTGCGGCTGCTGAGCTATTATTCAAAAGGGCTGACACCGCCGCCTCTGTCTCTTTTTGATTTGTTCGATTTATGGCTTGAGGACCAGCTTGGGCATATTATTCTTCTTCGGAACTCGATTGATCCGATTGAGGTTTTTGTAGAGGAACAAGCCGAAATATATTCAAGGATTTTCCAGGGTTTTATGGTGCAGAACCGCCATATGAAGGGATATCTCAGGTTTACACAGCCGGGATTTCCGCGCCAGCAGCAGCTGGCACGTGATGTCGGAATGGCTGTTATTGAAATGAATGAATACATTAAGGGGATTGTCCAAAAATACGCCGGTAAAACCATCCTTAATAAATCAACGCTAAGATTTCTGGAGCACCATTTTCCGGAAGCCTGCTATTTAATAAAGAAGCTTAGTTATTATGCACCTGAGCTGGCAGAAGAAGCTTCCAAATGCCCGCTGAAAAAACCATCCTATTAAATACTGGAATCTCCCTGACCTTCTTTTATAAGAAGGTTTTTTATTTGAAAATAATCTCCGTCGATGGGAAAGGGCGCCTCCGCTTTTCTTGGGTCTGCTGCAAAAAAAGATGAGTAGTAAAGTAAGTACTTTAGGAAAGAATAAAATATGAACATTTTATTTTGACAGAAGTATGACCCTATAATATGATTGTAAATACCTATTAAACCAATCAGAATTAGGAGGTAACTAGATGAAAAAGAGTTTTATGTTTTTTGCAATGTTATTTAGTATTCTTTTATTAATTTCAGGATGCGGAACAAATAAAGCCAATCCAGAAAACCAGAATCAAAACGCCTCGGGGGAAAAGGCCGATAGCCAGGATTTATTGGCAAAGGTTCAGGATGAAGGGAAATTGTTAATAGGAACAGAAGGGACTTATCCGCCATTTACCTTCCATGACGATAAAGGAGACCTTACCGGTTTTGATGTGGAAATTGCGAAAGAGGTAGCCAAAAGACTTGGTGTTGAACCAGTATTTATGGAAACTCAATGGGATGCAATGTTTGCGGGCTTGGATTCAAAGCGCTTTGATATGATTGCAAACCAAGTAGGCATTCGTCCTGATCGTCAGGAAAAGTATGATTTTTCGGATCCATACATTTCTTCCGCGGCTGTACTGGTCACACATGAATCCAATAACACAGTTTCAAGCTTTGAAGATATTGAAGGTTTGAAAGCTGCACAGTCGATGACAAGCAATTATGCGGATCTTGCAAAGTCCTATGGGGCGGAAATTGTTGGGGTGGAAGGGTTTAATCAAGCCATTGAGCTGATTAATTCCAAGCGCGCCGATGTTACACTTAATGATAATTTATCATTTTTGGATTTCAAGAAACAGAAACCTGATGCTCCGGTTAAAATAGTGGCAGAATCAGAAGATGCTTCTCAAAGCGGCTTGATGTTTCGAAAGGGAAGCGATACATTAGTGGAAGAAGTCAATAAAGCATTAAATGATATGATTGAAGATGGCACGTATTTGAAAATTTCGGAAAAATGGTTTGGTGAAGATGTACTTAACTAGTATTTTTGCAAGCCCGGAAAGGGTCTCCAGGCTTATAGAGATTGGCAGGAATTCCTTCCAGCCGCTGCTTGAAGGTGCCGTTATTTATACGATTCCATTAACGCTGATTTCATTTATTTGCGGTTTGGCACTGGCGATTTTGACTGCTCTTGCCCGAATTTCAGGAAAGGGGGCATTGCAGACAATCGCCAGAATTTATGTTTCAGCCATAAGGGGAACCCCGCTGCTTGTTCAGCTCTTTATTATTTTTTACGGGCTGCCGACAATCGGCATTATCATTGACCCTTTCCCCTCCGCAATCATAGGATTTTCGTTAAATGTAGGGGCATATGCTTCTGAAATTATACGTGCAGCCATATTATCGATTCCGAAGGGACAATGGGAGGCCGGATACTCCATTGGCATGTCTTACCCGCAAACTCTTAAGAGGATTATCCTTCCTCAGGCATCAAGGGTATCCATACCGCCTCTTTCCAATACATTTATCAGCCTTGTAAAGGACACATCCTTGGCTTCAATGATTCTTGTCACGGAAATGTTCCGAAGAGCACAGGAAATAGCAGCGACTAATTATGAGTTTCTGCTTCTGTATATGCAGGCAGCTCTCATTTATTGGGTAATTTGCTTTTTGCTCTCCATCGCACAAGGAAGAATTGAAAAGCGTCTTGATCGGTATGTCTCTTCATGAAAAGGCTAAACAAGGAGCAACTCAATGATTAAGATTAAGGATTTGCATAAGCAATTCGATCAGTTAAAAGTTTTAAAAGGGATTAATTTAGAAGTAGACAGAGGAAATGTAGTAGTGGTAATTGGTCCATCAGGATCCGGGAAAACAACCTTGCTGCGATGCTTAAATGTGCTGGAAGAGCCGACATCGGGGCTGATAGCCATAGAGGATCAGATTCTCGATTTCTCACAGCAGGTTCCCAAAAGAAAGATTCCTTCTTTCCGGCGTTTAACAGGTATGGTTTTTCAGAACTATAATCTCTTTCCCCATATGACAGCACTTGAAAATGTAATGGAAGGTCCTGTAACCGTCAAAGGAGAGTCGAAGGAGTCTGCCAGAAAAAAGGCCGAGATGCTATTAGGGAAAGTTGGCTTAGGGGATAAAATCAATTTTTATCCTTTTCAGCTTTCGGGCGGCCAGCAGCAGCGGGTGGGAATTGCCCGCGCTCTTGCTATGGAACCAAAGGTAATGCTTTTTGATGAGCCCACCTCTGCACTCGATCCTGAACTTGTGGGGGAAGTCCTTAAGGTTATGAAGGATCTGGCCAATGAAGGAATGACAATGGTCGTTGTAACCCATGAAATGCGATTTGCCAGGGAAGCGGCAGATGAAGTCATATTCATGGATGGCGGCACAATCATTGAACGCGGCAAGCCTGAACAGATATTCTCTTATCCAAAAGAGGCCCGCACGAAGCAATTTTTGAATCTAATTCAATAATAAAAAAAACTCCGCTCATAGTCAGCGGAGTTTTTTCACATATTTTGCAAAAAAAATGCTCCCAATCAGGAAGCGAAAAAAAGGGGGATTTACACTTGTAGGATTAGTATGGCCGCGGTTTCTTTTCTTTAATCATCTTTACATAAAAAAATTCAAAAAAATCTGCTGTTCTCAATAGAATAAGGGGAGCAATACTGTATATGGCTGCAGGCTTTAAAGCATCACAGCCCAAGAGCTCAAAGGATAAGGTTTATTCTGTCCGCTGAGTGCTATACTGAATATATGATAAGGAGAGAGAGGTGTGGAAATGAGGGAAAATATTTTAATATGTGTCAGCAACCCCAGCCATGCAGAAAGACTTGCCCAAAGAGGCAAAATACTGAAGGACGCTTTCAAGGGGGAAGGGTATATTCTATCAGTAGAAAATCAGAAACATGAGGATCTTGACTTTAACGAGCTGCAAACGAAATTTTTATTCGAAAGTCTGGCAGAGAAATATGGGCTGAAGATGCTTTCCAAGTATTCAGATGGGAAGAGAATTGACAAGGTGATCGCGGATGTGGCGCAGGAATATAAAATTACTCAGATTGTTCTGGGGCAGGCGGTCCAGACCAGACTGGAACGGATGGTTAAGCATTCGCTGATTAATGATTTATTCGAGCAGCTTGAAGGTGTGGATATCCATGCTGTTGAGGTATCGAGAAAGGTATATGATGCTTCTGAAGAATGGGATAAAGGTTTTCCTGCCCAGCTTATCAAGAAAGGCTCGGAATATCATCTAATAATTGGCGAAAAGCATGAGAAGGGGATTGACGGTATTTTCTTCAAAGAATTATCATCCGACTTTTCAAACGGATTTTTTGTGATCCAGCGGGATAAAAATCATGAAGTTGTCCGTATTCACCATGGAGTTGTGGACAGTGATGTTTTTCGAAAGGGATAAGCTTAAGAAGCCGGCTGGGTGAAGGATAGCCGGCTTCTCTATGTGCAGCTCTCTTAGATTAAATCATTTACATAATAAACTTTTCCGTTCTCAATCTCTTTTTCAAGCAGCAGATTGATCAATGCATTTGCTACGGTATCTGTATCCCTCAGCATGCCTTTTTCCTTGTAAGTCCGAAATTTTTCCAGGTCGTGGAAATCTTCTTTCGCAGATGAGCGGATGGTTCCCTGCATATCTGTGTCCATAACGCCAGGACTGTAAGCAATGATTTTATGGCTGCTGCCTGCAGTTTGCAGCTCGAGCGCAGCTGTTTCCGTGAACATATTAATGCCGGCTTTTGTACTGCAGTAAGCACTCCATCCCTGAATTGGCCTTTCAGCTGCGCCGGAAGTAATATTGACAATTGTCATATCGCTTAAATCTTCATTCAGCAGGATATTGGATATCATGAAAGGTGCAATCAGGTTAACGTGAACATTTTGGATTAATGCCTTATGGTCCAGGCGGCCGGCTGTTCCAATTGGGTCAATGACACCTGCATTGTTAAAAGCAAAAAGAGCTTCCGGCTGCTTTTCCCGCAATAATGCTGTTATTTCCTTAAAGGCAGATTCAATTTCCTCCGGCGAGGCCAGGTTGCAGAAGTAGTGTCCATAGAAAACTTGATTTTCTGCCGCAAGCTCTGTCAGTTCCTGATTATCTGTTCTTGAAACAGAAATGATGCCTGTTCCTTCTTTGATCATTCGTTTGGCTATTGAAGCACCCAGCCCTTTTGAGGCTCCTGTAATAATGGCCAGTTTCATTTTATTCACTCCTGTTTTCTGTCTTCATATGTTCATTAAAACAGAAAAGATCATATTTTTCCTCTCTCAGCTATTTCGGCTGTAACGTTTCATCTCATCTTCAACTAGGTTGATCACCGAAAGAATAACTCCCGAAAACAGGCAGGCTACCGTAATGGTGCTGAAGCCAAATAGAAGGTACATGATGAGCGTGCTGATAAATGTAAATAAGAGGCAATAGTGGCTTGCTTTAATTTGCATCCGCATTGACCGGCTCAGCCTCCCAGTAATACTCGCTGAACACTTCTGCAAATGCTTTAACTGAATTGTCCAGCTCCTCCAGATTATTTTCTACACCGCCAATTTCAACAAGGAGTGCCCTTTCTGATAGATCCTGGTTGTATATGCCGTTGCCTTCGCTTTTTCCTTTTACAAATACGCCCCTGCTGATTCCCTTATATTTGGCTTCAAGAGCTTTATGAAGATCAGAGGCTGCTTTTAGATTCTGTTCATAATTTTTATGTTCTTTTCCAACGACAAAAAAGAGGCGGGCATATCGCTTTTCTCCAATTAACGCGGTTGTTTCCTCCCGCGGAAGCGAATCTCTGTGAATATCAATCAAGAACTTTACGTCCTTGTTCTCTGCCATTGCGGCTTGAACGGTTTCTCTCGAAAGAGAATAAGAATCTTCCCAGTTCCAGCCTTTTTTCTTGAGCTCTGCGGCAGTATTGGTCTTATCATGTACAGCACCAATGCCCTTTCGTGCAAGTTCTTCACTCAATTTTTTTCCGACTGCTATTACATTTACCTGCTCATTTGGGCTTACCGCTTCATTTGTATCCCTGGCATCCTTTAAAAGCGGGGCGAACGACTCCCAGCTATGAGAATGATAGATGAAGACACTTTTTTTATCAGGAATGGCTGGCGGAGCAGCGCTGTCTTCATTATTCTCACCATCCAAAGCAAGCTCTTTTTCTTTTAAAAGGACTTCAAGAGGGGGGGCGGACTCTACTGGCAGATTCGTAAAATCTGTTCCATCTCCAGCAACAGCAATGCCAGTATCAAAAATGGATAAACCAGGAAGCTCACGGCCCAGAAACGTTCTGATATCCTGGGGCTGCGTGTTGGTTGCAAGCTTAAAGAGCGTCCCGGTAAGGGAATAGCTTTCAGCAGCGGGAGCTTCACTTAAAAAATAATGGTTCTCCGCCTTCAGAAAATGGATGAATAGCTGCTCTGCTTTAATATCCTTTAGGAGCAGGTTCACATGGGATGATGTAAAAGTTGACTGATAAAGCGTGACAATCCCAGCCAGCACGATCACAGCACAAATACTGAACAGCCAGCTGTTTATGTAAAAGAAAATAGATTGAAATGTTAATTTTGAATTCATTCGGATCCCTCCATCTCTTTAAATATATGACGGATAAGCTAATTTAGAAGATGAAGAAAAGCTTTATGACCAAGGAAGGAAATATCGAGTTAGAAGACGAAATAAAAAAGGTCATTGTAAAAGAAACGGAAAGGAATCTAGTATGTTTACTGCAATTATCCATGGTATTATTTTGGCATTTGGGCTGATTTTGCCGCTTGGTGTCCAGAATGTCTTCATTTTTAATCAGGGTGCACAGCAAAAGCCATTTATAAAAGCACTGCCTGCCGTTATTACAGCTTCTGTCTGCGATACGCTCCTGATCTTGCTGGCAGTGCTCGGAGTGTCGGTCGTTGTTCTGGCAAATGCTGTTTTCAAAACAATTCTTCTTGGTGCCGGGATTTTATTTTTGGTATATATGGGGATGGTTATTTTTAAAAGCAAGCCTGCCAGCAGCGAAGAACCGGCTGCTGTATATACCCCCCGAAAGCAAATCCTGTTTGCTGCATCTGTTTCTTTATTAAATCCCCATGCCATTTTGGATACCATTGGGGTTATTGGAACCAGCTCACTCAGCTACAGCGGTCTAGAAAGATGGGCTTTTACGGCAGCCTGCATTTTCGTTTCCTGGCTTTGGTTCACCTGCCTGGCATGGGCTGGAAGAGCAGCAGGCAAGCTGGAATCAGCGGGCCTCCTCATTGCCATCAATAAAATATCTGCTTTGATCATCTGGGGAACCGCTCTCTTTTTATTCATTGATAACTTCCTATAAAGGGAGAATAGAAGATGGAGCAGGGAAGGCGAAATCATGGGCTTGAAAGCCTTCTTGGGTTTCATGTAAGTAACAGGATCGTGTATAATGCGGTTGAAAATCAATGTTTGTTTTAATAAAGGCTCTTTTCTCATAAATTGCTGTTTTTACTTATAAATTTTGCCCGTTGATTTCAGCACGGGGCACTCAAGCTGTCAGCGGGGAGGAATGAAAGCCTCCTCGGCTTCGCCTGTGGGGTCTCCCACGCCCTCTCTTCTGAGCAGGAGTCAAGTGCCCTCCGGTCCAATCAACTCAGTTGGTTAACCTAAGCAAGCCCTGAAAAGCAACAAGCTTTACGAAAACAGCCTTAATAAAAGACTAAAAAGGGTCTTTTATTTTTTGAATAAATTTCATCGTTTTATCACAAGTTGCTTTTATATTTGCTATATCAAATGTAAATATGGAAAGAGAGAGGGAATAGAAATTGAAAAAGCTATTATTTATGATGATGCCTTGCTTCCTTATTCTTGGAGGATGCGGCCAATCCGATCAGGAAGAGACTCAAGAAAGTGCAGAGGAAATCCCTCAGGTAATTGAAGCAGACCTGCAGGTTCCTGAAACACTGGATGCAGGTGACGAAGCTTCCCTTGCTGTCATTGTGAAACAAGGCAATGAAGCTGTGACGGATGCAGATGAAGTGACATTTGAGATCTGGAAGGAAGGCAAAAGCGAAAATAGTGAAATGGTTGAGGCGAAGCATGATTCAGAGGGAAAATACACAGCTGATCATACATTCCCCGAAGAAGGCATCTACTATGTTCAGTCCCATGTTACGGCAAAAAGGCAGCATACAATGCCAAAGGCTTCTGTGCAAGTTGGCAGCGTAAAAACCGAGGATGCTGGACACGAGCATGGACATGAGAACGAAGGACAGGAAGAAGGCCACTCCCACAGCCATGGCGAAGCTGTATCAATAGAGCTTCTTGCACCGGATCATATCCATGCAAAAGAAGAAACGAATTTATCTGTCATCCTGGATAAGAAAGGCGATCCGCTGGCAGAGGCCAAAGTAAAGCTTGAAATTTCGCTTAATGGCGCAACACCACAATGGCTGAACCTCTCCGAAACAGAACCAGGTAAATATTCGGCAGCCCACGAATTTTCCGAAGCCGGCACATACAGCATCACCACCCATGTGGAAAAAGGCAATGACCTGCACGAGCACACCGAAACGGAATTAACCGTTGAATAAAGTGAACCAATCGGGCCTTTACGGGCAGTTTGACTCCCGCTTCTCCTCTTTCAATTCTTCCGAGTCTTGAAGTGGGGGGCTACAAGCCCGTTAGACTGCGATAAAAGTACCAGGTACCGATACCAGCCCGCCAAACTGGTATCGGTACCTGGTATTCATTTTCATGATAAAATAGGAAGGAGAGATTATAGAAAAGCAGGTGTAAGAGTGATGTCAGATACGCATTTGCATTTTAATACCGGGATTGGAGTACAGAAGCCTAATAGTATCCGGAATAAGGATATTAGCTGCCCTTTTTGCGCGAGGGAGGAGCTGACGGATATTATTGAGGTGGAGGATTCGATCATTTTATTGAAGAATAAGTATCCTGTGCTTGAAAATGCTTATCAAACGGTTCTGATCGAAACGGATGAATGTGACAGCGAGCTGTCGGTGTATTCCGAGGAGCATTTGATCAGGCTAATTTCATTTGGTTTGAAGCACTGGATTAAGATGGAAGAAAGCGGAGAGTATGAATCTGTTCTATTTTTTAAGAACCATGGCCCCTTATCAGGAGGAAGCATTGCCCATCCGCATATGCAGATTGTTGGGCTGAAGAATATCGACTATAAGGAAAAAATCCATGCCGGGGATTTTGAAGGGCTTCTTATTCATGAGGAAAGCGATACGGTTTTCACATTATCCACTTCACCGAGAATTGGCTTCTATGAATTCAACGTTAAGCTAGCCGGTCTGGAGGACATTCCGTACTTCGCCAAATGCATCCAGACAGCTGCCCATTATATTTTGCATGCCTTTCCTTTTCCAAGCAACAGCTACAATCTGTTCTTTTATAAACTGGGGATGGATATTTACGCAAAAATTGTCCCGCGTTATGTAACCACACCTATTTTTATTGGCTATAGCATTCCGCAAGTGCCTAATAATCTGGAATGGATGAGAGATGATATTAAAGTGCGTTATTTCAGCGGAGATTATAAAAATAGGCCATAATGCACCTGAAGACGACTTCTATAGGTACTGGGAGTGATTCGCTGAATGACGTATTGGTCCAATATAATCATTTTCAGTTTTGATATTAACTTGAAATAATAACCATTCGCTTTTAGAAGTTGTGATTTTTCTCTATAAAAAATATAATGAAATATTGTAGCGAGGAAAAATAGAGGTGTGATAATGTGCTGTTCTTTGCCTCTATCCCTTAAGCTGCATCCTGCACCGTTATGCCTCCATATAATGGAAAGGCAAATGGTTTTGTTTTTTTACCGCCTAGCTCCAGCGCCTACCCCCTCGAGGTCACAAGCCATGCCTCCCAGAAAGGCAAAGAACGCCTTCCCGTGAGGCTCGTCTTGTGCTTGTCGGGGGTGAACAAGGCGCTTGCGCTTTTCAAAAGGAGAATGATCATGACCTCAAATCGATATACACCTCCTAAGCTCGATTGGGGCTTAGTATTAATATTAATGCTTTTGTTCTTAGTGAGTGCGATTTCGATTTACAGCGCTCAGACAACGGGACAATATACGGAAAATTTCCTGCTTAAGCAGGTTGTCTGGTATATTGTTGGAACAGCAATTATTGCGGCAGTTATTACGCTGGACTCTGACCAGTTAAAGAAGATTTCCTGGTATGTATATGGCCTTGGCATCTTGCTGCTGGGATTTTTGATTATTGCACCAAGCAGCATTGCTCCTGTCATCAACGGGGCAAAGGCGTGGTATAAGGTGCCTGGAATGGGTTCTTTGCAGCCTGCTGAACTTGTCAAAGTGTTTATTATTCTTGTCCTGGCAAAAACAATTGATGAGCACCATCAAAATAACACTATTAAAACCCTGCAAACCGATTTATGGCTGCTGATTAAACTGGTTGGTTTAACCATGGTTCCGCTTCTGCTTGTCATGCAGCAGCCCGATTTAGGTACAAGCCTTGTTTTTCTGGCAATTATGCTTGGAATGATTTTTATATCCGGAATCAGCTGGAAACTGCTGGCTCCTATATTTGGCTCAGGAGCAGCGCTTGCCGGCACGATCCTATATTTTGTTCTCTGGCATCCTGATATTCTTGAGAAGTATTTAGGGGTTAAGGAATATCAATTTGCACGCATATATTCCTGGATTGACCCCTACAATTATCAGAGTTCAACAGGATTCCAGCTCACCCGTTCTCTTCTTGCCATTGGATCAGGAGAAACAAGCGGGAAAGGCTATGGAACAAGGGAAGTATACTTGCCCGAAAGCCACACCGACTTTATCTTTAGTATCGTAGGAGAAGAATTCGGGTTTGTGGGAGCAAGCATTGTAGTCAGCCTTTTCTTCCTGCTGATTTATCATATTACCAAGATCGGCATGGAAACAAAAAATAACTTCTATACCTATATATGTGTAGGCGTAATCAGCATGGTCACCTTTCATGTCTTCCAAAATATCGGCATGACAATCGGCCTTTTGCCGATCACAGGCATTCCGCTTCCATTCATCAGCTATGGAGGGAGCTCGCTAATGGGGAATATGCTGGCGATGGGACTCATTTTCTCCATACGGTACCATTATAAAAAATATATGTTCTCGACCAGTGATTAAGCAAAAAGAGCGGGCAGCGGCCCGCTCTTCTTTATTCAATAACACCTGTTTCTTGTATCACTACATCGCACTTAACTTCAAAGCTTAGATTTTTGTAGTCATCTTTCCATTTTTTAAAATCAAAATTTCTGTTTTTTGTCTTCATTCGATGGCCCAGTCCGACAGGATCTATTCCAAGTTCCTGAAATTTTTTCAGCAGTTTTAAGCACTCAGATTCTATCTGGGTTTGCAGATTTTTCTCAATCCTCTTCAAGGCTTCTGGTGTTAATGCCTTTCCAGTATATTCCTGAACAATTCCTCGGATCTTTATATGAAAGGTAACCTTTTTACCTTTAAAATCGATTATATGCTTAGATTTTATACTTTTTACCGCAGCGAGTTCATTTTCTGATAATTTTACATCAAAGTTTCCTTCACTGTACTTATCTACTAATAATTTAAAAAAGAACATTTGTTCAACAGGAAGAATTTCTACTTCTTTATCATCCTGGAAGAGGCTGATTCCTGCTATTTCTACCTTCTCATTGCTAATCTGTCTGATCCGGGGAAGGAAAGGATCCCTCCCTTTTTGATAAAAATCCCTCGAAGCCAGGTGAAGATTGGTGGTGGGGATGTCTCTTTGTTGAATATTATGCTGAATAAGGTTATATATATAAGTAGAGTTTCCTCTTGTCCCATAATTGCCTTTCAGAATATCTTCGCTTTTTCCTTCAGAGGTCACAACAAACAATCTGGCTCCAATGCTCGCATCTCGCTGGAATGAGTCGATAAGGTCGTACACTCCTTTTTTTGCCATTTCAGGTCCAAAAATAGCCAGTTTTAGACCACCCGTAACAACAGGTTCTGAAGATTGTTTCGCAACATCCAAAATAAGGTCCTGGCGTAAAGCGCCATCACCGCTGAAGGTGCGATTGATCAGGCTCTGATCCGGCTGAAATTCCTGAAACAGGATAGTTCCTCTATATTTTTCTTTGCCTGAACCTTCAAGCAGATCATATCCAACGGCTACTTCAATATTGATATCATCAATTATCTCCTTGTCCACACATCCGGTAAGCAGCAAGACGAGACAGATTAAGATAAGCTTTTTCATTTCTTTTTCACCTTCTTTTTCACCCTCTTGGCAATCATGATGGCGGCAAAGAGCAAGGGGATATAAATGAATGTAAAAGCAAACCCCATTTTCCCAATATTGTCATTAAGCGTATTAATCTTTTCGCGTGTATCAAGAAAGTTAATTACCAATAATAAAGCACTGACAACAAAAAACACTCCTACTTTTTGTCTAATATTAAAGATCCTCTTGATAAGTCTGGAAGCAATCCAAATGGAAATGCACACATTCGGAAGGATAATTAAGTTCCAGTTTGCAATCCCAATATATTCGAAACGTTCCACAAAAGGCATTTCAACAATTTTCCACATGGTCAAAGTGGCCCAGATCTGTTTGGCAAGCTGCTCTTCCGAAAAATAGGCAAACGTAATGACTGCTAAAATAGTGTATATCAAGGTAGTGGTTAATACAGCAAGGTGGGCCCACTTTTTGGATTTCTTTGGTTCTTTTATAAAAGGATAAAAGAACAGAATAATCTCAAACCCGATGAAGGTAAGTGACATATGGTAGGAACCCATGAGCAATTCCTTAACNGAATGATCCCAGATAGGGAGCAGATTATAGAAATTGGAGAATTTAATGGCCCAGCCAAATGTCAGAAGCAGATATGCCGGCAATACAAGGCCGAAAAAGGCTGTACCGACTACCGTTCTGAATCCTCCAAAAATGATATAAGTACAAAGAATCATGAATCCAAAGGAGAACCAGAACGTGCTAAGCTCCGGAAACATCCACACTTGAATGACCTCGATAAATGTTCGTACTACAGCTACGGCGTACAAAATAAAGTAGCCTATGAAAATGGAGCTGATTGCCTTGCCAATAAAATT
>NZ_JAEL01000075.1 GCF_000518885.1 Bacillus sp. J33 | reverse complement strand
CAGGGAAGCTTATTCAATGTCCTGCGGGAAGTGAGGGAAGTGGGAGACCCCGCAGGCGAAGCCGAGGAGGCTCTCATTCCTCCCCGCTGACAGCTTGAGTGCCCGTAGCGGAAATCAACGGGCAGAATTTATAAGTAAAAACAACAATTTATGAGAAAAGAGCCTAACTATTAAAAGAGAAGAACGTTTTTAAGTTTTGTTTTATGAAAGGAGATTTTCATCATGGCAGCCACAAAATACGTAATAGGAACGGATATAGGAACAACAAGTACAAAATCGGTATTATTTGATCATAAGGGGCAGGTACTTGGAAAGTACACGATTGGGTATCCTTTGCATACGCCTAATCCATCCACAGCTGAACAGGATCCGGATGAAATTTTTCAAGCGGTGCTTGGGACCATTAAAGGATGCATAAAGGAAGCTGGAATCAAGGCTGAGGAAGTTACATGCGTATCCTTCAGTTCAGCAATGCATAGTGTTATTGCAGTTGACGCTGAAGGCCTGCCATTGACCAATAGCATAACCTGGGCTGATAACCGCAGTGCAAAGTGGGCTGACAAAATTAAACAGGACATGAACGGCCATGAGATTTACCTAAGAACCGGTACCCCAATACATCCAATGTCACCGCTCTCAAAAATCCTTTGGCTAAAAAATGAGCAGCAGGATCTTTTCAACCGTGCTTTAAAATTTATTTCCATTAAAGAGTATGTTTTTTACAAGCTTTTTGGCGAGTATATTGTTGATTATTCCATTGCATCGGCTACGGGTATGTTTAATTTGGAAAAGCTTGATTGGGACGAAGGAGCTTTGGAAGTCGCAGGGATTTCTGCAGATAAATTGTCCAGGCCAGTGCCGACTACTTTTTCTCTCAAAGGCATGAAAGAAGAATACTGCAGGCTGATGGGGCTGGATGCTGGTATCCCATTTATTGCAGGTGCAAGTGATGGAGTTCTTTCCAATCTTGGCGTGAATGCCATTGATCCTGGGGTAGTGGCGGTTACAATTGGAACAAGCGGTGCGATCCGCGCTGTAACGGATAAGCCGGTAACTGACCCGAAAGGACGTATTTTCTGTTATGCCCTTACAGAAAAACACTGGGTTATTGGCGGCCCGGTAAATAACGGCGGTATGCTTTTCCGCTGGGTTCGGGATGAGTTTGCTGCTTCAGAAGTAGAGACAGCCAAGAGGCTTGGAATTGATCCTTATGATGTTCTTACTAAAATTGCATCCGGTGTTTCTCCGGGATCTGACGGCCTGATTTTCCATCCGTATATGACTGGTGAACGTGCACCATTATGGAATGCTAACGCAAGAGGCTCTTTCTTCGGACTGAGCCTTCACCATAAAAAAGAGCATATGATCCGCTCGGTGCTTGAAGGAGTTATTTATAACCTCTATACTGTTTTGCTTGCATTAGAGGAGCTTACAGGGGAACCAAAGCGAATTCAGGCAACAGGGGGATTCGCCAGGTCAGAACTGTGGCGCCAAATGATGGCCGATATTTTCAACCAGGAAGTTGTGGTGCCTGAAAGCTATGAAAGCTCTTGTTTGGGAGCAGCTATTCTTGGCTTATATGCTTTAGGCGAGGTTGAGGACCTTGATGTTGTTTCCGAAATGGTTGGTGCTACTTACATCCATCAGCCAAGAGAAGAGAATGCAAGTGTGTACCGCGAGCTTTTGCCGATCTATATCCGCTTATCCCGGCTATTTGAAAATGAATATGAAAGCATTGCTGATTTTCAAAGAAAATATCTGGGTTAAAGAGAAAGGAGCCTGCATTTGCGGGCTCCTCTGTCCTTAGCCTTTGAGCCGGCTGATAAAATCGTTAAGCTGTTCCAATGAAATAAGGTTCTCATTACATTTCTGGCTATCCTGGCAAATATAGTTTCCTTTTTTTGTATAGGTGCCAATCTGAGAGCCTTTCGTTTCAGAAAGGAACATGCCAATCTCTTCAAATTTGTTGCAAATCGCGCAGATTCCTTTTTTGCTTACCGGCTTAAAGGTTCCGTGAAGACCTGACAATTTACCATTCTCCTGGCTAATTATATATTTCCTGTTTGTTCCTTTGTCATTCCAGCCCAAATAGCTTATATCCCTGAAATCAATATGTTCGAGTGCTGGCATTTTTAATTTTTTTGCTTTAGGGAATAGTTTCTTAATGGACTGTTCAGTTAAAGGTTTAAAAGGAATAACATATTCTTTTATTGAAGCTAAGAACGCATCTGCCTGATCTCTTTCTTTTATATCCATTACAGGGGTAAGAAGCTGTTTCTGTTCCTCGCTTAGTTCTTCAAAAAGGCCAAATACCTTTTCGGCAGAAAGAGACTTCAGTGCATTAAGCACTCCTGTATCATTTACAGACGCATGTCCATTAATTAAAACCTGTGTCTGAGACTTAATAAAGTTATATTGATCGTTTCTAATGAAAGGTTCCATTATCATCGCTCCTAATTATCAGCACCAAACTTATCTCTTTCACTTTAAAAGATTTACATAATATTGTAAATGTATAAAACGGTTAGGAAATGAATTTGGCATAGTAAAAAGCACTGAACCATGACTGTCAGTGCTTTCTTCCTTTATTTTTAATTGTTTTTACATAAAAATTTCTGCCCGTTGATTTCCGCTCCAGGCACTTGCTTTCCGCGGGGAGGAATGAGAGCCTCCTCGGCTTCGCCTGCGGGGTCTCCCGCTTCCCTCTCTTCTGAGCAGGACATTGAATAAGCTTCCCTGACCTGGCACCTGACGAAGGAAATGCGGTAGCATTTTCGAGGATCAAGTGCCCTCCGCTACAATCAACTCAGTTAATAAACCTTAGTTAGTCCTGAAAAGCACCAAACTTTACGAAAACCTCGATTTTTTATAAACAATCTTCTTGATTGTTTCAATGGAAAGGTAATATTCCTCTGCTAATTCGCTGATCGTTTTACCGTTTTTGAAAGCATACTTAATCTTCCGATTCCTTTCATCTATAGCTTTCCTTGCTCCTGAACGGGAACCCCATTTACTGTGGGCTTTTTCAGGCTTTGGAATGTAAATAGCCTCACCCTGGACATATTTCTGGATTTCCGCAATCAAGTTTTCAGGTAAAACGGCATTAGCCTTTAAATAACTCATTTCTGCCAGCTCCTTATTATGTTTGTGCTTTTACAAATCAATAAGGTGCAAAGCTGATATCAGAAATGGTATAGCTTGAATGGGCGATCTAAATTAAATTACCGCCTCATGCAAAGTATCGCCATCCATATCAGGCTTTGCATGAGACGCTGCAGTATCAGGCAATGCAGCTCCGATTGCCATCTCCATCACCTCCTAAAAAGTGAATTTTTCTCTATTATAAAATAAAACACATGGAAATGTATATTATGGCTCTGATCAACAAATGTTCTGACCGAACCGGCTATTCAACAAAATTTACTTGCCCAATGCAAAGTTTTCTGATAATATAATTTTCTGCCCACGCGTACGCTCATATGTATTTCTCCATTGCGGCTGAAAAAATATGGAAGGAGAAGCATATGCCATCTGAACATGAACACCCCGATTTTCAACAGGAGATTCAGCGGCTGGAATTCACGAAACGTTATATTGACGTGGTGATTAAGACATCGGAATCCAGCAAAGACAAGTTTCAGGAGAACATGAAAGAAGCTTTTGAAGACGTTGATTGGCTTGAATCGAGTTTGAGTTATTCTTCATTATTAACGAATGCCCGCTTTTTTGAAATGTCCAAGGATGAATTAAAACAATTGAAGAAGGCCAGAAAAAAGCCTTATTTTGCAAGGATTGATTTTCTTCGGGAGGACCTTAACGAAAAAGAAATCTTATACATAGGCAAAACTTCTTTATATTCCCGTGAAAATCAGGAGCAGATCATTGTGGACTGGAGATCTCCAATTGCCAATCTATATTATGAAGGCAGGCTGGGAGAGGTTCAATATCGTTCATATGAAGAGAGCTTTAATGGATATCTATCTTTAAAACGGCAATTTATGATTGAAGAAGGTGTTCTTGATGAATTCCGTGATATTGATTTAACCACAACCGATGAACTGCTTCAGGAATCGCTATCCAAAAGCTCTAGCAACCGCCTCACAGAAATAATCTCGACCATACAGGAAGAGCAGAACAAAATCATCCGTGCTGACCTAAATAAACCAATCATTGTTCAAGGGGCAGCAGGAAGTGGAAAAACAACGATTGCTCTTCACCGTATCAGCTATTTTATTTATCAGTACAAAGAAAATTTCGCTCCCGAACAGCTTATGATTCTCGCACCAAGCAGACTCTTTATCGATTATATATCAGAAGCACTTCCTGAACTGGGAGTAGAACGGGTCCGGCAGACAACCTATCAGGAATATGTCCAGGCATGTCTGGGAGCCAAGCTTAAGATGGCTGAAGATAATAAGCTAGTGAAACTGCTTGAGAACCAAAACAGCCAGGAAACACAGCTGGCTGCCTGGGCATCGTCCATAAAAGGATCGCCAGTCTTCCAAGTTATACTTAATAATTACCTTAAGGAAATCTATAGCAGTTTTTTCCCTAAAGAGGATTTCAAAGTCGATAAATTCAGGCTGTTCAGCCATAAAAAATTCATCCAGCTTTTTAAAGAGGATTATAGCTATCTGCCTCTTTACAGAAGGCTTGATAAACTGAGAGCAGTACTGCAAAATGATCTGGCGAAGAAAAAGAAAAACATCATAAAAAGAATTGAAACATACTATGATGAACGGATTGAACGGGCTCTCTACAGGGGAAAGGACCCGGAAAAAAGAAGGAAATATGTTTCCGAGGCCCTTGATAAAAAAGGAGCCAGGCTGGAAGAAATAACGAAAAGTATTAGAAGTGCTGTGCCAAAGTATATGAAGCAGTTTCCGAAAAAAAGTCTTATTAAATATTATAAAGAGCTTTTTGCAGATGAAGGCCGCCTTTCCAGAATGTCCGGCGGGAAGCTATCAGGAAAGGATGCTGGCTTGCTTTGTGAATACAATCAGAGATTATTCAAGAAAAAGGTTTTGGAGAGAGAAGACCTTGCTCTAATGCTCTATTTACAGGAAAACCTTTTTGGCATCCCTAAAGAGCTGAAGGCAAAAAATATCGTAATCGATGAAGCTCAGGACTACAGCTATATGGAGCTTCTTTCTTTAAAAAAAGCGCTTGATACCGATATGTTTACCCTTGTCGGGGACCTTGCTCAGGGAATTCATTCATACAGGGGGTTAACCAGCTGGGATCAGGTGCTCGATTATATTTTTCCGCGCGCCACCTATACAGAGCTCCAAAAAAGCTATCGTACAACAGTAGAAATTATGAAAAAAGCAAATGAACTGCTAAAGCTGCTCCCTTATTCTTTTCCGGAAGTAGAACCGGTTGTCCGCCACGGGAAAAGCCCTGAGTTTATTAAAAGAGAGGATGGCTGTGAGCTGGTAAAGCAGCTTGAAGATCAGGTAAATGCATTGAAAGAAGAAGATTATAAAACTTTTGCTGTGATCGGAAAAACAATGAAAGACTGCCAGCATCTTCATAATCTTTTTGAAAAGCATGCCCAGATGCCTTTTAAGCTGCTGCAGGAGCAGGAAAGCATACCAAAGGACGAAATCGTCATCGTGCCATCATACTTGGCAAAAGGACTGGAATTTGATGCAGTCATGATTCTCTCGCTTGAAGAAGTGTTCTCCAGGGAGTCCGAACTGGATATAAAGCTTCTTTATGTCGCCATGACACGCCCCCTTCACAGGTTATATTTTTATGGCATTGAAAAGGAAAATTTCATATTATCTTGAAAAAATCAGCAGCTGCTTCTCTTAACAGCAGCTGATTTTTTTATAGGAAATAACAATAAAAAAGTCCTGTCCATTGTTTAGGACATTTTTTCGGCGGGAAGAACATCCATACAGATGAAGAAAGGCAATAAGGTGCAGTAATAAGAGAGGATAAAAATAAGTTAAAGGATATGATAATCCCGGCATCTGCCGTTTATATAGATAGGCGATTGCTTCCCTCAGGCAATCGCTTTTGCATTTTTGGAGATGTTTAAACATACGCCCGCTGTAATGTTCCTTAAAAAGGGGGCATTAACAGATATGTTGTTGCAAAGCCAATTTTTAGAAGGCTAACTATTAGGTCTTCTGTTTAGGCAAATGCTAAAATAAAGTAAAAAGCATGTAGGAGTTGATCCGGTTTGAGAAAGGATATCTATAGTACTGTAGCCTTGCACAATGGGGTTGAGATGCCCCAATTTGGCCTTGGTGTGTATAAAGTGGAAGAGGGCAGGCAGGTAGAAGATACGGTAAAGAACGCAATAAATTTAGGATACAGGCTTATTGATACTGCAGCTTTTTATGAAAATGAAGAGGGTGTAGGGAGAGCAATAAGAGAAAGCGGCGTGCCGAGGGAAGAATTATTTATTACCACAAAGGTATGGAATACTGAGCAGGGGTATGAACAGACACTTGCTGCATTTGAGAAGAGCTTAAATAAGCTGGATTTGGAGTGATACCTGGAGAGCTCTTGAAGAATTGTATAAATATGGAAAAGTAAAAGCGATTGGTGTAAGCAATTTTCAAATTCATCACTTAAAGGATATTATGGAGAACTCGGCTGAAAAACCAGTGGTGAATCAGGTTGAGCTTCATCCGCGGATGTCTCAGGAGGAATTAAGGTCTTTTTGCAATGAGCATAATATTAAAGTAGAAGCCTGGTCGCCGATTGCAAGAGGCAGGATACTTGAAGATTCTTCGATAAATAAAATTGCAGACAGGCACGGGAAATCAGCGGCACAAGTTATCCTAAGGTGGCATCTCCAAAACGGAGTAATCATTATACCAAAATCAGTTCATGAAGAAAGACTGAGAGAAAACGCAGATATTTTTGATTTTGAATTAAATAATGAAGAGATGAAACAAATAAACTCACTAAATAAAAATGAACGATATGGGGCTGACCCGGACAATTTTGATTTTTAAGTGAAGCATCCTGACGGGTGCTTTTTTATTTTCGCTGTATTCGTAAAGGTTGTTGTTTTTCAGAACTAACAAAGGTTGATCTCCGGGTAAAAATAATAAGTAAAACAACAATTTATGAGAAACGAGCCTTTATTTTTAATTACTCTACAGGAATAGATTTAAAAAAATGGTTTTAGGTAATGAATCCTGGGTAATTTAATTATACAAGCAGATAAGATCACCAACAGCTGCGCAGCTAGTGAATGAAATTCTTAATCTGAGCAGAAACTAACAAAAACAAATAAGGAGTGATTTTAAATGTTTAGCTTTTTATGGGCATTAATTATAGGTGGTATCATAGGCTGGTTAGCAGGTATGATTGTAGGACGGGATATTCCAGGCGGAGTTATCGGCAACATCATCGCAGGTTTCATCGGCGCATGGTTAGGCTCATTAATTCTTGGTGATTGGGGTCCTGTGGTAGCGGACTTTGCTATTATTCCAGCTTTAATTGGTGCTATCGTGCTTGTATTCATCGTAGGCTTTATCATGAGAGCTATGCGTAAAACCCATGATTAATCATATTCGAAAAGAGAAGTCCATATGGGCTTCTTTTTTTGAATATGGATTTATAGTAAGACTTGTGGAAACTTCAAAGGAATCTTAAAAGGACTAACTCCAATAACAACTGATATAGGAGTTAGTCCTTGAATTATCTTTATAAAGTCCATTTCACAAACCGATTACCAGGAAAAAGTCCTTCAGCCCTTTAATGAAGGACAGTTCATCCATCACATATCTGTAAAAAGTCCCTCACCTCCCTCATGAAGGGCATATCATCAATTAATTGCCTGCAAACAGTCCTTCAAAACCCATACAAAGGCCCAAATAACTGAATTTATCTCTTGAAAAATATTCCATTTCCTTCTCAAAACTCATAAGCGTCAATCCCTTTAAAAATCTCTGGATGATCAAGAAAGGGCGCATGGCAGACTATGAATTCCTCTGAAAAAGGATGGGGAATTTCCAGTTTGACCGCATGCAGCGCTTGCCGTGAAAAAATGGGTTTCCCTCCATACAATAGATCACCAGCCAGCGGATGGCCCATGTGGCTTAGATGGACGCGGATCTGATGTGTTCGTCCAGTATCGAGCCGGCACTTTATAAGGGAGAGGTTTTCACGCTTATAGGTCTTGATTAATTCAAAGTGCGTTACGGCCGGCTGGCCTTTAGGGGAAACTCTTCTGCGAGTAGGGTGGTGCCTGTCACGCCCAATCGGCTCCCGGATGGTTCCTTTTGCTTTTGTGGGCGTTCCGTGTACTAAAGCTATATATGTTCGTTTTATCGCTCTTTCTTCTAGTTTTTTGTCAAGTATAGAACCTGCCATTGGGTGCTTTGCAAATAAAATAGCTCCGGTAGTGTCCCTGTCCAAACGATGAATATGTTTTATGCTCCGATTTTCTCCCTGCATCTGAAGATGAAAGGCAGCAGCATTGGCAAGGGTATTGCTTTGCCCAGGTGAGTTAGGGTGAGTGTCCATACCAGCCGGCTTATTTAGTACAAGTAAATGGTCATCTTCAAACAAAACTTCAATCTCAGAATACGAAGGAATCACTCCAAATTCAGCTTCCTGAAAAAAATGAAATCTAAGCTTATCGCCAGAATGCAAAGGTTTTGCCCAATTTGCCGGCTCATTGTTTATTAAGACCTGCTTGTTAACTCTTATAGTATGTATTTGTTTCTTTGGTGCTTCCCAAATTGTTCGAAAGATGAAGTCCACGGTATATCCTTCCCAATGAGGTGGAACAATCATTTCACACCATTCGCCAAACCTTTGTATTTTTACCATAAATTACTCCTTACCTGATTGAATAATCATGCTTTTTTCTCATATAAATGAATTACAATAATATCTTAGCCCTTTAAACGACCTGATAAAAGGAAAAGGACCCAGAAAAATATTATAGCAATAATCAAGAACAACTTCCTTTTTGCTATAAATGGAGTTAATATAGAACTTTAGAACCATTTATTAAGGAATGTGTGTATGCCAACTATTTCCGCAGGAGGAAAAATTGTCAACAAATACCTTATGCATGGGTATAATTACCACCCTGAAGGGCTTACAGAATATGATATTCTTAAGTATATATTACGAACTGATTACAAGGATTACAAAGGTGGGTTATCAGTGAAGGTTGTATTTGCATCAACTCCTGATCAGGAACAAAAAATAATGGAGCTAACTCAAAAATTTTATTCAAATGTGTTTCCTCTTTATTTCACAGATGATGACATAAGAGAATTTGAGCAGCAGAAGATTTTACATACTTCCACAAGACACTTTGAATACTTTGGTACATTAAAGGAGGCTTATCAAGTTATTGCCGGTTTGCAAACACTGATGGCTATTTTGGAATCTCCGCAGCAGGATGAAAAATATGAAGCCATTTTCGTCAAAAATGTGCAAATCCTTGAAGAATTCGGTCTATTCTTCCCATTTGACTACTGCCAATTTTGCGGTGAAAGAGTGCCGAGAAATGATGTATTCAGCGTCTATACCAAAGCCGCAAATGAAATATTGGCATAAGAAAACGCCTGCAGCTGCAGGCGTTTTCTTATTAAAAACAAAAAGTATTCCATCACAGCACCTCTATCGGCTCTCCGCGCGCTTCCCGCACCAAATCTGTGACGGCTTACCTGATGGACTGGTAAGAAGCTGCGCAATTAAGGAAAGCTCCATGAATAAACTTCGCAGGAACAAGCGGCTTTTGGCCTGTTCCGAAGGGGGCCCCGCTTTTATTTTGTATTTTCATTAAACCATTCTTCAAATACGGCTTTTTCCTGATAGCCTGTTATCCTGTTTACCTCTTTACCGTTTTTGTATTGTACGATAGTCGGAGTTTCGGTAATTCTGTAATCGTCCCAGCCATCCTCAAATTCAAGAAGATTGAATTGGACAAGGTCGATATTCATATCTTCCGCAAGAGGAGCCACTATAGGCGTTGTTCTCTGGCAATGCGGGCAAGTAGGGCTGTAAAAATAAACTGTTAAATCTTCCTTGTTTTTCAATTTGTCCTCAAGTACCTCCGGAAGAATAACATTTTGATAATTCGGGTCTTCAAGCTGTGCGGCTGTTTCCGGATGCAGGGTTTCCTTTCCATATGGATTATCTCCTGAAACTTTTTGTTCATTTTGCATTTTTGTTAGAAAACCTACAGCAGCGAATAATGCAATGATTATAGCAAGAAATATAATGACTTTTTTCATGTTATGCCTCCTCTTTTGTGCTTTTCCATACAAGATAGCTGCAAATAAAAATGATAATAAAAGCTGTCAGAGCCAGAAAGGGAATCGTAATAAATCCTAGCCAATTTATGTATTGGCCCGTACATGGGACTCTTCCGCATGCTGCAGCATGATCTGCCATAAAGGATATTTTTTGAATGGAATAATGGTAGATGGAAATGCCTGCTCCCACTGCGGAAAGAACCATCGTATAAAGGGTGATGCGATAATCTTTCTTAATAACTGCCATTCCCAGTATAACAGCAAAAGGATACATGATGATTCTTTGATACCAGCAAAGTTCACAGGGTTCGAATTGCCTGATTTCCGAAAAATATAGACTGCCAAACATTGCGAGTATCGATGCTGCCCAAGCAGTAAACAGCAAATTCTCCCGAGGGTCTTTTTGTTTATTCTCCATAATAATCTCCTTATGTATATGTACTCTAAAAATTATAAAGCTATTGGCCATTCATTGTAAATGAACATGTATATAGCATTTTAAAAATATCCAATGTGTGCTTTATATAATGGTTTGTTTACAGTTAACAAAAGAAAAAATTTAAAAAGGTATTCAGTGTCTTTATAGAAATATATATATTGGAAATGACGTAAGATAAGAGGTGAATATATGGAAAAGCATGCTTTAATCATCGGCGGGACCGGGATGCTGAAATATGTGGCTGAATGGCTAACCAGGGAAGGATATAAAGTAAGTGTTTCAGGAAGAACGATTGAAAAATTTATTGATGCTTTTGGCTCCCGGAATAAATCTGAAAGTAGAATTGCCTTTATTCAAGCGGATTATTACTGCTGCGATTCATTTGCAAGCCAAATTCAAGAAGCTATCAGGCAAGGAGGCAATGTTGGCCTTTGTATTTGCTGGATGCGGAGTGATGCAGAGAAAAGCTTTGAATGGCTGAAATCGTACCTTGGAAGATCGGACAACCCAGTACAGCTATATGAGGTAAAAGGCAGCCATGCTTCAAGAGAAAGATTCACATCATCAAAAATCAATAACCTCAAATGGAATCGTGTTATTCTCGGTTTTAAGAGGGAAAAAGGGCGATCCAGATGGCTTACTGACCAAGAAATTTCAGAAGGAGTTATGAATGCAATAAAAAAGGGAAAGGAACTATATATCGCTGGAGAAGTTGAACCTTGGGATCAGCGTCCAGGATAATTATTATAAGCCAAAAGGAGTGCGTCACCATTGACAAAGCTGGATCTAAAGAAATTTGAAAAGAAAATGATTATCCGGAATACCCGGCATACAGATATAGATCACATCATATCCCTTCAGGAAGTATGTTTTCCTGGCATGGATCCATGGAAACGAGAGCATCTGGAAAGCCATCTTGAGATTTTTCCTGAGGGGCAGTTTGTTGCCGAATATGACGGGGAAATCATTGGTTCCTGTTCAAGCCTGATAATAAACTTTGATGAATATGACGACCGCCATTCCTGGGATGATGTGACAGATAAAGGATACATAACTAATCATAACCCGGAAGGCTATAACTTATATGGAATAGAAGTAATGGTCCATCCCGATTACAGAAGAATGAAAATTGGCCATCGGCTTTACGAAGAGAGGAAGGAACTTGTAAGGGCGCTAAATTTAAAAAGCATCATTATAGGAGGCCGTATCCCTAATTATCATAAGTATGCAAATGAAATGAGTCCAAGAGAATATGTAAATGAAGTATCCCTCCATAAAATTTATGATCCTGTTTTATCTTTTCAGCTCTTGAATGGATTTACTTTAATGAGGATCAATCCAAATTATTTACCTGATGATATTCAGTCAAATAAGTATGCTACGCTTATGGAATGGAATAATGTGGACTACCGCCCGATGACGAAGCGCTTTTACAAAACGAGCTATCCTGTCCGAATTTGTGTCGTCCAGTACTTGATGAGACAGATTAATTCCTTTGATGAATTCGCACATCAGGTAGAGTATTTTACCGATGTCGCTTCAGACGCCGGATCGGATTTTGCTGTTTTTCCGGAAATATTTACAACCCAGCTAATGTCCTTTTTGGATGAACGCTCACCAAGCCTTGCCGTACGCAAGCTGACTGAATACACAGAGCAATATATCGAGTTATTTACTGATTTGGCAGTAAGATATAATATCAATATTATCGGCGGCTCGCATTTTGTTAAGGAAGACGATGATGAAATCTATAATATTGCTTATCTGTTCCGCCGTGATGGAACAATTGAAAAGCAGTACAAGCTCCATATAACCCCAAATGAGCGCAAATGGTGGGGGATCAGCCGTGGTGATGAGGTAAAGGTATTTGACACTGATTGCGGAAAAGTTGCGATTCAAATATGCTATGATATTGAATTTCCTGAGCTGGCGAGAATCGCGACAGATAAGGGGGCAAAAATTATCTTTACCCCATTTTGTACAGAGGACCGCCAAGGCTATTTGCGCGTGCGATATTGTGCTCAGGCCCGTGCTGTAGAAAACCAAATTTATACTGTTATTTCGGGAACGGTCGGAAACCTTCCGCAGACTGAAAACATGGATATCCAGTATGCGCAGTCGGGTATATTTGCTCCATCAGATTTTGAATTTGCAAGGGATGGCATAGTAGGTGAAACCAATCCAAATATTGAAATGGTGCTGATTGGGGATGTTGATCTTGAGATATTAAGGCGCCAGAGGCAAGATGGGACCGTACGTCAATTAAAAGACCGCCGCCACGATATTTACAGCATCAAATATAAGAAGTAACATAGAAGAGAAGCGGCAAAAGCATGGGCTTTAGCTGCTTTTCTTATCTTTTGAAAGCTGCCCTGGGAGGATTACGCACATACTGTAACGCGTGAAAATTGTCAAAATAACACGGATGATTTTGAGAGGAAATTTCATTTTTTAATCGAAAAGGGTAGTAGAAGGCATAAATGGGAGGTCAAATGATGGATTGGAAAACAGCGGCAGAACGATGGATAAACCATGAAAATTTAGATCGTGAATTATTAGAAGAACTGAAGAGCCTGCAGGGAGATGAAAAGCTCCTGGAAGAGGCATTTTATAAAGGGCTGGAATTCGGAACAGGCGGAATGCGCGGTGAAATAGGGCCGGGTACGAACCGCATGAATTTATATACAGTCCGGAAAGCATCTGCGGGACTTGCCGCATACATAGAAGAAAAAGGACTGGAAGCAAAAAACAGGGGAGTCGCGATTGCGTATGATTCCCGCCACATGTCTCCTGAGTTTGCCATGGAGGCGGCGAAAACTCTTGCGTCAAGAGGCATTCAGACATATGTATTTGAGGAACTTCGCCCAACCCCTGAATTATCATTTGCAGTCCGATATTTGCATGCGTACGCAGGCATTGTGATTACAGCAAGCCATAATCCCCCTGAATATAACGGATACAAAGTATATGGATCTGACGGGGCACAGCTTCCACCTGCAGAAGCTGATGTTGTAATCAGCAAAGTGAATGAAGTCGAAAATGAACTGCTTATTGAAGTGATGGATGAGGGAATATTGAAGGAAAAAGGGCTGATCACGATGATTGGCAAAACAGTTGACCGGGCTTATCAGGAAAAGCTTCTTACAATATCCCAAAACCCTTCGATTGCCGATGAAATTGATTTAAGTGTTGTTTTCACTCCTCTTCATGGGACGGCTAACAAGCCTGTTAGAGAGGGCTTATCAGCATTGGGCTATCAACATGTACATGTAGTAAAAGAACAGGAACTTCCAGATCCTGAGTTTTCAACAGTGAAAAGTCCGAATCCTGAAGAAAAATCGGCATTTGAGCTTGCCATGAGAGATGGCAAACAAACGGATGCAGATTTATTAATCGCAACAGATCCGGATGCCGACCGCCTTGGCATTGCTGCTAAAAACAAGGATGGGGAGTATATTCTTTTGACAGGAAACCAGACAGGTGCCTTACTTCTGCACTATCTTCTGTCACAGAAAAAAGAAAAAAACACTCTGCCTGCCAACGGCATCATGCTAAAAACCATTGTTACCTCCGAATTTGGACGCAAGGTTGCTTCTTCTTTTGGAGTAGAAACCATTGATGTGCTGACTGGCTTTAAATTTATTGCAGAGAAAATGAAAGAGTATGAAGAATCAGGAGAATACAAATTCCTGTTTGGA
This sequence comes from Bacillus sp. J33, assembly GCF_000518885.1. Taxonomy (GTDB): domain Bacteria; phylum Bacillota; class Bacilli; order Bacillales; family Cytobacillaceae; genus Cytobacillus. The sequence goes on along the minus strand of NZ_JAEL01000075.1, from coordinate 14,746 downwards.
TATGAAGAAAGCTATGGCTATCTAATTGGTGATTTTGCCAGAGATAAGGATGCAGTCCAGGCTGCACTGCTTGCGACTGAAATGGCTGCTTTTTATAAAAAGAAAGGAATGTCTCTATATGATGCGCTTCTTAATCTATTTGAAGAGTATGGATATTTCCTTGAAGGATTGCGCTCGCTGACTCTGAAAGGGATTGAAGGTGCAGAAAAAATCCAGCAGACCCTTGCTTCCTTCCGAGCTCAACCGCTTACAGAGCTTGAAGGCATGAAAGTCCAGGCTGTTGAGGATTATTTAACAGGAATCAGATCGGAAGCTGGCGGCGGCGAAAGGAATATTGATTTGCCAAAATCAAATGTGATTAAATATTTCTTTGAAGATGGGACTTGGATTTGTTTAAGGCCATCAGGCACAGAGCCAAAGATAAAATTTTATTTTGGCATTAGCACCACTTCGTTGGAAAACAGCAAGAAAAAGCTTGAATCAGTCGAAAAAGCTTTTATGGAAATCGTAGAGGAAAGAATGAGCACTTCATCCGTTGCAGAGTAATTAATAAACGTAAAGAAATGAATAATATTGCTTAAATAGGGCACCGAAGAGGCTTTCTCTTCGGTGTTTTAATTAAGATCTTACAACTTTAGTCGTAGACTGTATCCTTCGAATTGCCAGGGAAAGTAAGGAAAAAAAGTTATATAATATAGGAACATATACATCTTATCCAAGGGAGGCAAGTATAAGGGTGTTAGGGGAAAAAAGGCAGTCTGAAATCAGAATTTTAAAAGAAATTGCAGAGCTCTTAAATGAAGGGACTGAAATTGATGCTCTCCTGAAAGAGGTCCTGCAAAAATTGCTTCATATTACCGGCCTTGAAACTGGCTGGGTATTCCTGATTGATCAGCATGGAGAATTTCGGCTGGCTGCAGAGGAAAAATTGCCCCCGGCACTTTCTGGAGATGGCTTTAAGCCAATGTGCAAGGGCGATTGCTGGTGCATAGATAGGTATAATGACGGGAGGTTAAACAAAGCTTCCAATATCATTGAATGCAAAAGGATAGAAGATGCGATAACCGAGCAAAGAAAGGATACAAATGGGTTAACCCATCATGCTTCAGTTCCGCTTAGAGCTGGGGATGAAAAGTTTGGAATCCTAAATATTGGCTCTCCTGATAAAACACATTTTACACCTGAGGAGCTGGCTTTACTTGAGTCTGTGGCTTTTCAAATCGGGACAGCTATTAAAAGAATTAAGCTTACACTGCTTGAACAGGAAACTGCCCTTGCCGCTGAAAGGAACAGGCTGGCAAGAGATTTGCATGATTCCGTCAACCAGCTTTTATTTTCCTTAAGCTTAACAGCAAGAGGAGGAGCTGAGATGGCTGATAACCCTGAAATTAAAGACACGTTCTCGTATATGCAGGATCTTGCCCAGGAAGCTTTAAGCGAGATGAGGGCGTTAATTTGGCAGCTAAAGCCGAGAGGGCTTGAAAACGGATTAATCTGTGCCCTTCAGAGTTATAGCCAGATGCTTGGCCTCAACCTAGATTCAAAAGTAATTGGTGTTATTTCGCTCCCTGGTAAAGTAGAAGAAACACTTTGGAGAGTTGGCCAGGAAGCTTTAGCCAATTGCAAGAAACATTCAGGGCAATCTAGAGCAGATTTAACGCTGACAGTTGAAGAAGAAAAGGTCATAATGGTGATTTCAGATTACGGCAGGGGCTTTCATTATAGCGAAAATAATGATATTCCCTCTCTCGGTCTCAAAAGCATGAAAAGCCGTACGGAAGCCTTAAATGGTATTTTTATGCTCAACACAGAATTAAATAAAGGAACAAAAATTGAAATTATAATTCCATTCAAAAAAGGAGGGAAATAGATGGCCATCCGGGTATTAATAGCAGACGATCATCATGTGGTCAGGAGAGGGCTTGTGTTTTTCCTTAAAACACAGCCAGAGATTGAAATAATTGGTGAGGCAAAGAATGGGCGTGAAGCTGTGGAATGGATAGAAAGCAAACAGCCTGATGTGGTTTTAATGGATTTGGATATGCCCGAAATGAATGGGATTGAAGCCACGCGCAAGATAAAAGAAAAGCATCCTAATGTAAAAATTATGATACTGACAAGCTTTTCTGATCAGGACCATGTGATCCCTGCTATTGAAGCAGGCGCTTCGGGATATCAGCTTAAAGATGTAGAGCCTGATGTTCTCGTACAGGCGATTATCCAGCTTATGAAAGGGGAGAACCAGCTGCATCCAAAAGCGACTTCACATTTGCTTTCCCATTTAACCAATAAAAACAGTACACAAAGAAAACCGCTGGATGAACTGACAAAAAGAGAACTGGAGGTTTTGCGGGAAATTGCTAAAGGGAAAAGCAATAAAGAAATTGCTTCATCCCTTTATATTACTGAAAAGACTGTCAAAACCCATGTTTCCAATCTTTTGTCCAAATTGGAGCTTGCAGACAGAACACAAGCTGCTTTATTCGCTGTTAAAAACGGGCTTGCAGCAAAATAAAAGGAGCTTCTAAACCTAAAGTCTTACAAAGTGATTACTGAATTAGTCCTAAATAAAGCTTGAAAAAACTCATCCTTACTGACGATGTTAAAAACTCTATGTCTTTATATACTAATAGTAGTCAGGAAATAAAAGGAGAGTTTAACATGAAACTTACAATTATAAATGGAAGCCCAAGAGAAAAGGGCAGAACGGGAATAGCATCAAGATTTGTAGCAAGAAAATACGGTGCAGAACTTATTGATCTAAGCCTCGGGGAAATTCCCTTATATAATGGAACTGAAGAACAATACCATCTGCCTGCAGTAAAAAAACTGCGCCAGCAGATTGCAGATTCGGACGGAATTATCTTAGCTTCCCCTGAATATCACAGCGCGATGAGCGGTGCATTAAAGAATGCGCTTGATTTTCTGGGAAGCGAACAATTTGCCCATAAGCCAGTCGGTTTACTTGTTGTCGCAGGCGGGGGAAAAGGGGGAATAAATGCCCTTAATAATATGAGGATTGCCGGGCGGGGCGTATACGCAAATGTCATCCCTAAGCAGCTTATCCTGGATCCGCATTGTTTTGATTATCAAAATGATGGGCTTTTTGAAGAGCCATCCAAGTTAGTTGATGAGTTAATACAGGAATTACACCTTTATATGAAAGCATATACACAAATAAAACAAGAAATAAAGTAATTTAGAGAAAACACGGATCGATTCGATCCGTGTTTTAATATTGGTGGAATTCATTTATTTTATGTTAATTCGTAAAAAGAATTATCTGGCAGCTGCGGTTCCGATAATTCGTTTGCATGGTCGATGTATCTTAGTAAAGAATATAAATGTTTTTCAATGACAGAGTAGTCTTTTTCAAAGTTGTAAGCGTGGAGAAAATGTTCAATTTTCTTTGATAAGAAATGGTCTTCTGTTCTGACCATAAGGATCAGCAGGTTATCCCATTCTGACCGGTGAGTGTAGTATAGCGCCCGATCATAATCCACTTTATTCATTTGTCCTTGCCTCCTCTTTCAGGAGTTGATTTTAGTTTGTGATGAAGAAGATATTTTTTTCAAAGTAAATCTTGGACTTGTTGATTTATAAGGATTTTCATCTTTTACCTGTATAATGATGCGGATCCTCTAAGGAATAAATTCATACATAAAAATGAAGTCGCGGACAAAACTATAATTAATGACAAATGCAATGGAGGATAATATGAAAAAGTTCTTATCAATTTTTATGCTCATTTGTTTATTAACTGGCGGTGGTTCCCTGGCAGGAGCAGTTCAAAAGCCTGATTATGAAAAATATGGGCGAATCGCAATTTCTGTCGTTAAGGAAGATTACCCAGGAGAAGAAGTAGTGGAATACCAGTATGGAGGAAGGCAGAAAATTTCTGAAACAGATGTTAGAGACACCTTTACTTTTACAGTAAAAGAAAATGGAAGTCCTGTAACTGTGCTGGTAAAAGTAACTCATAGTTTAAAGGATAATAAGCTAGTCAGCTTAACAGCGGAAAGAAAATTACAATAAGCTCCTTAGGGGGCTTTTTTTCGATTTAGCGTGTTATAGCATATTGTTGATTTTAGTACCCTGTTGATTGGAGTGGAAGTGCGTGATCTCGGAAATGCATTCCATGCCCTTTGAGCGTGTTAACTCGGGGAAGCTTATTCAAAGTCCTGCGGGAGAAGCTTGTCATTGGGAGACCCCTCAGTTGCGAGCATCGGACGCCCGCCGAAAGCTTGAGTGCCTGCAGCGGAATTCAACAGTAAATTTAACAGAGCCTTTGAATGTTCCCTTAACTTAATGAATGATTTCATATGAAAATTTTGATAATCTTTTGGATATAGATATCATATGGGGAAGTGAAAGCATGAAGCATTCAATTCTTATTGCGGAAGATGAAGAAAAAATAGCAAGGCTTTTAGAAATTGAACTTGAATTTGAGGGCTACAGCGTGACAAAGGCATTGGATGGACTGCAAGCGCTGGATTTATACAGAAATGGCAGCTGGGACCTCATTATTCTTGATATTATGATGCCAGGGCTAAGCGGAATTGAAATTCTCCGCAGAATTAGGACCAATGATAAACAAACACCGGTTCTGCTGCTGACTGCTAAAAGTTCAGTAGAGGATAAGGTATCCGGATTAGATTTAGGAGCAAACGATTATATAACAAAACCTTTTCAAATTGAAGAGCTCCTTGCCCGAATCCGAGCAGCCTTAAGGTACCAGTCTGCTGTTGACAAGGAAGATGGCAGCGTATTCCTTACGATTGCCAATTTAAGGCTTAACGAGAAAACAAGAGAAGTAATACGGGGAAATAAACAAATTGAACTTACTCCCAGAGAATTTGATCTGCTGGTATATCTGCTAAACAATAAAAGGCAGGTTTTGAACAGGGAGCAGATTTTAGATTCCGTATGGGGCTATGGCTTTTTAGGTGACACGAACGTTGTGGATGTATATATTAGATACCTTCGGAAAAAAATCGATACGCCTGATATGCAGCCTCTTATCCATACTATTCGCGGTGTTGGATATGTTTTAAAGGAGACCAAATGAAGCTTCGGAAAAAAATTAATTTATACACATCTGCCCTCTTCGCATTTCTTCTAATGTTAATGAATATTTCCGTATATGTTTTTTTTAGCAAAATGATTATAGAAAATGAACAAATCTCTATTACGGAAGAAATAAATAAAATTACGGCAATTGCCCAGGAATCAATCGGTTCTGTGCCGGAAGATGACTTGCTGAGAGCCTTTGTGCCTGTAAATGGAATGGTTAGAATCGTTTCGCCGGATCAAAAAGTTATCTCAGCCGTTACTTCTTCTGATGAAAAAGAGCTTAGCCGGATGCAAGCAGAATTTTTCAACAGGGAAGTTACGGATACCTTTGAACAGAGCAAAAGCCAATATATTTTTGCATCCGCACCGATTGTTCTCCCGGATGGAGAAGTTGGCAGCCTCCAGCTAACCAGAAGTTTGGAGACAGCAGCTGGAATATTACAGACCCTTCGGATTATACTCGTGTCTGCAACACTTCTAGCTATGATACCGGTCCTGGCTTCAAGTGCCATCCTCAGCAAAATTATTACAAATCCAGTTGCCTCAATGACGAATACAATGAGGGAAATACAAGAAAGCGGACAATTTAAGCGGCTAGCATTGGAAGGGAAATCCAAAGATGAGCTTTATCAAATGGGTGAAACTTTTAACCATATGATTGACCTGCTTGAATCCAATTTTGAAAAACAAAAACAGTTTGTTTCGAATGCATCTCATGAGCTGAAAACTCCATTAACAGTTATAGAAAGCTATTCAAGCCTGCTCAAAAGACGGGGCCTGGAAAAACCAGAATTATTTTTGGAATCGATTGATGCCATTCATTCAGAGTCGGTTAGAATGAGGCAAATGACTGAGCAGCTGCTTTTGCTTGCGGGACATGACGAACAAATGGAACTTAATATTAAATCAATGGAACTTAACACTTTTTTAACGCAAGTAATCAGAACTTACGGAGAGGCCTTTAAAAGAATAATTGATATAGAATCAAATATTGAAGGTCCCGCATACGTCCAAACGGATGAAAATATGTTGAAGCAATTATTATTTATTTTCTTGGATAATGCCCGGAAGTATAGTGATAATGTTATCACTGTCTCAGCTGGAATAAAGGAAAATGAAGCATATATAAGAATAAGGGATCGCGGCATAGGCATTCCTATGGACGAATTGCCAAAAGTATTTGATCGGTTTTACCGTGTAGATAAGGCAAGAAGCAGAAAAACAGGCGGGGCGGGGCTTGGTCTATCGCTTGCCAAAGAAATTGCAGAAGCACTTGGAGTAGTAATAAAACTCGAAAGTACTGAAGGGAAAGGAACTGCCGTAACCATATTTATTAAAGTTACTTAAAACTCAGCCTTTTCTCATTTTCCTATCGGATAATAAAGCTAATGAAAAGTGGAGAGGTGTAAGAAAATGAACTTTAAGCCTATATATTTGGCGGTTGGCGTCCTGCTTCTTGCTGCCATTCTATTTGCAGTTAATTATCTGGCTGCAAATCCAGCTTCAGACCTTTTAACAGAAAAAGAGACAAAAGCCTTAATTGAGGAACGGTATAAGGGCAAGGTGCTGGATATAAAAAAAGTAAGCGGCGCTTATTGGATTGAGCTTGAGAGGACCAATGGGGTTTACAAAATAGAGATGGATGCAAGCAAGGGAGAAATCCTCTCATTTGAGAAATCAAAAAAGACTACTCCAAAGCCAGAAGAAAAAATGTTAAATGAGGAAAATGTAAAAGGGATAATCGAAGCTAATGAAACAGGAAAGCTGATTTCTTTAAAAAAGATAAAAAGCAACGAAAAGGCAGCCTTTTTGGCTTTATTGCAAGAAGAGGGCCAGAAAGTAAAAGTTACTATCGATGCTGTGAGCGGGAAAATCCTGTCACGGGAAATTGAAGAAGTGAAGCCTGCATCAAAATTGCTGACAGAAGATCAGGCTGTTCAGCATGCGCTGAAGGAGTTACCTGGAAAGGTAGACGACATTGACTTCGAAGCCGCGGATAACACCTCTTATTATTTCGTGGAAATTGAGACGGCTGATAACAGAGAAGCGGTTGTTCAAATCAATGCAATTACAGGAGGAGTTATGTCTGTAACTTGGGATGACTAATTATTGCTGTGAAGCTTTCTCATCAATTTCTAATCTTTCTTTCCTTTTCCTTTAATCTTCTGTGATTATATTGGTTATGTACAGAAGAAACACAAAGGAGGAATAATGATGAATAAGAAGTTATTAGTACTATCTCTTTCGGGTGCGATTTTATTAGGAGGCGCAGCTGCTGCAGGAGCTGACAGCATTGATGACAGGATAAATAGCAGCAAGAAGCAGGAGGAATTGATTTCTTTAGAAGAGGCTAAGAAAATTGCACTGTCCAAAGCGGACGGACAAGTTGAAAGTATCGAGATGGAAAGAGACAATGGCCAGAAATATTATGATATTGATATTGAGGCCGGGGATTTGAAGTATGATATTCATGTAGAGGCAATAACCGGAAAAGTTCTTTCATTCGAAAAAGATTGGGATGGCAATGATAAAGGAATCATTAAGGACAAGATCATATCTGAACAAAAGGCCATTGAAACAGCAGAAAAGGAAGTAAACGGAACAGTTAAAGAAATTGAAAGAGAGGAAGACGACGGAAAAGTGATTTATGAAATTGAACTGAATACAAACAAAGGTGAGGCCGATGTAAATATAGAAGCCTCAACCGGAAAAGTATTATCAGTCGAATATGATGATTAAGCAGTAAATTGTGAAAAGCGGAAGATAGCAGATCCGCTTTTCTTTTTAGTTAGACATCACCATCAAGCAAACTTTCGTACTTGCCAAGAGTCTACTCATCATTCCGCATTTTCGTTCATAGATTATGATAAGGACTAAAAGGGGGAGTGGCAATGCGAGAAGAGGATAATAAATCACTGGAATATGCCATTCAGGAAATTACGGAGATTGCTAATGGTTTTGGATTGGATTATTACCCAATGAGGTATGAAATTTGTCCTGCAGAAATTATCTATACGTTTGGCGCATATGGAATGCCTACAAGATTTTCACATTGGAGTTTTGGAAAGCAATTTCATAAAATGAAGCTTCATTATGATCTCGGGTTATCAAAAATATATGAGCTTGTAATCAATTCAAATCCGTGTTACGCATTTTTGCTTGATTCCAATTCTCTTATCCAAAACAAATTAATTGTCGCTCACGTTTTAGCACATTGCGATTTCTTTAAAAATAACGTCCGTTTCCAGAATACTAAGCGCGATATGGTAGAAAGCATGGCAGCGACTGCAGAGAGAATCAGGCAATATGAAATTGAATTTGGAAAGAAAGAGGTTGAAACTTTCCTGGATGCGGTGCTGGCCATTGAAGAGCATATCGATCCTTCGCTAATGAGGCCAAAGCTGGCCTGGAGTATGGAAGATGAGTATGAAAGCAGCGGAGTCTCTGCAGCTTCTAGCCCTTATGATGATTTATGGAAGCTTGATGAACGAAATAAAAAGCCTGAACCGAAGAAGAAGAAAAAGAAATTCCCGCCGAAGCCTGAAAAGGACCTGCTTTTATTCATAGAAAGCTACAGCAGGGAGCTTGCTGATTGGCAGCGCGACATCTTAACTATGATGCGGGAAGAAATGCTCTATTTTTGGCCGCAGCTTGAAACGAAAATCATGAACGAAGGCTGGGCATCGTATTGGCATCAGCGGATTTTAAGGGAAATGGATTTAACATCTGCAGAGGCATTGGAATTCGCCAAGCTGAATGCAGGGGTTGTTCAGCCGTCAAGAACCGGAATCAATCCATATTACCTGGGGCTGAAAATTTTCGAGGATATTGAGGAAAGATACAATAATCCTACTGAAGAAATGAAACAGCGCGGGGTGGAGCCGGGCTCAGGGCGCGAGAAAATGTTTGAAGTCAGGGAAATAGAATCGGATATTTCCTTCTTGAGGAATTATCTAACAAAGGACCTTGTAATGAGAGAAGATATGTATCTATTTCAAAAGCAGGGAAAGGATTATAAAGTTGTGGATAAGCAATGGGAACACGTCCGTGATCAGCTTGTCAGCATGCGTGTAAACGGAGGCTTTCCGTATTTGACGGTCAATGACGGCGATTATATGAAAAATGGGGAACTTTATTTAAAGCACTGGTTTGAGGGTGTTGAACTCGATCTTAAATACCTTGAAAAGGTCCTCCCATACATTCACCAGCTATGGGGGCGCAGTGTCCATATGGAAACGGTCGTGGAAGGCAAAAGTATGCTCTTCACATTTGATGGAAAGAGTATTCATAGGAAGTATTTATAATAATCTTAAGCGAATCACAACTGTTGTGGTTCGTTTTTCTTTGAAAAAAAGTCATCTATATTTTTATCCCTCCAAAGTTTGGGGTAAATTATATAAGCTACAAGAGATGTAGGAGATCTTATAGAAGGCGGAGATAAAAACATGGAGCAAGAGAAAAAAGTATACAGCAGCTCAATTCTAACAAAGATGAATGAGCTGACGAAATACCAATTTATACAAACTTAATTTATTGCATTGATTAAACCAGAAAAAACTGTTCAAGTGCAGGAACAGTTTTTTCTATACCAGTCGCCTTTTAAGAGGTTCACCTGCTGCTAGGTCTAAATAAACAGCATAACTCAGGAGATAGCAGATGATTAATTTCTTCTTGATTGATCCGGTAATAGCTCCAGGTTCCTTTTGTTTCTTTTAGTATTAATCCTGCATCAAGAAGGATTTTCAAATGATAGCTCAGCTTGGACTGAGTCATTTCAATTAGCTCGCTTAAATCGCATACACAGATAGATTCCTGCTTGCATAGCAGGTTCAATATATGGAGCCGCTTCTCATCAGCAAGAGCTTTAAATTTTCCTTCATACTTAGAAAACGTTTCGTCCAATGAAGTATCTTTTAAAGGAATCATATCTTCCATTGGGAATCCTCCTTAAATCAAATTCCTTTGATAAAATGAATTATACTTCCATTTTCGGGAAGTTGCAAATTTATTAATGGAGAGGCTGTGTTAATGCTGATTGTTGATTTTTAGCACCCTGTTGATTGGAGCGGAAGCTGCTAATCCCGCGAAAATGTATTCGCATTTTCTTACGACGAGGTGTTCATTCAAGGAAGCTTATTCAAAGTCCTGCGGGAGGAGTGTGTTAAAGGGAGACCACACAGGCACGATTGTGCCGAGGAGCATCGGACCGCTCGCTGACAGCTTGAGCTCTTGGAGCGGAAATCAACAGGCGAGTTTAACAGAGCCAATCGAAAAAATTTGATGTAAATCATAAATTATCCCTGTCTGAGTCTGGCATAGCCAGTTCTCCAGAAGAAAACAGATAGATTTACACGAGAGCGAAAATAATGTTATTTTACTAAGGGATAAGCTGCAGGTAGAAGCAGGAGCAGCTTGGCTATACCTGTTTCTGCCCCCAATAGGGATCTGTCTATGGCTGACAGTTGCAGCATGTTCAGTACCTTATTTTTAGCGATCCTTTTGACAAAAACAGAAAAGACCAATGGAAATGTATATTGTAAAAAGGTACCTGGTAGGGTACTATAAATCCATGGTCAAATCGGCTATCGCGAATGAATGAACTTATAAAGGAAGGATGAGCGTCTTGAAAATTACAGACGAAGCTCGCGACCTGTTGAAGCAAGTGCTGCGGGAGAAAAATGCGAGCGGCATTAGAGTATACTTTGCAGGCTTTGGCTGAGGAGGCCCGCAGATTGGTCTGGCTCTGGATGAGCCGGAAGCAGATGATATTATAGAAACAATTAATGGGATCCAGGTTGCTTTTGACCCGGAAATCAAATCCAACACAGAAAACATGACTCTTGAGCATGATAAGCAAAGAGAAGGCCTTGTACTGTTGGGCAATGAAAGTGATTGCTGCTAATCATTTAGTAAAAACACCCGAATTTGGGTGTTTTTTGCGGAATAAAAAATTCGGAATACTCAAACTTCCATATCATCCAGGACACTAATCACTTTGTAACCATCATTGTTTTTTTATCTTCATATTCTTATTGTTATTTTGATTTAGCTGGGGAACAGTGTTTTTGTCTTGATTATTTCACTTGCGTGAGGATTTTTGCTTGTAAAGAATGGATTTGCGGCAAACAAATATGCAAAAAACCATCTCAGTGGATGGCTTTCTTTTTAAATCTTCCGCCTCGTACCTCTGCAATATCAGCAACTGCCAGAAACGCATTAGGGTCGATTTCTTCGACAATGGCTTTCAGTTTTGCTTCCTCTAGTCTGGTAATGACGCAAAATATTACTTTTTTATCATCTCCTGTATATGCACCTTCGCCATTTAGATAAGTTACTCCCCTTCCAAGCCGGGCAAGAATGGCTTCGCCGATTACCTTGTGCCTTTCACTGATGATCCAGGCAGATTTAGACTCATCAAGGCCTCGTATGACAATATCAATCGTTTTAAATGCAATAAAATAAGCAAGGATGGAATACATGGCGCGATTCCAGCCGAAAACAAAACCTGCTGTACCGAAAATAAAGATATTGAAGAACATGATGATCTCTCCAACAGAGAAGGGGAGCTTTTTGTTTACAAGAATGGCAAGGATTTCTGTTCCGTCCAATGAACCCCCATATCGAATGACCATACCGACCCCTATCCCAAGGACGATTCCGCCGAATACTGTGGCCAGCAGCAAGTCCTCAGTAAAAACTGGAAAATCATGTAAAAGAAGAGTGGTTGCGGATAATACGGCAATGCCCAATAAAGTAGATAGTGCAAAGGTTTTTCCTATTTGCTTGTAGCCAATATAAAAGAATGGAATATTCAAAACGAAGATGAACCAGCCTAGTTTCCAGCCAGTCAAATGTGAGAGGATTATGGAGATGCCGACAATCCCGCCATCCAGTATCTTGTTGGGGACCAAAAATTCCTCGATGCCGACCCCCATTAGAATGGCTCCCAAGATGATAAAAAAGATCCTTTTGGCAAGCTTGGCTTTCGTTAATCCCTTATGTACATTTTGCTCAACTGCAGATTCTAATACAACATTCATAAATAACCCCCATTTAAGTTATTTAGCTAAAGTCACTGGTTTATAGACAATTCCATTTTATGATAGCTTGTTCCAATCTAGGCCATTATAAAATTTTTAAAATCCGATTTAAATATTTTAACTATTGATTATAAAAATTATTATAACATTTATGGATTAATTTAGTTAAACAGCCATCTCCTCTTTTTCTCATGGAGGGATCACGTAAGAATAATTTCTTCCTAACCTGGAAAAATACCTGCGAGGTGATTAAATGCATAAAGGGTTTATTATCTTGCTCACAATATTGCTGATTTTACATGGATCAGCAGCAGCTTTTGCAAAAGAGAATAAGAAAGAGGATCTTGAATGTGTCAGGAAACAGGAAATAAGGACAAAAGTATATAATGAGCAGGTTATAAGTGATGTATTCGCAAGTTTTGGCCATAAGTATGACGAGCTTATAGATCAGAGCATGTATATGAATATGATAGACCGATAGACCTAATGAAATACACAGTTCTTTCTGGCGGGGAAGATACTCATTTGGAAAGTTTAAAGAAGAACATGAGCGGAGCTTCAACAGGAGAAAAGAGACTTTATTTTTTTCAGGGGAAACCTGATGAGGCATACATCTTTTATAAGGACCTTAAAAATAGGAATCATATGGTCCATTTAAAAAAGGGGCCAGATGAATGGGAAGCACAGGAGAAAATTGTTATGAAAGGGAAGAAGGTGCCCTTTATACGTGAAAAATGTGAAGATGACTACTTTATGAAAAGAATGTTTAATAATTTATATCAAAAATAGGAAAAGGTGTCCCAATATGGTGGCACCTTTTTTTCAAAGAGATAAAAAGTCAGCAGCTTCATTTATTTTACACTTCTTTTCAGAATGGCAGCATTCTATACCGTTTTTATTGTTTTAGGTTCGATCAACATAAATTCATCTCATTAATCAATAAAATTTGCTTTATTGATCAAAAAAAATTGGTTAATATTTTGAGATAAATAATGATTATAAATGCTTCTTCAGGGGAAAAGGATCATTATCAAACATATAGTTAGGCAAGGGAGGACAGCTAACAATGAATAAGGTTATAAAATTTGGGAAGAAGCTCGGAAAGGAATTAAAAAAGGATCGGGCAACCGGGCTTGCAGCTGAACAAGCGTACTACTATATGCTCTCTATTTTTCCTTTATTGATTCTTCTGATTTCCATTGTTCCATACCTATCATTGGATCCCCAAAAAGCATTATCCTATTTGCAGACTGTGATGCCGGGAGATTCATACAGTGTAATTGAGGACAATTTAGTAAATATTATTACGAAACCCAATGGAGGGCTGCTTACCTTTGGGATTATCGGTACGATATGGTCTGCTTCCAATGGAATGCAGGCATTTATAAGAGCTATGAATGATGCTTTTGATGTTAAAGAAACAAGGTCATTTATTAGGTCCAGGCTCATTTCTATTGGTTTGACATTAGGTTTGATTGCAGCAGTGATTATTGCAATGCTTCTGCCTGTATTCGGTAAAGTGATTATGAATCTCGCAGGAAATTTTATTCATATCCCCAACAGCCTTCAGATTCTCATTACTGTTTTAAGGTGGGTCATTGCCTTTGCCATCATGGTGTCTGTTTTGGCTATTCTATACAAAGCTGCTCCAAATAAGCACTATCCTTTTAAACAGGTTATTCCTGGTGCACTGGCTGCAACATTTATGTGGCTGCTAATCTCACTTGGACTATCTTTTTATGTAAGCAATTTCGGAAACTATTCCGCTACATATGGAAGTTTAGGCGGAGTCATTGTCATGATGCTGTGGTTCTTTTTGACAGGGCTTGCCCTTGTTATTGGCGGAGAAATTAGTGCTATTTACCATAGGAATCAAACGAAAGGGCATGGCTATTACAAGAACGATACTGATGATAAAGATAAAATTAAAAAAAGCAATGGAAAGTCTGATGCACAAGCATATCAAACACTTTCAACTAAATAAAACACGAGGGGAAGCCCCTTGTGTTTTATTTAAATTGGCGGATGAACGGTATAGTAATGTTCCGCCATTTTTTTATTTTTTCAAGTGTTTCTTTTACAGCGGAAATCGTCTCATTAAATGCTTGCTTTTTGTAAGCTATATCCTTTTGGATTTCCTTCTGGGTTGAAGTCAATTCGTCCAATCCGGATTTGATTTGATCTGCCTTTAGCTGTATGACAGTATTAACTGCATTCAGCCTTTCAATGGAAGGCTTGGCATCTTTGTAAACTTTATATGCAAAGATGCCGAGGAATAGTAATGATGCCACAATAACAGCCAAACTTGCATAAACCATGATCAAATGATCTGCCTCCTTCTACTGTCCTGAAAAATAAGAACGTAATCCCTTGAACTTTTTAACTCTCCAGCTGCGGCACTCTATCGGTTTGATGTGATTCCTTCACCCAGCCTCAAATAAAGTAAACAGCGAATTGCTTTAAGTGCGCCTCCGCTTTTTTAATGTTTACCCTATATGCTAGAAAATTAACTTCTGACTTTTTTATAAGGCTCTGTTAAATTTGCCTGTTGATTTCAGCACGAGGCACTCGCTTTCCGCGGGCGGTCCGACGCTCCTCGGTGCATTCGCACCTGCGGGGTCTCCCGCTGACAC
>NZ_JAEL01000074.1 GCF_000518885.1 Bacillus sp. J33 | reverse complement strand
GTTATACTCTTTATACATAAGAAAATCGTTCCTTTCTCGTATGGTGGGTTGTGGTGACTTAATTATACCAAAAAGGACGATTTTCTTCTTTTTTTGTCTTAGTATTAATGCTGATATTGATTCTTGCACCCTGTTGATTGGAGCGGAAGGGGCGAGACTCCTGCGGGAGAAGCGAGTCAGCGGGAGACCCCGCAGGTGCGAATGCACCGAGGAGGCTCCCGGACCGCCCGCGGAAAGCGAGTCCCTGGAGCGGAAATCAACAGGCCAATTTTATAGAAGAAAAAAGAGGGTGCCCGAAAGTTAGACTTTTGGGACACCCTCTTTTTTTAATATAGGTTAGAATAGGTTAGACTTTAAACAAATTGGCAATAAATACTTATAAAAAAAATTAGCTTGGATTTTGTGCCGATTGTCCTGTTTTTATCTAAGGTATGGATTAGTTGACGTGTAGTGTTAAAATAGTAATGTTGCAAAGAAATACAAAAGATAGGTGAAATGAATGAAGAAGATCTTACTATTAACGGGAATGCTTAGCCTTTTGGTTTCAGGCTGCAGTCAGCTCGATCCTTATCTGGAAAAGGCACAGCCTCTGATTGAAAAAATTCCTTTCCTTAATGAAGAAAAAGGTATGGAGGAAACACCTGAAGATAATTCATCTTCACAGGGTGAAGAAAATAATGCTGAAAGCAATACTGATGAAGAAGGTACAGTAAACGAAGACGAAAATACGGCTGAAGAAGATCCTCTTTTATTAGAAGCTTCATACTTTAATGATATTAAAGTGGTCAACGGCCGAAATATCATTCAAAATCCTGAAAATGTAATGGTTCTTGTTAATAAGCAATTCAGCCTTCCCGATGGCTATGAACCAGCACAATTGGTTATTCCTGATGTCGCCTTTTCATATGGAAAACTAGATTTGGAGAAAAGTTATATGCGACATGATGCTGCAGCAGCTTTGGAAAAACTTTTTGAAGGAGCGCAGCAAGCTGGAATAGAATTGTATGCTGTTTCAGGATATCGTTCCTATGATAGGCAGACCCAAGTGTTTGATGCCGAGGTAAGCAGAGTAGGGGAAGAAAAAGCGGTACAAGCCGTGGCTGTTCCGGGAAGCAGTGAACATCAGACGGGACTTTCAATGGATATCTCAAGCCGAAGCGCCAATTTAGAGTTATCGGAGCAGTTTGGAGAAACCAAAGAAGGAAAATGGATTGCCGAGAACGCCCATCGCTATGGATTTATTCTCCGATATCCAAAAGGAAAAGAAAGCATTACAGGGTACAAATATGAACCTTGGCATTTTCGCTATGTGGGAGTTGAAGCTGCCAAAGTAATTTATGAAAAGCAATGGACATTGGAAGAGTACTTTAATATCGTTAAGAAAATTTAAGAGGCCGTTTTCGGCCTCTTCTTAATTTTCTTTTTGCTTTTGATTGCTTTGGCCGGATTGAAAATAATAAATAATTGTCAAAAGAACGGGTACGCCAGGGAGGAACATTAAATAGCGGAGCCCGTTTTCTGCCCCTGATAAATAATAGGCCAAAGGCAGCAGAAGAATTGCGCTTAAGATCGCAAGCTTCCAGGACTGACTCATGATCCCTGCAATCAGGCTTATTAGGGAAAGGGCAAAGCTTATCCATAATACTGCTGTTATCATAATGTTTTCACTCCTTTTAATAAGGCTGTATTATAGCTGATTGTTGATTTTTAGCACCCTGTTGATTGGAGCGGAAGGTGCTAACTCCGCGAAAATGCTACCGCAATTCCTTCGTGCCGTGATCCTTCAAGGAGGCTTATTCATTGTCTTCCGGGAAAAGGGCAGCCAAGAGAGACCCCCAAGGAAAACACGCGAGGGCAGGCTCGCGGAAAGCGTTTGAAACTAGCATCAACCTACATTATTGCAAGGACCTAATTAAAAAGGCTGACATACTTGAGGTTTGCGGCTTTCTGAATGGGAAAGGGAGGTGGCATGGGGCCATTAGAAAAAGTAGGTTGTATATTAAAATATGTTTATATTTGCAAAACAATTAATCTTTTATTTTTCTAGATATTTCCATCTGTGCTGATAAAATGAAAAAACGCTATAAATGAGGGTGTGGATAATTTTTCTAAATGAACTGACAGTTGCCGATGCTGAAAAACTTTTGGTAGTTAATGCCGATGATTGACGACGAAAATTGGCCCCATTAAAGGGAAACGGTAATGAATGCTTCTTGTTAACGACGAAAGCAGGCCAACTAATGGGAAATGGAAGGTTAATCCAGCCGTATCTTAGAAACATATCAATCTAATGGACTTCGGGTGTTATCCGAATTAAGCAGCTGCCAATGAAGCTGCATAACTTTACATACTTTATTGATTACAACCCCTTAATGTTTTCCGCCCTTTTAATTGAGGTAATAATAATAAAGGTTTACTCGAAAGAGGGAGGCGCTGATTTTGGAAAGAATGTCGTTAAAAGTTATAGGCATGACGTGCGGCCATTGTGAAGAAGCCATTAAAAATGCTCTTATGTCTGTTGATGGAGTGGCAAGCGTTTTAATTGCTTTTCATGAAGAGACCGTTGAAGTGGAGTATGATCCGGAAAAAGCCAACAAGGCCAGTCTGATAAATACAATAGAAGATCAAGGCTATAGAGTAGCCTAATAATATGCGCTTAGCTATTTTGCTAAGCGCTTTTTGCCAGCGATATCGAGAGTAAAAGAGAGGAAATTTCATCAGAAGGGCTTTTCGTACATTTTTCTTTGTTATTTTTTCAGTAAAAATGTTATTCTAATCATTAAGGATTGTACATAGTAATTTTACGGTCATGAAAGTGGTGAAGAGTTTGCAAAATGATGATTTAAACAAGGGAACATCCGAAGCTCAGGATAATAATAACTCAGGTTTTATCCGTATGAAAAAGTTTCATTTTGTTATGCTGCTGTTTTTTATAGTCTTTCTCTCGGCCGGCATTACAACTTTTGCCCTGGCATTTGGAGATGAAAAAGCAGTAGATGTAGGAACTGGTGAACGAAGGGAATTTGATAAGCTTTATACAGCTTATGATACCCTAAAAGCAAACTATTTCCAGGAAGTCGACCAGGAAAACCTTATAAATGGAGCTATCAACGGAATGCTTGAGGCTTTGGATGATCCATATTCGGATTATATGAATAAAGAGGAAGCAAAGAGCTTTCACCAGAGCATCTCATCCTCCTTTGAGGGAATAGGGGCTGAGATCCAGGAGCAGGAAGGAAACATTGTCATTGTTTCTCCGTTAAAAGGGTCACCAGCTGAAAAAGCAGGGTTAAGGCCGAATGACAAGGTTTTATCAGTGGATGGCAAAAGCCTTCAGGGGATGAGCTCTACTGAAGCAGTAATGCTGATCAGGGGTGAAAAGGGCACGAAAGTAAAACTTGCTATTCAGCGTCCTGGTGTGGATGAACCAATGAATATATCCATTACTCGCGACACAATTCCGCTTGAAACTGTGTATGGGGAAATGATGGAAGATGGCATTGCAAAGGTGCAAATTACAACCTTCTCGGAAAATACTTCAAAAGAGCTTGTTGATACCTTGAATGAACTCCAGCAGCAAGGAATGAAAGGATTAATTCTTGATTTAAGGCAAAACCCTGGCGGCCTGCTTGACCAGGCTGTCAAAATTTCAAGTCTGTTCGTGCCAGAAGGAGAAATTTTATTCCAAATTGAAGACCGTGATGGCAACAGAGAAGAAGTTAAATCAACAAAAGAAGAAAATCCAAATATACCTTTAGTGGTTGTTATCGATAAAGGAAGTGCCAGTGCATCCGAAATATTGGCTGCCGCAGTAAATGAATCTGCAGATGTGCCGCTTGTCGGTGAAAAATCGTTTGGAAAAGGCACAGTCCAGCGTGCACAGGACTTCGCTGATGGCTCTAATATGAAGTTTACAACAGAAAAATGGCTAACTCCTGACGGCAATTGGATTCATAAAAAGGGAATTACCCCTGACCATGAGGTATCATTGCCAGAATATGCAACCTTGCCTTTTATTAATCCTGATACTGAATTAAAGCTTTCTTCTTCCTCTGCACAGGTTAAAGCAGCTCAGCAAATGCTAAAGGCTCTTGGTTATGAGCCTGGCAGAGAAGATGGCTTCTATGATGAGAAAACGGAACAGGCTGTCAAGGAATTTCAGGCTGCTGAAAAACTTGAACAAACCGGTGTGTTATCAGGGCAATCTACAATCAAACTGATGGAAAGACTTCGTGAAAAAATTGATAAAAATGATACACAGATTCAGAAAGCAGCAGACATTTTAAAAGAACAGCTTGGTTCTTAATAAAAAGCAGCTCTCCAATTTTTTGGAGAGCTTTTTTATGCTGGCTATGATATTCCTGCTGCTGATTGGTTGAAGAGTGAGAGAGCCTCGGTCAGGCATCCGCATTGCCATAGAGAGATGTTTATTCAAGGCCTAGGGAGGGTTGTCAGAGGGAGACACTGGTGGCCGCACAAGCCGAGAATCGTCCGCCCCCTTCGGAAAGAAAGTGCTTGGGCAAAAAGCAGCAGTTAAGTTTAACAAAGTCATACGATTCTATGTATTGCCTCTGCAGAACATGGGTATATAATGTAATTTTCTTTCCAACAATGGTACTAGACTAAAATCTAAGAGGATGGACACTCAGGGGTGATAAACTTGAAGAAATTTTTGGTTGTAATATTGATTGCTGCTGCAGTTCTTTCTGGCTGTACTTCATTCCTGCAAAAGGAAAATCCCAAAGAGCCTGCCAGGGAAAGTGAATCTGCAGAAAACAAACAGGAAAATAAGAACCCTTTTAAAATATCAAATGAAACGAAAAACTTTCTGCTGATTGGCGTTGATAGCAGAGGGGAAGAAGAATCCCGTTCAGATGCAATCCTGCTTGCAAGTTATGAACCTTCAGGAGATTCAATAAAATTGGTTTCTTTAATGAGGGACAGTTATGTGAAAATCCCTGACTATACATATACCTATAGCAAATTAAATCATGCTTATTATATAGGCGGCAAGGAGCTGCTAAAAGAAACGATAGAAGATAATTTTGGAGTGAAAGTCGATCATACAGCCGTAATTGATTTTCAGGGCTTTATAAAGCTGCTTGATGCAGTTGCGCCTGATGGTATAGAAGTAAATGTGACCTCTGCAATGATTGAGGATATGGGTCTCGATCTTGAACCAGGAAAACAGAAGCTTAAGGGGAACGATCTTTTATCGTATGTCAGATTCCGTCATGATGGACAAAGTGATTTTGGAAGAGTGGATAGGCAGCAGGAGATATTAATTTCCCTAAAGAATCAAGTGATGGATGAATTTTCATCGCCAGCAGGTATTGCACGGTTTCCAGAAGTGATCAGCAAGGCAATGAAATTTGTAGAAACTGACTTAAAGCTCGAGGAAGCTCTATCCCTTGGCGCTTCCTTCCTGATGAACCCTGTAACTGAAATTGAGACATTAAGAGTTCCTGTCTCAGACAGCTATGAAAATAAAACCTATGAACATGCAGGAGCAGTTCTTCAATTAAACTTAGAGGAAAACACAGAAGCTTTAAAACAGTTTCTGGAGTCTGAAAGGCAGAAAGAATGAGATATAAAAATAGCTGCTTGCTCCTTCAGCACAAAAAGCAAGTTTATACAAAAAGTTAAGAGGAGCTTGGCTCCTCTTAATTTTTTGTGCAAACCGCTATCCCTATCGGATAATGTTTGCCTTCTCTTTTTGGCTCAATGAGTACGCTCCGCTGATAGTAATACTCCGTCGTTCCAAATGGCTCAAACAGTTCCATAAATTCTTCTTCGGTCAGCTGGTGAATATGAAATGGTTCTCTTGTCGGTTTGCCTCTTCCTGCACCAAAAGGAGTGGACAGAATAAGTTTTCCGCCAGGTTTCAGCATTTTGAAAAGGTTATTAAGAAAAGCATTTTCAGTTTCCAGATGCTCAATGGTTTCAAAGCTTGTTATCACATCAAATAGACCTAATTCATCAGGAAGGTTTTCATGAACGGCGTCTGCTTTCATATATTGCACAAGAGGGTGAAAGTGATGTTGCTTGGCATACTTTAATGTATCTTCATCAATATCCACAGCAATAATTTCATCTATTTCAGTCTTCTTCGATTTGGCCATAATTTTTGAACCGTAGCCCGTTCCGCAGGCAATATCAAGTACTCGCCCTTCAGCGTAGTAAAGGGCAAAATAATATCGTGCCAAATGTTCGAGGAGCATTCCGTTGGTAATGGGCAATTCCTCTGGTATGATTCTTTCTCCGGTATTTTTCAGCATTTCTATACACCATCCCTATTAAGGAGATTATAACAAATATACCTTATGGTTTGTACGCATTGCTAAAATCATATACAATGTCTCATTAGACAGGATAGCTATGAAGAGGTGATCCTTTGAAACAAATAGTAGATCTTCAAGATAAAACACGTGATAAAATAGCAACGATAGAAGAAGAGTGCGAAAAACTCGCAAAAAAACTTTATAACCAGTATAAACAAGATTTTGAAACTGTAGACGAGCATCTTGTTGTTGACCTAATAAGGAGCATTAAAGGAAAAAGTGCTGCCAATAAGGATGTATTCACTGTTGATTATGAATCATTTCTGGAAGTTGGGGTTGAGACAGAAGATGATTATTTTCCAAATGCCTATATTCCTATCTGGAAATGCAAGCAGGAAATGTTTCAGCCAGTAGGGTATTTAACAAAGCTTGATATAGATTCAATTGAGCAAAAAATGAGAGACATGATAGAAGAAATGCTGGCAGAACGTAAAGAAGGAGAAAAGAATGGATAATACCGAAATCTATATTTTATCTGGTTTTCTTGGAAGCGGGAAAACAACTTTGCTTAAACAGCTGCTGGAAGATGAGAGGAAGCAAGGCAGAAAAGTAGCTGTAATGATGAATGAACTCGGAAAAGTGTCGATTGATTCCGACTCGGTGGATGAGGATGTTCCTCTTAAAGAGCTCCTTGACGGATGCATATGCTGTACAATCTCCGATAAGCTGGAGGCACAGCTTCAGGAATTGCTTACAGTAGAAAAGCCTGAAGCTATTTATATCGAAACGACAGGGGCCGCTCATCCGGTTGAAGTACTTGACAGTATCCTCTCACCGCTTTTTGCAGATCGAATAATTGTGAAAGGAATTACATCCGTAGTTGACGGCCCAAGATGGCTTAATCGCAAATTATTAAGTCCGCAGGTTCAGCAGCTGTTAATAGAACAGGTCCGTCATGCAGACTTAATTGTATTAAATAAGTCGGATCAACTTACTGATGCAGATCAATCTCAGCTTACAATGGAAATTCAGGCTCTTAATAGCCGGGCATTCAGTATACTAACATCTTACTCAAAAATAGCTATCAAGCAGATTAGGGGAATGTCATCCCGGGAAAAGAGTGGAGCTGCCCGTTCGCATGTTTTATCTGATTTAAAATTAAGCTCCTATGTTTACCAGTTTCAAAGCACGGTTAACCAGTCTGATTTTGAGGACTTTTTACGAAGTCTCCCAGATACAGTATACAGAATAAAAGGATATTTAAAACTGGCTCCATCCCGTTACCCTTCTTTATTCCAGTTTTCCTATGGCATGCCTTTATTTATGCAGGAAAATATCAATATGCCTCTAAATATGGTCTTTATTGGGGAGAACATGGACTGGAGCAAAATTGAAAATCAGCTTAAAATGCTGGAGGAAACAGCTTCGAACAGTTCTGAATGGTGACTTCACAGGCATTTGTTTAATGAAAAAGCATACGGGTATACTCTCCTTAAACGATTAAAGGAGTGGATTTCATGCCATGGTCAAAAAGTGATTATCCTGATGCAATGAAAAATCTTGATCCAAAGGTACGCGACAAAGCTATTGAAATTGCAAATGCACTGCTTGAAGAGGGATATGAGGATGGGAGAGCTATTCCGATTGCTATAGACAAAGCAAAAGAAACCATTAAAGAGTAAAGCCGGCCTTTATAATAGGCCGGTTTTCTAATGAAAAGGCTGTGTTTTGATTTTTGCACTCTGCTGACCGGAGCGGAAGACGTGAGATCCGCGAAAATACATTTACATTACTTTCGTGAGGTGTTTCTTCGAGATTGCTTATTCAATCACCTGCCATGAGTATTTCTGTCCCGCGGGTGTTCCCCGGGGAGCGTCGGACCGCTTGAAGCGGAAATCAACTCCGGAATTTAACACAGCCTATTTTTCAAATATACATAAATCGCATCCTTAGCAGATGTGATTTTTTTTTGTTCAATGAATGAAGAAAGCGGGCTTTTGGGAAACTTTTTTATATAAGCTGAGATGAAAAATTTATTAAAAATGAGTGGAGCTAATGAAAACTTTAAAATTAATACTTTTAACTGCCTTTTTATTGACTATGGGAAGCTCTTCTGCAATAGCAAGCGAAGAGGGGATAGGCTGGCAAGTCGATATGCTTCCCTGGAAACAGGTAAATAGGATCCTGCCCAAATATAGCAAGTTTACCGTTCTTGACGTTGAAACAGGAAAAAAATTTAAAGTCCAAAGGCGTGCAGGGAGTCATCATGCTGATGTTCAGCCTTTAAACGCCCATGAAACAAAAATTATGAAAAGCATTTATGGGGGGAAATGGAGCTGGAAGAGGCGCGCAATTATTGTTATTCATGGTGACCAATGGATTGCCGCATCAATGCACGGAATGCCTCATGGAGGAGGAGCTCTGAAAAATAATTTTCCAGGCCACTTTTGTATACACTTTTATGGCAGCACAACACACCGTACGAATTTTATGGATTTATCACATAAATTGATGATTTTAAAAGCAGCTGGCAAGCTTGAAGGCTATCTATATGGCGCTAATCCCTATGATGCAGTCACTGCATTTATTGCAGGTATGAAACAGCAAGATCCCAAAATAGTCCAGCTCTTATCCCTCCAAACAATAAATTGGAAGAAATTAATGCATAATATTGATAATGTAAGGCTAAGCAGTATGCCGGTGCTTCCGGCTGAGGATTTGACAGAGGAACTGTCCCTTGAAATACCTGTTGAGGTTGATTGGGTTATTAAAGGCAGCGGGAAGCAGCACTTTCGAGGCAGTATAAAGCTTGTTCGGTTTTCCCCAGCCGATTCATGGAAAATAGATAGCAGCCGATTTCTGGAAGAAAACAAATTGATAGAAAATAGATAAAAGCTTGAGAAAAATGATCTCAAGCTTTTAATTGCTGCTTTTATAAACACAGCAGCTGCTTTTCACTGCTTTTCACCGAATTTAATAAATGTGTGCTCATCTTCTACAAGACCGCATGCTGCACATTGCACCCTTTTATCGGGGCCCTTATACGGCATATGAAAAGGGGATAACTGTTCACTGCTGTACTCCTCAAGCACCTGCCCTGTTTGGGGGTCCATTTTGATCGGCTGCGGAACTTGCTGGATAATATTAAATCGGCTCCTGTTGGTTTTACAATTTGGACAGCGGTAAGGTAAACTCATACTATCATGCTCCTTTCTAGGATAGTGGCTATATTTTTTGCATTTGCAAATTTATTTATGTAAAAATACATTTATAGTTCATAAAAATTCCTGGGATGGAAGGGATGTGCAAAGGTTGAAGCCAAACTTTGACCACTTACTTAATGAATATAGAAAGCTTTGGAATAACCGGAAATTGACGGGAGATGATGAGGCAGAATTATTGCTGAAAGAAGCAATTGCCAGAGAACTTAAGGATGAAAATTCCCACCCGAGAGTCCGTAAGCCACTTTATGAAAAGTTTTTTCTGGCAGTCAAGAGAATAACATCCTCCAGCTTGGATGATGTTGATAAGAATGCCCTGATTGAATTGCATATTGAGCAGCTTGAAAGCATGAAATAGGAAGTGGCAGCTTCCTATTTTTTATATTTTGGGAGACAGTGAATCACAGGCTTTTCTTGCAAGATTCAAGATCCCTTCACATTTATCTCACAAAATTACTGTATGATAAAGTTAAGATTCTCATAAGGAGAAAATGGCATGTTTAAAAAATATTGGATTTTCATTTTGATTTTGATAACCCCCATACTTTCTTCTTGTACGGAAAAACGGCTGCCTTCAATACCTGACATTTATCTTGCTGCTACCGTCAACATAAAGGATATGACTGTTTCTTTTGTAGACCTAAAGAAGATGGCTATTGCAGAGGAATGGAAAATGGAGAAGCCTTATACCGGAGCGCTAATACTGCCGGATGGGGATACTATTCTTTTTTATGGAAACCAGCTGGAAACGGCGGATTTGTATTCTTTAGAACAGGGCAAAAAGATTGGCAGCTGGGAAACGGGTACAGGGATTGTAAACGGACTGCTACTTGAGGAGGGAACTGAAGCTGCTTTAGTGGACCAGAATCTGAATAAGATACGTTTTTTTGATTTAAATGGAAAAGAGCTTAAACAAATTGAGACGGAATCCGATCCGCTAACCATTTTGGAATCAAAGTCAGAACAAAAATTATTTGTACTTAGTTTCAACAATGAAAAGCTGGCTGTGATTGACCTTCAAACAAAAGAAAAGACAGATGAATTCACCATACATCCTTCCGCTGCAGGAGCCTGGCTTAACGAAGCGAGCAATGAAATATGGGTCGGCGGGCATGGCGAAGGAAGTGAAATTGAACAGGATATCCATGTGTATGACTCTGAGACAGGTGAGTTAAAGAGGACTATTCCTGCACCTTCCATGCCGATTAATTTTCTTGAAAAAGATGATTATGTATATGTTTTAAGCCACGGGTCAAACATGTTATATAAACTAAAAGAATCAGGGGAAGTGGATGCCTCTGTTTCAATTGCAGCCAATCCGTTTGAAATGGCTTTTGCTGAAGACAAGCTATTGGTTGCCGGCTATGACAGCAATGATATCCATATCCTGAATCCTGAAAATTTAAAATCGCTGAAATCGATTAAGGTTGGCGAAGGACCCTTCAAAATTGTTTTAAGGGAGAGAATGAAATGAGCATGCTGAACATCCTGATCATTGATGATGAAGCAGATATGAGGCATTTAATTGAAATGTACCTGGGTAATTCCGGTTTCCAATGCTATACAGCAGAAAGCGGGAGTGAAGCGTATAAAATTATAGATCAAACAGCAATCGATTTAATTATTCTCGATATCATGATGCCTGAGGAAGATGGATTTGAAGTCTGCATGCGAATGAGAGAGAAGTCAAATATCCCGATCATATTTCTCTCTGCAAAAGGAGAGGAATGGGATAAAGTGAAGGCACTTCAGATTGGAGGGGATGACTATATTGTTAAACCCTTCAGCCCTGGAGAACTAATAGCCAGAATGAATGCTGTCCTAAGAAGAGCAGGAGGAGCTCAACAGGATAAAGGCTTCCTGCAAATAGGGAAAATCACGGTCGATAAGAAGGCACGGAAAGTTTCAGTTGAAGGAAAGAATATTGCCCTGACCTTGAAAGAATTTGAATTGCTTATTTTTTTCATCGAACATAAAAGCCATGCCTTAAGCAGGGAGCAGCTGCTAGAGAGGGTTTGGGGCATTGAATATACTGGCAGTTTAAGAACGGTTGATACTCATATTAAAACGTTAAGAATGAAATTGGGAGTTGGAGACTATATTCAGACTGTTTGGGGAGTCGGCTATAAATTTGAGGTGCCTAGTGAATGAAGTTTCTGCCTGATAGTCTCTCAAAAAAGATGTGGCTGACCGTAACAGCAGCTATATTAATTACAATCCTGTATTCCTACTTTTTATCTTATCTCTTTTATGAAAAGATTTATGTTGAGAATGTTGAGAAATCGCTGCTGGGTGAAGGAGAACGGCTGGCTCTGGAGTATAAGGGCGGCCCTTTGGCAGAAGAACTTAAGAAGAAAATTGAGTGGTACAATTCCAAATCCGAAACTGAAATATTCATTGTCAGCAACCCAAGGGAGTTAAGCGCCTGTTTGCCTTTTGAAATAGATTATCAGACCTTAATAGGCCAGGAAGAGCGTGAAGAGCTATTAAAAGGAAATGCAGTCCAAAAATTGGGCTATGAAGAAAGGCTCGGCCGCAAAATTATGGGGGTCATTATTCCGCTGCTGGATGAAAACAGGCTTCAAGGCATCATTTATTTATATTTGCCTCTTGCTAAAATTTCCGAAATCACCAAAGACTTTGCGTATGTTTGGTTTATTGCAGCGTTGGTCTTTACCGTTATCAGCATTTTTCTGGGCACCATACTTATCAAAAAACTGACTAAACCGCTTCTTGAAATGAAGGGAGCTGCTGAGCATGTATCACAGGGACAGTATAATGTGCACCTGAATATTGATTCCCAGGATGAGATTGGCCAGCTGGCCCGTGCGTTTAATCATATGTCTTCATCAATCCAAAAAGAGGATGAACGAAAAAGGGAATTTCTGGCGAATGTATCACATGAGCTCAGAACCCCCATCAGTTATGTAAAAGGATACAGTGATGCCCTTATGTCTGATATGATCCGCACGGAATATGAAAGACACCGGTATTTAAGGCTTATCCATAGGGAGGCCGGCAGAATGGAACGCCTTGTTGGGGATTTGCTTGATTTGTCCAAGCTTGAATCGGATGAATATAAGCTGGAGAAAATGCCGCTTCCGCTAGCACAGCTTATTGAAGATGCCATTGAAAAATATAAGCCTTTCGTTCGTGAAAAGGGGCTGCAGCTTCATTATGACTTAGACCCGGATATTATCATCAACGGAGACGAAGATAGAATTGAACAGGTATTACAGAATATCATGGATAACTCTCTTCGTTATACAAAAACAGGTGGAATTAATATACGCTTATATAAAGAAAAAGATAATTGTTTAATTGATATAGCAGACACGGGAATAGGAATACCCGAAGAACATTTAAATAAAATTAAACAAAGGTTTTACAGGGTCAATAAAGGCCGTACGCGATCTGATGGAGGTACTGGCTTAGGTCTTGCGATTGCAGAAAAGCTTGTAAAACTTCATCAAGGAAAACTGATAATAGCAAGCAAAGTGAATAAGGGTACAACCGTAAGAATTACCTTGCCAATCCTAGAAGTGGATTGAAAATTTTTAAGGAGATAAATTTTATGAAGAGAATAAAAAGTGCGCCACTTCTTCCGCTGCTGCTTATTTTAGGCTTAACAGCATGCAATGGAAATAATGCTGAAGAAGAACCCCAATTTCTAGAAGTAGATCTAAGTGTGAATCCGGAAAAGGCAGAGGTGAATGAATCCGTAGTTTTCGAAGCAAAGGTCACTTACGGTGAGGAAGAAGTAACCGATGCAGACGAAGTTAAGTTTGAAATCTGGAGAGCGAATGATGAAGACCATGAGAAAATCCTTGTAGAACATGCAGAGGACGGAATATATCGTCTCGAAAAGAGTTTTTCAGAAGAGGGAACCTATTATATCTACTCCCATGTAACTGCAAGAAGAATGCATAATATGCCTAAAAAAGAGTTCATTATTGGACAGCCGAGCGAACCGGAAGAAGGTTCTCCTGGCGCAGATACCGATAATATGGAAGATCAGAATGATACGGAAGATCATAGCAGTCATTAAAAAAGCAGCCATTGGCTGCTTTTTCATATAATATCCACTGCAGGAACAAATACCCGAAAATCCATATACATACCGTTCATATTTGTTACAGTGGTGTAACAAACGTAAAGTTAAACCTTATGCTAAAAACCTGTCAACCTCAATGTTTTAGTATATAACTGGTATTGGGTTATGAGCTTTTCCTGTGTAGTGAAAAATACCCATTTATAATCCTGCCTCCATTTCAATATCCTTAAACCTATTAAAATAAGGATTTAAAAAATTTTTGTAAGCCTGTAATTCTTGTAGTTTTTCTAAAATTAGAGGAACAATACCCCAATTGTAAAATCCATCCAAAAATATTACGAAAAACCCTGTGTTATGATGAGTTTGCAAGCAACACAGCACAATTAATAAAACCACACAACAGGGAGGATTTAAATAAATGAATAAGAAATTTATTTTTTCAGTAGCAGCTGCAGCAGCATTATTAGTATCTAACCCTGCAGCAAATAAAGCAGATGCAGCCGAGCCTGTACAGGTACAATCAAAAGTTTATTTCTACCAAACTGGCAACCTAAGCCAAGAACAAATTAATAGCATTCTTCAAAAATATTTAAAGAACTACAATATTAATTGGAATGATATCCAAGTAAATAAACAGGAAGTTCAGCAGCCTAAAGCACCTGTTCAAGAGCCAGCAAAAGCTCAGGAGCCAGCAAAAGCTCAGGAGCCAGCAAAAGCTCCAGCTCAACAGCCTGCCCAGCAGCAAGCTCCAGCTGAGCAGCCAAAGGCAGAAGCTCCAGCAACATCTGAAGTAAGTGCATTTGAGCAAAAAGTTTTCGAATTAACAAACCAGGAACGTGCTAAAGCAGGTGTACCTGCCCTTAAACTTGATGTAGAGCTAAGCAAAGTTGCACGTGAAAAGTCACGTGATATGAATGCTAAAAATTACTTCAGCCATACAAGCCCAACGTACGGTTCACCATTCGATATGATGAAGCAATTCGGCATCTCTTATCGTACTGCTGGCGAAAACATTGCAATGGGACAGCGTTCACCTGAAGAAGTTGTAAATGCATGGATGAACAGTGAAGGCCACCGTAAAAATATTCTAAATTCAAGCTTTACTCATCTTGGAGTAGGCCATGTTGCGGACGGCAACTACTGGACACAAATGTTCATTGGAAAATAATAGTTTTTGTTAGTGGAGGCAGCCAATTTTGGCTGTCTTTTTGTGTTTTTTGCGTTGCCCGTTTATTATCCATGTTATTTTATGTATGTATTCATAGCCCAAAAGGAACATTATGAAAAGGTATCTAAATTAGAAATAACAGGTGATTTTAATTGGAAATTCGCAAGGGCAAAAAGCAGGATTTGGAAGAAATTATGAATATCGTTAAGAAAACAGTTGATATTATGGAATCTGAGAATAATGACCAATGGAATCGAACATACCCACAGGATAAAGATTTTATGGATGATATTGAAGAAGGGTCCTTGTATACCGCTGTCCTAAATGGAATTGTTGTTGGTTCTATAACAGTTGATCAAAATCAGGCTGAGGAATATCATGGCACTGAGTGGAGAAGGGATGAGCCTTGTTATGTATTCCACCGGCTGGCAGTGGATCCTCAAATTAGAGGAAAGGGCATTGCCAGCAAGCTTATTTCATTTGCTGAAAATTATGCCGTAGAGCAGGGTGTTCCTTATATGAGGACAGATACATACTCACTGAATAAGAAAGCTCAAAGTTTGTTTGAGAAAAACGGATATATCAAAGTTGGGAAAATATATATGGATAGGGATAACCCATTTTACTGCTATGATAAATTTTTGAATTAACTGTTTTCCTCATTCTTAATTAAAATAGGGATTTTTTCATTCTCATCCTGCTCAATGGGAAGAATTATATATAGGATTCCATTGATAAGGGACGTTTTGATTCCCCTTTTATTAATAGGCAAAGGGATTGTCAGCCGCTTTTCGAATATTCTGCTGGGCCTTTCCTTTAGGAAATACTGGAAATTATTTCGAAATGAGCTGCATGTCCCTTTAATTACAAGCTCATCATTTAAGAGGGAAACCTTGATATCATCCCTGTTTAGGCCTGGTATCTCTGCTTCAACAAAGATTCTGCCGCCATCCATATACATATCACACCGTGGATAATGATGGAATGTGCTGATTTTTTCTTGTTCAAGGCCGGCAAAAGAGCGTTTTTTATTTAAATCTGAACTTTCCGGCCCGATTAAGCCGTTCCAGAAATCCTGGGTTTGATACTGGGCTGATAATTTAATCAATTCTTTCCATTTTTCCATATCCATATTTTTTCTCCTTTCTTGCTGCAGAATTTAGAGGATTTCTGTAACATCTATTTCCGAGTACTGCATATCTACATTCTTCGGAATTTTAATTTCCAGGAATCCATCTTTAAAGTTGGCGGTTGATCCCTTTCTTTTAACAATGGCGGGAAGGGTGATAATATGCTTATCATTCTTTTCAGGAATATGCTCGATTATCATTTGATTTGAGGTGTGGAAAAGTTTAATGTCTTTAAGCCATTCTTCATTTTTAATCGGCACTCTAACATAAATGTGGTCATGTGTTTCAAAAACGGCAGAATCCAACCCTGTTGTTTTATTTTGCGGCTGGCTTGCTGCTGTATTGAATCCCTTCATAAAATCGGGTGATCCG
This sequence comes from Bacillus sp. J33, assembly GCF_000518885.1. Lineage (GTDB taxonomy): Bacteria > Bacillota > Bacilli > Bacillales > Cytobacillaceae > Cytobacillus. The sequence goes on along the minus strand of NZ_JAEL01000074.1, from coordinate 12,924 downwards.
GAAACACCCTGCATATTTTGTGGAAACATTTGTCCCATCATATTTTGGACATACTTATCAATTTCTTCAGGTTTCATTTCTTTCATGAGATTTTTCATATCTTTATTAAATGGAAAAAAATTCCACGGAAACATTCTTCTCATCCTTTCACTGCAATACTGCTGACAAGACTTCGTCAGGCATTTAAGTCATTTTATACTATGCTGATAAAAGCCTATCCGTTAAGAAAATAATGATGCAGAGACATATCTTTCTTCGAAGAATATTGGGCAGAAAGTTAAATCTTCTTTTTATTTGCATAAATACCGGGTAATTACTAGTATATTGTTAAAAGCGTATATAAAATCTTAAAAAATTGAGGGGTAATTTTGTGAGAAATAAAGCAGCTTTGATCACAGGAGGAGCAACAGGGATCGGCAAAAGAACGGCAAGGGCGCTCGCTGAAAATGGTATCAACCTTGTGATTAACTACCGCAGCAGTCGAGAGGAAGCTGTTTCATTATGCAAGGAGCTGTCAGAAGAGTACGGAACAAAAAATACACCAGTGCAAGGTGATATTACAATCTCAGCAGATTGTGAAAAGATGGCAGCCGCGGCCCTTAAAGAGTTTCCGGCGATTGATATCTTAATACATAATGCTGGCCCTTATATCCATGAAAGGATAGAGATGGCAGATTATACATTTGACCAGTGGAATTATCTCATTAATGGGAATCTGAATGCAGTTTTTTATTTATCAAAATTGCTTATTCCCAAAATGAGAGAAAACAAGTGGGGCCGGATTATTACCATCGGCTTTGACAGGGTGGAAGCGGCTTCGGGCTGGATTTACCGATCTGCTTTTGCGGCTGCAAAAACAGGTGCTGCTTCTTTAACAAAGTCAATTGCCCTAGAGGAAGCAGGAAATGGAATCACGGCAAATATGGTGTGTCCAGGCGATATCGTTGGAGAGTGGAAAGAAAAGAATATCGAGGATACAGCCGAAGTTGAAGACAGTGCTTCGCCGGTGGGCAGGCCGGGAACTGGGGAGGATATCGCGCGGGTTATCAGCTTTCTGGCAGATGAAAAATCCAGTTTTATAACAGGGAGCATCATACCTGTAACTGGCGGAAAAGACGTGCTCGGAAAGATTTATCAAGAATAAAAAAAGCCATCGGATTGAACCCGATGGCTTTTCATATAATCAGTTTTCCTGCATCTCAGAAGGAAGTTTTCTTTTTTGAATTGAAATAAGTCTGCTTGTTAAGGTGGCAGCACCTGCAGCCAGTCCGGCAATTAAGCCGACCCAGTAGCCAAACGCTCCCCAGTACGTATAATTGGCAAGATAATAGCCGAGTGGAAGCCCAATCACCCAGTAGGACATAAGCGACATAATAAAGGTGACATTAACATCTTTGTAGCCGCGTAATGCCCCTTGGATAGGAGCCTGTATAGCATCTGAAAGCTGGAAAAACATAGCGTAAATTAAAAACTGTGCTGTGAGTTTTAATACACCCTCATCTTTTGAATAAATAGAGGCAACTTCCTCTGGAAAGAGCAGCAGGACTGCTGCGCATAAAAGAGCCATTACCACAGCAACGGCCACTCCCATCCAGCTGTACTCTTTAGCATCCCTATACCTTGCTGCTCCAATTTCAAATCCTACCACTATGGTTAAAGCCATTGAAATGCTAAGGGGAATCATATATAGCAAGGAAGCGAAATTTAAGGCAATTTGATGGGCAGCAATGACTGCCGTATTAAAAGTGCTCATAAACAGAGTGACAGCCGAAAAAATGCTTGTTTCGAAAAAAATAGATAATCCAATCGGAATGCCGATTAAAAGAATCTCTTTCCATTTTGTCAATGATACGGAATGAATTTTCCGAAAAATCCCGAATGATGAGAAGGGGGTACTATTATGAATAATGTAAAATGAGATGATTGTGATCAGCCAATAGGTAATGGCTGATGCAAAACCCGCACCAGCTCCTCCCAATTCAGGAAAGCCGAACTTCCCGTATATGAATAAATAGTTAAATGCAACATTAATGGGCAAAGAAATCAATGTGATCATCATGCTAACCCTTGTTTTCCCAAGAGCATCAATAAAAGATCTTAAAACATTATAAACAAAAAGGGGAATCAGTCCGGTGCTCAAAGCAGCAAGATAGTCAAAAGCTGTTTCGCGAACCCGGAACTCCAGGCTCATTCCGTTTAAGATGGGCGTCAGTGAAAGTGCTCCTGCAGCAAAAATGATAATTGCCATAATAACAGATAAATAAACACCCTGTATAACAGAATAGGCAACCTGTCCCTGATTTTTTGCCCCAACCAAATGTGAAACAATCGGAGTCACTGCCATAAGAATGCCGCTCAGGCCGGTAAACACAGGAACCCACAAGGAGGAGCCAATTGCAACGCCTGCCAAATCCTCCGAACTGTATCGTCCTGTCATCAAAGTATCAATAAACGTCATTGAGTACATCGCAAGCTGTGTAATAAGAATAGGGATCAAAATAATTAAAAGCTGGCGAAACTTCTCTTTTTTGCTAAATGTCTGTTCCATGTAAATTCCTCTTTCTGTGAAGTAACGAGAGAATTATAACATAGAAAGAGAGGGCAGGTGAGTTTTAAGCGCTTTGGCTGGACTCACCCAATATTAGTGGCTTTCATTGAATTTATCTTATAGTTTAAAAAATACTAGTGTCTTGCCCCTTGGGAGGGAGGGGATTAGAATGGATTTTGCTTTTCCATTTTTAATTTTTGAATATGCCTTCCAAAGTCGCGAAAAAAAAACGCCCCAGTGAATTGGGACGCTTTAATCGTTACGAATGTGAATGCAAACGTTCTTTTTTCATTAGGTCCTGCTGTTCTTCAATAGCCCCGTCCTGCTGGACAATAAGTGTACGGGTTGGGAAGGCAACTTCTACACCTTCTTCATCAAGCAAATCCATAATTCTGAAGTTAACATCCTCTTTAATATTCAAGTACTCAGCAAATGTAGTAACATTGGTAAAGAAGTACAGATAAATATCCAGGCTGGAATCATTGAATCGATCAAATTTAACAAGAATTGTATCGTTGTGGATCTCTTTATGATCAATTAGCATTTGTTCGATTCTCTTAACCAATTTTTCAAGTTTGTACTTTGGTGTTGTATAAGTAACACCAAGGTGAAAGGCGATTTGTCTTTTCCCCATTTTTGACCAGTTAATAATTGGTTCATTCGCCAGTGTTGAATTGGGGACTGTTACTAGTGCCTGTGCGAACGTTCTGATTCTCGTGCTTCTAAAAGTAATATCCTCAACTGTACCTTCCACACTTGGAGTCTTAATCCAGTCTCCAATGGTAAAAGGTTTTTCTGTTACGATTACAACCCCGCCAAAAAAATTACTGACCGTTTCTTTGGCAGCGAGGGCAAAAGCCAACCCGCCAAGCCCAAGTCCGGCAATAAATCCGTTAATGTTATATTTCCATTCTTCCGCAATAATCGTTATTCCCAGCACAACAATTATGAGCTTGGCGATCTTTGTTATAAAAGGAATGACAATCCTATCGACATCAATGTCGAGCTTATTCATGAGGCGCGGGAAAAGAAGCGTAATGGTTGAACTTAAATTAAAAAGGCCCCATGTGATTAATAATACAAAGAGTGACCGAAAAATTTGCGTTTCCCGGTCATCGGGAATAACATCATAAGGAAAAAATTTAAGAGCAAGCTGCAGGCCGATAATGACGAAAAGCCATCTGGCAGGCTTTTCAAAAGCGATTAGAATATTGGCTGCAGTTTCAACTTTTCTCTTTTGCATAAATGAAAGAATCATTTTAAAAACATAAGTAGTGAAAACCTTTCTTAATGCTAAAAACAGTAGAAGAATAGCTGCTGAGATGCCAATCTTCACCCAGGTATTTTCTATATTAATGAAATCCATTCATGATCCTCCATCTCCATATGGTCATAACGATGCTGAAAGTAGAAGAAATAACCCGATTAAATTTACCATCTTTCAAAAGATAGGTTAATAGTGAAAAAGATTTATTTTTTAAGGATTTTAACATAGAATCATATTTTTGCAAGAAACTTGAAAGTATAAGCCATTTTAATAAGGGTCATAATATCGGCACATGATTTTCTCAATTATGTGAACTTTAAAAAATCATGAATGCAAATGATTGCATTGGTTCATTATAGTAGTAAAAATATTATTCCGTCACATATCTACTTTACTTCCAGTCCCCAAAAATATTGAAGGGAGCGACGCCGATGAGTTTTAATTTGAACAGAATTAATCCAAACCAGACGCAAGTCATGTTTTTAGATGGCCGTTTTGAAACATTAACAAATGAAGAGCTTGAAGAGCTGCTTTCTCAGACTGGAATCAATGTAAAAGCAGAGGGAGAAACTGGTTTTATAAACTAAACATCTATTCATGCCGAAAAGCCATTTTCCACTATAAAAAAGCACTGACTCAATAGAGCCAGTGCTTTTACCTTTGTTAAGCCTCCAATAGCTGGGACGATTCCTGGGCTGTAACTCCATGCCGCATAACATGCAGCGTATAAACATCCTTTGGGATTTCATACAGATTGTATATATCTCCATTGGAATTTAGCTGGTCATAAACAGGCTTTCTTGTTGTATTTGCAAGAATGACATAAGGCAATTTTTCTGCAGCTTTTTGCGAGCGGATATTCTCTTTTCTAATTCTCATGAAGATGGTCTCTATGCCAGTTTCATAAAAAATCTCTTCAAAAAATGCATCCTTGGCTAATTTGTTGTAGCCCTTTCCGTGATACGGCTTTCCAATCCAAGTGCCTAAGAACCCGGCATTATCCTGGATGTCGAACAAATTAATCGTCCCAATCGGAGCGCCCCATTCATCAAGAATTGTGCGTGATATTAATTCACCGCGCTCTTCTGCTTCGATTGTCTGCTTTGTGATGAACATGAATTCATCATAAGAATTGGCTTTCTGTCGAACAAAAGGGAAGACATCAGGGTGCGTCATTAAATCATACAAAGCATGGCAGTCGTGAAGATCACGTTTCTTGAGCATAGGTTATCCCTCCAATTGAGGGCAGTCCTACTCCATGCCAAATAGAGCCGTCGGTCCACCCTCGAAATTTTTTATAATGTTGCAAAAAATTTCGGGGTGGGAATCGAACCCACTAGAACCAGATAACTGGTGGCGCACCATTTGCCTTCCCTATAACTATCGTTTCCGATATTTGATTGTCTGTCATATAAGCAATTTTTCATCACTTCTTAAGGTATAATACTAAATAAAATTAAAAAAGGAAATAGGTTTTTTGATTATTTTTTTGGTGGTTTTGTGTCAAATTTCACCAGCGCATTTCGACAGATTTCACGATTCTTTAAACGCTAATTCTCCTGCGATCATTGTCCATTTTGGCTTAGCTAAAAAGTGAAAAGGATGATGGCTCCACAAAACTAAATCAGCATCTTTTCCTGTTTCAATGCTGCCCAGCTGCTCGTCAATTCTTAAGTTCCTTGCAGGCAAAATGGTGATGCCCTCTAAAGCCTTTTGCTCAGATAAACCTTCCCGGACTGCAATGGCCGCGCATATATTTAAATATTGGACAGGTGTGTAAGGGTGATCAGTCGTTATTGAGACTTCGACTCCATGCTCAGTGAGCTCCTGATAGGTTTTCCACGTTTTGTTTTTCAGTTCAACTTTTGATCGCCTAGTTAAGGTGGGACCAACAGATACTTTTAAATTTAGTCCTTCCAATTCATCTGCAACTAAATGGCCCTCTGTACAATGTTCGATTCGCAAGTCAAGATCGAATTCTTCGGCAAAGCGGATGGAAGAGATAATATCATCTGCCCGATGCGCGTGTATTCTAACAGGGATTTCTCTTTTTAAAGCCTTTACCAGGGGAACGAACCTTAATGCTTCAGGATTATCACAATGAAGGGCCTCATGAAAGGCTTCCCTAAGCATCCCCATAATGCCCATTCTCGTAATTGAATCCTTGTTTCCCTGGCTGTGAATCCGCTTGGGATTTTCTCCAAGGGCAATTTTCAGCCCAGCTGTTTCCTGTACAATCATTTTTTTTATATTTTTTCCTGAAGTCTTAATAACAGAGGTGGTACCCCCGATAACGTTGGCGCTGCCGGGCATGATATGAGCCGTTGTAATTCCATATTTCACTGCATCAGAAAAAGCAGGATCAAGCGGATAAACACCATCCATTGCCCTAATATGGGGACTGAGCGGTTCAATGGTTTCGTTTGCATCATTGCCTGCCCAGCCCGTCCCTTCGTCATAAAGGCCCAGATGTGTATGGACATCTATGAAGCCAGGGAGAAGGTGCAGGTTATTGCAGTCAATGATTCTGACATCCGAATCGGTCATAAGGTTCCTTCCAAGCTTTGAAATTTTTCCGTTTTCTATTAGTACGTCGCCGTGAAAAGAAGCGGTAGTAACAGGATAGATTTGTGCATTTTTTAATAATGTTTTCGCCATTTTTTTTCTTCCTTTAGTCCTGTGTTTTTTAATATTTTACAAAAAAGGGGCGGAAAGGGGAATAAGAATTTTATAGGGGAGTAAATGCTTAGTTTATTGGTGTTTCTGCAGCAGAAAAGCATAGAATGATTTTCCCATGCCTTCTTGGTTATTGGATCCTTATCCCGCTATCTTAATCATCTTCCGCAATCATCCTTCTATTTTTTTGATCTTTGAAATAGAAGGTAAATTAAACCGGAAGATAGGGCTATGATGATGATTGGCATAATAAAGGGCTTTGCATAATCCTTTATATCTCTCCAATGTTCCCCCAGTTCGATTCCCAATAATAGAAAGAGAACGGTCCAGGGCACCATAGCGGCGATTGTATAAACTGTAAAAATGGATAGCGGCATCCTGGCAATGCCTGCTGGAATAGAAATGGCGTGCCGGACAACTGGAATGAATCTGGCTGTAAAGATCACTCCTGTTCCATATTTTTTAAACCATATTTCGGATGCATCCAAATGGCTTTTTTTAATCAGCAGATACTTGCCGTACTTATCAAGAACAGGCCTTCCTCCATAAGCGCCAAGCCAGTATAAAAACAGCTGGGCAAGTGTTCCGCCTGAAATACCGGCCAGCAGGGCTCCGGCAAAATGAATTTCCCCTGTACTGACTAAATAGCCTCCGTAGCTCAGAACAATCTCGCTTGGAATTACTTCAACCATTAAGCCCAGAGCAATACCGGCATAACCCAATTGAGAAAGAATGTCAAAAATATAGATGATTGCTTCTTCCAATATAAAACCTCCCCAATTGAATTAAAAAATTCCGGTCATCTGCAGAAACAGAACGGTAAAACCAAGTAACCAGACATACACAGCAAATACCTTCAAGGATTTTCTTTTTAAAAAATTTATCATCCAAACTACTGCCATATACCCGAAAATGGCTGAAGATAATGTCGCCATTAACATGCTGCTAAAAGTGACTGCCTCAGTATGTCCTGACATCATTTCGCCAAATTGCATAACAATGCCGCCTGCAATGGCGGGGATGGAAAGAAGGAATGAAAAATAGGCGGCTGTCTCCCTGTCCAGTTTGCGAAAAAGTCCTGCTGCAATGGTTAAGCCAGAACGGGATATGGCGGGGAAGATGGCAGCTGCCTGAAAGGTACCGATGAATAAGGCATCTCCATAGCTAATGCTGTCCATCTTTTTCGCACCTTTCTTGACGCCATCAGCCACCCAAAGGATGAAGCCTGTAAACAAGAATTCCCAGCCAATTGTTACCCCTGTTTTTGATATGGAGTCAAACAGGTCACTCAAGCATAGGCCAACAATTACGGCAGGTATCGTTCCGATTACTAGCAGCATCGATAACTTTCCAAATGGATTCTTCAAAATTTGGAGGAGTTCATTTTTATACACAACGAGGACTGCAAGCAAAGTTCCCATGTGCAGCATGGTATCAAGAAACAAGCCCGCTTCATCAAGCCCAAATAAATGCCTCCCCAAATACAAGTGGCCTGTACTGGATATGGGCAAAAATTCGGTAAGTCCCTGGATGATCCCAAGAATAAAAGCTTCGAGCTTTGACATCATCTGTATCACCTTCCCATGCAGGTATATAAATTTAGGCATAGAGGTACCCCAAATGCCTGTCTTTAACATGTTTATTCAAGTTGTCCCAAACAAGAACTGGAATTCGGTGTTTTGTTTTTAAGGGCCGGCGCTTATAAATTTAAAATTCATGAAACCTTTTTTAATGAATAACGTAAATAATAAAGAAGCAGAAATCATATATATAGATGTTATTAGGAGGAAACAAAATGAACGATATGAAGATGCCTTCCAATGATGAAAGGCTTTTGGCAGCTGCTATCTATGTAACCAGCTTTTTTACAACTTTTATCGGGCCTCTGATCATTTGGCTCTTGAAAAAGAATGATTCAGAGTTTGTGGATTATCATGGGAAAGAGTATTTGAACTTCCTGATTTCCTATACAGTTTATAGCGCTATTAGCGTGGTTTTGATGATCATTCTAATTGGTGTTATAACAATCTGGATTGTTGGAATTCTTGCCTTTATTTTCACCATTGTAGCTGCTGTCAAAGCATATGAAGGCAAGGAATACAGAATACCGCTTGTTTTCAGGATCCTAAAGTAGTAAAGCAGGAGCCCTTGGCCGTTGCCATAGGGCTTTTTATAATGGATAATGAAACATAAAAAACGCCTATATTTTTCTCAGGCTGTGCTAAAGCTAATTTTTGTTTTTGGTAACCTGTTGATTGGAGCTCCTGGAAATTATTCAGGGATGCTTATTCAATGTCCTGCGGGAAGGGCGCCTGACGCCCGGGGTATGCTTTTAGAGCCTGGAGCGGAAATCAACAATCCCAATTTAACACAGCTTTTCGTGACGCGGGGTGATAAAATGACAAGGCTTGATAATAAAGAAAGAATGCTGAAGCTGATGGAGATTCTCAGGGAACAGACTGATGAAGAAAATGAATATACTCTGGATGAAATCGTTGAATGCTTTAAGAAAGAATATGGCCCGGATGTAAAACTGAATAAAAACTCTTTAAGGGACGATATTGACCATTTAATTAAAGCAAAATTTGACATTACCATTAATCAAGAAAAAGAAGGTATGCCAAAGTACTACAGCCATCAATATCGCCTGTTTGAACTTTATGAACTGCGAATGCTCATCGATGCTGTAGCTTCTGCTCGTTTCATAACAAAAGATGAAACGAAACAGCTTATTCGAAAAATAAAAAAACTGACAAGCATTCATCATGCGAAGAAGCTGCACAATGAAATTTTGATTGATTCTTCTGTTAAGAGTGAGAGTAAACTGGTTCGGCTTGCGATCAATGATTTGCATGAAGCCATATCCGAGCGCAGAATCGTTACCTTTCAATACGGGAGGTATAATATCAACAAGGAGTTTGTATTAAGCCATGAGGGCGGCGAGTACCGGGTAAAGCCATTGGCGCTTACATGGGTAAACGATTTTTATTATTTAATAGCTTACTACTTTTCCAAAGAAGAAATCCGCCATTATCGGATTGACCGTCTGCGCAATGTCAAAATAACAGAGGATCAATTTCCTTATGAGCCGTTTGATGTATCTAAATATGTAAGTTCAACGTTCCATATGTATGCAGGAACGGAAGAGTGGATTAAAATTCGATTCCACAATAATTTGATCAATGTGATTATTGATAAATTCGGAAAGGGCGCAGATATCCGCAAGCTGGATGACCAGCATTTTGTCTCTAACAGCAAAGGCAATCGTCAGTGATGGTTTAGTCAAGTGGCTGCTGAATTGGGGGAATCAGGCAAAAGTCTTGTCGCCGCCTTCGCTAGTTCACAATGTAGTGAATGAAATCCGTAATATGATAGCTGTATATGAAGGAGCAGAAGACTGAACAGTTTGCTGTCCATAATTCCCTAAACACTCTGTTTATTGGAGTGTTTTTTTTGAAATTTAAAGAGGGAACTTGCCTGAGGGAGGGTATTATTATTTGGGCATATTTGTACATAGATAAGGGTTATTTTGATAGTATAGTTTTATAAAAAAACAGCTGTTGAAAGGAAGAGAGAAATTGACCAGTGAAACGGGCCTGGTGCTTGAAGGAGGAGGTATGCGGGGAGTTTATACAGCGGGTGTTCTTGAATACTTCCTGGAGCAGGAGCTTTTTTTTCCTTATGTAATAGGCGTCTCTGCAGGTGCGTGCAATGCGGCTTCATACTTATCCAAGCAAAAGGGCAGAAATAGAACTGTTAATGTAGAATATGTGACAGACCCGCGCTATATTTCATGGGGAAATTACTTTAAGCTGCGGCAGTTTTTCGGAATGGATTTTATTTTTGACGAAATTCCAAATAAACTTGTTCCATTTCACTATGATGAGTTTTATAAAAGTGAGTCCGAGTTCGTCATAGGAACAACAGATTGCTTTTCGGGCGAGCCGGTTTATTATGGAAAAGCAGACTATGGAAACGAGATGCTAAATATTCTAAAAGCATCCAGTTCTTTGCCTTTTATCGCACCTGAAGTAACCTTTCAGAATCGCGTTCTTCTGGACGGAGGAATCAGCGACCCCATTCCAATCAAAAAAGCCCAGCAAGATGGATTCAAAAAGAATATTGTCGTATTAACAAGAAACAGGGGCTATTATAAAAAGCCTTCCAAATTCGCATTCCTGATTAAAAGAAAGTATCCAATTTACACAGGGCTTCAAAAAGCCTTATCAGCCCGCCATCAGATTTATAACGAAACCCTTCGATATCTTGAGAAGGAAGAAAAGAACGGAACTGTCCTCGTAATCCAGCCAGAGGAGCCTCTTACGGTCGGACGGATGGAACGGAATCCGAAAAAACTAGAAAAGCTATATATGCAAGGTTATGAAGATGCCAGAAAGTCTTATGAGAGAATTGAGCATTTTAAATAAACCGTCCCGCAATTAAACTGGCCCCTATTGTATACACGACTTAATAGGGGGCCAGTTTATAAAAAGGGACGGTTTTTTTGTTATTAATAACAGGTATATAGAATCATATTTTCGACAAATTCAATATGGCCAATCCGATTGAATGCTGGTTAAAAACAGACTGTAATATCTAAAAACCCTGTTAAAAAAGGGATAATATGTAAAATTAATGATTATTAAGTAACGATGGCCTTTTAGATTAAAATATGTTCATGTCGAAATGAGAAGATTGCAGGCAGCAGAATTTCAAATATAATGAAAATTAGAAATATTAAGGGGGTCTAAATAATGAATATGAAGAAGGGTATCTTTGCGGGTGCATTAAGTCTGGCTTTATGCGCATCCACTGTATTAGCTGGCACAGCAAGCGCTGGACAAGCCCAAACTGCTGAAAAGAAATACCTGGTGGTTTTCAAGGATGAAGCAAACCTTCCAGCAGGTTATACAGACTTATTGATAAAAGCTGGGGGAAAGGTAGAAAACAAACTTGATAAATTGGGAGCTGTGGAAGTGTCATCCAGCAATCCAAACTTCCTGAATGAAGTCAAAAAGTCATCTCTTGTATCGGCTGCTGGAGCAGAGAATGTAATCTATCCGGAAGCCCCGGCCATAGAAGCAGATCTTCCATTGGACGATGCTGATCTATATAACACTCTTCAATGGGATATTAAACAAGTAACGAATGATGGTGCGTCCTGGGATCTTCCGGGAGGGACTGGAAAAACTGAATCCGGTGAAGATATCGTAGTTGGTGTTATTGACACAGGTATTGACTATAACCATCCTGATTTAAAAGATAATTACGCATACGGGAAATCATTTGTTCCTGGTTATCCAGATCCAATGGATGAAAACAGCCATGGTACTCATGTTGCTGGTTCGATTGCAGCGAAAGGAAGAACAATGGGTGTTGGACCAGACCTTAAAGTGGCAGCATACCGAGTATTCGGCCCAACAGGCGGTGCAGCGACTTCCCATATCGCAGAAGCATTAATGACAGCAGCAGATGATAATGTAGATGTAGTAAATATGTCTCTTGGCGGATATGACTGGTTCCAAAACCCGGATTATGCAACAAGTGAAACAGTTGCGGACGTACAAATGTTCAACAGAGCCATTAAATATGCCATTCAAAAAGGTGTAACTGTAGTAGGTTCAGCAGGAAACAATGGGGCAGATCTAAAGAGCCCAGGTCAGCTTTCCGGTGCTGATACAGGTGCAACACACAGAAGTCCCAGCAGCCAGCTGCTGATTCGTGTGTCTGCGGGAGGAGCTTTAAAGAATCTTGCTTTTTATTCCAATTACGGTGTAGGTAAAATCGATGTAATGGCTCCAGGCGGAGACTTGGGCCCAAATTATGATCCAGCGACTGGAGCCGGGAGAGATAATACTTACCTGGCATTAGCAACAATTCCAGGTGGCGGATACGGCTATAAAGGCGGCACATCAATGGCTGCTCCGAAAGTAGCGGCACTTGCTGGTGTGATCATTGCACAACATGGTAAAGATCAAATCACACCTGCACAAGTAAAACACATTATTCAATCTTCTGCAGAAGATATCTTCCAGCCGGGCTATGATGCAAAATCTGGCCATGGTTTAATTAATGCAGTTAATGCATTAAAATAATCTTTGAAGAGGCTGACGGGACCCCGTCAGCTTTTTGTGCGACGGGCAGTCGCATAGAGTGTTGGCTGAGCTAACGCTCTTCTTTTCTTTATCCGACAGAGACGTCATTTCGATGAAACGACTGAGTGAAGATATCGAATTTGAATCCCAGATGGTGAAAATCCATACCCGAGGAGACTGACCTAGCTCGGGAAGCTTAATCTAGGGCAACACCTTGAGGTGTTGTCTGAAGGAGATGTGGACAATCGTGAGACCCACAGGCGAATAGGTAGACCCTAATGCAATAAGTGTGAAGCACGGCGGCGGGATAAGTTGGCGACTTTTCGAAAAGTGAGGAA
>NZ_JAEL01000073.1 GCF_000518885.1 Bacillus sp. J33 | reverse complement strand
TAAGAAGAACTCGATAATCAAGCTGTTCTAGAACTTCAATGACCGGAAGGTCATCCACTTGAAGTTTTCGATAAGGTTTATTTACGGGCTGTTCAGTAGGTTTAACGAACATGCTTTTACCAATCAATAAAGTAAGCAATGTTCGAATGAGTTGTTCTTGATAGTTTATAAAAGTTAATAAATAGGTTATAATTTGAGGGTACAAATTGTCACTTCCATTCTTGGTTGTTGGGTGTGTGGTAACCTCAATTATCCAAAGAATTTAGGGGGTGGCAATTTTTTTGCCTATAAAGCCCTCTATGGAGATATTTTATAACCTATTTCTTATAGAAGTTTTGACAATACGCAGCCAAGATAGGAGGGGTAATAATGGGAAATCTTCAGCAGAGTATGACAAAAGTCAGGAATTTATTAAATATGACATTTTTTCGGGTACTGTTATTTATACTCTTGGGCATAGTTATGTATTTTTCTATGTACAGCAATGTAAAACCGGAAAAATTGGATCTAAGTTTGTTCTCTGTTGCTGAGCAGACCATTAGATCCCCGATAACAGTCGAAGACAAAGCGAGCACAGAGAAAAAGAAAAAAGAAGCTGAGAACAGTGTTAAGGATATCTATGTTGTAAAAAAAGAAATAGCCCAAAACCGTGTTGACTTAGTTACCTCCATTTTCGGTTCGGTATCTGAAGTGAACGAAGAGGTCAAAGAAGAGGCTGATAAAAAAAAGAATGAGATCTCCGAATCAGATGGTGAGGAGTCAGAGGCACCAGAGCCTTCTCCGAATGAGAAACTTGCCATGGTGAAGGAAAAGCTGACAGAGGATGTAACCCGTGAAGTATCAGATGATGTTTTTCTCGCATTGCTTCAGGCAAAGGATGGGGAGCTTACCATTGCCAAAGATCTTACTGTAACAGCTATTAATAAAATTATGAACAGTGAGATACCAGCTGAACAAGTGGAGAACGCAAAGAAACGGGTCGAGGAAGAACTGCGGTTTACAAGCTTAAGATCTGAGTTGAAACAGGCTGCAATTGAATTAGGCCGTTATGCGATCTATCAAAATCAGTTTTATGACCCGGTGGCGACAGAAGAATTGCGGCAGCAGACAGTAGAGAGTGTCGAGCCTGTTAAAATCCTTCAGGGCCAGATTATTGTGGAGGAAAACCAGTTAATCAGCAGGGACATATATAGGCAGCTCGAACTTGTAGGCCTCTTAGACAGCGTGAATTCTGTACAGCCTTTTGTTGGCCTGTTTCTGATCATCGTAATTGCCCTATCAGCTTTGTATTATTACTTCCATGAATTAGATGCTCAATCGGAAGTTAAGCAAAGTTATTTGCTGCTGTTTAGCCTAATATTTATTTTGTCTATTTTGCTTATGAAGGTTATCAGCTTTTTCCAGGATTCTGATTACTCCGAAATAGGCTATATATTTCCTGCTGCAATGGGTGCGATGCTGATTAAAATCCTGATTGATGAAAAGCTGGCGCTATACTTCACAATTATTCTGGCCATATGCGGAAGCATCATTTTCAATGAAGGGATTACCGGTACATTCCAGGTAACTGCTGGCATTTATATCATATGCAGCGGGTTGGCGGCAATCTTATTTCTAAGCAAGCAAAATCGCAGATCAAAAATCTTGCAGGCTGGCATGTTTGTTTCAGCAGTAAATATTATCGTCATTTTTTCTTTGCTGTTCTTAAGAAATGGCCATTATGATACAGTTGAATACGGTTTTTACTTTGTGATTGCACTTATTTCAGGCATATCATCTGCAGTGCTTACCATTGGTTTGCTTCCCTATTTTGAAGCTGGATTTGGCATTTTATCAACGATGCGGCTAATTGAACTGTCTAATCCAAATCATCCGCTGCTGAGAAAAATTTTGACAGAGGCTCCCGGCACCTATCATCACAGTGTCATGGTTGCCAATCTCTCGGAATCAGCCTGTGAAGCGATTGGTGCAAATGGGCTTCTCGCTAGAGTGGGATGCTATTATCACGATATTGGAAAAACAAAACGCCCTCAATTTTTTATAGAAAATCAAGTTAATATTGAAAATCCTCACGATCGACTGCCTCCGCAGACCAGCAAAAATATCATTATTGCACATGCTGCTGACGGTGCTGAAATGCTGAGGAAACACAAGATGCCGAAAGAAATTGTGGATATTGCCGAGCAGCATCACGGTACTACTCTGCTTAAGTATTTCTATCATAAAGCAAAGCAAAATGGGCTGGAGGTCAAAGAGGAAGAATACAGGTATCCGGGACCAAAAGCACAATCCAAGGAATCTGCCATCATTGGAAT
The DNA here is from genome assembly GCF_000518885.1 of Bacillus sp. J33. Classification (GTDB taxonomy): domain Bacteria; phylum Bacillota; class Bacilli; order Bacillales; family Cytobacillaceae; genus Cytobacillus. The sequence goes on along the minus strand of NZ_JAEL01000073.1, from coordinate 26,909 downwards.
CGCAGATAGTGTTGAGGCTGCAGTTCGTTCTATGTCGCATCCTACTCCTGAGCAAATTGAAGGGCTTGTCAGAAATATTATTTCAGACCGGCTTCAGGATGGACAGCTGAATGAATGTGATTTAACCTTAAAAGAACTGGAAACCGTTTCACACTCATTTTGTGAGACGTTAAACGGAATATTCCATTCTAGAATCGAGTACCCAGAAATGACAAAACAGAAGGTGAAACAAGCATGAGTTTAAGCATTGATTTTTTAGACGAAACTAATGAGCTGAATGAGAATGATATGGCTCAGGTAGAAGAATTAATTAATTTTGCCGCTTCAAAAGAGGGGGTAGAGCCGGGAAGCGAGGTTTCCATTACTTTTGTGACTAATGACCGCATTCAGGAAATCAACAGGGAATACCGTGATAAAGACCGCCCAACAGATGTTATTTCTTTTGCTATGGAGGAACTTGGAGCAGGGGAAATTGAGCTTGTTGGTGCTGATATGCCAAGAGTACTAGGTGATATAATCATATCGGCTGCAAAAGCGAAGGAACAGGCAGAAGAATACGGACACTCTTTTATAAGGGAGCTTGGTTTTTTGGCGGTCCATGGGTTCCTCCATCTTCTTGGCTATGATCATGAAAACGCTGAGGATGAGAAAAAGATGTTTTCCCGCCAGAAGGATATACTTGATGAATTTGGGCTCAAACGATAATAGAAATCGTGTCCACAGTGTCCTTAAATCCTTTAGTTTTGCATTTGCCGGGATTAAGTCAGCCGTAAAGAAAGAAAGGAATCTGCAAATTCATCTTGCTTTTTCAATAGCTGTTTGTATCTTAGGGATAATCTTTTCAATCTCCCGTTTGGAGTGGATGATGCTCCTTTTCGCCATAGGGGGAATGCTTTCCTTAGAATTGTTGAACACGGCTGTTGAAAGGGTTGTTGACCTGGTAACCAAAGAATATCACCCCCTTGCGAAGCAAGCAAAGGATATTGCTGCTGGGGCTGTTTTGGTATATGCGATTTTGAGTGTTGCGATTGGCATCTTTGTTTTTCTGCCGAAAATAATCGCTTATGTAAATTGAGTGAAAGCTGTCCAATTGGATAGCTTCTTTTTTTGTTTGGCTCTTTTATTAAAAGCAGCAAACTATATGAAAACGGCGTTTTGTTTTTATGATTACCCGATTTGAAAAAGGAAAACTTGGAGAAGTGCATTTTAAAACAATTGTTATTCCTGAGTTTGAAAACGCTCACTGAATCCGCTAAAATGACAGAACAGCCAAAAAAAATTTGAAAAGCTGACATATTTTTAGAAAATTCAAATTTTTTATTACGTTTTTGCTACAAACAGTGAAAATGCCGGTAAAATGTAGTAAAATAAAAGGGAGGCGACAGCCTTCTTATTCGAAAGGAAGAAATAATCGTGAAAATGGATCAACTAATTGAAGAAGCAAAGATTGCAAGAGATAGAGCTTATGTACCCTATTCAAAATTTAAAGTAGGAGCGGCGCTTTTGAGTGACGACGGTCAGGTTTTTCATGGCTGTAATATTGAGAATGCGGCATACAGCATGTGCAACTGTGCAGAAAGAACTGCACTGTTTAAAGCATACTCGGATGGAGTGAAAAACTTCACGTGCCTAGCTGTAGTAGCAGATACCGATCGTCCTGTACCCCCTTGCGGTGCATGCAGGCAGGTTATTTCAGAGCTGTGTCCTCGAGATATGAAAGTGGTTTTAACCAATTTAAATGGGGATATAAAAGAATTAACAGTAGAAGAATTATTGCCAGGAGCATTTTCACCGGAGGATTTACATGAATAACGACACAACACCAAAAAGCCACAAATCAGGGTTTATTTCCATAATCGGCAGACCGAATGTAGGAAAGTCGACATTTTTAAATCGAGTAATAGGACAGAAAATCGCCATAATGAGTGATAAACCGCAGACGACCCGCAATAAGGTTCAAGGTGTCCTAACTACAGATGACGCACAATTTATCTTCATCGATACACCTGGAATCCATAAACCAAAGCATAAACTGGGAGACTTTATGATGAAAGTTGCCCAAAATACGCTGAAGGAAGTTGATGTTATCCTGTTTATGGTTAATGCCCAAGAAGGGTTTGGCCGCGGTGAAGAGTTTATCATTGAAAAGTTTCAGTCAGTTCATACTCCAATATTCCTCGTCATTAACAAAATTGATCAGGTACACCCGGATGAGCTGCTGAAGCTGATCGATTCTTACAAGGAGAAGTACGAATTCAGTGAAATTATCCCCATTTCCGCTCTTGAAGGAAATAATGTTGAGACATTATTGAATCAAATTAAGGAATATATTCCGGATGGGCCGCAATATTATCCTGCCGACCAGGTAACAGACCACCCTGAAAGATTCATCGTCTCTGAATTAATCAGGGAAAAAGCGCTGCATCTTACAAGAGAAGAGATTCCTCACTCGCTTGCTGTTCTTATTGATAAAATGGAGCGCCGTGAAGAGAAGGATGTCGTTCATGTAATGGCTACCATTATTGTAGAGCGTGATTCTCAAAAAGGCATTGTGATTGGGAAGCAGGGAAAAATGCTGAAGGAAATTGGCAAAAGGGCTAGAGTGGATATTGAAAATCTGCTCGGTTCTAAAGTATACCTTGAGCTTTGGGTCAAAGTCCAAAAAGATTGGCGCAATAAAATGTCCCAGCTCCGTGACTTTGGTTTCCGTGAGGATGAGTACTAATACACCAGCCTTAATTAAGGTATTAACGTTTTTTGGTTAATATGCATGATACTGATTGACAATATTTTCGTCTCATGATTTTACAAAGACAGGCTATGATAAAGATAAAGTATTGGGATAAATAAATTGCTAGTTGAAAAACGGAAAGGTGGGGTTTTCGATGATGGATTTTACCTGGAAAGTGTTTTCCCAAACAGGTAATATTGACACATATCTTCTCTTCAAGGAGCTAGAAAAGGAAACTCAAGAAATACCCGGAAATAACGATGATGAGCTAGCAGAAGCTGATTTTCCCATCTCATAGGTTTGTCGAAAGACAGGGATGGTGTCAAAGATGCTTGATAAATGTGAGGGCATCGTCATTAGGAGTACTAACTACAGCGAAACAAATAAAATAGTTACCTTATATACCCGAGAATGGGGAAAAGTTGGAGTGATGGCACGCGGTGCAAAAAAGCCGAACAGCCGCCTTGCTGCCGTCACTCAGCTTTTTACATACGGATATTTTTTAGTGCAGAGAGGAAGCGGATTGGGAACTCTTCAGCAAGGAGAAATGTCCTCATCCATGCGTTCCATAAGGGAAGATATTTTTTTGACTGCCTATGCAAGCTATATTGTAGACTTAACAGATAAAAGCATTGAGGATAAAAAGCCAAACCCTTTTCTCTTTGAATTGCTATACCAGTCATTAAACTTTATAAACGAAGGATATGACCCTGAAATAATTACAAACATTTATGAAATGAAAATGCTGAATATACTGGGGCTATATCCTGTCTTGGATCAATGTTCTGTCTGCGGAAGCACTGACGGGCATTTTTCATTTTCTATCCGTGAAAATGGCCTGATTTGCCATCGGTGTCTTGAAAAAGACCCATACCACTACAAAGTTTCACAGGCAGCCATTAAGCTGCTGCGCCTATTTTACTTTTTCGATTTATCCAGGCTTGGAAATATATCCGTTAAGCCGGAAACAAAGGAAGAGCTGAAAAAAATTATTTCAGCTTATTACGAAGAATATTCAGGCCTCAGCTTAAAGACAAAGAAGTTTCTTAACCAAATGGCCAAATTCAATGATTTAATGTGAATTACATGGCATGATAATGCCCGCATGAATATTGACAATCAATAGGGTTTCCGCTATGATTCAAATTAATTAAATAATTGCAGTGAAGGAGAAGAGTACTTAACTCAAATCTATTAAAGCGAACCCGGGAAGGTGGAAGCCGGGTATGGAAGGTTAAGGAAGGGCGCTCCAGAGCAATATTGTCATTTGACATAAAAGAGGCTGCGGCAGAAGCTGCAGCAAATAGGGTGGAACCGCGGGTAAACTCTCGTCCCTATGCCTTGAGCATAGAGATGAGAGTTTTTTTATGTTTAGCTTTGCTAGAGCCTGTTCATTTAGTGCAGTACTGCTTGAAGCGGAAGGCGCGAGGTCAACGACAGTGCATACCCATTTCTTCGTACGGGATCGATTCTCAATAGCTTATTCAATATCCTTGGGAAAATCGTATTCAATGGGGATCTCCAGGTGCAAAACGGTGGGAAGGGTTTGAAGGCCGGAATCGCTGACTGTATCGGAAATCAGATGGAAAAGGGTAACAAAGCCACATGCTTTAATTCTAAAATAAGGCTGTGTTATATTAAAATGTTGATTTTAGCATCCCGTAGCGGAAATCAGCAGGCAAATTTAACAGAGCCAAAAATAAAAAAAGGAAGAGGTGTCCTATGAATATTCAAAACATGATATTAACACTTCAAAAACATTGGTCTGAACAAGGCTGTATCCTTATGCAGGCTTATGATGTTGAAAAAGGCGCAGGTACGATGAGTCCTTATACTTTCTTAAGGGCAATAGGGCCGGAGCCATGGAATGTTGCGTATGTAGAACCTTCACGCCGACCTGCTGATGGACGATATGGAGAAAATCCAAACAGGCTGTATCAGCATCACCAATTTCAAGTGATTATGAAGCCTTCCCCTGATAATATTCAGGAGCTTTACCTGGATTCATTAAAAGCATTGGGAATTAATCCGCTTGAGCATGATATCCGCTTTGTTGAGGATAATTGGGAAAATCCCTCTCTTGGATGTGCTGGATTAGGGTGGGAAGTTTGGCTTGATGGAATGGAAATCACCCAATTCACATACTTCCAGCAGGTAGGCGGATTAGAGTGTAAGCCGGTTTCTGTTGAAATTACATATGGGATAGAGAGGCTTGCTTCTTATATCCAGGACAAAGAAAATGTTTTCGACCTTGAATGGACAGATGGATTTACTGTAAGAGATATTTTCCTTCAGCCTGAGTTCGAGCATTCAAAGTATACTTTTGAAACATCGGATCAGGATATGCTTTTTAATTTGTTCAATATTTATGAAAAAGAGGCGCACAGACAAATGGACGAAGGGCTTGTTCATCCAGCCTATGATTATGTCTTAAAATGTTCGCACACTTTTAATTTGCTGGATGCCAGAGGTGCCATTTCTGTTACAGAAAGAACTGGTTATATTGCCCGCTGCAGAAACTTGGCAAGAAAAGTGGCTAAAACTTTCTATGATGAGCGAGAAAAGCTAGGCTTCCCGATTTTAAAGGATAAGGAGGAAGGGTCCCATGAATAAAAAAGATCTGCTTTTGGAAATCGGCCTTGAAGAAATGCCGGCCAGATTCGTTACTAGTTCGATGAATCAGTTATCAGATAAAGTAAAACTATGGCTTACAGAAAAGAAAATTTCATTTGAAGGAATTAAGGCATACTCTTCTCCGCGCCGCTTGGCTGTTCTTGTAACGGGAGTCAGCACAGCTCAGGAAGATATAAATGAAGAAGCAAAAGGTCCCGCAAAAAAAATCGCATTAAATGAAGATGGAGAGTGGTCAAAAGCAGCCATTGGATTCAGCAGAGGCCAGGGAGCATCTGTAGAGAATATTTTCTTTAAGGAAATTAACGGGGTTGAATATGCTCATGTCAACAAATTTATTAAGGGACAGGAAACAGCTGGCCTTCTGCCGGAACTGCAGCAAATTGTTACTTCGTTAACATTTCCAAAGAATATGAAATGGGCAGACCAGGACCTTCGCTTTGTAAGGCCTATTAAATGGCTAATGGCATTGTTTGGAAATGACGTAATCCCTTTTTCCATAACAAATGTCCAAACATCCAACTGGACAAGAGGGCATCGATTCCTTGGTGAAGAAATGGAGCTTCATAATCCTGCTGACTATGAAAGAGCATTGCTGGAGCAATATGTGATAACAAATCCGCAGGAAAGAAAGAACGCTATTATATCCCAGCTGGAAAAGATTGAAGAAGAAAACGGATGGGTTATTCCAGTTGACGAGGATTTATTAGAGGAAGTAAACAATCTTGTAGAATACCCTACTGCATTATACGGTCAATTTGAAGAGGAATACCTTGAGCTCCCGGAAGAGGTTTTGATTACATCCATGAAGGAACATCAGCGTTATTTCCCTGTGAAGTCTAAAGACGGAAAGCTTCTTCCTTATTTCGTGACTGTCAGAAATGGCGGGCATGAACATCTGGAGAAAGTGGCTAAAGGTAATGAAAAGGTTCTAAGAGCAAGACTTGCGGATGCAGCCTTCTTCTACAAGGAAGACCAGAAAACGGAAATAAATGCCTCATTGGCAAAACTTAAAAGCATTGTGTATCATGAAGAAATTGGCACACTTGCAGAAAAAGTTGAGCGAGTCCGGCAGCTTGCAAATCAATTAAGTGATAAACTTGGCTTAAGTGCAGAGGAGAAAGACATTACAGACCGTGCGGCTGAGATAAGCAAATTTGATTTAGTTTCTCATATGGTGTATGAGTTCCCTGAGCTTCAAGGCTTCATGGGTGAAAAGTATGCTCTTCAAAAGGGCGAAAAAGAAGCAGTAGCACGTGCTATCAATGAACATTATATGCCAAGAAATGCAGAGGATCGTACACCTTCTAGCAATGCCGGGGCAGTGCTTGCTATTGCTGAAAAAATGGATACCATTGCATCATCCTTTGCAATTGGAATTATTCCAAGCGGCTCACAGGACCCATATGCACTAAGAAGACAGGCAACAGGCATTATCCAGACATTATTGGCTAAAAAATGGGATATTGGGCTTGAAAACCTAATTAGATTAGCCACAGAGGCAGTTTTTGCTGCAAAGATTGGCAAAAAGGACCAAGCAGGTCTAATGCAGGAACTGACTTCATTCTTTAAACTGAGAATCAAGTATTTGCTGCAGGAAAAAGCGGTGCGATATGATTTAATTGACGCAGTTCTAGGCGGGGAAATTGGTTCGGTGCCGTCCCTGGTAAAAAGAGCCGAAGTTCTTGAATCGAATAAAGATGCTGAAGGTTTTAAAGAAAGCATAGAGGCTCTAAGCCGAGTAATAAATATTTCTTCAAAAGCGGAAGAAAAAGGCGAGGTAGACAGCAGCCTGTTTGAAAATGAATTCGAAAAAGCTCTTTTTAATAAATATTTATCAGTGAAAGAAGAATTGCAAAATGAGCTGTCAGAAGAGGCAGCGTTTAAATTGCTCATTAGCATGAAGCCTGAAATTGACCAATACTTTGACCATACGATGGTTATGGCCGAAAACCAGGATATCCGTTCAAACAGGCTGAACCAAATGGCAAAGCTGGCCGAGATCATTCTTCAGTTTGCCAATATGAATGAAATAATCGTTAAATAATGAGCTCAAATTTTGCGTTTTTGATGGGGCTGGATTAAATTTTATAGTCAATGGCAGCGGCAGTACCGCTGGCCGGAAATGATAGAGCCTGTTATTTTGCTGACGGGCTCTTTCATATTTTGGAAATAACAGCTTTTCGCTGCTAAATATGTATGAAACACATCTTTTCATTTATGGTAAATAGTATATAATAATTATATAAAAGTATAACCTTATTTAGGACGAATTCAGAATGGTCTGGAGGATCTAAACTTTTTCGCAAATTTGTCCGGAACTCAACAGGTTAGGTGGTGAGGAAGATCGAATTAAATAAGAGGCAAGAAAAAATTATTGAAATCGTGAAGGAAAATGGCCCTATTACAGGGGAGAGCATTGCCGAAAAACTAAACTTGACAAGGGCAACTTTAAGGCCGGATTTGGCCATTTTGACTATGGCAGGATATTTGGATGCACGTCCGCGTGTAGGCTATTTTTATACCGGCAAAACCGGAGCCCAGCTTTTGACTGAAAATCTGCAAAAACTGTATGTAAAGGACTATCAGTCGATTCCGGTTGTTGTCAATGAAAATGTTTCGGTATATGATGCGATTGTAACGATGTTTCTTGAGGATGTCGGGACATTGTTTGTGGTTGACCAGGAGTCGCTGCTTGTCGGTGTTCTATCCAGAAAGGACTTGCTCCGTGCAAGCATTGGAAAGCAGGAGCTGAACTCGATCCCTGTAAATATTATTATGACGAGAATGCCGAATATTACGATGTGTGAAAAAGATGATTTATTGATTGAAGTTGCTAAAAAGCTGATTGAAAAACAAATTGATGCATTGCCGGTAGTGAAGAAGACAGATAAGGGATTCGAAGTTAACGGCAGGATAACGAAAACTAACTTAACAAAAGCGTTCTTGGCCCTTGCGGGAGAAAAGTAGATCAAGGCGCGAAGGAGATGGTCTTGAAGAATGGAAAAAATGCCGATTATCTACGTCGTTTCTGACTCAGTTGGAGAAACAGCAGAATTGGTAACTAAGGCTGCTACGAGCCAGTTTAACGGCAATGATATTACCATCAAGCGTTTTCCATATGTTGAAGAAAAGTTACATATTGATGAAGTCATTTCTTTAGCCAAGCTGGATAATGGAATGATTGCGTATACGATGGTCAAGCCTGATATGAGAAAATATATTAACCAAAGAGCAGCAGAAGAAGGAATTTATGCTTTTGATATAGTGGGTCCACTTATGGATCAAATTCAAAAGGCATGCGGGGTTACGCCGCTTTTTGAACCAGGATTGGTTCGCAAGCTTGACGAGGATTATTTTAAAAAGATTGAGGCCATAGAATTTGCAGTAAAATATGATGACGGCCGCGATCCACGGGGGATTTTGAAAGCAGATATCGTACTGATAGGGGTTTCAAGAACATCCAAAACACCTCTTTCACAATACCTTGCACATAAAAGGCTTAAGGTTGCGAATGTACCGCTTGTTCCTGAAGTCGATCCACCCGAGGAACTGTTCCTTGTTCCTCCCGAAAAATGCTATGGACTCAAAATCAGCCCGGAAAAATTAAACTACATCCGCAGGGAGCGTCTTATCTCTTTGGGCCTAAGCGATAGTGCAAGCTATGCAAATATAGAGAGAATTAAAGAAGAAATTGCCTACTTTGAAAAAATTGTTTCTAAAATCAAATGTCCAGTGATCGATGTAACCAATAAGGCGGTTGAAGAAACGGCAAATATGATTTTAAATCAATACCGTAAGAGCTTTCCGAGAAGCTAGCACATAAAATTTTTTATGTGCCTTTTCTTTTGTCTGGTTTCTTAACAAGCTTTCCAAGGTTCTAAGCAGAATAAATGGAGGAATCTTTTTTCTTAGTGCTGAATACTTATTAAACCGGACACGAAATAAGGGCGATATGACCGATAGTTAAAAGTACATGCTCAATATCCAGTAAATAACTCCAAAAAAAGTACCGAAATTGCAAAGATAAAATAATGGCAAAATAGACATTAATGTACTATAATAAAAAATTGTGATAAAAATGTACCCGAATAGGTTTAGAGTTCATACCGAACGAATAAACTATTTATTGTGGCATGTCAAGGTTTTGTCCAAGAAAAAATTCGACAAAAAGTGAAACTTCCATCAGTGGTGGGCCACTGATGGTTAGTTGAACCAATCGGGCTTTTACGGGCAGTTAATCCCCGTTTATCCTTTAGTGTGTTCCCTCAAGGCCTTGAAGTAGTGGGATATGCTGCCCGTTAATGCGGGATAAATCTCTATCCAAAAGTTATTCTTGGAAAGAAGGAATATGCGGAGTGATGTAGAATTATTAGAACATTAGGCAAACCCGTCATTATGGTGGATGCTGATTCCTGTCCGGTAAAAGAAGAAATTGTCGAAATCTCCAATTCTTTTTCACTGGATGCAATCTTTGTTGCTTCCTATGCCCACATGAAAAATGACTTAAACGGGGCTGATTGGAAGTTTGTTGATTCCAGCAAAGAAGCAGCTGATCTTTTCATTATGAATAATGTTAAATCCGGAGATTTGGTTGTTACACAGGACATTGGACTGGCATCAACTCTTTTGCTAAAAGGAGTTTATGTCCTTTCGCCTAAGGGAATTTTATTTGAAGAAAATGAAATTCGCACTGCGCTTGATATGCGGTATTTATCAGCAAAAGCGCGCCGAAAAGGAGTGTACGGGAAAGGCCCTAAACCTTTTAGCCGGGAAGACCGGTCCAGGTTTGTGGAACAGCTGACAAACATTTTGTCGAATTTTGAAGGGAATCGGTAATATTTTATAGAATATCTCATTAAGTAATGGAAGTAATGGAGTTGTTCATATGGCAGAGCGAATCGCCGAAGAAAAAGTGAATGAAATTCGGCAAGCTGTAGATATTGTTGATGTCATTGGCGACTATATTCAATTGAACAAGCAAGGGCGCAATTACTTTGGGCTTTGCCCTTTTCACGGTGAGAATACGCCTTCCTTTTCTGTTTCACCTGAAAAGCAAATCTACCATTGCTTTGGGTGCGGAGCTGGAGGAAATGCTTTTTCATTTCTGATGGAGCTAGAAGGCTATTCCTTTCAGGAAGCTGCACTAAAGCTTGCGGAGAAGGGAAATGTCCAGCTTGAGATTGATGCATCATCAGTAGCGTCAGCAAAATCAATGCCTGTTGATTTGCAGCAGATGCTGGAAGCCCATGAGCTTCTACGTAAATTTTATCACCATCTGCTTGTAAACACAAAAGATGGTCAGCATGCACTAGAATATCTGCTTAACAGAGGCTTCTCAATGGAAGCAATAGAAAAATTCCAAATTGGATATTCATTAAAATCCTGGGATTTTGTATATAAGTTCCTGACTAAAAGAAAATTCCCGCCGGATGTTATGGAGAGAGCAGGGCTGATCATTAAACGGGATAAAGATGGGAACTATTTTGACCGCTTCAGAGATAGAATTATGTTCCCGATTTTTGACCGCAGCGGAAATACGATTGCTTTTTCAGGAAGGTCACTAGGGGACGAAGAGCCCAAATATTTAAATAGCCCTGAAACAGCAATCTTCAATAAAAGTAAAACTTTATATAATTTTCATTTGGCGAGACCCCAGATTAAAAAAATGCAAAGAGCCGTTCTTTTTGAAGGGTTTGCTGATGTAATCGCCGCTGATCGCGCCGGAGTCGGAAATGGTGTCGGCACGATGGGGACAGCTTTAACAGAGGAGCATGTTGCTTCCCTAAGAAGGAATGTTCAATCAATCACGATCTGCTACGATTCCGATAATGCAGGTATAGAAGCAGCTTACAGAGCAGCAAACCTGCTGACGGAAGCTGGCTGCCAGGTAAGAGTGGCCTTAATGCCTGATGGATATGATCCTGACGATTATATTAATGAATATGGTGAAGAAAAGTTTCGCAATGAAGTCATTGATTCAAGTGTAACATTAATGGCTTTTAAGCTGCTTTATCTCCGCCGGGGCAAAAGTCTCCAAAATGAAGGAGATAGACTTCTATATATCGAAGAAGTATTAAAGGAAATCAGCCAGCTGGATAAAGCTGTTGAAAGAGATCATTATCTCCGCCAGCTTGCAAATGAGTTTTCGCTTTCCCTTGAAGCTTTGAAAGAGCAGCAAAAGCAGGTTTTTTACGCAGAAAAGCGAAAAAATAACCAGAAGGGAAAGGGGGCAATTGAGCCTGCAAAAAGGCTTCAAATACCCAAAAGGGCAGACAATCTCAAACCAGCTTACCATACAGCGGAAAGACGATTGATTGCCCATATGCTACGTGATAGTGACGTAGCTTTTAAAGTTCAGGATATGCTTCATGGAAATACGTTTAACATCGATGAACACCAGGCCATTATCACTTATCTTTTAGGTTTTTACGAGAAAGGCCATCCACCTGATCCAAGTGCATTTATAAATTTTATAACAGATGAAAAGCTTAAGCGAATTGTTGTAGATATCGAAATGATGTCGATAAATGATGAAATAAGCGAACAGGAATTAACTGATTATATTAAACAGGTGTTGAATTATCAAAAGATGTTAAAAATAAAGGAAAAACTAAATGAAGAAAAAGAAGCAGAACGACAAAAGGATTACGCAAAAGCAGCATTAATCGCAATGGAAATTCTCCAATTGCGCAAGTCACTATAGATGCAGTTTTAAACCAGGCGATAATTATGCTTGGAACGTGCCTTGGGATAAATGTCTCCTATTAAAGTTCCCAATGTGCATATTTGAAGAAGAATGTCTGTGATTTTTGGAAGGAGGGGGACAGATGGCTGAAAAATCGGCCCGTTCAAAAGAGGTTGATACAGAGTTGACCCTTGAACAAGTAAAAGATCAATTAGTGGAAATAGGAAAAAAGACAGGTGTCCTTGCCTACGATGATATAGCGGAAAGAATGTCTCAATTTGAGGTTGATTCACACCAGATGGATGAATTTTATGAGTTCCTTGGCGATCAGGGGGTTGAATTGGTAGGCGATAATGAAGATGCTGATCCGAATGTCCAGGAACTTGCCAAAGGTGAAGAGGAATTCGATCTTAACGATTTAAGTGTGCCTCCAGGTGTCAAAATTAATGACCCTGTCCGTATGTACTTAAAAGAAATTGGGCGTGTTGATCTCCTTTCAGCAGAGGAAGAAATTTCGCTTGCCAAAAGAATTGAAGAAGGCGATGAAGAAGCAAAAAGGCGCTTGGCAGAAGCCAACCTTCGCTTAGTTGTAAGTATTGCTAAAAGATATGTAGGCCGTGGAATGCTTTTCCTAGACTTAATTCAGGAAGGAAATATGGGCCTAATTAAAGCTGTTGAAAAATTTGATTACCGCAAAGGGTATAAATTTAGTACCTATGCAACATGGTGGATCCGACAGGCCATTACAAGAGCGATTGCTGACCAGGCAAGAACGATTCGTATTCCGGTGCATATGGTAGAAACCATTAATAAATTAATTCGTGTCCAGCGTCAGCTCCTCCAGGACCTCGGGCGTGAACCGACGCCTGAGGAAATTGCGGAGGATATGGATTTAACACCTGATAAGGTGCGTGAAATCCTTAAAATAGCGCAGGAGCCTGTATCCCTGGAAACACCGATTGGTGAAGAAGACGATTCACATCTAGGTGATTTCATTGAAGACCAGGATGCGACATCCCCATCGGAACATGCTGCGTATGAGCTTTTGAAAGAACAGCTTGAAGATGTTCTTGATACACTTACAGACCGTGAAGAAAATGTTCTTCGCCTTCGTTTCGGATTGGATGATGGCCGTACACGCACATTAGAAGAAGTTGGCAAAGTCTTTGGCGTAACACGTGAACGTATTCGTCAAATTGAAGCCAAGGCACTGAGAAAATTAAGACATCCAAGCCGCAGCAAGCGATTAAAAGACTTCTTAGAATAGGAAAAGGATTGCCAGGAAATAGTTTACTTCTTAAAATGGAAGTAAACTATTTTTTTTGAAAAATTTCCTTATTTTTGATTGGATGTGCTCAGATTTGAATAACAGCAGAAAACAGATTATCGTTAATGAATTATTATATTGGAAGAAAAGCCGATTGCTTCCTGATCAATATTGTGATTATTTGTTAGCTCTTTACACGGAAGGGAATCAGCCGAAGGAAACAAGAAAAGAGAAAAAGGGAATGGTCTTACAATTAATGAATCTTATTTTCTTGCTGCTTATTCCAATTTCTGTGTTTTTTATTTATTTTACTGAATTGTCTATTATTTTGCAAACCGCCATTTTATTCCTTTTTATTTTTGCTGGGATTTTTGCAGTTTTTTATTTTTCTAAAAAAGGAATTCCTTATCATATTCCTATCATATCAGCCTCTTTCATTTTTTTGGCTGCATCAGTAAATTTTGTATCCGTTCAATACTCGGAGATACCGTCGATCCTATATTCTGCTTTAATTATAAATTGTTTGCTATGGCTTGCTGCAGGATGGAAGCTCAGGCTGCACTATTTTTGGGTATCTGGAACTTTGAGCGTGATGTTCATTGTTATTTCTATATTCATATAATAAAATATTTTAAAAAGTTTTTAAATGTTGAGAAAACTCGCACATCCCTTATATAATAGTTATGAAAGCGGATACAGTAAAAAGTATTGAGGGGGATGTAAATGAATTTTGATTTAACAGCTGAACAGAATATGATACTCAAAACAATAAGGGAGTTTGCAGAAGAAGAAGTTGCACCGGGCGCCCTTGAAAGAGACCGAACAAAGGAGTTTCCGGTTGAAGTATTTAAAAAAATGGCCGACCTTGGTTTAATGGGGCTGCCGTTTCCTGAAGAATATGGCGGAGCAGGCGCGGACACTGTGAGCTTTGCAATCGTGACAGAAGAGCTTAGCAGGGCTTGTGCTTCTACGGGCATTACCTACTCAGCTCACATCTCACTTGGAGGTGCACCGCTGCACCTATTCGGAACAGAAGAGCAAAAGCAAAAATACCTTGTACCCATTTGTACTGGGGAGTCGTTCGGCGCATTTGGCCTGACTGAACCAAATGCTGGATCGGATGCCGGCGGCACTAGAACAACTGCTGTCGAAAAGGATGGCGAATATATAATCAATGGCAATAAATGTTTCATTACCAATGCCAGCTATGCCAAGCATTTGGCTTTAACAGCTGTTACGGGTGAAAAAAATGGCAAAAAGGAAATCAGTGCTATTATTGTCCCGACTGATGCCGAAGGATTTACGGTAATTGATAATTATGAAAAGATGGGGCTAAATGCTTCCAATACTACAGAGCTTGTTCTTGAAGACGTACGCGTTCCGACTGAGCACTTGCTCGGCAAAAAAGGAGAAGGTTTTAAACAGTTCCTAATTACTTTGGACGGAGGCCGTATCGGAATAGGGGCAATGGCTTTGGGCATTGCACAGGCTGCATATGAAAAAGCGCTGCAATATGCTAAAGAAAGGCAGCAGTTTGGCCGCTCCCTATCAAACTTTCAGGCTATACAGTTTAAACTGGCTGATATGGCTATGAAGATAGAATTGGCAAGAAATATGGTATATAAAGCTGCATGGTTAAAAGACCAGGGAAGACCTTTTGCAAAAGAAGCTTCTATGTGCAAACTGTATGCTTCAGAGATTTGTATGGAAATAGCCGATCAGGCCGTGCAAATCCATGGGGGATACGGTTATATGAAAGATTATCATGTGGAACGATATATGAGAGATGGAAAGCTTACAGAGATTGGTGAAGGAACGTCAGAAGTTCAGCGAATGGTTATTGCACGTCAAATTGGATGTTAAAAAAACATTGTCGTGGATTTAGTTATTAAACTGTGATAACACAAAAATGCTTCATTAGCACGTGTTATTTGCAGTGTAAGGCGCGAGGCTCCTGCGTGCCAAAAGGAGAAACCCGCAGACGCGGAATACGCCAAGAAGGAGCGTCGGAAGCCCGCGGAAAGCAACGGGCAGAATTTAGAGGTAAAACCACAATTTATGAGAAAAGAGCCTTAAAATAAAACGACTAAGTAAAGAAAAACTCTATCCAGCCGGATGGAGTTTTTGTCCATTTTATGAACAAGAAATGACAAAGTTTACTTTAGGGCTTTTCCTTCAGCCTTTTTTAAAGTAAAATAGAAATTGTTTGTATACTTACTTAAACTGAAATGTGCTTACATAAGGGAGGTTAAGTCATGAATCGCAATCCAATCATTCCATTTGTTTTAATTATGGTTTTTGGTGTGGTAGCAATGTTCCTTGTTTCTTTTAAAGGTCTGGGCGATATGGAAGAGCTTGCAAAAGAACAGGAAGGCGGCGGTGCTGAAACTGAAGAAACTGCAGCTGCAACCCCTGAAGAAATTTACCAGAAGAGCTGTATTGGATGTCACGGTGACCAATATCAAGGTGGAGTCGGTCCTGCTCTTACTGGTGTAGGCGACCGTTTATCCCAGGATGAAATTGCAGATATCGTTGTAAACGGTAAAGGCTCTATGCCCCCAGGTTTAGTGCCTCAAGATAAGGCTGCTGAAATGGCTGAATGGTTAGCTGGCCTTAAGTAAAACCGATAATGAAAGTCCTTTGCATATGTAAAGGACTTTTTTTATACTATAAGAAAGGCTATCGCAAAAACGAATAGCTTTTTTTGCTATTCCGCTCCAGGAGCAGAATAGCAGGATGCTATGCGCTTTTTTAATACATAGATAAGTGGTGACAGAATGAATACGGAAAAATTATCACATCGGCTTGAAGCTGTAACGAAATATATACCTGCTGGTTCGCGTATAGCTGACATTGGGTCAGACCACGCGTATTTGCCATGCTATGCTGTAAAGAAAGGGATTGTACCGTTTGCTATAGCTGGTGAAGTGGTAGAAGGGCCATATCAATCAGCTAAAAAACAGGTGAAATTGGAAGGGCTTGAGGACCAGATATCGGTCCGCAAAGGAAATGGACTCGAGGTAGTCAGCCAGGGTGAAGTAGACTGCATAACAATTGCCGGTATGGGTGGTGCTTTAATCACAACCATACTGGAAGAGGGAAAGGACAAGCTTGATTCAGTTAAACGGCTTATTCTGCAGCCTAATTTAAGCGCGATTTCAATAAGAACCTGGCTTGTTGATCATGGCTGGGAACTTATAGCGGAGGAAATTCTGGAAGAGGATGGAAAGATCTACGAAGTCCTCTCTGCTGAAAAAGGGGAGCCGCTGAAGCCCTATAAGAATGTAGAGAAAGGTTTGCTAATGGGCCCTTTTTTAATGGGAGAAAGATCTAGGGTATTCCAAAATAAGTGGCAGGGTGAAGTGAAAAACTGGAAGCGTATACTATTGCAGCTTGATAAGGCAGCAAGCACAGAAGAGACAGAAAAGAGAAAACAGGAGTTATATCAGAAAATAAAGATGGCAGAGGAGGTTTTGAACCAGTGAAAAAGATAAATGGACATGAAATCATCCAGCTGTTTGAACAGTTCTCTCCAAAAGGATATGCGATGGAAGGAGACAAAATTGGCCTTCAAATCGGGAGGCTTAACAAACCTGTTGAAAAGGTCATGATTGCATTGGATGTACTCGAGGAAGTTGTGGATGAAGCAATAGAAAAAAAAGTTCAGCTTATTATAGCTCATCATCCGCTTATATACAGGCCACTGCAAAAAATTCCCACAGATACACCATCTGGAAGAATTATTGAAAAGCTTATTAAGCATGATATAGCCGTTTATGCAGCGCGTACCAATCTGGACGTAGCCAAAGGCGGGGTAAATGACATGCTCGCTGATGCTCTGCAGCTAAATAACACAGAAGTCTTGTATCCAACATATCAAACTACTTTGAAAAAGCTTGCAGTGTTTGTGCCTGAAGAAAATGCAGAGTCTTTAAAGCAGTCTCTTGGAAATGCAGGTGCTGGCTCAATCGGAAATTATAGTCATTGTACGTTTTCATCATCGGGGACAGGCCAGTTCAAGCCAAATGAAGAGGCAAATCCGCATATTGGCCGGCAAGGCAAGCTTGAGTCAGTATCTGAAGTTCGTATAGAGACGATTTTTCCTGAGCATTTGGAAAAAAGAATACTCTCTGCTATGTTTAAAAGCCACCCATATGAAGAAGTAGCATATGATATTTATGAACTTGATAACAAAGGCGAAGCATTAGGCCTGGGAAAAATAGGGGAAATCCGTGAAATGACTCTTGAAGAGTTTGCTGAACATGTCAAAACAACTCTAGAGGTGGATGGAGTCCGGGTAGTGGGGGACCTTTCCTCTAAAGTTAAGAAAGTGGCCGTTCTTGGGGGAGATGGAAATAAGTATTTTATGTCCGCCAAAATGAAGGGCGCAGATGTGTATGTAACAGGCGATATGTATTATCATGTTGCTCACGATGCCATGATGATGGGCCTCAATATTGTTGATCCAGGCCATAATGTGGAAAAGGTGATGAAAAAAGGAGTCACAGAGAAGCTAGAAAAACTATGTGTGGAAAAAGGCTATGAAGTATCCATTTTTCCATCAGAAATCCATACGGATCCATTTAAATTTATTTGAGTCTATAAACAAGGCTGAGCTAAAGCTAATTGTTGATTAGAGGGAAAGGCACGGGCTCCTTGGAAATGACTCGCATTCCCTTCGTGCGGTGTATAGTCGAGGGAGATTTTTCCAAAGTCCTAAGGGAGGAGCGTTTAAAAGGGAGACTCCACAGGCGCCCTCACCGAGGAGTGTCGGACCTCCCGCGCCGGGAGTGGACATTAACAGGCAAAAACAAGAAATAAACAAAAAAGAACCGGCTCCCTACTATGGGGCCGGTTCTTTCATATCATATTTTGGTAGGCTTCTTTACCTTTGGAAGTATTTTATTTAACGGTACTTTTTTCTCTCGGGACCATGTCGATTCATCGTTTGGATCAAATTGTTCCAGGAAGGCAATGACTTCCTTTGTAATAGGTGTTGGCGTAGAAGCGCCTGCAGTAACTGCAACAGTTGAAGCATCTTTAAGCCAAGTGACATCCAGTTCGGTAATATCTGCAATTCTGTATGCTTTTGTGCCGGCAATCTCCTCTGAAACCTGGGCAAGGCGGTTAGAGTTATTGCTTTTCGGATCTCCAACGACAATTAAAACATCAGCCTGGCCGGCTTGTTCAGCAACTGCTTCCTGCCGTACTTGTGTAGCCATGCAGATTTCTTTGTGAAATTCAGCATGAGGATACTTTTCTTTTATTTGATCCATGACATGGGCTACATCCCATTGGCTCATTGTAGTCTGGTTTGTTACTAGAATTTTATCAGCCTGGATGCTCAGATCCTTTACATCCTCAATTGTTTGTACCAAGTGGACTGCATGTGGTGCTACCCCAACGGCTCCTTCAGGCTCGGGATGCCCTTTTTTGCCGATGTAAATGATCTGGAAGCCTTCCTTTTCTTTTTCCCTGATCAAATCATGGGTCCTTGTAACATCAGGGCATGTAGCATCAATTGTGACTAGGCCTTTTTGTTTGGCAGCTTCCCTTACTTGAGGAGAAATGCCGTGTGCAGTAAAAATAACAGTCCCTTTATCAACCTTATCCAAAATTTCTTTTCTGTCTTTTCCATCTAGTGTAATAATGCCTTCCTCTTCAAAAGCATCTGTTACATGTTTGTTATGGACGATCATACCCAATATATAAATGGGTCGTGGCAATGATGGGTCGAGTGCAGCATTTCTTGCTATCACCATCGCATCAACCACACCATAACAATATCCCCTAGGAGAGATTTTTATGACATTCATCCGCTTATCCTCCCTAATTACAGCATCTATCTTAATTTTTGCGGGTTCTATTTAAATACAAAATATCAGGGGTTATCCCCAGCTTGCTTATTCTATTATATAAGAGATAGCCTGATAATACAAAAAACCCTTTTTGGCGGGGATAAATGAGTTTGGGAGCCCCCAGGCGTTATGCAGAAGAGCGGAAGTTGGTTTATAAGGGAATTGATTTTCAAGAAACGTGCAGAGAATATCCACGCAGGGTACCCCTCTTTTTTAGGCTTGGCATAAAGGGTGTAAAGAAAAAAATAAAGAATGCCTTGGCATTCTTTGGAGTTATATATATAATTTTGGCTTGGATTCACCGCTTCCTGAACGATTGGAAACGGTCTGTTTAGCATCAGCATTGGTTTTTGTACGCTGTGAAGGGGATTTTTTAGCTTTGGCTTTACTTTCCCCTTTCATTTCAGTGCTTGACTCATCTTTTTCCTGTGAAGTTTCCTCATCAGGTACGTCCTTTAATCCTCTGTACATCTTCCACATCGCTGGAAGATTTCTTACCAGCGGTCCATACTGTTGTACCATTGGTCCTATCTGCTGGGCTGTATTTAGCACCTTTTGGGTATTATTTATAAATCCATTTATAGATGAAGGGTTGCTTAGCGCCTGGAGAATCCCGCCTCCTGCTCGAGAGCCTCCTGCTGTTCTTGCAGCTCCCATTCCTGCTTGAGCCTGGGCATTGCCTTTTCCTAATAATTTGGAAAGCAATCCGCCGCCTCCTCGGGGCATTCCCGGAGCTCCTCTCATCATTGTTCCCCCCGGAGGTCTTCCTTGCATCGGATTCATATAGGGATACGGGGGCATTCCTCCGCGCATGGGAGGTCTTGGTCCTGGCATCATTTATTCTTGGCCTCCTTTCAGAAAACACTTTTCTCCTGCAGCCAAGCAGGATGGAAATGTACTCATATATTAAAGTATGCGCTTATCATATTTTGGTTTAGGTATAATGCGGAAGATTCCTATTTAATTGTTAAAAATGATTTGAAAAGCCCATCATAAAAATATATAAGCCTGTATGAGTGGTTATTTGCATGAAACTTTATTATAATAACAGGATGTAAGAAAAGGTCGGAGATGGACAATGTCAAGGCTGATGACAAGTATTTCTTCCTTTTAGGCTTGGCACTTCGGCAATGCAGCAAAGATCAGCAAGCAAGTTTAACAGAGCAAACTTTTAAATAAACGCTGTTTTCTTAAAAGTTTGCTGCATTTCAAGGCTAACTAATGTTAACCAACGGGCAAAATTTATAAGTAAAAACAACAATTTGTGATAAAAGAGCCTAAAATAAATGAATCAGATTCATCCCTTAAGCACGCTATCCCTCTTAGGCTGGATCTGAACACTGAGGAGTTTTTATATGAACGAAACAAAATTTGAACGATTTAATTTTAAGCCATTTATAATAGAAGCTGTGAAAGAATTTGGCTTTTATGAACCAACCGAAATTCAGGAAAGAATGATTCCTGCCATACTCAAAGGAGAAAGCGCTATTGGGCAGTCTCAGACAGGTACTGGAAAGACCCATTCCTATGTATTGCCAATACTTCAAAAGATCGAACCCTCGCGGCAGGAAGTTCAGGCCATAATTACAGCTCCAACAAGGGAGCTTGCAAACCAGATCTATCATGAAATTCTCAAAGTTACAAATCATTGTGATGAGGGGAAGGAAATCACAGTGCGCTGTTATATCGGCGGAACCGACAAGCAGAGGACAATTGAGAAGCTAAAAAAACAGCCTCATGTTGTAGTTGGAACCCCAGGCAGGATTAATGATCTTGTAAAGGAACAGGCTTTATTTGTCCATACAGCAGAAATCCTGGTAGTAGATGAAGCAGATTTGATGCTTGATATGGGATTTATCGAAGATGTGGATCAGGTTGCGGCAAGGATGCCGGAAAAGCTGCAAATGCTAGTCTTCTCGGCTACAATTCCTGAGAAACTAAAGCCTTTCTTAAAAAAGTATATGGAAAATCCAAAATTTGTGCAGATTGAACCGAAGCAGGCAACCGCTGCCAATATAGAGCACTGGCTGCTTCCATCCAGGCACCGCAATAAGGTGGGCCTGATACATGAGGCATTAACATCATTTAACCCATATTTGGCTATTGTATTTACCAACACAAAGAAAAAAGCAGATGAAGTGGCAGATGGATTAATAAGCAAAGGGCTAAAAGTAGGCCGTATCCATGGTGATCTTAATCCACGTGAACGGAAAAAAATGATGAAGCAAATTTTGGATCTTGAATTTCAATATATTGTTGCGACTGACCTTGCAGCAAGAGGGATTGATATTCAGGGGATCAGCCATGTTATTAACTATGAACTTCCGACAGACTTGGATTTTTATGTGCATCGCGTTGGCCGTACAGCCCGTGCAGGTTTTTCTGGCATTGCTCTGACTGTATATGAACCTTCTGATGAAGATGCTTTAAATAAGCTTGAAAAGATGGGGATTGAGTTTCATCACAAGGATTTACAAAAAGGCGAATGGATCAATCTTGATAATCGCAATAAGAGAAAAACAAGGCAAAAACAAACAGATGATATAGATAAAAAGGCTGCATCATTGGTGCAAAAGCCAAAAAAAGTTAAGCCGGGCTACAAAAAGAAAATGAAATGGGAAATGGACAAAATTAAAAAGCGCGAAAGAAGAATAAAGCGTAAATAAATAAAAACAGGGAGAGGTTGGACTATGCTGAAAATTGGATCACATGTTTCTATGAGCGGGAAAAAAATGCTGCTGGCAGCAAGTGAAGAGGCTGTATCATACGGCTCCAATACCTTTATGATTTATACAGGCGCCCCTCAAAACACAAGAAGGAAAAAAATAGAGGATTTGAATATTGAGGCAGGATTAAGGCATATGCAAGAGCATGAGATATCTGATATTGTTGTACATGCTCCATACATCATCAACATTGGCAACACAACAAATCCTTCAACATTTGAACTGGGGGTCAACTTTTTGCGTTCTGAAATTGACCGTACTGAAGCGATTGGAGCAAAACAGATTGTTCTTCATCCTGGAGCACATGTAGGTGCTGGGACAGAAGAAGGCATAAAGAAGATTGTTGAAGGCCTTAATGAAGTTTTAAATGGAGAAGAGAAAGTGCAGATTGCACTTGAAACGATGGCTGGAAAAGGTTCTGAATGTGGCAAATCCTTTGAAGAGCTTGCAATGATCATTGACGGGGTCAATTACAATGACCATTTATCAGTTTGTTTTGATACTTGTCATACCCATGATGCGGGCTATGATATTGTCAATGATTTTGACGGAGTGCTGGAAAAATTCGATCAGATTATCGGGCTTGATCGCTTAAAAGTCCTTCATATTAACGATAGCAAGAATGAACGCGGAATGCGAAAAGACCGCCATGAAAATATCGGGTTTGGGCATATTGGGTTCAAAGCTTTAAATTATATTGTCCACCATCCTCAGTTAAAGGACATTCCTAAAATCCTTGAGACTCCATATGTAGGGGAAGACAAAAAAAATAAAAAAGCTCCATACAAGCATGAGATTAATATGCTCCGAAACCAGGAATTCGATGAAAACCTTTTAGATGCAATTATGCAAGACTAACAAATACAAAAGCTGTGTATCACTACACAGCTTTTTGCATGGGGAAATTAAGTATTGGTAAAGCAAGGCATTATTTTGTAAATTGCAAAAAGAGGCGGTTTACTTCCCTTGCCGTTTCCGGCCCTGCGATTTTGGCAATTTCTTTTATTACTTTTGTCCGTTCACGATCGTCGAAGATATTGATTTGCTTTCCCTGCAGATAATTTGCGATCTTCTGGGCCTGCGGTTTTGTAATGCTAATGTTGAATTGCTCTCCATATTTCAATAATTCATTTGCAGTAATATTGCTTAATTTATGGTTTATGATGCTTTCAAAAATTTTCATCCTCATTCCTCCTCCACTGTACTGTATGAGGGAGAAAAGGAAATCGTGACACTTGTTTGATAAACTGGTGCCAAATCATGTTTTCTTTACTTCAAGAGTTAGTTCCTGTATACTATTCTTGTAAATCGGAATCATTCTTAATATTATAGGTGATAAAAATGGCAGAGCCAATTATAGAAATAGGGCATGTTTCTTATAGGTATGAAAAAGAGAATGTCCTTGAAGAGATTAATTTAAACATATACGAAGGGGATTTTCTGGGCATCGTAGGACCCAATGGATCAGGTAAATCCACATTATTAAAGCTGATCCTGGGGTTGCTGAAACTCCAAAAGGGGAGTGTAAAGCTATTTGGACAGGAAATAAGCCGGTTTAAAGATTGGCAAAAAATCGGATTTGTTTCCCAAAAGGCAAATTCATTCAATACTGGTTTCCCGGCAACTGTTTTTGAAGTCGTATCAAGCGGGCTTACAAAGAAGCTTGGGCTTTTTAAATTTATGGGAAAGGCGGATCAGGAAAAAGTACTGCAGGCAATCGATTCAGTCGGCATGCTGGATTTTGCCTGGCGGAATATAGGTGAGCTTTCCGGCGGACAGCAGCAGCGTGTATTCATTGCACGTGCATTAGTAAGTGATCCGAAACTGCTCATTCTTGATGAACCAACTGTGGGAGTGGATGCCAAAAATGTTCAATCATTTTATGGAATGCTTGATGATCTGAACAAGAAGCTGGGAATTACCCTGTTGCTGGTAACACATGACATCGGGACCATTTCAGATAAGGTAACACATGTTGCCTGCTTAAACAGGAATTTGCATTTCCATGGAAATACAGCTGAATTTGAAAGCTTGAATATTAGTGAAATGTCAGAGTTTTACGGTCATGATGTCCACGTACTGTCCCATAATCATGACCATCACGATCACGGAGGAGCTGCCAGATGATATCAGCGGTTTTACAATATGAATTTTTGCAAAATGCTTTTCTGGCTGGAATTATAATAGGAATCATAGCTCCTTTGCTGGGTGTTTTTATTGTTGTCAGAAGGCTATCCTTAATTGCTGATGCGCTGAGCCATGTAACTCTTGCAGGGATTGCGGCCAGTCTGCTACTTGAGAAAAAGTTTTTGGGCTTGAGCGGATTAAACCCCATGTATATGGGAATGGCTTTTTCTGTAGCAGGATCGTTGTTCATAGAAAAGCTTAGGACTATTTATAAGCATTATCAGGAGCTGGCCATTCCCATCATTTTATCTGGCGGAATAGGCTTGGGAGCTATTTTTATTTCACTGGCAGACGGTTTTAATACTGATTTATTCAGCTATTTATTTGGCAGTGTCAGTGCAGTAAGCCGTTTAGATTTATGGACTATTTTCATTATTAGTATTTTTGTTATAGCACTAGTCATTTTGTTGTATAAGGAATTGTTCTTGCTGTCTTTTGATGAGGAGCATGCAAAAGCATCTGGGATTCCAGCCAAAAGTGTTCATTTTATATTTATTATCATGGTGGCCCTGGTTATTGCAGCGTCAATGAGAATTGTTGGAATCCTTCTGGTTTCCTCTTTAATGACATTGCCAGTTGCAGCCAGCATAAGGGTTGCCAAAGGATTTAAACAAACAATTCTTCTGTCCGTACTGTTTGGGGAAATCTCTGTTTTGGGCGGATTGACTATTTCTTATTATATGGATCTGGCTCCAGGAGGAACGATTGTTGTCATTACAATTCTTATTTTGGTTATCACCATGCTGGTAAAGAAAATTTCTGGCATGAGGTCAGCCTAAATATACTCTTTAGGAAAAGTCAGTTAGCGTAATGTAGAGCAGGAACAAGGGGTGAAAAGAATGAATGTAAATGAAGCAATGCAGCTCTTAAAGGAAAAAGGATACAAGCATACAGGGAAAAGAGAAGAGATGCTTCAGCTTTTCTCTGACAGCGATAAATATCTAACAGCCAAGGATGTTCTTGAAGAAATGAAGGATAATTACCCTGGGCTTAGCTTTGATACAATATACAGAAATTTATCTTTGTTTGTGGATTTGGGCATTTTTGAAATGACAGAGCTTTCAGGAGAAAAACATTTCCGGTTTACTTGTTCTCATGAGCATCACCATCATCACTTTATCTGTTTGGACTGCGGCAAAACAAAAGAGATTGAAGTTTGTCCAATGAAACAAGTACAAGAGAACTTGAAAGGCTATGATGTATCCGGGCACAAATTTGAAATTTATGGAAAGTGTCCGGAATGCTTCTAAAGCAAGATGAAATAAAAAGCATGAATGCCAAGAGCATTCATGCTTTTTTAATATGACTTTATTTAAGCCAATTTTCAACCCATTTATAAGCCTCCTGCCAATTGTTCACCCTGATGACTCCATTTGGGATCGGATCCTGATTATAGGGGGTATCGAATAAAATGACAGGGATTTGGCAGGCTTCATGAATCATAACAGCATTGTCATGTTTATCTTCAAAGAATATGTCTACCTTGAAATTTTTTGCTGCTGCAATTTTATCATGAGTACCAATCAATTCAATATGATCAAATTCCAAAGTGTTTTCCAAAAACCATTCTTCTGTAATTTGCTGAAGGTGGGAACCGCGTGCACTTATAAAATATAATTCATGAGTTTGTTTCCATTTGGTCAGGATTTCTTTTGCTCCATCGGCCAAGGGGGAGTCCCGGTAAATGAAAGGCTCATTTTCCCTAAACCATTGGGCGAATTCCTCTTTAGATATATCAACCAGTGGAGTCAAATCATACTCCTTAATATCCTCTAATGTTATATGCAAATTAAATGCCTTATTTAAAAAAGGAATCATTGATGTTGGGCATGTGACTGTCCCATCAATATCAATTCCAAAACGCTTCTTCATATCAGCTGCTCTCCTTTAATACATATATCCTATATCTTAACAAAAGTCCAGTCTGTGCAAAAGAGCAATGGTGAACAAACGTCTGCAAAGAATAGTGCTGACAGTCAAACATTAACATCTTAAAAAATAATCATATCGCAAACACTATAAATGCTCCACTCAAGCAATCCTTTTTCAAGAAGAAGTTCAAGAAAGCGAGGGAACAAGATGGCAGACCAAGAACGCACCAATGAAGAGTACGATCTTCGCCATAGTGAGCGAATTGGGGAGGCAAATACAGATTATACAGAAGAAACTGCTGCTGAAATCGCAGCTTCCGATGTCTATGACAGAACGCTGGACAGGGAAGGGGCTGTTGCAGATTATACAGAAGAAACCGCTGCTGAAATCGCGGCTCCTGGAGTCTATGATAGAAGAGCGGATAGGGAAGAAGAAGGTGAAACAGCTGCAGCCGGAAGGGGAGTCGGCTATGCAGCCCTTGCATTGTCCATATTGTCTCTGTTTGTATTGCCGGTTCTGTTTGGAGCAACAGGAATTGTCCTTGGCTTTATAGCTCGCCGAAGAGGTTCGGAAACCCTGGGCAGCTGGGCAATAGGAATCGGTGTTGTTTCAATTATTGTTGGCATGTTTATATTGCCGTTTTTTTAACACAAAAAAAGCCTGGCTTTTAGCCAGGCTTTCAGGCTGTCGAGAAACTATCGACAGCCTTTATTTTAATAGTTAACTTTAATTATTCACCGNGTTAATATGTTATAATTAACCCATTAAATCCTATAGATTGTGGTGAATTTACATGTTTAAACCCAAAGAATCTTCGCAAAATGAAATTGAATTTGTGTCTATTGATGAACTTGTTCCTTCGGACCACCTTCTGCGAAAAATAGATCAGTACATAGATTTTTCAACCATTTTAGATAAGGTTCGCCCATATTATAGTGAGGACAACGGT
>NZ_JAEL01000072.1 GCF_000518885.1 Bacillus sp. J33 | reverse complement strand
TTGAAGTAAAGGAGAGAAAAAAATGAAAAATGTTAAAACCTACGATCACGGTCTTTGGGATCACGGTATTACCCAAGGTTACAGCGTCAACGGCACTATCTACATTTCAGGGCAATTTTCCCACGATATGGAGGGTGCGTTCATTGGCGAGGGCAATATCGAAGCACAGNCCCGACAGACGCTTGAAAATCTCGATCGAGTACTGGAGGGATTTGGTGTCACGAAGTCCAACCTCGCTTATATAGAGATCTATTTAACAAATGCGCAAGAACATTCCGAACCAGTCATCCAGCTGTTCAAGGAATACCTAGGACAACATCGACCGGCCGGCAGCCTCATCGGCGTGACTTACTTGGCATTCCCAGAGCAACTGATTGAAATCAGCGCCGTCGCACACACAAACTAAGTAAACTACATTTTAAAATCAAAGTAATCATGTCAAGCTCATTTCATTAGGTGATTATTGAAGTAAGCTAAGAAAATGATAAGGGGCATCAACTTGATTGAACTGAACCCCGAATAGTAGACACTTTTAGAAAAAGTGGACCTATTCGGGGCTTTTGTGTTTATTGAAAAGCTACATCCCAATTTTAACGAATTTCCCGATGTGTAATAATCACTCTTTGCAAAATTATAAACGTCGCAACTTTTATAATTATCAGGACCTAAATCGTAATAAGTCATAAAAGAGCATAAGGGTCATATATACCCGAAAGTAACAATAGACTAAATGACAAAGCTAATACCCCTGCTATTAACAATCCAATACCTAGTGTTTTGTCATCATTTCTATGTGAAATTACACCTACAACAAGAAAAATTATAGCGAAAACCATTGCTATTAAACCAATACCAATGTTCATCTATTTTACACTCTTAAAATTTGAACAATGCTGTAATCAATCTGCAAGAAAGGAAGGCCAAAGATCCGCATTTTGTGTTGTGCTGTGAGTGATCCCGGACTTGTCTCTTTAACCAGGAAGTGCTCGGATAAAGGCAGCTTGAAAAGCGTTTTGCCAGCTGCCAAATAGATGCCCGCATCTCCTTCTCCCCTGCTCGAGAGAATAAGAGAGCCTTCGATTGCTTCAAGCTGCAAAATACCAATCATTGACGAATAGGGCAGAGGAAGCGCTATATTCATATATGCCCTCCCATCCGTTTCATGCTGAGAATAAATTGCTGTAAATACCGTATTTTCCTTTACCTGGCGAATCCATGCCCGAGGATTTATCCTGCCATCAAGAATTGGATCGACAGTACGTATCTTATATGTCATTTCAGTACGCTTCTTTGAAATGGGCAAGTTCAATTGCTGCAGTTGATTACTTATCAATTTATAGAACCATGCGAACGGTTTAAACCATGTTGACCATTTTACAGAAGCCAATAACCGATACTGATCTGTTTGCTCATAAAAATGAACGATGGTTTTGGGTAAGGATTCCGTTTCTACGAGATCACTGAGGTCATCCACTAGTCCTGAATGCGGCTTGCCTTCTCCTATTAGCTTTCCCCGTATTTGGCTTACGGGAAAATTCCAGACAGCCTGATTCATTTCAGGTGGTGCAAGCACCCAGCCGAGAACGCCCAGCATTCCAAAAATCACACAGTTAACGAAGCCATGAAATATCAGCATAAAATTAATACTTACATACCAATGTCCAAACGCATTATTTGCCGCATAGAGCAATGAAAATAAGATGGTAACGCCTAGTGCACTGTATGAGAGCCTTATCAATATAGCCTGTAAGCGTGAAAGGAAACGCGCCCGGAAAGCAAGGACGATTAAGCAGTAAATGGCAAATATGTACAACAGTACTGAAATAAATTCCAGCAGCGGCCAAAATGTGATGCCAATGGCGACTAGCATGGGGCCCGCCAGAATAATCGGTACAATCAAGCGATACCAGGATGAAACATGCATTCGTCCAAAAAACCCAAGAGAAATTGGCAATAAAAAGGCTGAGTAATGAAAATGAACAGCTGTTAACCACGTAATTAACGGACTAAAGCCTGTATCAATTCCTGCGATATAAGCTAAGAACCATAGTCCCCCTATAGTTAAGTACATCATCCCGATATCAATTGAAATTTCTGCCCAGTTTGTAAAGCCGCGCTGAAAAAACCGCTTTAATCCGCAATACGCTGCGAACATGGTGAAGATCGCATACATCAAAGCGAGCACAATTTGTCCTGAACTTGATGGAACGATTTGCAATAAAAAGATGGAAAACATAGCAATCCAATAAAAAATCATATGCTTCCGTTTTGTTTCAACCAGCAGCTGAAGCATGATCGGCACGAAAATTAACTGTGCAGCTGTCAGCATTAACAAATAGGGTTCAGCTGTCAAAAGGCTGCTTGCAAGGAAGAAAATGATACCTGCAAGGGTGATTGGACTAAAAAGTGTTTGCTTTAAATTCGCCTTCATAAGCCATCAGCCTTCCTGCGATTCGGTTTTGTATATTGACCTGAATGGTAAATACTTCCCGGGCATCATCATACCCTTCCTCAACGGTCACAACTCCTTCAAATAACCGTGGAATGGGAATCTCCAGATTACCGATTACCACACGCTGTGGACCGGAGCGAATAATCATGCGCCCATCAGGTGTTACCGCAAACTTCAAATCAGAATAAAATAAGCTCGGCTCTCCTAAATAATCCTTCACAACTCTTCGATTACGGTCAATCGACATAAACGCATTAAAGCGCCGAGTAACCTCCTCAAAATAAAAAGTACGCTCCCAATAAATTTCTTCTTCGCCAGTCGGCAATGTTCTACAAGTATTTTTAATCGTAAACGGCACATCCTTCCCGTTATCCGGAAAAAGAAATTGCCAGCGTGCTGCCAATGATAGTAAGGGTTTGAGCCAGACAGATCCTGTTTCAATCTTTGACATCGTTCCTGCCCCATGAAACGGTTTATCCTTTAGAAGGGTATATCGCGCCTGCAGTTTAGGATGAAGTCGTTGAAAATCTTCTCCTAAGAGTTCTTGGTAGATTGTCACTATGAATCACCCTTTCTCGTACGCTTGCAGCTTGCTGCCGATGGCAAATCAGCTGCCATCAAGAAGCCAATGATGGAAAGGACCCAAAGACAAGCATTAAATGTAACAGGATTAAACGGGTGCGATGCAATCGAAGGACTGGCGATTAAGGTAATGATCGTTAATACTGGAAAAACAATCATTTGCAGTGCAAGCAAATGTCTTTTCTTGCGATACAGAAGCCAGATCACTGCAAATAAAATCTCAAATATGCCTATTATTCCAGCAAGCTTTTCCGCATCACTCCCCTCGAAGGAAGTTAAACTGGACAGCATGGTTATTTCCTCCGGATGTTTGGCGATAATCTTCGGAACCAGCCCCTGATAAAGCCAGACAAAGAAAAAGAGCATTGTTACTATAGCACTGCTAAAGAATCGCACATACTGCATTCGCGGCGATTCCCCTTTTTCAATCCAGCGTTTCAGCACATCAAAGCTTAAAGCAGTCGCCCACCCCATGACCGGCCGAAAAAAGAAGTCCAAAAGCTGTCCAAATATGCCAAAACGTACATCATAGTCATATTGGGTCAGGAATATACTCCCGTTATCTCCCGGTATATATCGCCAATACCCTTTCCCTTCACTGATTGGCGAAATTACTTGATCCGTCCCAAAGTGAAGAGAGGATGTTTTGGAGCCATCCTTCTTGTTATGGATACCGATGCTTTTACCCCAGCCAGCGACTTTTACGCCACAGCCTATTTTCGTTTCATATAAAAAGGATTGTGGAGCATCTTCAGATTTTTTCGGTAAATATGTAATGGAGGAAAAGCGCAAATCCCATTGTTCATGGAGTTCTGGGTTTTGAGTCATTCGCCATATATCGTCTATATCAGCCTGAATGGGTATTTCCACATAGATCGGTTTTTTTCTCATAAATGCCTCCTCTATTAATAAAGTAACATATATTTCAATAAATATTGTTTGAATTTATGTAATGGCAGCTGCTATTTTGCTATTAAACCCTCTTTGAATCAAAACTGTCCATAAAAAAGAGGCATGTGATATGCCCATTCTGGATGAAGCCCTAACAATAGTGAAATATAGTTTTGCAGATTTTTAAAAAACTTTAACTTTCATTACAAAATTTAAGGATATATAACTAGATAGATTTAGAGGGTGAAAACGATGACTTTTCTCTACTACAAAGCAATAGAAGCGTTTAAGAAGGATGCGGAGCGTCAAAAAATAGGAAATCTTCAAACTGAAAAGTCTAATGCCAAAAAATCCAAATAAGATTCGCTCTCTAATGTATTAAATCATCTTAACGCTTTCATCCCTTAGAGGATGATTTTTTTTGATATAAAGTATGATTCTAAAAAAAGCTCCCATTTCAGCTGACATACCCATTATGTCTTGGAGGCTATTTGAATTCATAAAGGAAATGGCCGTTTTAGGAAGGTTAGCTTAGGACCACAAGGAGATCCTTCGTTTCAAGTGATGGAGATAATGTAGGGAACACTTCCTCAAGAAAATGCTTAGTTCCCTTCGGCTCCTCTTCCCAGCTGTGACGGGCGCTATTCATTCCGATTAGTTCCCTTTGGCTCCTCTTCCCAGCTGTGACGGGCACTATTCATTCCGATTAGTTCCCTTCGGCTCCGATTCCCAGCTGTGACGGGCACTATTCATTCCAATTAGTTCCCTTCGGCTCCGCTTCCCAGCTGTAACGGGCACTATTCATTCCGATTTGTTCCCTTCGGCTCCTCTTCCCAGCTGTGACGGGCACTATTCATTCCGATTAGTTCCCTTCGGCTCCGCTTCCCAGCTGTNACGGGCACTATTCATTCCGATTAGTTCCCTTCGACTNCGCTTCCCAGCTGTGACGGGCACTATTTATTCCGATTAGTTCCCTTCGGCNCTGCTTCCCAGCTGTGACGGGCACTATTCATTCCGGTTAGTTCCCTTCGGCTCCGCTTCCCAGCTGTGACGGGCACTATCATTCCGATTAGTTCCCTTCGGCTCCGCTTCCCAGCTGTGACGGGCACTATTCACTTCAATTATATGATTTCAAGGGAAAAAGACATCTTGGTGCCCGTCGATTACTTAATGGCGTATGTAACCTCAGCCCATCCAGGTGACATGCAGCAGTGGCTGGCAGATGACATGAAGCAGCCGCCTGAAAAGTGGCACTCATTTTTTGCAAAATGACCTTTTTCGGCCCCGTTTATGCTGCTGGATCCGGAGAGAGTAAATGTTTGAAGGTTCAAGTACACATTCGTTTACACTCAAAAAATGTGCGTTCCTATCATTACAGAACGCACATGATTTCACTTCCCTATTCATTTAACTTTGTTTCTCCGTCTCCATTAAAATATGTTCATCTATCTTTCTATAGATTTCTTCTAATTGATCTTTATCCTTCAATATATTCTCCATGTTTTCTTCCACTAACTCACCCAGTAATTTCTTTTTCATATGGACCACTCCTTTCAAAGCAGGTCTATACTGACTCTTTCATTAGCTGCTTTTTTGCAGGTCTTGAAACTTCAGAGCTTCTGTTACAAATTTTTTTATATCTGCTTCATCCTCCGGTTCCGGATTAAATTCTATTTTTAACGGTTCCCCGACATTTGTTCCTCCTTGTTCCTCAATAAGCCTCTGAAGCTGATCCAGGGCTCCGCAAAACTCAGGATATGAAGTATCCCCAGATCCAAAGATGGCAAAGGGATGATTTTCGAGGTCCAGCTGTTCGATTTCTTCAATCATATCGAGACATTCGTCAGGATAGTCCCCATCCCCCCATGTATACATGCCAATAAAGGTTAAATCATAGTTTAATAATTCAGAAGCACTTTGAACGCTCATAAAATCCTCTAAAATTACATCATGATTTTGATCTTTTAGCTCCGCTGTGATAATATCCGCAATGGCTTCTGTATTCCCCGACATACTTGCATAAAATACGCCAATTTTCATAGCTCTTCACTCCAATCAATGAACTAGTTTTGATGCCTCATGCCATTTGGTAATCCATTTACTTTCTACTTGGGAGCAGATAAAAAGCTGGTCTTCAAAGCCTGCACCCCTAAATCCATGTCCAGCGACGGTTTCAATCGGAAGCAGGGACAAACTCTCCTTCTCCACTTCGTAAATTCTTGAAAAACCGTATTCATCTTGACTAGTAGTGGCAAATAGTTTTTTATTCGCCTTAAAAATATCCAGGAAAGCTTTTTCCGATTTAGGCTGCTGGCATGCGGCCCATCTATTTGTAAATGGGTTCAGCATTTCAATCGTTCCCTCACCTGACCGGGCATTTCCTTTAGCAATAAAGAGAAATCCATCATCATCTTTATGAATGGAGGAAATCATGGAATACGCTTCTTTTTTTACCAGCTGAATCTCTCTATGTTCAAAATGATATTCCCACAATCCTCCATATTCAGAATTAATTTGCGTTCCCATATAAATACTTTCATGGTTATAAAGCAGTGAACGGATAAGCGGCTTTTGCCCCAATTTTTTAAATGGTCTAATGACAGACCAAGTTGAGCCAAAATTATTGGAAACATAAAGATTACTGCCTCCATGAGTTACAATGAACCCATTACGGTTCCCTGTAATATCCCATAATCGCTGGGAGGTTGGAAATGATGTCTGATTCCATTTCTTCTGCTTGCAATCGTAGCGGATAATGGTACCATAGTCTCCGATTCCAAAAATAAAATGGCCTAATTGGACAAGCTTGTAAATATTTTGCGATAAGCCATATTGCAGAAACCAATCGCCATCATCAAACGAATAAATGCCCGCCTGCTTTACGGCTACCATGAAAGGAAGCTCTGGGGTAGATAGAACTGCTGTAGCACCCTTTTCAAACATGTTCAATTTCCCTATCCTTCATTACCCACTCATAGGCGGATTCGGCAAATTGCTGGCATTCCCTAATTTGGTCATCTGATTCAGGGTTGAGTTCTATTTTTAACCTTTGATGATAAACACCGGCTCCTCTTTCCTTCAATTTTTCTGCAAACGTATCGACTGCAGCACAAAATTTAGGATAAGCATGATCCCCCGACCCGAAGCATGCAGCATACACTCCCGTTAACTCGTATTCATTCAGTTCATCAAAAAACTCCTCAGCTTCATAAGGAAGATCACCATCCCCCCATGTATAAGCGCCAATGAAAATACAATCATACCCGAGGATACTTTGAACATCTGCCAGATCCAGACTTTCCATATCCACTTCACACCCTTTAGATACAAGAACATTTTTCAGGATATTGGCCATATCTTCCGTATTGCCAGACATACTTAAATATCCGATAAAAGCTTTCATTTTCACCGACTCCTAATTGATAATAATTTTCAGTTATCGCTTAAACTGATAATAATTGATAATGATTATCAATGTCAATGGTTATTTTTAATTATGTTACCATTTTCCTAGATAGATCATTTGGCCGTAGTTGGAGCCTTTGAATTCAGAACTTGAAAATCCCTCTTAAGCTAATCTGTTTGACTTCAGAAATCAATAAGCGTATATTAATTGATGCATCAACAATTGACCTATCAATTACCTGGAAGGCGGAGGATGCTTTGTTCAATTGCTCGAAGGAAGAAGAATTAATTGCTCAGCGCCTGTTTGAGCTTAATAAACAGACAATGCCAAAGTTTGAGCGCTCCACAGGAATCAGCCAGCCAAGGCTTGAGATTCTGCGTGAGCTATTTGAAGCGGAGGAAATCACACAGCGTGAACTTCAAAAAAAGATAAACATTGACCACGCGGCTGTCACGAGGCACCTGAAGCAGCTAGAAGAACAAGGGATGGTCATACGCAGGAAAAACCCTAATGACAACCGCTTTACCTATGTCCGTCTGACTGATGAAGGCAAATTGAAAATTGCAGCTTACTGTGAGGAAAAGCAGCGTTTTATCTTAACCATCTTAAATGGCTTTTCAGAAGCTGAGCGCTCGATGCTTTTAGATATGCTGACACGCATTCAAAGCAATATAGAAAAAATGTAACTTTACACCACGAATAGAAAAGGAGAGTTCTTCATGAACCAAACAGCAATAAACGACTTTAAAGAAATCGTAACAGGTCGGCGTTCCATCCGGGTTTACGACCCAACAGTGAAAATCAGCAAAGAAGAAATGGCTGAAATCCTTGAAGAAGCGGCTTTAGCTCCATCGTCTCTTAACATGCAGCCATGGCGCTTCCTTGTGATTGATTCGAAAGAAGGAAAAGAAACATTGGCTCCTCTTGCGAAATTTAATCAAAGACAGGTTGAAACTTCTGCGGCAGTCATTGCTGTTTTTGTCGATATGAAGAGCGAAGAATACTTGGAAGCCATTTATAATACCGCAGTGGAAAAAGGCTATATGCCAGCTGAGGTAAGAGATCAGCAGGTTCCAATGATTAAAGGCCTAATGGAGGGCCTGTCATACGAACAAAAGAAAGAAATGAACCTGATCGATGCAGGACTGGTTTCCATGCAGCTGATGCTTGCAGCCCGCGCCCATGGCTATGATACCAATCCAATCGGCGGCTACGAAAAAGACCGCATTGCCGAAGCCTTTGATCTGGACAAGGAACGCTACTATCCAGTTATGCTGATCTCCATTGGCAAGGCTGCGAACGAAGGCTACAAATCCGTCCGCTTGCCAGTAGAGACAATTGCAGAATGGAAATAAAATAGAGAACAGGAGAAATGGATGATGATTATTATTCATGCTGATTTTCAAGTGCAACATGATAAAGAACAAGATTTTCTAAACGAAATCCGGCCATTAATCGAGGCTTCCAGAACTGAAGAAGGCAATATTTCCTATGATCTGTTAAAACATACCGAAAAAGCAGGCTCCTACACCATGATGGAACTTTGGAAAGACATGGACGCTGTGAAGTTTCACAATCAAACTGAACACTTCACTGGTTTTACGGAAAAAGCTCCTCGATATTTTTCAGCACCTCCGCAGGTGAAACTGTATCATGCTGAATCTGCAGAAAAATAAGGATAATGCCTGTCCCCCGCTATTTTGGGTGACAGGCATTATTTATTTTCCCTGATTAACTTTCTGGTCATTGTAGGCAATCAGAATAACTTCTTCTCCCTTTTCCTTACTTAACTGTTTCTCAAGATTATGCACCTGCTGAAGGTCTCCATCGGATAGATTCGCAAAGCCATACTGCTTATTATCCATTTCCATCACCTTTTCCTTTTAGTATTTTGGTTAAAGTATTTGTTTAGGAACACTTTTTATTCAAGGGATGCGTAAAACCGTACTCAATAACAATACATGTTTCTTCCCAGTCATTTTCATAGGCTGTTTTCGTAACTTTAGTTGCTTTTCGGGCGGCTAACTAAGTCAATTTTTGAGAAAAGAACCTTATCATAAAAACTAAAGGACTGCTTGACATAAACAACTCCCCCATTAAACAAAATTGTTTAAAGAAACCTGTTCATTCCACAATAATTTCCTGATAATCCAGCAGGAATGCAAAAGGAATTTTAGTTATGTTTTTAAAAGAAAGGCCATATATAATATATTGATTCTGAAAAAAGGGGAGGATGCTTAAAGATGCAATCGAAGCAAATTCGTTTACAGAGAATTCAAAACCTTGCTCATGACATTATGGTAGAGATGAATTCAATGGAAGAACAGAAGAGAAATGAATCGTACAGAACAGTGATTGACCACCTATCAAGAGCCATTGGGGAACTATCAGATCCTTCAGGAGACTATTCCCTGGACTATGTTGAAGAAAAAGTGGGTACCGCACATTATAAAATATTTAAAAACATGAAAAAACTAACCCCTCTTCGCAAAACCCGTTAAATTATTGAGAAATTGGAAAAAGCATGGATAAAACTGATAATGATTATCAATAATATTCATAGAAGGTAACCAAAACCGGTTACCTTCACAGCTTAAACTTCAGGTTCAAATGTTTTGCAATCTGTTTCTTTGCTATTGGACGCCTTTTTTCCTGTATGGCTGACAACGTAAATAGCCTCTGCACCACATTTATTTCCATTTTCCCAATATGTGCAGTTATTTACTTCGCATAGAACATCTTTCGCCATGTATATCACCTCCTGTTCTGTTATTTTAAGCAAAACTAGAGGTGATATACCTATATTCATCTGTTACTGTGAATAAGCCCGCTTCTCTCTATTTAGACAAATGGACGTACTCCATATAAGGGAAATCTTAACGGAGTATCTCCAAAACTAAACAGCCTTCCTCTGGAAATACAAATACCCTCCCAAATAAAACAGCACAAAGAATCCTCCAATAACAGTCAAAAGCTGTTCCCACGGAATAAAGAAAATATCTTCCGTGGCCGTCTCAGGATACATCATCGCAAATGGCTGCGCCCACGGATAGTATGGGCCTACCCGCTCCGAATTCATCGCCAATATGGACGGCAGGGTAAAAATAACATTGACCGCAAACGGAGCAGCAAAGCTTTTAAACCAGACTGACATCCACAGCTGCAGTGCAACCAAAGGAAATGTCGCAACCCAGCCTCCTAAAATGCTTTTCCAGATGATTTCCAATGGAAAAGGGTCTGCTGCTCCTTTATACATTCCAGCGCCATAGACAGCAGCCAGGTAGAAAAGCTGAATCAGCATGACCAGCAGCAATATCAGCACATATTTCGCGGCAAACACTTTTCCCCTTGTGACAGGCAATGCGAGCAGCTGCTTCCATCCCCCGGCCTGATGCTCATATCGGCAAACAAGGCTTGCCAGAACCCCTGTAATTAAGGGCAAAAAGAGAACTGCATAGGGAAAATTCATATAAATTAAGATCGTGTACCATTCATTAACCATTCCGGCAGTTTCCGATGTATCTGCCCCTATTCCAGCAGCCAGGCCGACAAGCGGCCCTGCAAGAAGAATGCTCATAATCCTGGATTTCCGCAGTTTAAACCATTCCGACTTCAGAATCGAAAACATCTATTTCACATCCCTTCTCGTAAAATCAATCATGCCGGCTGCATATATAAGCACTCCAGCTCCTATGCCAAGCATGACGTTGATCAGCGGCTCATCCCAATCATTCATCAGGAGCGGCCATTTCCAAATCATCCAATCCGGCAGAACATAACCGGCATACGTTAAAATAACCCCTAAAACTCCTGCTGTAATAGGCACTCCCTGATTCACACTGACTGCTGCAATCCACAGCTGCAAGGCCAATATGGGCAAAGCCGCAAAAAAAGGATAAAAGCTGTACTTCAGCAGTTCCGTAAAAGGAATGTCAGCCCCCAAATCCAAAAACAACCCAAAAGCCAGCGTAAACAGCATCAGGAGTATCGAAGAAACCAGCAATAATAACGACAGCACGGTGAACTTCGATACATACACCCCCATCTTCGAAACAGGCAGTGCAATCAGCTGCTTCCATGCATTCGTTTCATTTTCAATGCTGGCCATAAAAGAGGTTAAAATGACGATGCCCAGCACAATCGCCAATGGTGTAAACGAATGGATATTGCCTAGATAATAGCCCCAGCGATCGTCACTTTGCTGATATAAATAGTCCTTGCGCACCCCATAATTGACCATCTGCATGGCAACTACGCCAATTGGCCCAAGAACGGTTAAAAACCAAATTCCTTTTCTTCTGATTTTCATAAAATCGGCTGCCAACAGTTTTCCGATCATACTGCCTGGTCCTCCCTCGTCATCTGAAGAAAGATATCTTCCAGGGAGCGCTTTTCCTCTTCCACCCGAAAAATGGAGAACCCGTCTTGAACAAGTCCTCGCACAGCCTCAGCCACTTTTTCATCTGATTGCTGCTGCAAGGAAATGACTCCATTATTCAAGCCAGCCTTAATCCCTCTCGCCAGCAGGGAGCGCCATGCCTTTTCGCTCTCGCTGACTTTTAATAAGACGGATTGCTTGGCATACATGCGCATGGCGTCAATCGAATCCTGGAATATCATCTTTCCTTTTGTCACTATACCTACTGTCGTTGCCATCTGATCAATTTCGGATAATAGATGGCTCGATAGTAAAACTGTCATGCCATGTTCTGAAGGAAGGCTCTTGATTAAATTGCGAATCTCGATAATGCCTGAGGGATCCAGCCCATTGGTTGGTTCATCAAGAATGAGCAGCTCTGGATTGTTTAATAAAGATGCAGCAATTCCGAGCCGCTGCTTCATTCCAAGAGAGAACCCCTTCACCTTTTTTCCGGCGGCATCTGAAAGCCGGACAATCTCCAGCACTTCAGAAATTCTCTTTTTGGGCACACCTACTATTTTCCTCATCGCTTCCAGGTTTTCATTTGCAGTTAAATGCGGATAGTAGGATGGCGTTTCAACAAGTGACCCCACTCGCGCTAGTATATTTAGTCTTTCTTTCTTTAAGTCTTTCTGAAAAATTTCGATCCTGCCCGAAGTTGGCTTCATCAGTCCCAGAAGCATTCGGATCGTTGTCGTCTTTCCTGCCCCATTTGGCCCTAAGAATCCGTAGATCTCCCCTTTTGGAATTTTCAAATCTAAACCCGAAACGGCCTTTTCACTGCCAAAATGCTTTGATAAATTTTCCGTCCTTACGATATATTCCATTTCCCTCACCTCAATCTCATCTTAAGAAATGAAGGTTAAAATAAGGTAAGAGAGAAGTTTAAAATCTGTTTAAAAAAGACCATCTGAAGAACTCCGCTTCAAACAATATGACCACTTATACAGGATAAACTGGAGGAATTTAATGGTTCAAACAATCAAAGGAACTTAATACGATTACGTTAATGGGGTGTTAGAGGGGGTATTAGGTTTTCGAAAAAATACATTGATCCGTATTGGTGTAAGTCGTCCGGTTTTAGGATGTCTTAACCTCCTTGCCTTTTTCTGTAAAACTTTTTAGCACTATCCATCATGTATTGATAGATATAAATGATAACAGCTAATGAGAGCACGATGAGGTAAAAGAAAGCGGGGCGCACCTTTCTTAATTTAAAAGCACCCATTTCATCGTAAAATTTCACAATTGGGAATGCCAAAATGAAATCTAACAGAGCGTTTAAAGCGAAGTACTTTTTGAAGTTTCCATAGGTTAGCTTAAACACCCACAGGGTTGTGATAAAATACATGCCAACTACAAAAGGAGTATCAATAGGGATATTTTTCAATATAACCGGATTTGCCTTCCACTATCTCTTTTTATTGGCGATAACACTGATAATGCTCCACAAGATATCCGTAAAGATTGCTATTGGCGTAAAACGTCTAAATGCTCGTTTCCCCAAAAAAGGTGCTGTTAGCCAAGGGAGAACCAAAGTACAAGCAGATAATATCTTAGACTTCTTGTTAAACACGGTATCGCCCCCGCTACTTAACTTAATCGCTGTTAGATTCTCCTCTATAAGCCTTTTTATGTAAGTATTAAATATTCCTATTGGGAATCTTACAAAAACACAAAAACTGCCCTATTTTGAAGGCAGCCATCTTTTAAAATAAGTAATTATTTCAGTGTAACTGGAACCCATAACTCATGCCTTGGATTATGCTTTGGACCGTAATAACACTCAATACAAGGTAAATTAGCAAGCTCATAGCCAGAAGTCGGAACCCATTCTGAATATAATCTCTTCCATGCCTCCACTACATTAGGGAAAACTGCCCATGTACATGGTGGAATAATAAGAGTTTCCATATCGCTTGGCGGCTCCTTATCATATCGAACCCCCATAAAGTAAGCAAACTCATCATTTGTTATGGCAGCTTCATTCCCACAAACACCCAGGAGACCTTCGAGTGTACATTTCGGATTTTCCCATGACAAATCTATTAGCTCTTGCATAAACCCTTCTCTTTTAGCACTATTCCATAGTGTAGGTATAGTTTTAAATGCTCTGCTTGTTTTTACAGGCTTACTAGTCCCAATAATTCTTAATTCAAAGTCAAGATGTTCGATTCTGTACTCCATTTCAGTATCTCCTTTAATAGAAATTTGAAAAGAGATCCTTGGAAAGGCTTTTAATTGCACCCCTTTTTTACGGGCAGCAGAGGGGGTCATCCCATGTGTTTTTTTAAAAGCCCGCGTAAATGAATCAACAGAATCATACCCGTATTTTGCTGCTATATCGATAATACGTACATCACTTTTTTGAATTTCAAATGCCGCCAGTGTTAAACGCCTTCGTCTAATATATTCTGATAGTGATATACCCGTAATCGATGAGAACATCCTTGAAAAATGAAACTCCGAAGTAAAAGCGACTTCTGCCAGCTTTTTATAGTCTATTTTACCATCGAGGTTTTGTTCAATGTAATCCAATACGTTATTCATTCTCTTCAGCCAATCCATTAGTTCCATCCCTTTCACTTTACATTCTAGAAGAAAAAGGAGTTTGCTGCCCGACATCTCATGCCCGAATAAGTCGGATTTAATTACTTATGAATTAGCTTATATTCGATTATCGTTGGAAATTTCCTTCTTTCTCCATTTATTAATTCCCGGTAAAGAAGAACAGCGGGAAATAAGAATGGATTTTCTGTTGTTTTAATCAAATGTAAGTTTAAAGACAAGATAGTAATTATATTGGTTGTTAAAATGGTAAGTACCATATAAACGATGGAATTCTCTATAAAGGTTAATGTCTTCCTTTGAAAAAAACAGAAAAAGGAAATCAATATAGTCAATAATAAAGTAAGGGGAAGTCCAATCATAAACCGATCTCCTTCATGTATGCACTTCAGTTTATCTTTCATTATTTGTTTTTTTGATCCTATTATTCAAAACCTGCCGAATATGCTCAGACCCCTCTGGCTCTCATCCTCCCTGCGGAAAGCAAGTGCACGTAGAGGAAGTCAACGGGTTTTTAAGGAAAAACAACCATTTATGATAAAAAACCTTCTATAAAAAGCCCTCTTTGAAGCCTTAAATTAGGTCTTAAATTTAAAGTAAAATACTTGTTTTGATATGAAGCCCTTCAGAATTTATTCCGGTCGGCTTCTTTTTATATATTGATAAATCAACGTTTTCATCTTTTAGAGAACGTGGCTACTCTATAAAAAAAGTGGCTTTTAAACAGCCTCTTATTCAATTAAATGGCCCTTTTCATGAAGAAAACGCATCTCTTATTCCAGAAACGCGCCCGATTGCTGAATATAAAAACTTATAAAGAAATGTATAATGACTTGGCAGTAATATTACTAAAGCCCTGACGTTAGTTTTCCAAGAAAGTATTATTGTTAATAAAAAAGAATGCCTCGATAAATCGGCATTCTTTAATGGTTTTGTTTTTTCTGCTTTGGATCCAAAATTGAGCGTAATTCCTTAATGTCCTCTTCAGATAAGGAGTCTTCCTGTATAAACTGGACCAACATCGACTTCAGTGCACCGCCATAAATTCGTTTAACAAAAGATTCCGCCTCCGCGTGCTGGCATTCATCCTGCGAATATAGAGGAAAAAAAGTAAAAACTCTCTGTTCTTTATTCACACCCACTACATTTTTTTTGACCAAGCGATCCAAGAGAGTACGTACGGTTTTGGGTTTCCAATCCGTTCGTTCCTGCAGGGTGGAAATCACATCATTAGCAGTAAGTGGCGACTCTTTCCAAAGCACGGTCATAATTTCCCATTCTGCTTCCGAGATATTGGGAATTTTTTTAGACACACTGTTCCACCTCCTTTAGTAGATCAAACATCTAATAAGTGAGCTTTACTTAATAAATCCCCTTGTCCCTCAAAATGGATAAGGTTATTTCAGCCGCTTTTTTTCCAGAGGCATTTTCTTCATTCTGTATATTGATTGCAAAGAAATACGTATTTTCCCGGTTCTCTACATATCCGATGAACCAGCCATTTATTTCATTGCCATTGACGTTGCCTGTCCCCGTCTTTCCAGATAGGATCTCATCATTTTTTTCCTCGAGTTTGATTGCCTCTTTAACGGTTTGGATGTTTTTCTCCTTAAACCCGAACTGATTGGTATACAAATCTTTTAATAATTGTACCTGTTCCACTGGTGAAATTTTTAATGATGATTCTAGCCAAAATTGATTGATTCCCCCAGACATGTCGGAATTACCATAATTGATTCGCTTCAGATATGAATGAATAATCCCAGCCTGGTTTCTTTTATCTAATTCCTGAAAATACCAAGTCACTGAATTTTTCATCGCCGTCTTTAAATTTTGTTCCGAATTCCAAGAATCAAAGGGATACTTGGTGCCATTCCATTTTATCGTAGAGTTTTCACCAGATATAAGATTGGACTCCAATCCAAATAATGCACTATAAATCTTGTAAGTAGAATTCGGAGACACTCTCAAAGTGCTTTTATCTTTATTATATATCTGGTATTGGTCAGCTTGGATATCATATAAGACAAAGCTCCCATCATATCCAGTAAAATGCTCACTTAGATCGATAAAATGAGCCTTTTCACCTTTAAAATCATAATGATTATTATGATTAGCCATGGCAGAAATTAATGGAACCTGACTAGCAACCAATACGCCTAAAATAGCAAAAACGGCTGAACCTTTCAGCTTCAAAAGCTTTGATTCTTTTGTATAGGAAGCAATACGTTCTATGCGACTTTTGAGTTGCTTTTTGGAGCCATTAAATTGATTGGCTAAAATAACGTTTTTGTGTCGTGAAACTTTGTCTACAAAATTAATGATCGTCATCCCATAATCTTTATGATCATTCTCATCTATGGAACTTAACACCGCATGATCACAGGCAATTTCACGATCTAGTCGCATTTTCCGAAAAGCAATCCAAACTAGTGGAT
This sequence comes from Bacillus sp. J33, assembly GCF_000518885.1. GTDB lineage: Bacteria > Bacillota > Bacilli > Bacillales > Cytobacillaceae > Cytobacillus. The sequence goes on along the minus strand of NZ_JAEL01000072.1, from coordinate 12,813 downwards.
TAAACCAGTAAATGATTTGAAAAATGACAATCACGTAATTAGTAGCTATATCTTTAGATTTATAGTGAGTAAGCTCATGCAAAAAAATATATTTGATTTCATCCATAGACAGCCATTCGTCAAAATTGACCGGCAGCACGACATAATTTTTAAAAAGGCCAAATGTCATCGGAGATTTGACGAGTGGTGATTCCCCTACAACTAAATGTCCCGATATATTCAATTGCTTTTTGCACTGTTCAAACAAAAACTGCACATCTTTATTTTCCAAACGGTATATTGTTCTTTTAATCATCTTTACTTCAAGCCATGCCTTTACAACCAAAACCGTCATGACAAGCATCCCTGCTATCCATATCCAGGCTGTCATGATATTCAGATATTCTAGATTAGAACGATTGACAGATATGGAATAGTCCTGCATCCAATTCGAGTTTTGAACTTCCTCTGTAATCATAAACGAAGGGCTTATTCCATTACTTTGGTTGACATCTAAAGCAATATAGGAATATTCAAAAGGTAATAATTGAACTGGAATAAAAGGAAGTATCAATGCAATCAACAATAAAAACCATAAATGATATTGCCCTTTTGCAGATAATTGTTTTTGGAATATTCTCCGGCCCAGCATAATCCCTGTAATGGTTAAAGAAGATACCATGAAACAGATAATGAAGTATGTAAAAAACATGTTATTAATCTCCATCTACCTGAAGGGGAAAGTAGAATCTAGAGTCCAATAGAAACCTTTTCATAAATATAACCCTCTCCCTAGAATTACAAATGTAATATTCAAATAATATCACTCCAGCTGGAGTTTATCAACCTAACCTTTCCAAAGCAATATTATTGTTCTTGGATATTTTGGTTCTTTTTAAAACAAGGTTGACCAAATTGGATTACAATTGTAGTATTATATTACACGTGTAATACTCATTCTGAGAAAGGTGGGGGTCTAATAGATTCAAGACAGCAAAACAACGATGAATAAACTTTGAGATAGAACATTTAATAGAAAAGAGGTTATGATTTTGAAAAAATTAACGAATAGGTTATTGAGACTACATAAATTTAAAGGAACTCTCCTTATATCATTGTTCGCTCTAATCATGCTAGCTGGTTGCACGAACGCAACCACTTCTCCTGCTTCCCCGACCCAACCGGAAACCAATGAGGAAAAAGAAACTCCCATAGAAGAGGCGTTTACCCAACTTGAGAGTAAGTTTGACGCCCGCCTCGGAGTTTATGCGATCGATACTGAAACGGAAAAGAGTATCGCCTATCGAGCAGATGAGAGGTTCGCTTTCGCTTCCACTTACAAGGCGCTAGCTGCAGGTGCAATGCTTAAGCAAAAATCTCTGAATGATCTTGATGAAATCATCACTTACACGAAGGATGATTTGGTCACATATTCACCGATTACAGAGAAACACGTAGATACAGGGATGTCACTGAGAGATATTGCCGATGCTGCTATCCGTTACAGTGATAATACAGCAGGAAACCTACTATTAAAAGAATTGGGAGGTCCTGCAGGATTTGAAACGGCACTAAGGGAGATTGGCGATAAGGTTACAGAGTCTGATCGGTTCGAGCCTGATTTGAACTTCACGGTTCCGGGAGACTCCCGTGACACTAGTACCCCGAGAGCACTAGCCACAAGTCTACAAGCATTTGCGGCTAGTGACTTGCTTCCTTCAGAAAAGCGGGCACTCATGACCGATTTGCTAGTTGGGAACACCACTGGAGATACATTAATCCGTGCCGGTGTACCTGAGGGCTGGGTCGTTGGTGATAAGAGTGGGGCAGGAACTTACGGAACACGAAATGACATTGCCATTGTTTGGCCACCTAACAGTGATCCAATTATCATTGCCATTCTATCTGACCGTAGTACTGAGGACGCAGCTTATGACGATGCTCTTATTGCAGAGGCTGCGAAAATCGTAATAAACGCTCTAAAATAAGGCGAAGCCATACCCGTATATATCGTTATCGTGGCTGCTCTTACTTAGTTGTTATTTTTGCACAACTAACTTTAAAAACCCAGCAACCTTCATGTGAAGATTTGCTGGGTTTCTCAATTGTTTATTCAAGAATATGGCCCTTTCCATGAAGAAAACGCATCTCTTATTCAAGAAATGCGCCCGATTGCGGAAGATTACTATAGCTTCTATTAAGTTAATTAAATAGCTAGATTTTCTTCTGGATTCTTGTCAAAAACCTGTGAACCCATTCATTAAATTAATCTTGTACAGCTAGCTTCACATTCTGATTTCTCATTCCAAACCCTAAAGCAATTGCAGCGCCAATGCAGCTAGAAAAGCAACCAGCAAACAAATACAATGATGGATCTGACTCACCGATCAAAACAGAAGCTATCCCTCCAATTGCCGGGAAAAGTGCAACCATATAGCCACTTTGGGCTCCTCCAATTTTTTCTACAAGCTTCAAATAAAATAACCATGCTGCAAATGAAGCAACCAGGGTTAAATATATCAACGCAGATAAGTATGAAACCGATGTTGGAAGTATAAATTCTTGTCCTTGAAATAATACAATTACTCCCATCAATATACTGCCGACTGAAAATCCAATTGCATTTGCATAGATAGGATTAACCTTCTGCCTTGCATTTCTTGCTGAGCTGGCGTCACCTACTGCTGTAAGAATCGTACCTAAGATCGCAACCATAATTCCTTTTATATCATTAAACCCTTGAAAATGGTTTAAAGTTGGATAAATGAGAATACATACGCCCAATACACCTAAAATTCCCCCAAACAAAACCCGTGAATGTAACTTTTCTTTCAAAAAAATCCGGAGAGCAATCGGGGTCAAAATCACCTTTAACGAAAAAACCAATGTTACAATTGCGGCGGAACTCAAAATTGTAGCGTAATAAAGGCATAGGTAGCTTAATGCAAAGTTACATATACCAAACACCATTACAAATGGGATATCTTTTCTTGTTGGCCTCCCCTTTGGTTGAAGGTACCAAACAAGAAGCAAAAATAAAAAGGCTGTCATAACTAAACGATACGTTAAGGATAACTCCAAGCTGACTGGAGTTCCTTGAATTTTTACCGCAATAAAGTTCAGTCCCCATACAATCAAACAAAATATGTACATAAATATTGTCATTAATTTTCCTCTCTCTGCCGTTCTTCTCTTTGTTTAACGTACACTAAATAAATGTAGCAAAACTCATCATTTTTGTTCATAAAATCTTCTTTGTTACTCAGCAATATGGCCCTATTCAGGAAGGACGCCTTCTTCAAGAAGTGCGCCCTTTTGCTGAAAACTCAATTAATAATAACCATCAGCATTTTCCCTGTAGTTGAAGTGCATCCTTCATAAACTATAATTTAGACTGTCTTTATTGTTTTGTTATCACTTGTTAAACCTATGAAATTGATGATTAGAATATAAATAGGAAAAGCCATCAATACTCCTATCGCAATTAGACCTGTACCAGGACTAGGCACATCCCCTCCATATGTTGTCGAGAATAAAGATGCGATTATATATATAAAGAGAACAAAATAGGGAATCCAAAGGATAATTGTCCAAAAGTTAGATTTTCGACCTTTCATCCATTTTGTTGTTAGGAAAAAGAGCAAGGTTGTACCAAATATAAATTCGATAACAGTAGTTACGCCACTTAAAGCAGTTGCTGTACCGATATTCCAACCCGTCATTCTACTAATCCTATATACATTAATCATAAGTTCGAAAGGAATAAGAATCATTAGAGCATATAGAATACTGACCAGATTTAATTTAATAAAATACTTCATTTTAAAAATCCCACCAATCAATTCTTAATCAACTTATGCTGCCATTAATTGAGCTACGTAAAGAGAAAGAAGACTGTTATGACAGCCCTCATCAGCTCAGTAATTGCGCCTGATTGCTGAAGATTGAAGAATGCAAATGAGCTGAAAAATGGCTTTTTAGTTTTTAACTAACGTTTAGCTGAAGAATAAAATCATCCAAAAATCTGTGCAGCTATTCCATATAATGTTTTATTACTTGGTGGTAATTGCTTTGAATTTTTAATCATTATAGGAGGTTGACTTACTTTTACGAAACCACATTTTTCTAAAAGCGACATAAAATCCTCATTCCCTGATGGAATATCGATTCTTAATTTACCTTGATGATTGTTAGCTAATTTATCAATTAATAAAGACGCTGTATAATGATCAGGTGCTACAATGGGGCCAAGTATAAGATTTATAGGTCCTAAAATAGACAAACCATACCCAATGATAGTTCCATCTGGACTTTTGACAACTAAAGACTCTTTTGCCTGGTTAATACGGTTGATAAGAAAAGTCTTTCTTTCTTCTCCAAATGCATCCTTATCTAACTTTACAACTTGAGATAAATCTCCATTACGCATCGGGATTATTTCAACATCCAAAACATCGTTTGATTTCATAGAGAAATAGTTGTCACAAAGATATTTATAAACACTGTCTATAGAACTAAACCCCATACTTTCATACATTGGTTTTCCTTCCTCTGTTGCAATTAGCATAACCATGGTATTGCCAGAAACAGAATCTAAACATTTTTGTGTTACTTTTCTTCCAAGTCCTTTACCTCTGTAATCCTGATGAACAATGACCATACCAATAGATGCCAAGCTTGACCCATACGGAATAATTGCTGCACTAGATACTATTTTACCGTTTTCTGTCTTGTGTCCGTAAACTTTGCCAGATGACATCACCGTTTGAATATCATCTTTATCATAGTCCCATCCAATAGATGAAGAAAGTGCAATTAATCCAGGTATATCCTGTTCCTCAAGTGTTACTAAATTAGTTATAGTTCTTTCTGATACGTTCATTTACAATACTCCTTAAATATTAAATTTTTACCCGATTTCTTTACAACTTATCTTTCACTCTTATTAAATACCTTAGAGCTTCGATTACTTTCTAATAAATCCTTCTATTATTCAACAATCTGGCCAGATTGCTGAAGATCTTAATATAAAAGAATCAATGCTTCACCACTATTTCTCCTTGTGCTAACCTCCCCTTTGCTTAATAACGTATACAGTATGAAGCATCTTACATCAAATGAAGTTTCCTTTAACCCAAGAAAACCCCTTGTATATATAATCATGGAAATATTCTGTTTAATAATCCCATGAATACTCTTTCATGCGAAAATGGCAACAAAGCGGCTTTCGTTCAATATATTGGCTATTGTAAGTCTAAAATATAGCGCTTCTATTCATGGGAGGGATTTCATTAAAATGAAAAAAATATGTTTCATTTTGTTATTTCTTGTTATCGCTTCATCCTGTTCCACAAAGGAAGAAACTGAAGGCTATAACATCACGTCTATTGAGGAGGCTGCTGAAAAAACGACATTATAGAAAAAGCTCAAGCTGCTGAGGGGGAAATCCAAAGCATGAAGACAATAACGATATTAACTCAACACTTTACAGGCGATTCAATCAATGAGAAAATCACAATGCAAGTTGATAATAAATTAATGTTTGATCCGCTTTCTTCTAGTGTACATGTCTTGATGACCACATTAGGTCAAAGTGAGAAATTTGCCATGTATTCTAATGAAGATGCTGCTTATTTTTACAGAGAATCCGAACACTGAGAATGAAGCTTGGCAAAGGCTTCCTGACACTTGATCACGAAGAAATCACCGCAGATTATAAAAGTACCACTTCTTTCATCAATTATGATATTTTACTTGAACATATAGACGAATTAATTGTGAATGAGGTTGACGGTGATATATATGACAAAGGGTATTATGAATTGATCTTAAATGGAGACTCTAACATCTATCATGAATTACTTACTCAAGATAATTTGGTTAATACAGCCGAGGAGCGAGCTTCTGTCGAGGAGTTTTCATTTTCGGTAAAGCTCGAGAAGGATACGGGTCAACTCATCGATTTCGATACAAAGATGACCGGTACAGTGGATTTCGAGGGAGAAGTTATTAGCCTTTTTGAAACCATGACTTTATATGTTGAAGGCATTAATATATTTGAAGATGAAGATGAAGACTTTTTAGTTCCAATCGGAGTCGAACGGTATATTGAAAATAATGAATAAACATTTCGGATTAACTCGATGGTATTGCTCTAGCCAGTTATCTTCTCAATGAAGATAACTGGCCATTGTTTTAGGTAGTTAGTTAAATTTTAACATTCTCTTTTCCAAACTACTAGATTAAAAGAACTCGCTCATAAAATAACAAAAATCTATGTCAGTAATTGGAAACGAACGATTGCAGTCGTGATCTTATTTTCAACGCTAATGGGATTGTTGATGAAGTGAATCAGCTGAAGCTTATTATGGGCGCTATGCAGAAGGAAAGGAGGTATCACACGAAAAGTGTTTACTACAAGGGGTAATATTAAAAAATCATCTTCTTTAATAATTGAATGCCAGCTTATTTCAGCAGCTTTTTGAGGTTGAATCTTTTAGGTTCAGCTCTTTTTTACCCCTTTATCAAGATAATTTCCAATTTTGAGGATCATTTTGCAGGCTTTGAATCTTTTTTTTGCAACTTCTCCCAAGAATTTTGCAACTTTGAATAATATTTTTGCAACTTCATCATATTTTCTTGCATCCGCTAAAATCTGACAAAACTCGATTATTTCGCCATTTACTCATTTATAGAAAAACGCCGCACCACCGCGGCGTTTTCCCAAGACCAATATTATTTAAAAATCAGCACCTTACCAACAGTGCCGTCCGCACTCTCACCGACAACGCGGAATTTCAAGCCGGTCGTTGGCACTTTTCGTCCTGCATCAACAAGGCCTTTGTTGCTGTAGTCAGCACTGTCATCAAATAACGGATTACGCATTGTAAAGTTATCCCTCATTGTTAACCCATTAATGCTTGAGTAATCTAAGAACATTTTACTGGATTTATTCAAACTAAATGCGGCATCATTCAATTGATAGCGCGCAGCACCGACACTGCCATCGCTCCAGTAGTTTGTATGTTGGTCAGCATCAACTACGCCCAGGAAGCCTTCTCCAGGATGAACGCCTGTCCAGTTGTTATCAAAGGAATTGTCCACATACCAAACAACTAAACCTTGGTCATAGCTCATAAGACTTGCACTGCGACGGATATGCGCCAAGCCGGCATCGATGTCATTATGGCTTCTCCATTCTAATAAGTAGTAATTATCAGAATAGAATTTCCCTTCATCCTTAGTAAAGCCGTCAAATGTAAAGGCAGAATCTCCTTCAGCATTATCAGATACAAGTGTGTTTCCATCAACTGAAATCACAATATCATCAACATAGAAGCCTGGCATCGCAACTGCGACATCTGTCCAATAATTGAATTTCACTTCAATTTGCTTACTCGCAAATTGAGATAGATCAAACTCTGCATCTACCCAGCCGTTTGAATTTCCAGTAATTCCATGGCCTGGGTTTTGTTCATTTGGATTTGCTACAGTTGTAATGTTACCTTGTACTGTCGCCCAATCGCTTGTGCCCGCTTCTCTGACTTGAACAGACGCGTAATCCCAATCCGTTTCAATATCATACCATGCTTTAAATGTCAGCTCGGCATTTGTCGCTTTTGTTAAATCAACTGACGTTGTCATTGAATGGTCAAGCTCATCACCGCTGCCGCTGAAATACTCATATTTTCCGCTTGCCGGTGTGTTGACAACCGTTTCTTTATCAGGCAGATTGATTCTTACTGCATCGTTATTCGTGCCCTTTGTAACAGCTTCGTCTAATAAGACGGTTGTTCCTTCACTTGTTATCTCTTTTTCCCCAATCGTTGTTCCTGTTAACCAGTTGCCGCCATGGGCTGCCTGTAAATATTCTTTTGCATATGGGCTGAATCCAGTCGGCTCTGTACCTGGGATTTTTCCTGCCCAGCTGCCCGATGACATAATCGACCAATAGCCAACCGGCTCACCCGCACCGCTGTAAATTGTGTCGTACTCATCTGGAAGCCCAAGGTCATGGCCATACTCATGGGCAAACACGCCTGCCGCCCCATCCTCTGGTTCAATCGTATAATCCCATGCCCCTAATAAGCCGCCGAAGCGATCGCTATCAGATGTTGCACCTGGCACAGCGACCGGTCCTGTGCCCAGCTTAGAACGGTGTGACCAAATCGCATCCCCTGCAAGCTTGCCGCCACCTGCTTCCTCACCAACACCAGCATGGATCACCATTAAGTGGTCAATAATGCCATCCGGCTCTGCATATACGCCATCACCATCATAATCATCACGATCCCATTGATCATATTCTGTTAAATTAACGTTCGGATCCTGGGCAGCTTTTTTCAGCGCCTCATATACTAATTGACGCGGGCGCGCATCATTGCCGTCAGGTGCAGGATCATTTTCCCCATAATATTTTGCAGGATGGTCTGCTGTATACCAGCCGGCAACCTCACCCTCAACCGTATAGCTGCCGCCTGATTGCTTTTCATAGTATTGCTTCATCGAAACAAGATTTTCACCATTTGGACCTGTATAGCCATCATCGCCAAAAATCATATCCTGGAAGTGGGCAAGTGGATAGTCCTCATAAAACATATCTGTTTCTTCTTTTGTAATTGAGCTATTTTTATAGTCTGGAAAATCTATCGCAAGGACAAGAACCTTATCTTTACGAACTTCACCTGTATAATCCTCTTCTACAACTGAATCAACCGTATCGGCTTGTCCAAGCTTATTTCCTTTACCCTTTTTTAAGCTTTGCTTTACCTGATCATTAGAACCTTCAAGCTCCTTTATCGGCTTCGGCAGCTTGTCCTTTGACGAAGTGACTTTATTTTTTCCTTTCAGATAGTCCTTTAACGCTTTTTCTGCTTGAGCTGGAGTCGCATTTTTAGCAAGCTTCCCCTGCTTTTTGAGCATTTCAATTAATCTCTCATCATTTGCAATGCCCAAATCAACTGTTGCACCAAGAGATGGTGCTGTTGCTCCCTTAAGCACTGTTTCTGCTGCCGCCTTTTGAACAGGCGTAAATGCACCAAAAGCAAACGTGCTTACCCCAAGTGCGACTGCCATTGCAGTTTTTATCATTTTCCCCTTCTTCAACCAAATCTCCCCTTTATCTTTAAAATAGATATACCCTAACAAAATCTATTTCACCTTTCAAAATAAGGAGTCCTTTCCAAATTGTAAAAACGAGGTAATAGTCCCTGATTATTCTACTAAAATAGTACTTTCGACCAAGGTTAAATCAGTCTATTCCCCTAGTTTTCTTACATCACCTATGAGCATCGTATGATGCCCGTTATTTCATAATGCCTGGTATATTTTTTGATTCACTTTATCTAATTTATGGATAAACTCGTCATAACTCATATGGTTAGATAAATCATCATCATGCGGTGTCCCTCTCTGCGTTTCATAGGAGATAATATCCCAATAAGGGGGATGGCTAAAGGTAAAGTCATTCCCTGTTGGAATATCATCTCTTAACGCATTCCAACCATTATTCAAGTCAAGATGAACTCTGTTTGAAATGCCTAAATCAAGGGCGACTTTTTTCCGTTTCCGGAACCGCTGATGTTGGGTTATAAAAATGTTTGATCAAAAACACATCTTATTTTGTTGATTTTCCAAATATAAAAGAGCCTGCTTTTGAAAAAAGATTGATCAAAACAGGCTCTTTAAATATTTCACGAGGACGATTTTTATAAAAAAGTTTGATCATTTTCTACCTGTGTTGCTTAACAATCGCGCCCTTTTGTTGAATAGCAACATTATTCTTCATCTTGAACAAAACTCAATTCGTTTCCATCTAAATCAAGAATAGTAAACTTTCTACTACCATAGGCAGTACTAAATAGTTCCTCAATTACTTCAACTTTATCTTTTATTTGACTCCATATTTCATCTACGTTATCGACATAAAAGTTAAAACGCCCATGTGAAGGGAAGTTTTCATTCTCCATTATTGCAAACATTGCCCCGTCTTCATGTTCAAAATGAGCATAATTTGGTTTTTCCAGGGGCCAAGTTGCAGCTACCTTAAACCCCAAAGTATTTCTGTACCATTCAATAGCTTTTCTTAAATCTAGTACATTTGCACGAACATGTTTTAATCTAGTTTTCAAGATTCTCTACTCCTTATTAGTCTAACCTATTTAATTCTTTCTCTTTCCATTAAAACCCTTCTGCATAATTGCGGCCATAAGAAAAAGCGCCTTCTTATTAGAATAGCGCCCGATTGCGGAGTTCATTGCTTATACCTTATTCAAGATAAGCACCCCGTTAATTCAATAAGGAAATACACAGTTGACCTATAATGCACAATTAAAAACCGCAGGAAATGAGGTTTAAAGTAAGGCTATATTTCAAAAGGGAAATAATCTCTTTTTCTTAAAAATTCATCTATAAGGAAAAATAATAATGCAATGTAAGTAGCTATAATCATTAGTGGACCGAGAAAAAAGAAAGAAAGCAATCCGAATCCAATATGCACTAAAAAAGAAAGATAGAAACGATATTTCTTAACATTTGCTGTTATTAAATCTGAGAATAACGAAACAGGTATTCCATAAATAAAGCTTCCCAACAAGCTATATAAAAATATAAGAATAATGACAGTAAAATCAATATTTGGTTCCGTTATTAATGCCTTTATATCAAGAATGAACAACAAAAAGGTAAAAAACAAAGAAGTATAAAGTGCAACTTTACTCTTTCTAATTACGAGTGGAGTTTTGTAAAGATTTTTTCTTACCTGTGGTAAAAAAGTTAGCCCAACAATTCCTAGAATAACTTTTATATGTATAGATTCTACGCCTACCCAGATTATGAAATAGATTAGTGTAAAAACCGATGAATATAAAAATAATTTATACATGGCTGATCCTCTTTTTATTTTAAATTATAACAAAAATGAGTTAATTATAAATGAAGTTTATTGGGTAGTTCGACCAAACTGTCCATCAAGTCTTCTTCAGCTAACCTCTTTTGTTGAATTAGAAAAAGCCGCCTGGTTTGGCAGCTGATCTTGAGCATAAGCACCCGTTACTTTAAGTGTATAACTTCACAATCTAGCTTTTTATAAAGGTTCCTGTTCCATTACTAAATAAAAAAAGGAATTGCCGTAACCACTAAGAAAAAGCTACCAATAATGGCAGTTGAGAAATTTTTATATTTATATTTCGTATTGACTTTTAAATTCAAAAATATCATCAACAGCTTGGTGATATCCACCCGATTTTTGAATGGATTCCTTTATAGTTGAAACAGCTTTATGGAAAGATGGGTCGTTTAACACATGAGCTGCGGCTTCACGTAGTTGATTTGCAGTCAAGCCTTGCATTTTTAATTTAATACCGGCTCCGATATTGGCAACTTGTTGAGCAATAATCGGTTGATCCGCGCTTTGTGGGATTACAATTAGTGGAACCCCGTAGTAGAGACCCTCATTGGTACTATTCATTCCGCCGTGTGTGATAAATAATTTAGTGTATTTTAGCACTTCCGTTTGTGGAACATATTTTTTTACAATGAAGTTTTGAGGGATCTCTCCTAAATCAATTAGTGGGGTTTGTTTCCCGATCGACATGACAACCGTGTGATTGCTATTTCCAAATGCTTCAAAACAAAGCTTATAAAAATCAAGGGCTTGGTTAAAGACAGTACCCAGTGAAATATAAATTGGTCTTTTTCCCTTGATAGCCGTAAGGTCAAAGTTTTCTTGAATTAATCGTTTAGAGATGGATGGACCTATAAATTTGTAAGTTTGGTCGAATGCTTCTCCAAAAGGTTGAAACTCCCTAGGTGTATAAACGATTGTAAGCGGTGCAGGATTACAAAAAACTTCGTAAGGAGATTGGATCTCGACATCATATTTTTCCTTCACCATTGCCGTCAGGCTTTGATATTCACGGTTTATTTCTTTAACCACTTCCGTGGGAATGCCTTTAGAAAACTGTTCCAGCATTTTATCGAATGATTCCTTTGTCTGCGCAAAGGAAGTACAAGAATTGATTGCTGGAAGCTTAAGGATTTGAGCAAGTAAACGTCCACAACCAAACATAGAATCATGGATGATGTAATCAAAATGTTCTCCTTCAATCTGTTCAAGCACGCTAGGTATGACAATATCTGCCGTATGTAAAAGACCGTTAATTCTTTCAAGTAAATAATTTCTTCCACCCGAGATAAAGGCATTTATAAATTTCTGACCGTCCAATGTTCGTACAGTAGCTCCCGCCTTCTCAATTTGCTCTCGAAAAGCTTCTATCGTAAAGTACACTACCTCTTCGCCGCGCGAAATAAGCTCCTGTACAATTCCAATAGTTGGATTGATATGTCCTTCTGAACCGGCATTAATAAATAAAACACGTGCCATTTCTACCACTCCTTAGGTAATTCTAAATTGTGTAAGAGTAAGGAGCACTGTCCCAACCCTTGCCAACTCTAATAATGAATTGAATTTATCATAGTACAATACTTGAAGATCTCAAACTTTTAATCACCCTTAGAGCAATTCCTTCTTCAACTAAACTGCCATTTTGTTGAATAAGAATAAAGTAGGGAAACCATTCTCATGGCTTCCCCCTTATCAAACCGCACGTGCCCTACTAAGGCATACGGCTTACCCATATGTTACAATGATTATCAAGATGATGCGTTCCAGGCATTCTGCATCTTTTCTAGACGGCGAGGAGTATAATACTCCTTGCCTTTTCTTTTATGTCTTTCTTTTGTTCTTCGCTGTTTTTCTTTTGAATTCTTCTGTATATCTTCGATATACTGCTCGAGGGAGTAGCCCAAGGTTTTGTGTAAGTAAAGCCAGTAAGT
>NZ_JAEL01000071.1 GCF_000518885.1 Bacillus sp. J33 | reverse complement strand
TTGGTCTTGCCCCTGTCAAGTAGACAACCTAAAAAAGCTAAGCAGCGAGCGCGTTTCGATATTCAATCGGTGCGCGTTTCTTTAGTTTCTTTTGTCTTCGTTTGTAATTGTAATGATAGATGTAATCTTCAAGGGCTTGCTCTAGCTCTTCTTCTGAAATACACTTGTCTATATACAACTTCTCTGTTTTGAGGTGTGAGAAGAATGATTCTACACAGGCATTATCCAGGCAGTTTCCTTTTCGAGAGTGGCTGCCCTTGATGCCATAAGCCTCTAATCGATTGTTGTATAGCTTTGACGTATACTGGAAGCCCTGATCCGAATGGAGAACGGCTCCAGCTACGTCTTTTTTCTTTGTCCATTTATCTACCGTATTTAACACAAGTTCGAGATCGTTTCTCTTGGATAGCTCCCAACTTACTATTTCATTATTGAAAAGATCCTGAATAACGGATAAATAATAAAATTCTTCTCCAACAGACACATAGGTAATATCCGTTACCATCTTTTGATTAGGTCCAGCAGCCTTGAAATTCCTCTTAAGGCGATTGGGGAAGATGACTGAAGGACTATGGCCATGTCGTTTTCTCTTCTTCCGGATGACTGATTGTATATCCATTTCCGTCATAAGCTTATAGACCTTTTTATGATTGATAGAATAACCATTTTCATTTAGTTCATCTGTGATACGCGGCCGGCCAAATTCGGGATGCATGAAGTGGATTCCCATAATGTGCTCGCGAATATCCTGTTCCTTCCCAGCCTTCTCTTCCCGTTGAGTGTTGGTTTTCCTCCATTTGTAATAACTTGCAGGTTTGATGTAGGCAATCTCTAGCAGCCAGGAGACAGGATAGTCACTTCTTAATTCATCTATCAGTTTATATTTTATTCTTCTGGGAATGTCTTTTCCTCCTTTACCAGATTTGGATACTGCTTTTTTAAATATTCAACCTGTGCTTTTAAATAATCTCTTTCCTCTTCAACTGACTTAAATTTAGTCCTGGGCCTGCCTTTTAAAGGATTGAACACTCCTTTACGCTCATCAAAAGGTACTCCATTTTTCCATTTCCTAACCCACACTTTAAGCTGGCTGCAATGACGGATTCCCAACTCTTCTGCCAATACTTTATAACTCTTTGAACCATTCACGTATTTCATTACAGCATTACGTTTGAACTCCTCTGAATAGCTATTAAAAGTTTGTCCTTTCTTTGCCATAGAAAAATCCCCTCCAAGTAGCATTCTTTCCTCCATGGTAACATGAAGGTTTTTTTGAATGTCTACTTAAAGGGGACAATAACAGCTGCATTAAGGTGCCCGGCTTTTCTAATTGTGGAAATCTTTATGCAGGAAATGTAATTTATCAGGAGAAGCATATAAAAAGGGCAATTTTCTAGGAACTGCCCTTTTTAATAATAGCTGTGTTAAAGCTGAATATTGATTTAACACCGTGTTGATTGGAGCGGAAGGCGCGAGATCCTCGAAAACCGCATTTCCTTCGTGCGATGGTTTTTCATGGATGCTAATTCAATGTCCTGCGGGAAAAGCGAACCAAAGGGAGACCCCGCGGTTCGCTGAGTGCCGCAGCGGAAATCAGTACTCAAGTTTAACAGAGCATTCATAATATATTCTATTCGTCGCTTAAGCGCTTGCCGCCAATTGCATAGTGGTTCTTGGACATTTCTTCAATAAAAACGACAATTTTGTCCTTGGAGGCACCAGTAGTTTCGTTAACGGCATCTGTTACTTTTTCTACTAGCGCTTTTTTTTGTTCTTCTGTACGGCCTTCCAGCATTTTGACTGTTACGTATGGCATTTTGTTTCCTCCTCTTATTTTAAAAGATAAAAAAATTATTTTGAACCTCGATAACTATCTAGCTCCATTGCCTAGGGCTCTCTGGTCTAAGCCGTGCCCCTGCAGAAGGCCAAGAACGCCTCCCTCCGGGACCCGTCTTATGCTTGCGCCCCTGGGCAAGGCGCTTGCACTTTTCTTACGATTGTAGTTTTCCATAATTTTTTGCATTGTGCAAGCATGATGGCACGTTCTTTCCCTTTCGTGTGGTGTTCATGTATACTTTTAAGTAAATAGCGGCAGTGGTTCGTACATAGTATGTATTAAAACCTGGAAAAAATGAATGCTGTGTTAAATGATTATGTTGATTTTGGCACCCTGTTGATTGGAGCGGAAGGCGCGAGAATCCTCGAAAATACTGCCAAATTTCCTTTTGCGGTGATTATTCAAGGATGCTAATTCAATGTCCTGCGGGAGAAGCGAGTCAAAGAGAGACCCCACAGGCGTGAATGCGCCGAGGAGCGCCGGACCGCCCGCGGAAGCTTGAGCTCCTGGAGCAGAAGCCAGCAGGCAAATTTAACAGAGCCAAAGTGAAAATGAAAAGTATCAATTGCCCTGGCAGTGAAGTACTACGTTTGCCGGCAGGAGAGGGAGTTTTGGCTTGTGGAACAATTTTTAGCGTTTTCTCTCAGGGAGATTCCCTATGTGGCTGTAACATTAATGATTGCCTTTACGGTCCATGAATATGCCCATGCTTATGTGGCTTACAAATTTGGAGACCCAACGGCACAGAAACAGGGCAGATTAACACTGAATCCCATGCAGCATCTGGACCCTATTGGGACTATACTGATTTTTATAGCTGGTTTTGGATGGGCGAGGCCCGTTCCAGTCAATCGATTCTTCTTTAAGAAGCCGAAGCTTGCGGGTATTTCTGTATCGATTGCAGGCCCTTTGTCCAATCTGGTGATGGCGGTTCTCGGCTTTTTTATCTGGTATGCCCTTGCAGGGACAGGGTTGGCCGCATCCTTCCCGCCGTTTGTTGCGGATTTTTTAAATATATTTATCCAGTTAAACTTAGTGCTTTTCGTGTTTAATCTGCTGCCGTTCCCGCCGCTTGATGGCTACAGAATTATAGAAGATTTGGCACCAGCCCATATTCGCCCGAAGATGACCCAGTTTGAAGCATATGGCTCTGTCATTTTTCTTATCCTTGTAATTACTCCGCTGGACCAATACACCATCCAGCCCATTTTCAACACCATATTGCCGGTTCTGGCAAGCGGCCTGAATGATTTTTTCTACGAACTATTTATGACATAATAAGTGAAAAAGCTAATAGATGAGATTAAGGTGCTTAGGAGGATTTGATATGGAAGAAAAAAAGAAAAAGAAGGTTGATTTTAATATTATAAAAAACGACCCGACTGATGGGCATGGAGGCTTTGGCGTCGGTACCCTCAGCCTTGATAATGTGACACCTGTCATCATTGATGTAGATGCCGGCGAGGCTACAATCGAAGTGGGCGCCATGCATGCAAGGAGCCCAGTTGAAAAGGGAATTAAATTCCTGCCAAATAAGGATGAAGTGCCAAATGGAAAGCCATACTGGCTGATCTGGGTAACCATTGACCGCAAAGAGGGCGGCCCTTATTATGCTGGTGTGACAGCATGCGAGATGACGGTAGACCGCGAAATTCGCAGAGGATACAAGTCCCTGCCAGAGCATGTTAACCGAATGGATAAATCGATTAAAAGACAAATTATTGTTGACCATATGGATGAAAAATCAAAAGAAGTGCTTGCTGAATTTTTGAAAAATCATGACGCAGGCATGTGGGAACGTTCGGAAGAGCAGCTAAAATCAGATTTACAAGCGAAGTAGAAAAAAAGTCTAAATTTGTGACGAATTTGTGACATTTTGTTGACGTGGTTTTCTAACTACTTGTACAATTCCAATAAAAAAAGTAAACTATTTAACAGTGTGAAGGCACAATATAGCACTAGGACATGAAAAACCCCGGGATTCGGACCCCGGGGTTTTTCAATTTTTAGAGAGTGTGCCGAACCAGAGTGAACGGCCAGCAAACAATAGTGCCGGAAGTCGGGTGAAAGCCTGTTGAAGGGAACTAATCAAGGGGAATAGTGCCGGAAAACAGAGGGAAAGCCCTTTGAAGGGAACTAATCAAGAAGAATAGTGCCGGAAAACAGGGTGAAAGCCCTCTGAAGGGAACTAATCAAGGAGAATAGTGCCGGAAAACAGGGTGAAAGCCCTCTGAAGGGAACTAATCGAGAAGAATAGTGCCGGAAACAGAGGGAAAACCCTCTGAAGGGAACTAATCAAGGAGAATAGTGCCGGAAAATAGAGGAAAAGCCATCAGAAGGAAACTAATCAAGGAGAATAGTGCCGGAAAACAGAGGAAAAGCCGTCCGAAGGGAACTAATTGATTTAATAATGCCAAACTCATCAGGAAAGCCTGAAAAGAAATAGAAGCACGCATAAATTAAAAAATGCCCGATCCCATTCATGAGATCAGGCATCCAGGCACATCATCATTATGAAGCCCACTGGAACAGCTTCTTATACCAAGGAGTCTTCGGCTTCTTTTCAGGCTGTTCAGGTTGTTTATCTTCTTTATGGTCTAAATGCTCCGTACAATATTCTGTTGGTTCTGTTCCTTCCGTAAAATAAGTAAGGCGTTTGACCGGACAGTTTTCGCCGGCAATTTTTCCGTTGGCTGGGTCAACATAGACGCCAACTGTGCCCTTTGGTGCTTTGAAATCCTTTGCCGGCTTCCCTTTATGGGCCTCCTCCATAAACCGGATCCATATATTTTTAGCATACGTTTTATCAACGCTGTTTGTAATCACATGTCCCTTATCATAACCGGTCCATACAGCTGTTACAAGCTGAGGGGTAAAGCCGGCCATCCAGCTGTCCGCTTCGGTTGATCCGGATTTTCCGGCATAGGGCCTGGTCATATCACCAATCACTGTGCTTCCTGTTACCTGTGCATAGCCATTCAGCTTTGGATCAAAAATTCCTGTCATCATATGGGTCATGACAAAAGCAAGATCCTGGCGAAGGGATCGTATTTGGAAGGGCTCATGCTCATAGATTACTTCGCCTTTATGGTTTTCAACCCGCTTAATCAATACAGGAGAAACCTTTTTTCCGCCATTGGCAAACATGCTGTAGGCATTGGCCAGCTCGATGACTCTTACACCAGAAGTCCCTAGTGCAAGTGAAGGAACCTTTGCCATTTTTGATGTAATTCCAAATTTCTTCGCCGTATTTACGAGTGTCTCTTCTCCTAAAAATAAATGAGTCTTTACAGCATAGACGTTGTCAGATAAAGCAAGTGCCTGAGCCATTGTAATATCATCATCCGCATATTTGCTGTTAAAATTGTGCGGCGTGTAGTCAGGTGTGCCATCTTCAAAGCGGAAGGTGGTCTGTTCGCTTCTTATCGGAGTTGAGGGGGTAAACCCTTGCTCCAATGCTGCGTAATACAGCAGCGGCTTTATTGTCGATCCCGGCTGCCTTACAGCCTGGACAGCCCTGTTAAATGGGCTTTCCTCATAGTCTCGCCCTCCGACCATTGCTTTGACATAGCCGTTTTTCGGGTTCATGGCTACGATCCCGACTTGAATCTCGGAGTCATTTGAAATTAGTTTATCCACTGTTTCTTCTGCAATCTCCTGCTCCTTCAGATTCAATGTGGTGTATACCTTCAATCCGCCCAATTCAATTGTACGGTCATCCAGGTTAAGCTGGTTTTTAAGCGCACTGCGTACAGCGTCCTGGAAATAAGGTGCTGTTTTCGTCTTGGGGTGCATGTGCTCGCCAACAAGTTTCAGCTCTTCAGCAGCAGCAAGGTCAGCCTTTTTTTGGCTAATCATCTTGTTTTTAACCATTGTCTGCAGGATTACCTTTTGCCGCTGGTTTGCTTTTTCAGCTGATGCAAATGGCGAATAGATGCCAGGTCCCTTTGGAATGCCGGATAAAATGGCTGCTTCAGCCAGTGTTAGGTCACTTGCGTCTTTTCCGAAATAAAAGTGGCTTGCTGCCTGTGCGCCATAAGCACCATTTCCGTAATAAATCGTATTTAAATAACCTTCTAGGATTTCCTTCTTGGAGTAATTCATCTCCAGCCTGATGGTATAGAAAGCTTCAAGTATTTTCCGCTTCCATGTTTTTTCGTGTTCCAGGAAAAGGTTGCGGGCATATTGCTGGCTGATTGTGCTGGCGCCCTGAACTTTTGCCATTGCTTTAATATCAGCGAGAACAGCACCAGCGATTCGTTTATAGTCAAATCCGTTGTGTTCGAAAAAGTTTTTATCCTCAATTGACACTGTCGCATCAATTAAATGCGGGCTTATTTCCTCAAGAGGTGCCCAATAGCGCTTCTGTCCGTTATGGCTTTCGCCAATTACAGCGCCATCATCCGATAAAAATAAAGTGGATTGCGGTACGGAGAGCGGCGGCGGACCCAATATTTTGGCATAAACCAGAATGCCCCCGATCATAACTACTGTAAGAGCCATTCCTATTAAGCTAATAATGAGAATAGCCCGCAGGTATTTCATTGTTTTTCGAAAGCGCTGATCCGTCATTAATTCCAATTGTGACACCCCCCGAATTCTTTCTTCTAGTTTTTTAATTAGGCTTTTTTCTCATAAATTGCTGCTTTTCTTGATAAATTCTGACCGTTGATTTCGCTGCGGTCACTCAAGCTTTCCCCGGGAGGGATAGAGCCTCCCTGGCCGCCTTCGGCTCGCTATGCAACTGTAGCGGAAATCAACAGGCAAGTTTAACAGAGTGATCCTTATAAAATCTAAGGAAGTATAAATACATATTCTTAGTATTGAAAAAAAGGGAGAGTTTTAAACATCTTTCTCTAGCAATTAGCGAAATTTTTCTTGCAATTTTGCTAGATTCAACTATACTTTTTCTGTGTTTGTAATTTGCATGTTAGGGAAGTATAAAAGATGATCATGCTTTTTGCTGCTCCATTAACGATATTTCATTTTTTTATGGAAGGATTGATTAAAGAATGGGACTTTGGTTTACAGAAAAACAAACTGAGAACTTTGGCATTACGATGAAGGTGAAGCGTACTTTACATACAGAACAGACGGATTTCCAAAAGCTTGATATGGTTGAAACAGAAGAATGGGGCAATATGCTTCTTCTTGATGACATGGTTATGACTTCAATCAAGGATGAATTTGTTTACCATGAGATGGTTGCTCATATTCCTTTATTCACTCATCCAAACCCTGAAAACGTTCTTGTAGTAGGCGGCGGTGACGGCGGTGTAATCCGTGAAGTGCTGAAGCACCCAAGCGTGAAAAAAGCGACTCTTGTTGATATTGATGGAAAGGTTATTGAGTATTCCAAGAAGTACCTGCCTGAGATTGCAGGCAAGCTGGATGACCCGCGCGTTGATGTTCAGGTTGGAGATGGCTTTATGCACATCGCGGAAAGCGACAATGAGTATGACGTCATCATGGTTGACTCAACTGAGCCAGTAGGCCCGGCAGTAAATCTTTTCACAAAAGGCTTCTATGCTGGAATTTCCAAAGCGCTTAAGGAAGACGGGATCTTTGTTGCCCAGTCTGACAACCCTTGGTTCAAAGCAGATCTAATCCGCAACGTACAGCGCGATGTAAAAGAAATCTTCCCAATCACCCGTTTGTACACTGCGAATATCCCTACGTACCCAAGCGGCATGTGGGCATTCACAATCGGATCTAAAAAATACGATCCGCTTGAAGTAACGGAAGACCGTTTCCATGATATTGAAACAAAATACTATACAAAAGAATTGCATAAAGCGGCATTTGTATTGCCGAAGTTTGTTCAGGATTTAGTAAAGTAAATACAAATCATAGGCTGCTTTTTCAAAAAGCGGCCTTCTCCAATACATAGGAAGTGAGGGATGACCTTGGTACGTTTCGACGAAGCCTACTCGGGCAATGTTTTTATTAAAAGCCATCCTAGTTATGAAGAAAGTGAAGCAGTGATTTATGGAATGCCAATGGACTGGACAGTCAGCTACCGTCCGGGTTCACGTTTCGGTCCTGCCCGCATCCGTGAAGTATCCATCGGGCTTGAAGAGTACAGCCCCTACCTAGACCGCGAACTGGATGAGGTAAAATATTATGATGCTGGCGATATCCCGCTGCCTTTCGGAAATCCGCAGAAAAGCATCGATATGATTGAAGAGTTTATTGACCAGCTTCTGGCTGAAGATAAATTCCCGCTTGGTATGGGCGGAGAGCATTTGGTTTCCTGGCCTGTCATTAAGGCAATGTACAAAAAGTATCCGGATTTAGCGATTATCCATATGGATGCCCATACTGACCTGCGTGAGCATTATGAAGGGGAGCCGTTATCCCATTCTACGCCAATCCGTAAAGCAGCAGATTTAATCGGACCAGGTAATATTTATTCCTTTGGAATCCGTTCCGGTATGAAAGAGGAATTCGAGTGGGCAAAAGAAGCGGGCATGCACATTTCTAAATTTGAAGTGCATAAGCCATTAAAAGATATCCTTCCTAAGCTTGCAGGACGTCCTGTATATGTAACGATTGACATTGATGTTTTAGACCCTGCACATGCACCAGGAACAGGCACGGTGGACGCAGGCGGCATCACATCAAGAGAGCTTCTTGCATCCATTCATGAAATTGCGCATTCAGATGTGAAAGTTGTTGGAGCCGATCTGGTTGAGGTTGCGCCAATCTATGATCATTCTGAGCAAACAGCCAATACAGCGAGCAAAATGATTCGTGAAATGATTCTTGGGTGGGTTAATAAAAAATAATACAGTAGAAACGGGGACTGGGGTCTCCGTTTTTTTTTCGGCAAATTTCGGGTTGTACCTGGTACTCGTCTTGCACTTTCCCTGTGGAGTATTTATACTTATATAGTTATAGACAAGAGAAAAGGATGTGTTGCCGTTGTCCAGTCGCTCAGCGGAACAAATGCCTGTGAAGATAAAAGTGAAAACGGATATTCGCAGCGGAGGCAGCAAAGAGACTTTTGAATTGACTGCTTTTGGCCGATACTATATAAAGGATTCCTCCCGTTTCCTTCAGTATGATGAAGAGATGGAAGAAGGAACAGTAAAAACGATTATAAAGATGTCCGATACGGATGGACTGATTTTAAGAAGCGGCGCTGTTAAAATGAGGCTGCCGTTCAGGATGAATAAAAAGCTGCGGGGCAGCTATCAGACACCTTATGGAGTGCTTGAAATGGGCACTGTGACGAAGAGGATGGATCATCAATATAATGATAAATCAGGTGAAGGTTCCATCGATATTCTATACGATTTAAAAATGCAGGGATCGCAGGCAGGTACATATCATTTGGCGATTACGTTTGAGGAGGAAAACAATGAACATAGTTGAGCAGGTGCAAAGCAAGTTAAAGCAGGAAATTAAGGATGCGGTTGTGAAAGCGGGTTTGGCAGCTGAAGAGCAAATTCCTGATGTTATCCTGGAAATCCCTAAAGAAAAGGCACATGGAGATTATTCTACGAACATGGCAATGCAGCTGGCGCGTGTGGCCAAGAAAGCACCAAGAATGATTGCAGAGGATCTAATTGCTAATTTTGACAGCTCAAAGGCTTCGATCGAAAAAATTGAAATTGCCGGCCCTGGCTTTATCAATTTTTACATGAATAATTCTTATTTGACTGACCTGATTCCAGCAGTTCTTGAGGCAGGCGACAAGTACGGCGAAACAACTGTCGGCAACAGCCAAAAGATCCAGGTGGAGTTTGTATCCGCAAACCCGACAGGCGACCTGCACTTGGGACATGCGCGCGGTGCGGCAGTTGGTGACTCCCTATGCAATATTTTAGCTAAAGCAGGCTACGATGTATCACGCGAGTACTATATTAACGACGCTGGAAACCAGATTAATAATTTGGCTTTATCGGTTGAGGCTCGTTATTTCCAGGCTCTTGGCATGGATAAGGAAATGCCGGCAGACGGCTACCATGGCGAAGACATTATCGGCATTGGCAAAAAGCTGGCGGAAGAGTTCGGTGATAAATATGTAAACGCTGATGAAAAAGAGCGTTTTGACTTTTTCCGCGAGTATGGCTTGAAATATGAGATGGCAAAGCTTAAACAGGATCTTGAGGATTTCCGGGTTGGCTTTGATGTTTGGTATTCAGAAACATCTCTTTACAACAACGGTAAAATCGACACAGCTCTAAAAGCGTTAAAGGATAACGGCCACATTTACGAAGAGGATGGGGCAACATGGTTCCGCTCCACGACTTTCGGTGATGATAAAGACCGTGTTCTCATAAAAAATGACGGCTCCTACACGTATCTGACTCCAGATATCGCTTACCATAAGGACAAGCTTGAAAGAGGCTTTGAAAAGCTGATCAACATTTGGGGTGCTGACCACCACGGCTACATTCCGCGCATGAAAGCGGCCATTGAGGCACTTGGCTATGATCGGGAGGCGCTGGAAGTGGAAATTATCCAGCTTGTTCATTTGTATAAAAACGGCGAAAAAATGAAGATGAGCAAACGAACTGGTAAAGCTGTTACCATGCGCGATCTTGTCGAAGAGGTTGGCCTGGACGCAACACGCTATTTCTTTGCCATGAGAAGCGCTGACACTCATCTTGATTTCGACCTTGATCTGGCTGTATCCCAGTCCAACGAAAACCCTGTATATTATGCTCAATACGCGCATGCACGCATCTCCAGCATTTTGCGCCAGGGTGAAGAGCAGGGATTCTCGGCAGATAATCAAGCTGACTTTTCTCTGATACAGGCAGAAAAGGAAATTGACGTTCTAAAAAAGATCGGCGAATTCCCTCAGGCCGTTGGCGAAGCGGCTCAAAAGCGCATGCCGCACAGAATCACGAACTATATCTTTGAGCTTGCATCTGCTTTCCATAGCTTCTATAATGCTGAAAAAGTATTGGATGCAGAAAATCCGGAAAGAACAAAAGCACGTTTGGCATTGATCAAAGCGGTACAGACAACACTAAAGAATGCACTTGCATTGATCGGGGTATCCGCTCCAGAGAAAATGTAATAGCGTAAATTTAAGCTGGCACAGTCATGTGCCGGCTTTTTTCTGCCAGCAGGGCTGCAAATCTTAATTCTGCTGATAAATATCACATAAGAAAACCTAGGCACTCGTCCAAAATCTGGCGAGTGTTTTTGCTGAAAAAGGGGAAGCTAATAGCATATGTAAAGTGAAACTTCACTCAGTGATATTCTGAGTGTTAGTTGAACTAATCGGGCACTTACGGGCAGTTGTTTTAATTTAAAGGGACTTACTCCCTTTTAGTCTGCAGTTAGACTGGTAAAACATAGTAAATGAGATGAGGGAGGATATTATGAAAATTGTTCTTTTATCCATACTTACAGGATTTCTCGTCGGATTTGTATTTGCTTTTATGAAGCTGCCGATTCCTGCGCCGCCAGCTCTTCCTGGAATCATGGGTATTGTCGGAATTTACCTTGGTTTTAAAGCATATGAAGTGATTCTGCCTTGGCTGCGGAATATAGTGGGATGATGGAAAAGGGGGTGCCCGCATATAGCAGGGGTACCCCTTTTGGTGTCTAATTGAACTTAGCGAATAAATCATGAATTTTAGCGAACAAACAATTAAGTTTAGCAAATAAACAAACAAAATTAGCAAACAAATCGTAAATTCAGCGAACAAATCCGGTAAACTAGCGAACAAATGACCGCGAAAACATTGCAGCAGGGTAAAAACAATTTCTGCATTTTACAATAGGACGAGCATATGATGATAGAAACCGTTATCAGAAAGGAATCGCTCTCCGATGGTTTCAATTAAGCCTCAATTTGCTGCCTCTTTATATGCGACGATTTCGATTAGTTTCTGGGGAATTTCCTTTGTTTCCACCAAGGCAGTCTTGGACAAGCTTGATCCATATACTTTAATTATGCTGCGCTTTGCAATTGGAGCCGTTTTTTTATTGATTGTGCTGATGCTGAAAAGGATCCCCGTTCTTATTCCTTTGATGTATATTCCGCATTTAATTGTATTAGGAGTTCTTGGCGTTTTTGTCCATCAAGTCATACAAGTATCGGCTCTTCTTACGATAGATGCATCCTCGGCAGGCTGGATGATTTCGTTTTCACCTGTGTTTACAGTGATGCTCTCCATGATTTTTTTGCATGAGAAACTTACTTTTGCAAAATCTTTCGGTATATTGATTGCCATTTCAGGTGTTTTGCTGGTGACAGGGGCGAGAAGCGGACAAACCTTGGGATTTGCTTTCAATATAGGTTATTTCCTCATGATATTAAGTACATTGAATTGGGCTGTTTACTCAGTTTTATTAAAAAAATTACATATCAAACTTCCTTCGCTTACGGTTACTTTTTACATGAGTCTGCTTGGATGCCTCTTAACGATTCCATTTTTGCTTAGAGATAGAGGCTGGGAGAGATTTCACCTTTTAACGGGTGCAGAATGGGCCCATATACTATTTCTGGGGATATTTGTGTCCGGCATTGCCTATTGGTATTGGTCTAAGGCACACGAAGTATTGGAGGCGTCTAAGGTTTCCATGTTTATGTATATGGAACCTTTGTTTACTCTTATCGCTGCCATTTTATTGCTCCATGAAAAAATTTTCTTCATAAGCATCCTGGGCGGAATCATAATTATTATTGGAGTGATCATGGTTAATGGCCAGATGGGTTCGGTTTTTCAATATATTTCTTGGAGGAAACGATAATCCACATTTGAAGGGGGAATCGTTTGATGGCCTTGCAAGACCGGTTTAGCAAGTATTTGGGTGCTTTAAAAACACCCTCTGCGAAAGAACTTAAAAAGGCATTGGAATCAATGGATATTAGGCTGGAGGATCTTTTGCCGTATTTGCAATCAGCTGACGGAAAGCCTTATTACCGCAAGCTTCTCTATCAAAATAATGAAGTGGAGCTGCTGGTAATGAACTGGTCTGATATCGAGTGCGCGCCCCACGATCATGGAAGTTCAATAGGATGGATACAAGTTTTAAATGGAGATTCTGAAAATACTATTTTTAAAGTGAAAAAAAATCAGCTTCCTGCAGAGTTATTTGCTGAGGTAAAATCTAAAGGTTCTTTCTTTTTTGCCCGCAAACGAGGCGTGCATAAAATGAAGAGTGCAGGCAAGGAAAATCTTGTAACCCTGCATCTTTATTCTCCGCCAATTACGGGGATGAAGGTATATGATCTGGAAAAATGCGCTGCTTGTGTAGTCTCAGATGATTGCGGGGCATGGTGGCCAGAAGAAACGAGGCAGAAGGTGAGGGAAATTCAATTTAAATAAAAGGGCGTTCCTCTTTGGCCGGGGAACGCTTTTGAAAAATCTTTGAAGTTAAAATGGACTAGCCCTGCGCCTCCGCTTTTCCTGTTGCCATTCAATCTACACCGGGAATGCCGCAGGAGCAGCTTCCCGCAGACTGATAGCGTGGGAAACGTATCCAAAGCGAAATCTCCATTATGCTGCACCTAACTTTTTCCCTGGATACCCTTAAAGGAAGGTGGCCACCGTCCGGGCGAGCATTTCCTTAAACATCCGAAAAGGATCCAGGCGGTTTAATTCTTTTAAAGTTAATCTTTTCGAATTTCTAATGTCTGTATCTAAAATAACTTTGAACCTTTTGATGAATTCTTTGTCATAAATAAAACAATTGATTTCATAGTTTAAAAACAGGCTTCGTTTATCAAAATTGGCTGTACCGACATCGCTGAGTTCATCATCTACAATAATAGCTTTCGCATGGTAGAAGCCATTTAGGTATTCGTATACATAAGCGCCCTGCTTCAGCAATTTCCTTAAGTAAAGATAAGAAGCTTCTTTTACAAGGGCATGGTCTGTCACGAAGGGAATCAGAATTCTAACTGTAATTCCTCTCTCCAATGCATGGCTTAAATCCTTGAAAAGCCTTTTACTCGGAATAAAATAAGGGGTGCCTATCGTAATGGATTTCTTGGCATTTCGGATTAAAGATGAAAAGTCTTCTTCAAGAAAGGCCCCTTTATACGCTCCAAACTGCTGCTTATACTGCCCTGCATGCAGTTCAGGAAAATAGAGGCTGTTAGCCAGCAGATGGGTTTTGGTGGCTTTGTACCAGTCTGCCAAAAATTCTGTTTGCAAATCGTGCACACCTTCACCATGGAATTTCAAATGATAATCACGCCACGGGGTAAGCTTATTATCTTGATTAATGTACTCTTTTCCAATGTTGAAGCCGCCGCTATAACCGATCTTTCCGTCAATAACCGTAATTTTCCGATGGTTTCTGGTCTGGAACGTATAGAAAAGGAAGGGGGGTTTGGGTATATGTGCAAAGGAAAACTTGATTCCGCTGCTTTTGAGATCTTTAACGGTTTTTCTTTTAACAGGAAAGCTTCCGACCCAATCTAGAAGAAGGCGAACTTCGACTCCTTCTTTTGCTTTCCCCTTTAAAATGGTTAAAAACTCCTCGCTGATCTTATCATCCTTCACGATATAAAATAAAATATGGATGTGATGCTGTGCTTTCCTCAATTCAGAAAAAAGATCTTTAAATAAGGGAGGCCCATCAGTAAAGATTTCTATATCCGAATGGCGAATAGGGCAGGCTGTCCGCTCGAGCTTTTTCATATGGTTCTTCCGGCCCCATGTAAAATCAATATACAGCCATAAAAAGATCACGAGTAAAATGACCATGATGATATTCCAAACAGTCAATGCCATCTTCCTCCCGCAAAGTTTCCTGTTAGTATTTCCAGCGGCATTATTTATATAATGAATTTTTCTTATTTAGGCAGGACTTTCTTCAGTGTGAACAGAATGTTTTCATATAGTGTGAATGACAAAATAATAAAACTTTTCCAACAAGTTATTGAAAAAATGGTTGACTGAATGCTCATTCATAATATAATGGGAGTAAGAGATAAATTCAGAAAAATTTACTGTATTTAAAATTTTCTAAGGAAAGGAACTATACTGAAAGGAGCACTCTGCCCATGAACGGTTTATTATGGATTAACTTAATTGCATTCCTTCTTGTAACCGCTTACGCCGTCAGCCTGTTTGTCTATGTTGTAAAGACGCGGATAGAATATATCAAGCTTGGCAAAAAGGTTGAGTTTGACGGCAAAGTAAAAGAGCGCCTCGAAAAAATCTGGGTCAATGTATTTGGCCAGAAAAAGCTTTTGAAGGACAAGAAAAGCGGCGCCATTCACGTGATGTTTTTCTATGGATTTATTATGGTCCAATTTGGTGCCATTGATTTTATCATTAAAGGCATCAAACCGGGTGCGCATTTGCCGCTTGGACCTTTATATCCTGGTTTCACTTTCTTCCAGGAGCTTGTGACCCTGATGATCCTTGTAGCGGTGATCTGGGCTTTTTACCGCCGTTATGTTGAAAAGCTCGTTCGCTTAAAAAGAGGATTTAAAGCAGGTCTCGTACTTATTTTTATCGGAGGGCTAATGCTCTCAGTCCTTCTCGGAAATGGGATGAGTATGATCTGGCACGGGCATGAAGGAACATGGACTGAGCCAGTTGCTTCGCTCATTGCGGGAGCATTCTCGTGGATCGGTGAAACTGCCGCAATCGCTGTCTTTTATATTGCATGGTGGATCCACTTGCTGTTCCTACTGGCATTCCTTGTATACGTGCCGCAATCAAAGCACGCACACTTAATTGCCGGGCCAGCCAATGTTTATTTTAATCGTTTGGAGAATCCAGGGAAATTGAAAGCAATCGACTTTGAAGATGAATCCCAGGAAAGCTTTGGCGTCGGAAAGATTGAAGACTTTACTCAGCATCAGATGATTGATTTCTATGCTTGTGTAGAATGCGGACGCTGTACAAACATGTGTCCTGCTACAGGCACGGGTAAAATGCTTTCCCCAATGGATTTAATTATTAAGCTGCGTGACCATTTAACAAACCACGGTGCAGCAGTTACATCCAAGCAGCCTTGGGTGCCGACATTTGCTTTTTCCAGCACGAAAGGCAACCAGCTTGCGCTTGCAGCTGCCGGCCAGGGGGCTGAAGAAGCCGCTGCTGGGCTTGCATACAGCCCAAGCCTAATCGGCGAAGTCATCACCGAAGAAGAAATCTGGGCTTGTACGACTTGCCGCAACTGTGAAGATCAATGTCCAGTTATGAATGAGCATGTCGATAAAATTATCGATTTGCGCCGCTACCTTGTTTTAACAGAGGGTAAAATGGACGCTGATGCACAGCGCGCGATGACGAATATTGAACGCCAGGGCAACCCTTGGGGGCTTAACCGCAAGGAGCGCGAAGATTGGAGAGAGGCACGCGAGGATGTTCATGTGCCGACCGTGAAGGAACTGAAGAAGGCAGGAGAAGAGTTCGAATATTTATTCTGGGTTGGCTCAATGGGATCTTATGATAACCGCAGCCAAAAGATTGCCCTTTCCTTTGCCAAGCTATTAAATGAGGCAGGGGTTAAGTTCGCAATCCTTGGAAATAAGGAAAAGAATTCAGGCGATACGCCAAGACGCCTTGGAAACGAGTTCTTATTCCAGGAGCTTGCAACTAAAAATATAGAAGAGTTTGAGAAAAATGAAGTGAAAAAGATTGTTACAACCGATCCGCATGCCTACAACATTTTCAAAAATGAGTATCCGGATTTCGGATTGGAAGCAGAGGTTTATCACCATACTGAGGTTCTTGCCAAGCTTGTAGACGAAGGCAAGCTAACACCGCAATATGCCGTGAATGAAACCATTACTTTCCATGATTCCTGCTACCTTGGACGCTACAACGAGGTTTATGATCCTCCGCGTGAAATTCTTAAGAGCATTCCTGGCGTTAAGCTTGTGGAAATGGAGAGAAACCGTGAAACCGGCATGTGCTGTGGAGCGGGCGGCGGCTTGATGTGGATGGAAGAAGAAACAGGACACCGCATCAATGTGTCACGTACAGAACAGGCACTTGCGGTTAACCCGTCCGTAATCAGCTCTGGCTGTCCATACTGTTTAACAATGCTTTCGGATGGAACAAAAGCAAAAGAAGTGGAAGAACAAGTTCATACGTACGATGTTGCTGAAATTCTTGAAAAGTCCATTGTCGGCGAAAAACAGAATTTAGCTTCATAAAAATTATTGGAAATTGAAGCACAGAAACAAGTTCATTTTAAGCATTTTTCGTCACTTTCCAGCATAAATGAATGTGACAGATAAATGATTAATGCTACAGGTTAACTGGCGGCAAGTCCACAATTGATAGACAGTTTTTGACTGGAATATCAGGCGGTCTTGCTTCCAGCAAAAGCCTGCGATGCCACAGAGCCAGGTAACTTCTATTTATCGCACGGCCGAAAGCGCCGGCTTTTAAGAGGATGTGGCACCATGAGCATGGCCAATTTAACTCGTGGAAGTTAAAATTTATGAATTTTGTGTAAAGTGTTTCAATTTATTCTATTTTTCTAGTAAAATGGAATAGGGTAAAGCGCTTACAATTTTTCGAGCTGGATGGAGAGCGATAATCTCCTTTTTGTGCGCAGTCTTTTCGAGCGAGCGTTCAGTCAATAGCAGCATCTCCACACATAATTAACTTCAACAAGACCAACTCAAAATTTTTTCTAATTAATTTTTCGAACATTTTAAATTAATAGTACAAAGGAGCGATTCTTTATGGGTAAAACCGTAATTCTTAGCGGAGTCAGAACACCTTTTGGAAAATTTGCCGGAGCGCTTAGCAGCTTTTCGGCTTCCGATCTTGGCGGATTTGCAGTGAAAGAAGCATTGAACCGTGCAGGTGTAAGTCCCGAGGATGTTGATGAAGTGATTCTGGGAACCGTTCTTCAGGGCGGACAGGGCCAGATTCCTTCACGCCAGGCTGCAAGAAAGGCTGGTTTGCCATGGGAAGTGAAAACCGAAACGATCAATAAAGTATGTGCTTCCGGCATGCGAAGCGTCACTTTAGGAGACCAGATTATCCGTGCAGGGGACGAGGAAGTAATTGTGGCTGGCGGCATGGAATCTATGAGCAATGCTCCTTACATCTTGCCGAAAGCCCGCTGGGGATTGCGCATGGGTGACTCAACGGTTAAGGATTTAATGGTTCATGACGGGCTAAGCTGCAGCTTTACAGGCGTCCATATGGGAACATACGGGAATTCAACAGCAAAGGAATTTGAAATCAGCCGTGAAGAGCAGGACAAATGGGCATTAAGAAGCCATGAGCGTGCAATCGCAGCGATCGAATCAGGCGTACTGGCAGAAGAAATCGTTCCTGTGGAAGTTCCGCAGCGAAAAGGAGAGCCGATCGTTGTTTCTCAGGATGAATCGCCCCGTAAAGATACTTCATTAGAAAAGCTTGGCAAGCTTGGGTCTGTATTTAATTCAGATGGAACCATTACGGCCGGAAATGCTCCTGGCGTTAACGATGGGGCAGCTGCATTGGTGCTCATGAGCGAAGAGCGTGCAGAACGCGAAGGCAAGAAGCCGGAAGCATATATTCTTGGCCATACAGCAATTGCAGTGGAAGCAAAGGATTTCCCTCAGACTCCTGGACTTGTCATTAATGCACTATTAAAAAAGACAGGAAAAACGCTGGAAGAAATTGACCTGTTTGAAATTAACGAAGCATTTGCAGCTGTCGCTTTAACCAGCGGAAAAATTGCGGGCCTTGATGAGGAAAAAGTGAATGTTAACGGTGGAGCAGTCGCATTGGGCCACCCAATTGGGGCAAGCGGAGCGAGAATTATTTTAACATTAATGCATGAATTAAAGCGCCGGGGCGGCGGAATCGGCATTGCGGCTATCTGCAGCGGCGGCGGCCAGGGTGATGCAGTGATGATAGAGGTTCCGAAGCAGTAATTTTGCGGTTGGATTGGCAGTTTATCGGCCGATTTTGAGGTTTTATCGGCCAAAATCGGCAATTTAACGGCCGAAAACGACCATTTATCGGCCAAACCCAAAAAACGCCGATCTAAACAAGCATTTAACGGCCAAAGCTCAAGAACGGAGGATACGAAAATGAATATAAAAAACATTATGGTAATCGGTGCAGGACAAATGGGCTCAGGAATCGCGCTGGTATGCGCGCAAGCAGGATACAGCGTACTTCTAAACGACCTTAAACAAGAATTTGTAGAACGCGGACTTGGCGTTATTAAAAAGAATCTTTCCCGCCAGGTGGAGAAAGAACGCATGACAGCTGAAGATATGGAAGCTGTGCTTGGAAATGTAACCGCTTCAACAGATCTGCAGGATGCTAAGAACGTTGATCTTGTAATCGAAGCAGCAGTCGAAAATATGGAGATCAAAACAAAGATCTTCAGCCAGCTGGATGAAATTGCTCCGGAGCATGCTATCTTGGCAAGCAATACATCGTCTCTTCCAATAACGGAAATTGCAGCTGCAACAAAACGTCCGGAAAAAGTCATTGGCATGCATTTTATGAATCCGGTTCCTGTTATGAAGCTGGTAGAAATTATTCGAGGGCTTGCAACAACGGATGAGGTTTATCAAACAATTGAAGATATTACAAAGACTCTTAAAAAAGTGCCTGTTGAGGTAAATGATTTCCCAGGGTTTGTATCCAACCGTGTATTGATGCCAATGATCAATGAAGCGGTTTACACGCTTTATGAAGGGGTTGCGACAAAAGAGGCAATCGATGAAGTAATGAAGCTTGGCATGAATCATCCGATGGGGCCGCTAACATTAGCCGACTTCATTGGCTTGGACACTTGCCTGTACATTATGGAAACACTGCATGAAGGCTTTGGCGATGATAAATACCGACCGTGCCCATTATTAAGGAAATATGTAAAAGCTGGCTGGTTAGGCAAGAAGACAGGAAGAGGCTTTTACGTTTACGAATAAAGTGAAACTTTCATCAGTGAGTGTATTTCTCACTGATGGTTAGTTGAACCAATCGGGCTTTTACAGGCAGTTAGTCCTAATTATTCCCTTATTTCTCTTGAAATCATGAAGTTGGAGGGCTTACTGCCCGTTAATGCGGGATAAATTAATAACTAGAGGTTTGGCGGACGGAAGCCAGGCAGCATCGGGGGGAATACAAATGAACCTGAGATTTACAGAAGAACAGCAAATGATGAGAAAAATGGTGCGGGATTTTGCCCAGACGGAAATCGCGCCATTTGTAGAAAAAATGGAGCAGGGCGAGTTTCCAAGGGAGATCCTTCGCAAAATGGGCGAGCTTGGCCTCATGGGGATTCCGATTCCTGAAAAATACGGCGGATCTGAAATGGATTTCACCTCTTATATTATTGCCATTCATGAACTATCCAGGGTAAGTGCGACAGTGGGCGTTATTTTATCTGTCCATACCTCTGTAGGAACAAATCCGATCCTATATTTCGGAACAGAAGAGCAAAAACAGAAATATGTGCCAAAGCTTGCTGCAGGCGAGTATCTCGGCGCTTTTTGCCTCACTGAACCGAGCGCGGGCTCAGATGCGGGAAGCCTGAAATCGCGTGCAGTGAAGGACGGAGACCATTATGTGATTAATGGATCAAAAGTGTTTATCACAAATGGCCTGGAAGCGGATGTATATATCGTATTTGCTTCAACCAATCCGGAGCTTGGCGGCAAGGGAATCTCTGCTTTTATCGTGGATAAAGGTACTCCAGGCCTTGTGTTCGGAAAGGATGAGCACAAAATGGGCTTGCATGGTTCGAGAACCTTGCAGCTGACGTTTGAGGATATGCGTGTTCCTGCGGAAAACCTTCTTGGCAATGAGGGCGAGGGCTTTAAAATAGCGATGGCGAATCTGGATGCAGGACGGATCGGAATTGCTGCACAGGCGCTTGGAATTGCAGAGGCAGCCTTTGAAGCAGCAGCTGGTTATGCGAAAGAACGTGTTCAATTCGGCAAACCGATCGCTGCACAGCAGGGAGTCGGATTCAAGCTTGCAGACATGGCGACGAGCGTTGAGGCAGCAAAGCTATTAATCTATCGGGCAGCCAATCTGCGCCAGAGCGGCATTAAGTGCGGCCTGGAAGCTTCAATGGCAAAGCTTTATGCATCCAAAACTGCCGTTGAAGTAGCAACAGAAGCCATTCAGGTATTTGGCGGCTACGGCTACACAGAGGACTATCCGGTTGAGCGCTTCTTCCGTGACGCAAAGATCACTGAAATCTATGAAGGAACAAGCGAAATTCAGCGGATTGTCATCAGCAAGCAGCTATAGGAGCCAGGTGATAATTAGCGCGTAAACCAGTAGTTAAGCCAATTTACCAGCGTAAAATCAACGAGTTTTTGAAAATATTAACGTAACCGAAGCGTATATCAATATATCAGCAAATTCATACAAAGCGGGGGACTAACAATGAATTTTCAATTAAGTGAAGAGCATGAAATGATTCGAAAAATGGTGCGGGATTTTGCCAAAAATGAGGTAGCGCCTACTGCTGCAGAGCGTGATGAGGAAGAGCGCTTTGACCGTGAGATTTTCGACAAAATGGCGGAGCTTGGCTTAACGGGGATTCCTTGGCCGGAAGAGTACGGCGGCATCGGGAGCGACTATCTTGCATACTGCATCGCGGTTGAAGAGCTTTCAAGAGTGTGTGCTTCAACAGGTGTAACCCTTTCAGCACATACTTCCCTTGCTGGCTGGCCTATTTTCAAATTCGGCAGTGAAGAGCAAAAGCAAAAGTACTTAAAGCCAATGGCGCAGGGGGAAAAAATCGGAGCTTACGGCCTTACGGAGCCTGGAAGCGGTTCAGATGCAGGCGGAATGAGAACAACTGCGCGTCTGGAAGGCGATCATTACATTTTAAATGGCAGCAAAATTTTCATTACGAACGGTGGAATAGCAGATATCTATGTCGTATTCGCATTGACAGATCCTGCTGAAAAGCATAAAGGAACAACGGCATTTATTGTGGAAGCGGGCTTTGAAGGCTTCTCTGTAGGCAAGAAGGAAAAGAAATTGGGTATCCGTTCATCGCCTACAACGGAAATTATTTTCGAAGAATGCAAGGTTCCAGTTAAAAACGTGCTCGGAAAAGTTGGGGAAGGCTTCAAAATTGCGATGATGACGCTGGATGGCGGCCGCAACGGAATCGCTGCCCAGGCTGTCGGCATTGCACAGGGTGCATTAGATGCTTCCATCGAGTATGCAAAAGAGCGCCATCAGTTCGGCAAGCCGATTGCAGCCCAGCAGGGAATCGGATTTAAGCTTGCGGATATGGCAACAAGCATTGAAGCTTCAAGACTATTAACATACCAGGCAGCATGGCTGGAGTCTGAAGGCCTTCCATACGGCAAGGAATCTGCCATGTCCAAACTGCTTGCGGGTGACACAGCAATGAAAGTAACAACGGATGCCGTGCAAATTTTCGGCGGATATGGCTATACAAAAGACTATCCAGTCGAGCGCTTTATGCGTGATGCCAAAATCACACAGATTTACGAAGGAACGCAGGAAATTCAGCGCCTTGTAATCTCACGCATGGTAACGAAATAATAACGAATTTTGAGGCTGTTCGGTTTCAAAGGTTTAGACTGCAGGTGCGTTGGTCTTTTTTATAGGCTCTTTTCGTAAAATTTATTGCTTTTGAAGGCGAACTTAGTTTAACCAGCTGAGTTGATTGTTGCGGAGGGCACTTAATCTTCGAAAATGATCTCTTTTTTTACAGTGAGATATTTATTCAAGGGTACTTTTCCAATGTCCAGCTCCGAAAAGAGGGAAGAGGGAGACCGTACAGGCGAAAACGGGAAGGCTCATCGCTCCCAGCGGAAAGCAAGTGTTCCGTGATGAAATCAACGGGCAAAATTTATAAACTAAAACAACAATCTATAAGAAAAGAGCCTTTTTAGCTGAATGGAGATTCAGCAAAACGGGGGATGATTTGCGGGAGGCGGTAGGTAAATATGAAAAAACGGGAAGTGCAGGCTTCTGTTAAAGATGAGCGTCTTGTTAAAAAGAGGCGCGATCAGATGATTAAAGGTGCCGTCACCCTTTTTATCCAAAAAGGGTTCCATCGTACAACAACTAGAGAGATCGCAAAGGCATCTGGTTTTAGTATTGGAACGCTTTATGAATATATTCGGACAAAGGAAGACGTGTTATATCTGGTTTGTGACAGCATCTATGATCAGGTTGCTGAGCGGCTTCAGAAAGGCCTTGATACAAAGCAAGGTACACTGGAGAGCCTGGAACAGGGTATAGCTGACTACTTCAAGGTCGTTGATGAAATGCAGGATGAAGTGCTCGTCATGTACCAGGAAGTAAAATCCCTAACAAAGGATGCGCTTCCTTATGTTTTGAAAAAGGAAATTGAAATGGTCGGCATGTTCGAGCATGTAATAACCCTTTGTGTGGAGAACGGGGAACTTGATCTGCCGGAGGACCAAATTAAAATGATTGCCCATAACATTTTTGTCCAGGGGCAAATGTGGGCATTCAGACGCTGGTCACTGCAAAAGATGTACACGATTGATGAATATATCAAGCTGCAGACCAATCTTCTGTTTCAGGGAATTAAGCAATTAAGCAAAGTATCGGAAAAAGCTTAACAAACATTTATGTGCACAGGCATCAGCTTCTCTGGTGCCTGCGCTTACGGACAAGGGGGAGAAGGATGAGTAATCCAGAAGTGTATAAGCCGAAAAATCATATTCGCTTTGTTACGGCTTCCAGTCTTTTTGACGGACATGATGCTTCCATCAATATTATGCGCAGAATCATTCAGGCGAGCGGTGCCGAAGTGATCCATCTCGGCCATAACCGTTCGGTTGAAGAAGTAGTAAATGCAGCAATCCAGGAAGATGTCCAGGGAATTGCGATTTCCTCTTACCAGGGCGGCCATGTTGAGTATTTCAAATATATGTATGACCTCCTTAAGGAAAGAGGTGCATCCCACATCCGCATTTATGGCGGTGGAGGCGGTGTAATCATCCCGAAGGAAATCAAAGAATTGCATGATTATGGAATCGCGAGAATCTTTTCTCCTGAAGATGGCCGGCAGTATGGCCTGCAGGGCATGATCAACCAGATGATTGAAGAATGTGATTTCCCGACGTTCACAGCCGAAGCTTCCGAGCAAATTGAAAAGCTGCAGGATGGGGAAACCAATGCAATTGCCAAGCTGATAACAATTGCTGAGCATCAGGTAACCGAGGGCAAGGAAGCTGCAGCAGCGCTTGAGCCGGTAATGGCAAAAGTGAAGTCACTGGAAAAAAAGGTTCCGGTATTGGGTATTACAGGGACAGGCGGAGCTGGAAAAAGCTCGCTGACAGATGAATTAATCCGCCGTTTTATCAACGAAATTCCGGAAAAGAAGGTTGCTATTTTATCTGTTGATCCGACTAAGCAGAAAACAGGTGGAGCCCTTCTTGGCGACCGAATCCGAATGAATGCCATCTTTAACCCGCGCGTTTATATGAGAAGCTTGGCAACAAGAAATTCCCGCAGTGAGCTTTCTCTCGCCATTCAGGATGCCATTTCGGTAGTAAAGGCAGCCGGATTTGATTTGATAATTGTCGAAACAAGCGGAATCGGGCAAGGGGATGCCGGCATTACCGAGATTTGCGATGTCTCGATGTATGTCATGACAAGCGAATTTGGTGCACCTTCCCAGCTCGAAAAAATCGATATGATCGACTATGCAGACTTAATCGTAATAAATAAATTCGAGCGCAAAGGCTCTGAGGATGCAATGCGCCAGGTACAAAAGCAATACCAGCGCAGCCGGATGCTTTTTGAAAAAGAGCTTGAAGAAATGCCTGTATACGGAACGATTGCCAGCCAATTCAATGATCCGGGAACAAATGCCGTTTTCGCTGCATTGGTTGAACGAATCAACGAAAAGGCAGGAACGGACTGGAAGACTAGTTTTACAAAAGAAGCAAAAGTTGAGAAGCAGAATGTCATTATTCCAAATGAACAGCGCTATTATCTGCGCGAGGTTTCTGAAACGGTCCGCGGCTATCATAAGAAAGCCGAAGAGCAGGCGGATCTTGCCCGCAAACTGTTCCAGCTTGAAGGGGCTCTTCTTGCGGTGAAAGAACAAGAAGCAAATGAAGAAGTGGTCGCTTCTCTTGAGGCGATTAAATCGGCAACAGAAGAAAAATTGACAGCTGAAACAAAGAAAATTCTTGAAGGCTGGGAAGATTTAAAGGAAAAATATGCAGGCGAGCAATTTGTGACGAAAATTCGCGATAAGGAAATCGTGACGGTTTTAAGAACAAAGAGCTTATCCGGACTATCGATTCCGAAGGTGGCATTGCCTAAGTACAAGGATTATGGAGAAATTATCCGCTGGGTGTACAGAGAAAATGTTCCGGGCTCATTCCCGTATACAGCGGGCGTTTTCCCATTCAAACGAGAGGGAGAAGATCCGAAGAGACAGTTTGCCGGTGAAGGAACACCGGAACGGACAAATCGCCGCTTTCATTATCTTTCAAAGGATGATGCAGCAAAGCGTCTGAGCACAGCGTTTGATTCCGTTACACTATACGGTGAAGATCCTGATTATCGTCCGGACATCTACGGAAAAGTAGGGGAAAGCGGAGTCAGCGTTTGTACCCTTGATGATATGAAAAAACTGTATGCCGGATTTGATTTATGTCATCCATCTACATCGGTTTCGATGACGATTAATGGGCCAGC
The DNA here is from genome assembly GCF_000518885.1 of Bacillus sp. J33. Classification (GTDB taxonomy): domain Bacteria; phylum Bacillota; class Bacilli; order Bacillales; family Cytobacillaceae; genus Cytobacillus. The sequence goes on along the minus strand of NZ_JAEL01000071.1, from coordinate 5,068 downwards.
TCCGATTATTTTGGCTATGTTCATGAATACGGCAATTGAGCAGCAGATCGAAGCAAAAGAGCAGGAGCTTGGCCGTGTGCTCACTCCGGAAGAGTTTGCGGAAGTAAGGGCGAAAACATTGCAGACTGTACGCGGAACCGTTCAGGCTGATATTTTAAAAGAAGACCAGGGCCAAAATACTTGTATCTTCTCAACAGAGTTTGCCTTAAGGATGATGGGGGATATCCAGCAGTACTTTATCGACCATAAAGTCCGCAATTATTACTCAGTATCGATTTCCGGCTATCATATCGCCGAAGCGGGTGCGAACCCAATTTCGCAGCTGGCGTTTACACTGGCAAACGGGTTCACATATGTAGAGTACTATTTGAGCAGAGGCATGAATATTAATGATTTTGCACCTAACCTTTCATTTTTCTTCTCGAATGGATTGGATCCGGAGTATACGGTGCTTGGCCGTGTGGCGCGCCGCATCTGGGCAACGGTTATGAGAGATAAGTATGGTGCAAATGAAAGAAGCCAGAAGCTGAAGTACCATATCCAGACTTCAGGTCGTTCACTGCATGCGCAGGAAATTGATTTTAACGATATCCGCACAACGCTGCAGGCACTGATGGCCCTTCAGGATAATTGTAACTCGCTTCATACAAACGCTTATGATGAAGCCATTACAACTCCGACGGAAGAGTCAGTCCGCCGTGCGATGGCCATTCAGATGATCATTACGAAAGAGCATGGCTTATCAAAGAATGAAAATCCGCTTCAGGGCGCGTTCATTGTAGATGAGCTGACAGATCTTGTGGAAGAGCAGGTATTAAAAGAGTTTGAGCGCATCAATGACCGGGGCGGAGTGCTTGGTGCGATGGAAACCCAATATCAGCGCGGCAAAATTCAGGATGAATCCATGTACTATGAAATGAAGAAGCATACAGGCGAGCTTCCGATCATCGGAGTAAACACATATCTGAATCCAAATCCTCCTTCTGAGGATGAGATGAACAATATGGAGCTTGCAAGAGCAACGAAGGAAGAAAAAGAAACACAAATCCGCAACCTGCGCAGCTTCCAGGAGCGCAATAAAGATAAAGCGGAAGAAGCTTTAAAACGATTGAAAGAAACGGCTGTCAGCGGAGGCAACATTTTTGCTGAGCTGATGGAAACAGTAAAAGTGGCTAGCCTTGGCCAAATTACCCGTGCTTTATATGAAGTCGGCGGACAATATAGAAGAAACATGTAAAAAGAAATGTGGGACCATTTGAAAGAAGGTGTGAGGCCCACGGTGAATGGAACTGAATCATAGGGGCTTGCAGCTTTTGCTGCAGGCCTTTGTTTTTAAGTTGGCAAGATATCTTTTTTTACATTGAATTAATACAAAATACATCCATATCCTATATAATGGAATCATTATATAAGCGTGTGCACTTCGGGGAAGCTGAGGATGTGAAAATGTGAAGAAATTATTTCTGTATGCGGCTATAGTGGGAGCTATTGCGGGCGTTTACTTCCTATATGAAAGACAGCTTGGAGCCATTGCATTCTTTTTATTATCATTTTACTTTACCTGGCTGGCATATAAACAAATGGATCAGCCTTTGAAAGAAAGAAGAAGAAAAAGGGCGGAGTAAGTTCCTCTTTTTTAATAGGCTGTTTTCGTAAAGTGTGTTTACGGCAAAACTTAGTTTAACCAGCTGGGCTGATTGCAGCGGAAGGCATTTGACCCGTCGAAAGTGCATTATCATTTTCTTGCGGCGAGGTGTTGCTTTAAGGCTGCTTATTCAATGTTCAGCGGGGGAACAAAGGAGACCTGTCAGGGCATCGGGAAGGCTCTCTGACTGCTCGCTGTTCGCAGAGTGCCTGAGCGAAAATCAGCAGGTTTCGTTCATAAAAGCTGCATGTTAATGGGCTGCAGACAAGAATCTATAGAAAAAATGCGATAACAGCAGATATAACTGGCATAAACCTTAAAAATCTGTTTATAATGAAGAATATGCCTTCTTGGGGGCTGTCCAGGATTGGCCGGGCGCTCTCGGGATATGAGGCCATAAGGTCTTCATATAAGTATGTACGTGTTATTGTTATTTGCGCTGTTGAGCGTTACATAGGGAAAGGAAGTGCTGATATTGAGTTTGGAACAGTTCTCAAAAGAACAATTACAAGAAATGTCATTAATCGAAGTAGCTTATGAACTTTTAAAAAGCAAGAAAGAACCCATGGCTTTTAATGACATTATGGATGAAGTGGCTAAACTTCTGGACCTTTCAGAAGAGCAGGTCAAATCAAAAATTGCACAGTTCTATACTGACTTAAATATAGATGGACATTTTATCGGATTGGGCGATAACCGCTGGGGTCTCCGTTCTTGGTATCCGGTAGACCAATATGAGGAAGAAGTCGTTACCGTTATCAAGCCTAAGAAGAAAAAAGGCAAGAAGAAAGTGGACGATGATGATCTTGATCTTGAAGATTATGATGAACTGGATGAAGAGGACATCGAGTATGACGATCTAGATGGGTTTGATGATGACGATCTGACAGAAGACGATGATGATCTCCTGGAAGACGATGAAGATCTTGATGAAGACTTCGAGGACGATGATGATATTATCGATAAGGATGAGGAATACGACCTGGACGATGAGGATGAAGACCTTGAGGAAGATGACCTCGAACTTGAAGATGACGAAGAAGATTTATAATCTTGACTTTTCGTTTCAGGGCTTGTAGAATACTTTTTGGGCTCCTTAAAAAAGGAACGATTCGTTTAGACGCTAATAGCGCTCCCTTACTTTATAAGTAAGCGGAGCGCTTTTTATTTTTTGGCTTTGCTAATGCTTAAGTTGATTTAAGCACCCTGTTGATTGGAGCGGGAGGCGCTAATCTCGTGAAAATGCATTCGTATTTTCTTACGACGAGGTGTTTGTTTATGGATGCCTATTCAAGGTCCTGCGGGAGTGACCTTGCAGGTGCAGAGCGCCGAGGAGCGTTAGACTGCCCGCTGAAAGCTTGAGTGCCTGGAGCACAAATCAACAGGCAATTTGACAAAGCTATTTTTTATATGGAAGAGGCCGACAACGTTCTTTTCCGGGGTGATAGGATAAAATGCGTTTCCTCCCCTTTATAAAATGGTTAGGTCCGGTCAAAAAAACCGGTGCCAGGAAGATAGAATTTTTATAATGAAGTCTTTAAACCAAGACGAATATGCACAAACTGATATTAAGGGGGAATTTTAGATGACAAAGTATATTTTTGTAACAGGCGGAGTGGTTTCATCATTAGGAAAAGGGATTACAGCCGCGTCACTTGGCCGCCTTTTGAAAAACAGAGGATTAACGGTTACAATTCAAAAATTTGATCCTTACATAAATGTGGATCCGGGGACAATGAGCCCGTATCAGCATGGTGAGGTTTTCGTAACAGGTGACGGTGCAGAGACTGACTTGGACTTAGGTCACTATGAGCGCTTTGTCGATATCAATCTGACAAAGTACAGCAGTGTAACAACGGGTAAAATCTACTCAACGGTGCTTAGAAAAGAGCGCCGAGGTGATTATAATGGCGGAACAGTACAGGTTATTCCGCATATCACAAATGAAATCAAAGATAAAGTATTCCGTGCGGGGCATGAAACCAATTCGGATGTTGTTATTACAGAAATTGGCGGAACGGTAGGGGATATTGAATCACTTCCATTCCTGGAAGCTATTCGCCAGATCAAGAGCGATATTGGCCGCGATAATGTCATGTATATCCACTGTACGCTGGTTCCTTATATTAAAGCAGCCGGCGAGATGAAGACAAAGCCGACCCAGCACAGTGTAAAAGAATTAAGAAGCCTTGGCATCCAGCCAAATGTAATTGTTCTTCGTACGGAAATGCCGATTTCCCAGGACATGAAGGACAAAATTGCTTTATTCTGTGATATCGATAAAGAGGCGGTTATCGAAGCAACAGATGCAGAAACTTTATATTATGTGCCTCTATCCCTTCAGGAACAAAAGCTTGATGAAATTGTCTGCAAGCACTTGAAGCTGGAGTGCGGAGAAGCAGATATGACGGAATGGAAGCAGCTTGTTGACAAGGTCCTGAATCTATCTAAAAAAACAAAGATTGCCCTTGTCGGCAAATATGTTGAATTGCAGGATGCCTACATTTCAGTCGTCGAAGCGTTAAAGCATGCTGGTTATGCTTATGACTCTGACATTGAAATTAAATGGATCAATTCAGAGGAAGTAAACAAGGACAATGTAACGGAATTGCTAGAAGATGTTGATGGAATCCTAGTTCCAGGCGGATTTGGCGACCGCGGCATTGAAGGGAAAATTCTTGCGATCCAGTTCGCACGTGAAAATAAAAAGCCATTCCTTGGCATTTGCCTTGGCATGCAGCTGGCTTCTATTGAATTTGCAAGAAACGTATTAGGTCTTAAGGATGCACACTCTGCAGAAATTGACCCTGCAACGAAACACCCAATTATTGACCTTCTGCCTGAGCAAAAAGACATTGAAGATTTAGGCGGAACATTAAGACTTGGTGTACAAGCTTGTAAATTGGAAGAAGATACAAAAGCATTTGAAGCTTACCAGGATGAAGTGGTATATGAGCGCCATCGCCATCGCTACGAGTTCAATAACCACTACCGCCAGGATATGGAGAAGGCCGGATTTGTCTTTTCTGGAACAAGCCCTGACGGCCGCTTAGTGGAAATTATTGAAGTGAAGGATCATCCATGGTTCGTTGCGTCCCAGTTCCATCCGGAATTTATCTCAAGGCCGACACGCCCTCAGCCTTTATTCCGTGAATTTATCGGGGCATCACTGAAATATAGCGAAAAATTATAAGACATGAAAAATCCCTCCAGGTGCGGAGGGATTTTTTAGTAGACTGAAAAACGCAGATGCATTTCACGGATAAAAATATATTTCGAGGCTATATCGATTTTTTTTCGGATGGCTCTGTTAAATTTGCCTGTTGATTTCCGCTCCAGGCACTCGCTTTCCGCGGGCGGTCCGACGCTCCTCGGTGCATTCGCACCTGCGGGGTCTCCCGCTGACACGCTTCTCCCGCAGGA
>NZ_JAEL01000070.1 GCF_000518885.1 Bacillus sp. J33 | reverse complement strand
AATTGTTTGACGCATGGAGCGAATACCGAAGGTATATTGAATAAATGTGAGTTTAATTAATATTACAGGGTCAATACTTGGGCGGCCTTTTTCTGAATACTTATCTTTTACCAAGTCATAGATGAATGAGAAATTAATCGCCGCTTCAATTTTGCGGACCAAATGGTCCGCCGGTACAAGTTCGTCTAAAGCAACCATTTCAATTTGATCCCGTTGAATTGGATTATGTTTTGAAAGCATTTAAATCACCTCAAGCATTGTATTACTTCTATTTTAAAATAAAAAAGACTGCAGACAAGCACGATTTTCATCGAGTTTGTCGACAGTCTGAAAGGACTGACTCTTTAGTAGTCAGTCCTTTTGTTAGTCTATTGTATTCAAATTTTACTATTTCGCTATTCTGTTACGCTAACCTCCGCGGAAATAATGCAGCCAATAGCTCCGCAAACAATCAATCCCATCACAATCCAGAACATCTTTCACACCCCTCTCCAAAATTCCTTGTTTCCTCAAATGTAACATGGTTTTTGCAATAAATTAGCAGGTGAGTGTGAACATTCTGTTAATCCAGACAGTAAGAATTATTTCCTTTTTTTCCGGAAGCGCAAAGTCAAAATCAAAATATGGAGAGACATATTTGCTTACCTCCTAACAGCATTGTTAGGTGGAATCTTTCTCCACCCAGAAAATTGCCTGACGTCCTTGAATAAGAAAAATCATTTTCCTAACCACCTTTCACTAGTATTTAAATGAAGATTAAAACGGGCGATACATTGAGAATTGTCGATCGCGATTTTGATCCTGAATTTTTTTGACCATTTCCTCATGCAAAATGTCCTCTGCTGTTAATTGACGTTTTTTAATGGTTATTGTCAAAAAGAATATATTTAAAGTCATTAGATTTTTCCACCTCCTTCTTCATATCCGGCCCAAAGGCACAAAAAAGCCGCAAAGAGATACACCCCCTGCAGCTTTGGCCTAAATGGCATAAAAAAGCCGCAGGGCACAATTCTCCCTGCGGCATGGATATGTAATGTCAATAAATTAAGTGATCCATTCCATATAGGTCGAATTCGTACAGTAATTATTTAGTTTTGTTTTAAGAACCATTGCATTTAACATCATTTCATTCGACCTCCTTGTTAGAATTTTTCACTTACATTGGTAATTATATCCACCATTGCATGCTTTGTAAACCTTTTTTGGATTATTTTTTTAACTTTTTTTAAAATGGGCTATTTTAAACTTGTCTGCTGGTATCCACTTCATGCCAGCAGTCAGATGCTCATCATCACATACGAGCCGGCAGGGGTCTTTCTTAAATCCGCTTCTCATCCAGGACATTGGATGTCTTCTCATCCCAATCAACAGTAAAACCAACAAAGAATTTTAACCAAAAAAAAAAGCCCCAAATCAGGGCGTTTTATTTCTCTTATTTTTCATCAGGAACTCCTGTCCTTCATCCGTTTCATTCAGCTTTGTACGGCAGCGCTTGGCAAGCACAAAGAAATAAATGGAACCCATCAGGAAAACTGCAGATGATCCTGCCATTGTATATAATTCAGACATTGTATTTGCCGTGTCCGGAATAATTAAACCCAGGTAAAAAAATGATCCGACAGCAAGCAGAGCAATAGCAAACCGCTTAAAGTCCACCATTTTCTCAAATAAACACTTTGCTTCATTTTTCATTTTTTATCACCTTCTAATTATATGTCTATTTTAAGACTATAATCCTACTTTAACATAGAAAGCAGTTTCAAAGATGATGTAAATATTGTAAGCATAAGAAGGCATTTCAATAAAAGCGGAGGCGGTCTTTACCTGAAAACCGCCGCGCAAACATGGGATTGATTATTTAAATGTTTACTGTTTATTTATCTTAATGGCCTCCACAATCTTCATAACCAGCGTAGCTGAATGGAGAGCTGCCTTTTCCAAGAATTGTTCAAATGAAATATCAGACTCTTTTCCTGCAATATCAGAAAGTGAGCGAATGACTACAAAAGGAGTATCAAATTGGTATGAAACCTGGGCAATTGCCGCCGCTTCCATTTCAACTGCCTGCAGGTTTGTGAATTTATCACGGATATAGTCAACTCTAGCGGGATCGTTCATAAAGGAATCACCTGTTGCAATTAAACCTCTGACAACCTGGATTTCCCCAACCTCCTTAGCGCATGCTTCAGCAATTTGTATAAGGCCGCTATCTGCCTTAAAAGCTGCCGGCAATTGGGGCACCTGCCCATATTCATAGCCAAAGGCTGTAACATCTACATCATGATGCCTTACCTCTGTCGAAATAACAACATCCCCAACATTTAAATCAGGATTAAAACCTCCTGCTGAACCTGTATTAATTACATAATCGGGTTTAAACCGTTCCAAAAGGATGGCAGTTGACATGGCCGCATTTACTTTTCCGATGCCTGAACGCAGCAGGACAACTTCCGCCCCGTTCATTTTTCCTGTTGTAAACTCGCATCCTGCAATCGTTTCCTTTCCTTTTCCATCTATCTTATTTCTAAGTAAAGCAACTTCCTCTTCCATTGCTCCAATAATCGCTATTTTCATCATAAAACCTCTTTCATATTTTTTCTGTAGCCTTTTTATTGGCAGACTAACTCTTTTACCTTAACCGCTGCTAAATTCTGCAGCCGCAAAACCTATTCTACCATCACTGCCGGGATATTTTCCATATATCAAAATTCTATTATACACTCAGCATCCCTTATATATCAGCAGCATATGTGCAAAAACACAGAACAGATTTGCCAGAATACATTGGCGGTACTAAAATGAATCATAGAAATTGCTTAATATTACTTATCTCAGGAAAGGAAGATCATCTATGAGTTTTCAATTTGACTTAATCGAAGATAAAATTGAATTCTATGAGGCCCCAACATTAAAGGAGCTCGAAAGGAAAATCAATAGCCAAATCGAACATAATAAAGCAATACTGCTTTCTGTTCACCATGTTTCTCATCAAATGCACCTTGATGAGAACGGCAGAACCTATTACTCTGCTGTTGTTCATTATAAGGCAAAAAAATAAGGACGCTCGAGGCGTCCTTAATAATTTATTTTATTTAATACTTCTACCTTTACCGGTTTCCAGCCTTGTCCGTCAACCCAATCAATATAGACACGGTATTTTTCGCTTTGATCTTTTGTAGAGATGGTGCCTACCGATTTGTTCGGACCATTATTGCCAAGGAACCAAACCGTCATATTGTTTTGGTCAACCCCTGTAGCATAAGAGATTGCCTGGAGCATTTCCTTCCAATCCACGGCATTTTGATCATATACAGCTGTGTGCTCACCCGATTGGGATGTGCCAACTGGTTTCCATGACGGGTTTTCAATCGTTTTCTCTACATCTGGAGAGCTTCCGCCTTCGGTGACGACTTCCTCATTTTCTTCTGTTTCTTCCTCGGCTTCCTGCTCTTTAGCTTCTTTCTCTTTCTCTTCAGCCTCTTTCTCTTTCTCTGCCTCTTCCTTATCCTTTTCTGCTTCTTCCTCATTTTCTTTTTCCTGATCATCGGGCTGACTATCTGATTTATTATCTTTTTCTCTCACTGCATTCTCAGATGCTGTTTGCTCCTCTGCCCGAAGCTCATCATCATTGTTCCCGCCTAAGAAGATTCTTCCAGATACAACGATAATAAGTAATATTACCAGTGCGATTAAACTATTTAAAATAATGTTAGTCTTTTTTCTCTTTTCCCGTTTGCCTAAACGAGACTCTCTGGATTCATTCCCTTTCAAGGCTTTCTCCTCCCCAACTTTTATCAGGACTCCTTTTATTATGAGGCTCTGTTAAATTTGCCTGTTGATTTCAGCACGAGGCACTCAAGCTTTCGCGGGCGGTCTGACGTTCCCCGGTGCATTCGCACCTGCGGGGTCTCCCGCTTACACGCTTCTCCCGCAGGACATTGAATAAGCTTTCTCGAAAGAACACCTCGCCGTAAGAAAATGCTTTAGCATTTTCGCGGGATTGGCACCTTCCGCTCTAATCAACAGGGTGCTAAAATCAGCAATAAGCTTTAACACAGCCAATTATGAAAGGCAAAATATCATAGCCGAGCCAGATTCAACATTTCACAGCTTGGAATTCCAGCTGTAAAACATTCTAACATGACTTATGCCTATCTTAAAAGAGATAACCTATATCATAAAAAGATAGACTGTTTGGCCTCAATCTAACAGTATAGTGGACGCAATCAGCCTTAAGAAAGTTACAATATACCATATTCACCTAAGATTCTGTAGAGCCTAAGGACGGATCTTCCTCATTATGATTTAGGTTATATATCCCCTTCACCATGTCGGCAAAAAGGGGATTTACGCCGCCTGTATCCTCTGTTACCCCCAGATTTACCGCAACAAGAGCATATTTCGGATTTTTGTAGGGAAAATAGCCCGCAAACCATTTATTATGAAGCTGCTTGCCATCCACTATTCTGCCAGTTTCAGCCGTACCTGATTTGCCGGCAACTTCATATGGAAGATCTTTAAACCATTTGCCTGTTCCCTCTTCATTAATTACTACTTCTCTAAGAAGTTTTTGAAGTTTCATTGCCGTATAGGGTGCAATTGTGTTTCCTTCCATCTTTTGCTCTTTAAACTCCAAAAGAGAAGTACTGTTTTTATATTCAATTTCTGAAGCAACCCGGACCATTTCTTTTGTACCTCCCCTTGCAATTGTGGCCATCATATTTGCAACAGCAAGCGGGGTCGCCCTGACTTCATGCTGCCCGATCCCTGTAAGGCCAACAAAATTGCTGTCCTTTTTTGCCTCGCCAGATAAAAATACCCTGCCTTTTTCCTCGTCTTGGAGCTGTTTGAAATTATTGAAGTGGTATATATCGCCCTGCCAGCTTACAGGCCCAATCAGGGCTAGGCTCTCCGCATATTCTTCCAGCAGATCTGGGTTTATATCCTTAAGTTCTTTTGCCACGGTAGCAAATGTATTATTACAGCTTCTAGCAAAGCTATCGTTAAAATTAAGCATGCCATGCTGATACTTCGTGTCAGGCTGTCCATTAATTTTTTTGCTGCAGTCAAATTGCCTTGCTGGATCATCCAGTCCATGATCAATAGCAGCTGCGGCGACGACAGTCTTAAATACAGACCCCATTATTTGCTGTTTGATCATATGATTGGCAGTTCCGCCATTATCTTTGTCAAACGGGGCACTTTTATTAATGGATGGGCGTGAAACCATTGCTAATACCGAATTTGTCTCAATATCCAGAAGAACGATGCCTCCTCTTTTAATGCCATGCTGATCAGCCAAATCTTCAGCCATCATTTGCATGTCATAATCCAAAGTTGTTTTGATATTTACCGGATAGAATGGGTTAGCTGGTTCAACATATTTTACATTAATGCCGAACAGGGGCCCGCCAGTAGCATCCACGTGATAGACAAGCTTGGAAGCACCTTCTGGAAGCAAAAACTCGTCAAAACTCTTCTCCATCCCGGTTAGGCCGACCATTGTGTTAATTGATAGCTCTTTTTCAGGATACCTTTCCTTTAAAAGATTTTGATTTTGGCCAGTAATCCCGATTAATTGCGCAGCAGGATTCTCCAGAAGATTATACTTTTTCTTTACAGCAAAAACGCCTGGAATCTTCAGTGCATTGATTTTCTCCATTTGTTCCTCTGTCAGCTGGAGCGGTTTAGGACTTCCAAAGGCAAAAGGCTCCTTAGCCTTTTCCACTGAGTATCTGAGAGAATATTCGGATGCCCCTGTTATTTTTGAAACTTGTGCCACATCCCAGTCCATCTTTGCCAAAAAAGGAAATAAAATAAGAACAGGGATATTTTCATGAGTCAGCGGATTACCGTTTCGATCCAAAAAGTTCCCTCTGCCAGTATCTATGACCATTTCCTGAGATCTCTGGCTTACACTTGCTTCAAGCAGGTTTATTTCTCTGTCTGTAAAATGTTCTGTTGATATCAGCTGAAGCTGAATCAGCCTTCCCAAAAGCAAACATAAGCCCATAAAACTTATAATAAGCCAGCCAACTGCTCTTTTTCTCCACATAAAAAACACCTCGTCAAAAGTTTTGACGAGGTTTTCCGATTTCAAACCATATTCATTTCATTTACTTTATGGAAATAATGCGTACGTTCATTTCTCCGCCAGGAGTTTGAACCGTTACTTCGTCTCCAACCGAACGGCCAATCAGGCTTTTTGCAATCGGAGAATCATTGGAGATTTTGCCTTCAAAAGGATCTGCTTCTGCACTTCCTACAATTGTGTATGTTTCTTCATCTCCGTCAGGCAGTTCAACAAAGGTAACTGATCTGCCCAGTGCTACAATGTCTCCAGCCATTTCTTCTTCTTGAATGATCTTCGCGTTGCGGATCATGTTTTCAAGAGTTGTGATGCGGCCTTCTACGAATGCCTGCTCTTCTTTTGCTGAATCATACTCGGAGTTTTCGGATAGATCCCCGAAGCTTCTTGCAATTTTTATACGTTCAACCACTTCTTTACGCTTAACCGATTTTAAATATTCAAGCTCCTGTTCAAGCTTTTCTTTACCTGCTTGTGTCATTGGGAAAACTTTTTCTGTAGCCAAAAACCTTCACTCCTTCGAATTACACATTCCATTACAGGATGTGTTTCTATAATGTATGTACTACTTTATATCAAATTTTTAGGAAAATGAATAGGAGCGCGTCCTCGTTAAAGGGCGCGCAGATCATCTTTTTTAATTTTTCTGGGCTCAGCTAAACTAAATGTTGATTTCGGCAGCAGGCACTCAAGCTTCTGCGGATTACCGGAGCTTTTCGGCGTTTAAAATCTGCCGGATCTCCTTTGGAACACTTTTCCCTAAGGAATTTGAATGCCTTTCGCGAATTCACACACCGCGAAGAAAATGCGAATGCATTTTCGAGCCTCCAATCAACAAAGTGCTAAGGCTTTAACACAGCCCGTCATTAATAAGGATAAGTCCTATTGAACATTTTCTATGCTATTGTTTCATAAAAATGACTTTTGTTCAAGAATTGTTTGAATTTTTGTGACCATTAAATCAATGGCGACAAAGTTATGTCCACCCTCTGGGATTATAATATCCGCATATCTTTTAGTTGGTTCAATAAATTGGTTATGCATCGGACGTACTACGTTTACATATTGTTCGATAACCGAATCCATTGTACGGCCGCGCTCCTTTATATCTCTAAAAAGGCGGCGGATAATCCGCAGATCTGCATCCGTATCTACATATAATTTCATATCCATTAAGTTGCGGAGCCTTTCATCCTCAAGAATCAAAATCCCCTCCAGGATAATGACCTCTTTAGGCTCAACTTTTATGACTTCCTCGGATCTTGTATGCATGGCATAATCATAGACGGGCTTGTCAATTGGTTCATACCTAAGCAAACTTTCAATATGCTCGATCAGCAAGTCGTTATCAAAGGCAAGAGGATGATCATAATTAGTCTTCAATCTTTCTTCAAAAGGCAAATGCGTCTGATCCTTATAATAATAATCCTGTTCAATCATCAAAATAGAATGCCCTTTGAAACGGTCATAAATCGCTTTTGTTACACTTGTTTTTCCAGAGCCGGAACCACCGGCTACCCCAATTACAACGGGTTTGCGCTTCATTCGGTTAGAGCTCCTTTCGCATCATGTTGTTAGGGTATACCGGCTTTTCAACCTTAAATTGAACAATTTGGAGCGGATGGCGTGCCGCATCCAATTCATTTCCTTTTTCATCCCAGATTTTATCGATGACTTGTGTAAAGTTCTCAATTTCCGGGCCAAAAAACTCCACTTCCTGTCCAGGTTTAAAGTTATTTCGCTGCTGCAGAGTAACCATTTGAGTCTCTTGGTTATAATCCAGGACTAAACCAACGAAATCAAAATTCGTCTTTTTGCTATGATTTCCAAACATTTGCTCTTTATACCCCGGAACTCCTTCAAAGAAAGCAGGTGCAGTTTCACGATTGGCACATTTGTCCAGTTCTTCAAGCCATTCCTGCTTAATTTTAAAGTTTTCAGGGTCAGCGCAATAAGCGTCAATTACTTTCCGGTATACACTTACTACTGTTGCAATATAATGGATGGATTTCATGCGTCCTTCAATTTTCAAACTGTCGATTCCCATTTCAATCATGCGCGGAATCGATTCAATTAACTTTAAATCTTTAGGGCTCATGGCAAACGGAGCATCCCCTTCTTTGTATAAAGGGACCTCGTTTTCGCCTTCAAGCTGATACAAATCGTAATCCCACCGGCATGACTGGCAGCATCCGCCTCGGTTGGAGTCACGGGCTGTCATGTGGTTGCTGAGCGTACATCGTCCAGAATAAGCAATACACATCGCACCATGGATAAAGGTTTCAATTTCAATATCAACCTTTTCCTTCATCTCTTTAATTTCTTCCGCACTTGTTTCACGCGCTAGAACAACACGCTCCAAGCCTTCTTCCTTCCAGAACTGAACAGCCTTCCAGTTAGACAAGGATTGCTGGGTGCTAAGATGCACTTCTATTTCAGGAGCCACACGGCGGCATGTTTCAATGATAAGCGGATCCGCAACAATAATACCAGCAACTCCTGCTTCTTTAAGACCTAGAAGGTAATCCTCAAGGCCATCTATATTTTCGTTATGAGCAAAGATATTGGTAGTAACGTAGATTTTTGCTCCGTATTTTTTAGCGAATTCAACGCCTTCTTTCATTTCTTCAAAAGTGAAATTGCCTGCGTTTGAACGGAGCCCATATTCCTGTCCGCCGATAAATACAGCGTCAGCTCCATAGTGGACGGCAATTTTCAGCTTTTCCAGGTTTCCTGCCGGTGCAAGTAATTCGGGCTTCTTAACAATAACCCTTTTGCCATTGACCACTTCGGAAATAGTATCTTTTACCGCTGTCATAAAGCTGCCTCCTCTTTCTTATTTTTTATTTTAAATCACGTCCGCTGTTCGAACAGCGCAGATTAATATACTGTTTCTTTAAAGAAGAATCCTGTATCAAGCGGGCGGTTGGCCGGCTGAATTTTTTCAATTTCAGCTAGAAGATCATCTTTGATTTCATCATATTGATCCGGGTCTTCAGAAAACGTATCGATTGCTTTTCTATAAAGCTTAGTAACCTCAATGATATATTCCGGGCTCTTTAATACTCCATCTATTTTAAAGGAATCGATTCCAGCTTCAATCATCTCCTGCAGTTCATCAATAATGCAGATATCATTTGGGCTCATTATATGAGTTCCATTTTCGTCTTCGAAAATCGGGTATTTATTTTCACGTTCTTTATCGTGAAGGAACATATTTTTTTCCTGTTTGCGATTCTCGATTTCCATTGCTTTGCCCTGGTACTCATAGTAATTTCCAAGCAGTGAACGCTTGGATTGGAACATCGCGGTCATACCGTGAACCTGCACTTCAATTTCAACTTCAGCGTTTTCTTTTATTTCAATAATTGCATCCATGTTAATTTCTCGAGCAAGGACTGCACGGCCAGCACCTTTTCTGCCCCAGTAATTGCATGTATACCAGTTTGTTGCAGTTGTCTCAGTATTCCAATGCAGTTTCATATCAGGTGCAGCTGAACGGGCAGCCATTAATACGGCCGGATCACCAAAAATAATGGCATCGGCATTGATCTCTTTTAGGTAGCTAATATATTCCTCCAGTTCCGGGACTTTATCATTATGGAACAACGCATTCATGGCTACATAAACTTTTTTACCCTGTTTATGGGCTATTTCTACTGCTTTTTTGACCTCTTCCCTTGGGAATTCGCCCGCAAGCCTCAGCCCATAACGCTGTTCGCCGACTACAAAGGCATCGGCACCAGCTGACACTAATGGAATGATATCTTCTACGCGAGTTGGTGTCACTAATAGTTCAGGTTTTTTCATCTTTTTCACCTCTTTTTACTGATTGCCACTCCATCCCCTACTGGCAGTATAACTGTGTAGTACTCTGGATGACTCATTAACCATTTATTAAAACCATCAATCTTTTTTACCAGGTTTCTAATCCGTTTGTTTTCTATTTCCTGTTCACACACAAGCCCTTTAAAAAGGACATTATCAGTTATAATTAATCCATCTTCGGAAAGATATCGGGAATATGTTTCAAAAAAACGCTGATATTGGCCTTTTGCCGCATCAATAAAAATAGCGTCGAATGGACCATGATTAGTGATATCTTCCTCAGCTTCTAAAGCATCTCCTTTTATAATAAGGATTTGTCCAGTTTTACCTGATTCATCTATATACTGCTCCGCAAGCTGATAGCGTTCAGCATCCCGTTCAATGGTTACAATTTTGCTTTCAGGCAGCGCATAGGCCATTCTGAGTGCTGAGTAGCCAATTGCGGTACCTACCTCTAAAATCGTTTTCGGACTTTGTATACGCAAAAGCTGAAGCATTGCCTCTATTCCTGCCAGCTCCATAATTGGCACATTATGCTCTTTGGCATATTGCTCCATTCTGCTCAGCAATTCCGGCCTATCCGGAATTATTTCCTCAATATATGCATGCAGCTTATCATTCATCAAGCTGACGTCACCTCAATCCATTAATGGATATAATCTATATTCAGCGAAGGGGCCTCCGCTTTTCTATTNTCCAGCTGCGGCTCCTAGGGACTCGAGNTCATAAGCCGCTTCCCTCCAGAAGGATAAAACACCTTCTTGCGGGAATCGTCTTATGCTTGTCGTCCCTNTNCAGTCGCCTCCGCTTTTCTATTGTCCAGCTNCGGCTCCTAGGGACTCGAGNTCATAAGCNGNTTCCCTCCAGAAGGATAAAACACCTTCTTGCGGGAATCGTCTTATGCTTGTCGTCCCTNTNCAGTCGCCTCCGCTTTTCTATTGTCCAGCTGCGGCTCCTAGGGACTCGAGNTCATAAGCNGNTTCCCTCCAGAAGGATAAAACACCTTCTTGCGGGAATCGTCTTATGCTTGTCGTCCCTATNCAGTCGCCTCCGCTTTTCTATTTAGACATGAAAAAATAGCGTTCACAGATAGGATGTGAAAATGCGCTGTGCTGCATTCCGGCTCTTTGAGCCTAATCCATGCTTGTCCGTGATTTACGCTATTGCATAGCCCTATTAAAACACCTGATCTATTTTACCATAATTTAAAGGGGAATGCTAATTTTTAGCGTCCCCCTTTTTTTGGAATCTTAATTATTGGTGATATGCTGTGCCTTCTTTTGATTATGTTCATCCAATGTCTTGGAGAACAATACATCTCCTGATGATGTAGCAAGGAAATATAAGTAATCCGTTTCAGCCGGAAGCAATGCGGCTTCAATGGATGATATGCCCGCGTTCGAAATTGGTCCAGGTGTCAGGCCAGGATACTTATATGTGTTATATGGAGAATCAATCTCCAAGTCTTTATAAAGAACCCTTGATTTATGTTCACCTTGCGCATAAAGGACTGTTGGGTCTGTCTGCAGCGGCATGCCGGTTTCTATCCGGTTGTAAAATACACTTGCAATCTGATCGCGGTCAACTTTTTCAGTTGCCTCTTCCTCGATCAGCGAAGCCATTGTCAATAATTTATGCGGAGTGAATTTCTGCTGTTCCATATCTCCACGGTACTCATTGATGACTGATTGTGTTTTATCAAGCATTACTTTTACTACTTCCTCTATTGTTACTTCTTCTTTGTAGAATGGGTATGTTGCAGGAAATAAATATCCTTCTAATGGATATTTTATATTTTCCGCTAATATTTCTTCTGTCAGCAAATTAGGGTATTCAGCCATTAAGGATTCTATAAAAGCCTTGTCATTAAGTTTTTTCAACACTGCTTCCGGCTTTTGATCGATCTTTTCGCCAATTATTCCAGCGATTTGCTCAAGCTGCTTTCCTTCTGGAATTGTAATTTTAAAGACGAGTTCCTCCATGACTTTCCCTGTTTTTAAGCTATCCAGAATTTCAGGCATCGTCATGGAAGGCTTTAATACATATTCGCCTGCCATGAAACCAGCTTCATTCCTGAACTTTACATAATATTTAAAAACACGCGCATCTTTGATAACCCCATTTTCCTCCAATATATTAGCAATTCCCGTTACAGAGGAGCCAATCGGAATTTCTACTTTCTTCTGCTGATCACTTTCAGGATCAACAGGCTTTAAAGCAGAGTTTATATAAAAATAACCTCCGCCTATAATTGCAACAGCTGATAGAATTAATATAATAGCCGCAATCAGTACAATTTTACGAACAACCTTCGCTTCACTTTGCCGTTCGATCATTTTTTCGCGAATGACTTCCTTCTTTCCTTTTTTCTCTTCTGTCGACATCACAAATCCCCTCCGTTCCAAAGACGTTGGCTCTTATCTGTAAAGACAGGCTATTTCCTTATCTCTGGTTTCATTCTCTAGTAAAAACAGCCGGTATGCTTGCCAACTGGCCTAAGAAAAACGTATAGTTCTCTATGTTACCTATACATCTCGGATTATTATACTATATTTTCTTTTTGAAGTCGCAGGATATAACAAAAATCCTTAAAATTCGCCATTTATTTCCACAGCCATGTTTATGCTCACTGCTCCTTTCCGATTTACCACACACAAATAAAAAACCGGCCCGCAGGCCGGTTTTTAGTCTTCTTGCTCTTCCAGGAATGTGTTAAGCATTTCTTCGATCAAGTCCCATTCCTCTTCTGTTTCAATTGGCTGCAATTCTCCGTCCTTGCTGTCTTCGCTAGGACTGAAAGCTGATGCATGAATTTCAATTTCTTCATCATCATTTTCATCTGCTCCAACTGGGTAATAAAGTACGTATGATTTTCCGAATTCATCGGAATCAAACGTGAACAGTACTTCACACAGCTGTTCGTTGCCTTCCTCGTCAATTACAGTAATGTTGTTGTCTCCATGGTTCATTTCTTTCACCTCATTAAATTTGGCTATTTAAAAAGCCTTGTAAAATCATGACGGCTGCCATTTTATCAATGACCTTTTTCCGTTTTTTGCGGCTGACATCAGCTTCCAGCAAAACTCTTTCAGCTGCCATTGTGGATAAGCGCTCGTCCCAAAGCACCACTGGCAGGCCAAATCGTTTTTCCAGTTCTGAAGCGTAGAATTTGCTTGCCTCTCCGCGAGGGCCTATGGTTCCATTCATGTTTTTTGGCAAGCCGACGACAATTTTACTGACTTCATGCTCTTTTATTATTTCACCAATTCTCTCAAAACCAAACTTTTTTTCTTCTTCATTGATTTTGATGGTTTCCAAGCCCTGTGCTGTCCATCCCAGCGCATCACTTAGAGCGACACCGACTGTTTTAGAGCCGACATCAAGTCCCATAATCCGCATGTTTATCCCTCACGACGCTGTTTTAAATATGATTTAACCAATTCTTCGATGATCTCGTCCCGTTCGAGCTTGCGGATGATATTGCGCGCATCTTTATGGCGGGGAATATAAGCTGGATCCCCGGACAACAGGTAACCGACAATTTGGTTAATTGGGTTGTACCCTTTTTCCTGAAGCGCACCATAAACCTGAAAAAGGACTTCATTCACATCTTGTTCGATTGGCTCTTCAGGAAAATTGAACCTCATTGTTTTATCAAATGAGCTCATTTCTTACACCTCGCTTTTCTGTATGAAGGGTTAGGATAGCCTATTCGGCCGGATTTGCATCAGATGTTCTGGATTCTAATATTCCGGTGAAATATCCAGCTTGCCCAGCTCTTCATAACGGTTTGGCCTGTTGAAGCTGCCTGAATATACAGAGCGATCAATATATGATCTTGTTCCTGACAGGAAAACATGGTGTAGAACAAGCTGCTTCTTCCTGATTATGAACAATCTCTCTTGGTTACCTACATTTTACACTACTTTTCCGGGATATCAAACGGATTTAACCCATTCTTCTACAAATTGTAGGGCAGTATCGAGTTTTTCTGGATCCTTTCCGCCAGCTTGCGCCATATCCGGACGGCCGCCGCCTCCTCCGCCGCATCGGGAAGCAACTTCTTTTACCGCCTTGCCGGCATGGAAGCCTTTTTTGATCAGATCTTCTGTTACCCCAGCAATAATATTCACTTTGCCCTCATTTACGCTGCCTAATACAACAACCGCTGACCCAAGTTTTTGCTTTAGATCATCAGCCATATTGCGAAGGTTATTCATATCTGCCGCCTGCACTTTTTCAGCTAGGACTGTAACACCATTTACCTCCTTGGCTTTTGAGACAAGGCTTCCTGCTTCAATGTTACCCAACTTTGCAGCTAATGATTCGTTCTCGCGCTGAAGCTGTTTCATTTCTCCCAGCAATACATCAATTCTTGAAGCCAAATCTTTTGGATTTGTTTTAAGCTTGCCTGCCGCTTCTTTTAAAATATGGATTTGGTCGTTCATCAGCTTGTAGGCAGCCTCGCCGGTCACTGCTTCAATTCTGCGTGTCCCTGCTCCTATCCCGCTTTCTGACTGAATCTTAAATAAGCCTATTGCCGCTGTATTCGAAACATGGCATCCGCCGCAAAGTTCAAGACTGTAGTCTCCAACCTGAACAACACGGACAATCTTACCGTATTTCTCTCCAAATAAAGCCATAGCCCCCATTGCCTTTGCTTCATCGATATCTTTAAAGTCAATATCTACTTCAAGGCTTTGCCAAATTTGTTCGTTTACGATAGATTCAACTTTTTCCAGTTCTTCTGCAGTAATCTGCCCGAAATGAGAGAAGTCAAAGCGGAGGCGGTCCGGTCCGACTAATGATCCTGCC
The DNA here is from genome assembly GCF_000518885.1 of Bacillus sp. J33. Classification (GTDB taxonomy): domain Bacteria; phylum Bacillota; class Bacilli; order Bacillales; family Cytobacillaceae; genus Cytobacillus. Next base: position 15,880 of record NZ_JAEL01000070.1, on the reverse strand, counting down.
TGATTTACATGGCTGCCCAATACATCTTTAAGGGCTTGGTGAAGCAAGTGAGTAGCTGTATGATTCTTAATTACTTTTGAACGGATTTGTTCATCTACGGAAGCAAATATGGCTGCATCCGTTTTTAATGTGCCTTCTTCAATTATTGCTCTATGAAGATTTTGTCCGTTTGGAGCTTTTTGAACGTCCTTTATGGCAACTTTAAGACCTTCTGCTTCAAGAATACCCTGGTCAGCAATCTGGCCGCCGCTTTCAGCGTAAAATGGCGTTACATTAAGAATCAGCTGAACTTCTTCCCCGGCCTGTGCTTCCTCGACCAGCTGCCCCTCTTTAACAATCGCTGCCACTTTCGCTTCGGTCTGCAATCTGTCATACCCTACGAACTTGCTCTCTGTTTTCAATTCTCCTAATACTCCGCCTTGAACCTGCATGGAATCTACATCCTGACGTGCAGAACGCGCGCGCTCACGCTGCCTTTCCATTTCTTTTTCAAAGCCATCATGATCGACCTTCATTCCTTCTTCTTCTGCATATTCCTCTGTCAGTTCAACTGGGAATCCATAAGTATCGTACAGACGGAAAACATCTTCCCCCTGAATGGTATCTTTGCCTTCTTCCTTTTCTTTTCTAATAACTGAAGAAAGAATAGCCAGCCCTTCATGTAGTGTTTCATGGAAACGTTCCTCTTCATTCTTGATTACCTTTTGAATGAATTCTGTTTTTTCTTTTACTTCCGGATAGTAGTCTTGCATGATTTCCCCTACAACCGGTACAAGTTCATACATGAACGGCTCGTTAATATTAATCTGTTTTGCATAGCGCACTGCGCGTCGAAGCAATCTCCGCAGTACATACCCCCTGCCTTCGTTTGAAGGAAGAGCACCATCTCCCACAGCAAAGCCAACCGTACGGATATGGTCGGCTATTACTTTAAAAGCAACATCCGTTTCTTTTGCTGCACCATATTTTTTGCCGGATATTTCTTCTGTTCCGCGGATGATCGGCATAAATAGATCTGTATCAAAGTTGGTTGGAACATTTTGAACGACTGATGCCATGCGTTCAAGTCCCATGCCTGTATCAATATTTTTCTTTGGAAGCGGAGTATACGTTCCATCGGGATTATGGTTGAACTCAGAAAATACAAGGTTCCAGACCTCTAAATAGCGCTCATTTTCCCCGCCAGGATATAATTCAGGATCTTCAGGATCATTGCCATATTCAGGGCCGCGGTCGTAGAAAATTTCTGTGTTCGGACCGCTTGGGCCTTCTCCAATATCCCAGAAGTTTCCTTCAAGGCGGATTATTCTTTCCTCCGGAACGCCAACTTTTTCGCGCCAGATTTTAAAAGCTTCATCATCTTCCGGATGAATGGTAACAGAAAGTTTTTCTTCCTCAAAGCCAATCCATTTTTCATCTGTAAGAAACTCCCATGCCCAAATAATGGCTTCTTCTTTAAAATAATCGCCAATTGAAAAATTCCCGAGCATTTCAAAGAAAGTATGGTGCCTTGCTGTCTTCCCGACATTTTCAATATCGTTGGTACGAATAGATTTTTGGGCATTTGTGATTCTTGGATTTTCAGGAATAACGCGCCCGTCAAAGTACTTTTTAAGAGTTGCTACCCCACTATTAATCCAAAGCAGGGAAGGGTCATCATGCGGAACAAGGGATGCACTTGGTTCAACAGCATGGCCCTTTTCCTTGAAAAAGTCTAAGAACATTCGGCGAATTTCTGCACCTGTTAATTGTTTCATTTTATCCAGCCTCCTAAATTATGTACTTGAATATGCCTTAAAAAGGCAACAAAAAAAGCCCTCATCCCTGGACAGGGACGAGAACTTACTCGCGGTACCACCCTGATTATGGAAATAAGCTATGTGCCACCTGGGCTATTAGCTTCTATTCCATCTCTCAGATCCTTAACGCGGATAAACGGCAGGGATTAGCTGCACTCGGGATTAGCTTTCTGTTATCCTTCATCTGGGAATCCTTTCAGCCTGGGAACTCCCTCTCTTATGTGGATTGAAACGATTGCCAATCCACGCAGATGGTCTATAACATACTCATTCCGTCTTCATGTTTACATGGTTTAAATTTAACTATATAGACGCATTATAGCGACTTTTCAGGAACCTTGTCAATACAGCCGTTAAGATCCCGTGAATTTTGGATCGGTCCTCTTTGAAAAATGCTTTTTGGCATGTATGAGAATTACTTTTAAGACTGCCAAAATGGGAACAGCAAAGATCAGCCCCCATATCCCTCCTGCCTCACCGCCTGCAAGCAAAGCCAGCATAATTAACAGAGGATGCATATGAAGGCTTTTTCCAACAATAAGAGGGGAAAGGATATTTCCTTCAATGAATTGTAGGACAATAATAATCACTACCGTAACGGCAACCATTTTAACGGATAAAGTGAAAGCAATGATGACAGCCGGTATAGCTCCAATAATAGGGCCGAAATATGGAATCACATTCGTAATTCCAATGATCAAGCCGAGCAAGAGAGGATAACGCATCCCGAAAACCCAAAAAAGGAAAAAGGAAATTGTGCCAATTGCGGCACATACTAAGAGCTGTCCTCTTATATAGCTTCCAAGCGATTTATCTATATCCCTTAAAAATAAGACTCCTTCCTTTCTCCATTTTCTGGGCGTCAAATACCAGGCAGCCTTTTTCATTATCGTAAAATCTTTCAGCAGATAGAACGAGATAAATGGGATGACAGCAATAATCACTGCATAGTTTAATACGTTCAACAAAGAATTAATAACACTTGTAAGCAGTATATCCAAGGCACCTTCCATTGCGATTATTCCTTCATCAATTCTGGACTGAAGGCCATCCGGCCATGTTGAAGTCTTTTGCTGTATGACATTGATCCATACCCGATACTGATCAGCAAACTGGGGAGCATTTTCTGCAAGGTCCCTCAATTGATGAATAAAAGCTGGTATTCCTTTATATAAAGCAATGCCAATGCCGCCAAAAAAGAAAAAGTAGATAATAAAAACCGCGATTCCTCTATGCATCCCTGTTTCATGAAGTTTCTCCACTACAGGGTGCAGGAGATATGTAATAAAAGCCGCAATAATAAAAGGAATGACGACTGCAAAAAGAATTTCCAGAACAGGCATCCATATAGCCTGAAGCTTTAAGAAAATAAAAATCACAATAAACAAAAGAAGCAGAAATCCAAGCCGGTAGTACCATCTCAATCGAATATCCAATAAAGTCCGCCTCCTTACTTTTATTGTGAGAGCTTCTTGCGGAATTATGCATGAAGCCATTTCATGAACAAAAGCGAAAAGCGCTTGAATAATGGAACGCCAGCTAAATGCTGAAAGCTTTTCACAAAGTTAATCACATGTTTGGATTTTAGAATTTCCAAAACATCAAAAAAGCTGGCCCTCGTCTTGGCAGAGGACCAGCCTAATTTCACTTTAGAACAAAGCTCTTGTTATTCTTTTTTGCATCCTTCTCATCTGCCGACCTGACATTAGGTTATTTTTTTGAGCGAAATTATAAGCAGCCATGCCTGCACCTATTAACATTGCAGAGGTTAACATTCTGTTCAATCGTCTCACCTCTTTCATCCAGATTCACGAAAGGTACCGGCGCTCGTCTTCTTCAAATAAATCATCAAGGGAGCTGAGTGTTCCATCTTCCTCAACTTGATGGGTATTAATAATTCCTTTGGACAATGAAAGTTCAATAAAGCAATTCCAGCAATAAAATTGGTTTATACCAATTTTCCCGATATCTTTGCTTTGGCAATTTGGACATTTTAGCATGGAAAAGACACCTCACTATTTTACATTGACAATGATGGCATCTTTTCCAATTGCAGGGGGTTCATCGGTTTTTATAACACGTTTTCCTTCCAGCACATCTGAAAAGAAGCCATCCGACAGTTCATACCCTACAATCGTCCCCAATTCCTCTGAAAAATATACATCCTCCAGCAATCCAAGCCTCTCGCCTTCTCTGCTCATTAACATCTTTCCTGTTAATCGATTATGGCTTTCAAATGTATATTCATCAATTTTAGGAATTGCTTTTAAAACAGAGGAATCTTCAATCATAACACCATCCCATCCAAACGAGGCTACATCCTCAATCCCAATCAGATAGTTTTTTTTCAGCAGGCCGCCCTTTCGCAGAAGCAGTCCTTTTACTTGACCATTGCCTGAAATGGATAAATCAAAAACATCGCCTATTTTATTGCCCGTTTTCACTTCCAAAACAGGCAGCCCTTTTAATAATGAAAATGTCCGCAAGGAATATCCCACCTTCCCGAACATTTATAGTTTTCTCTGTCCCTTTAGAAAACATGACGGAAAACCATTGCCATAGGAGCCAATAAGTTTTTTTGGCAGCCCGGTCCACTTGTGCTTATTTAACGCCTATTATATCTTGGTTTATTAAATCGCTCATTCCTTTCCCCACCGTCAGACAGTTCTTCGGAAAACTCAAATTCCTGCTGTTTTGGCTGTTTACGCTTTTTTACGCCATGAAGGTTGAGGAGAGAGCTTCTCGCTTTCTTTTCCACTAACATCATTTCTCCTTTGTATTAACATTTTATAACTTAACAGGACTACAATGTCCTTCTATTTCCAGGGCTCTTTTTTGCTTTTTCTGTATCACTCTGGTTAGCTGCTGCTTGTACAGTATCTTTTGATATAAGATTGGAAGCTGCCAGTTCTTCCGATGCCATATTATTATTCGGCGCGGCTTCTTCATTCCATTTGCCCATAAATACACCCCTTCGCCTGAATCATATATTAAGTCCCTGTCAAATTTTCCAGTAGTTTCCGGAGCAGGCACTTGCTTTCCGCGGGCGGTCTGACGCTCCCCGGTGCATTCGCACCTTCCGCTCCAACCTATAGGGTTCTAAAATCAACAAAAAGCTTTAATACAGCCTATATAAAAAGAACAGCCTTTTTAGACTGTTCCTTTTTAGCTATATTCTTTTTCCATAAAATCATACGGTGTTATATTTCCCATTCCGATCATTGGGTCAGCTTTGAGAAGCCTTTCCTCGAGTGTGAGTGTTTCAGACAATGGCAGATCAGCTACAGCCTCTTGAGTCCCTGCATCTGACGGGATCGCTTCTACGAGCTTTTCAGATAGAGTTGTGAGGCGTGCCTGTTCATCTGCCCTCTCAATTCCAATTTTTAATGCCTCTTCTTCCCCGCACAGAATTAAAAATTGCTTGCTGCGTGTAATAGCGGTATAAAGAAGATTTCTTCTTAACATCCGATAATAACTTTTCACAATCGGCAAAATCACAATCGGGAATTCACTCCCCTGTGATTTATGGACAGAGCAGCAATAAGCATGCGTGATTTGATTCAAGTCCTGCCTTGTGTAGGTAGCTTCCGCCCCGTCAAAGGAAACTACAACCATATCCTGCTTTTCCGTGTTTTCCTTTGCATAAAAGATTGAAACAATTTCACCCATATCCCCATTAAAAACATTATTCTCCGGCTGATTGACAAGCTGAAGAACTTTATCGCCAATCCGGTACTTAACATCACCGAAAGCCAGCTCTTTTCTGGTTCCATCGGGATTTGGGTTAAGGATTTCCTGCAATATTTCATTGAGCTTATCGATTCCTGCAGGACCTCTATACATCGGGGCAAGCACTTGAATATCTTTTGATGAATAGCCTTTTTTCTTGGCATTCAAAACCACTTTTTCTACAACATTGGCAATTTGGCCCGGATGGCATTTGATAAATGAACGGTCCGCCTGCTGCGCAGAGATATCCCCCGGAAGTTTGCCTTTCTTCATTTCATGGGCCAGCTCAATAATAGATGACCCTTCCGCCTGGCGATATATATCGGTTAACCGGACCGTTGGGATTCGTTCCGACCGTAGAAGGTCTTTGAGCACCTGGCCCGGTCCAACTGATGGAAGCTGATCTTCATCGCCTACCAGAATCACCTGCATATTTTCAGGCAACGCCTTAAACAGCTGATTTGCAAGCCATACATCCACCATGGAAGTTTCATCCACAATCAATATCTTGCCTTCCAAAGGACTTTCTTCGTGCCGGTCGAACCCCTCTGTCCCATTCCACCCCAGAAGACGGTGAATCGTTACAGCAGGCAATCCTGTTGACTCAGACATTCGTTTGGCAGCTCTTCCAGTTGGAGCTGCCAGCAAGAAGGGGAAAGGCTCTTCCTTTTTATAATCCTTTGGATCAAGCGAACAGCCATGCAGTTCAGCATAAAGTTCCACAATTCCTTTAATAACGGTTGTCTTACCTGTTCCAGGTCCTCCTGTAAGAATTAGCATAGGGGACATAAGGGCTGTTTGAATGGCATCTTTTTGGCTAGGTGCATATTGAACGCCAAGGCGCTCTTCCAGTTTTCCAAGGGCCAAAAGGAATTCGGACTCTGGAAACTGTTCATCATACTGTGTTTGCTTTAGAATGCGCTTAATATTGGTTACGAGTCCTTTTTCTGAAAAATAAAGAGATGGAAGGTATATTTTTTGGCCTTCTGCCATTATTTTGCCTTCTTCTTCAAGCTTAATCAGCTCATTGGAAATCTCTTTATATTCAATCTGGTCCCTTTTATTTTCTTCCAGCAGCTTTTTCACGCTTTGCAGAAGACCTTTAGCCTCTACATAAACATGTCCTGCTTGCATACTTTCCATCTCCAGTATATAAAGGCAGGCAGCTTTAATCCGGTCAGGGTGACTTCCTGAAATACCAATCTGGAAGCCAAGTTCATCGGCCCGGCCAAACCCCACTCCTTCAATATCCTCTACAAGTCTATATGGGTTGTTTTGTACCACTTCAATAGTTGCCTCTTTATAAACCTGATATATTCGCATGGAAAGCTGCGGGCCAAACCCATACTGGTTGAGAGCAATCATGGCCTGCTCTAGGCCCTGGTGTTCCATAAGCGTTTCATAAAGCATTTTTGCTTTATCCGGAGAAAGCTTTGGAACCTTATCAAGAAGGGAAGGTTTGTTAAGAATTCGGGAAATCGCATCTTCCCCAAGGGTCTCAACGATTTGTTCTGCAGTTTTCTTTCCGATGCCCTTAAATAGCTCACTAGATAAATAATTGGCTACACCTTGTTTGGTTTGGGGAAGATCTTTACGGTAATGACTTGCGTGAAACTGGACGCCGAATTTTGGGTGTTCCTTGAATTCTCCGTAGAAAATATAGGTTTCATGTTCATGCATCTTGGGGAGATAGCCAGTAATGACTGCCTCTTTCTCATCATAAGAATCATTCGTTTCATCCACCCGAATGCGCAAAACCGTATATAAATTTTGCTCATTATGAAAAATGGTGACAAGATGCCTGCCTTTTATAAATTTTCCCTGTTCGGCAAAAAGATCCATGGAGTCCTGTTTTTCCATCGTATTCCCCTCCCCTTATACAATGATCTTACTTCTATTCGGCATCGCCTTTTTCAATGAGCTTTTTCTCATATCCAGCCAGGATATGGTCAGGCTGAATCTCAAGTGCCTTATTAAAGTAAGCCAGAGCTTCTTCTTCCTGCTCCTTAAAACCAAAAGCTACACCCAGGTTATAAAAGGCATCTGCATGCTCAGGTTCAATTTCAATGCATTTTTTCATTTGCACGATTGCTTCATCAATATAATTTAACTGAGCAAGACAGAGGCCGTACTGGAAATGTGCTTCTGCATCATTTTCATTCAATTCTGCACTGCGCTGCAAATAAGGCAAGGCGAGTTTCCCCTGATCAAGTGCCGCAAGTGTCATGCCGAGCATAAAAAAGTTATCCCCGGTTTCCAGTCCTTTCTTCATAGCTGTTTCAAACATTTTTTTTGCCTCATCAAATTGCTGCATTTCATAATATAAGTTTCCTGCACTATAATAAGCAGCCCCGGCATTCTCATCAAGGCCGATAGCTTTTTCATAAAACTTTAGCGCTTTTTCATTTTCTCCTACAGCGGATAACACATTTCCAAAATTAATATAGGACACCGGATTTGAAGGATCTTCTTCGATCGCTTCCATAAAAGTCTTCGCTGCTTCTTCCCATTTTCCTTCTTGCATATATTGAATACCCATTTGGTTTTTATCCATTATCAATCACTCCATTCAAATGAAAGTATAGCATATTTTAGGCCGTGCTTTTTAAAGCGATTATTCCTTCAGGTTTTTGAAAGGCCTGAAAAACTTGCCGATTAATTTCCTTTCCCGGCACTCAGCGGCGTACGGGCAGACAGACGCTCCTCGGCACATTCACGCCTGCGGGTCTCCCTTTGACATGCTCCTCCCGCAGGACATTGAATAAGCAGCCTTGAATAATCTCCGCACCAAGGAAATAACGGCAGCATTTTCAATGAGCTACCGCCTTCAACTTCAATTAACAGGGAGCACAAAACAACAATAAACTAAAACATCTATGCAAAAATAATGCCCCGACTCTTTTATCAAAAAGAATCGGGGCATTTTAAGCCATGCTTATCCAACATAATCCAGGCGTTTTCCATCCTTGAATATTTCATCAATTGTACCTCCGCCAAGACAGTCGTCCCCATCATAAAAGACAACAGCTTGTCCAGGTGTGACAGCACGGATTGGTTCGTCAAAAACCACACGAACTTTGCCGTCCCCAAGGATTTCAACTTTTACCTTGCTGTCAGCCTGGCGGTATCTGAATTTCGCGGTGCATTCAAATGTTTGAGGTTTTTCCACATTCGATACCCAGCTCGTGTTAACAGCAATAATGGAATCAGAGTAAAGCTTTTCATTATGGAAGCCTTGTCCCACATATAAAACATTCCGCTTTAAATCTTTGCCGATTGCAAACCACGGTTCACCCGCTCCGCCAATGCCAAGGCCATGCCGCTGACCAATTGTATAGTACATTAAGCCATCATGTTTGCCGACCACTTTTCCGTCCATCGTTTCCATATTGCCAGGCTGGGCAGGCAAATAATTTCCAAGGAATTCTTTGAAATTCCGCTCGCCAATAAAGCAAATTCCGGTACTGTCTTTCTTTGTTGCTGTTGCCAAGCCAGCTTCTTTAGCCAATTCACGTACTTTTGACTTTTCAATTTCACCGATTGGAAACATGACTTTTTCAAGCTGTTCCTGTGTTAGCTGATTCAGGAAATAAGTTTGGTCTTTGTTTTCATCAAGGCCTCTAAGCATCTTATGCTCACCCTCCCTGTATTCAACACGGGCATAATGCCCGGTAGCCAAATAATCAGCGCCAAGGTTCATGGCATGCTCAAGGAATGCCTTAAATTTTATTTCTTTATTGCACATTACATCCGGATTTGGTGTTCTTCCTGCCTTATATTCCTCAAGGAAGTAAGTAAACACTTTATCCCAATATTGTTTTTCAAAGTTTACTGCATAATAGGGAATTCCGATCTGGTTGCAGACGCGAATTACATCATTATAATCTTCTGTAGCCGTACAAACCCCATTTTCGTCCGTATCATCCCAGTTTTTCATAAAAATGCCGATTACATCATAACCCTGTTCCTTCAATAGAAGGGCTGCAACAGAGGAATCTACACCACCGGACATTCCCACTACCACTCGGGTCTCCTTTGGTTCTTTTTTCATCTATATTCACCTCAATTCCTTAAGAAAACACACCTTTTATATAATTAAGGATGCATTTTTTTCCTACCAGCTTATTATTTAGCCAGCCTCTTCACAATTTTGGCTGTTTCACCTGCAGCTATTTCGACTTGCTCTCTTGTATTAAAAAGCCCGAAGCTAAATCGGATGGAGTTTTGCAGCTTAGCTGATTTTTTCCCAAACATGCTGACAAGCACATGAGAAGGGTCAATGGATCCTGCAGTACATGCCGACCCGCTTGAAGCGGCTATTCCCGCTAAGTCAAGATTTACAAGCATAGCTTCTACATTTGTTCCGGGGAAGCTTAAGTTTAGTACATGCGGCAGGGAATAATCAAGAGATCCGTTCTGTTCAAATTCAACGTTTTCCTGCTTAAGCTTGGCCATAAAAAGAGTTTTGAAGGCTTTGTATTCATTCCGCTTATGTGCCATCTCCTGCCCGGAAATCTGTACGGCCTTCTGGAAGCCAGCGATAGAAGGAACATTTTCTGTTCCCGCCCGTCGCTTCCGTTCCTGTTCTCCGCCATACAGCCTTGCCGATAGTTTCACGTTCGGATGGGCATATAAAAAGCCAATGCCTTTTGGGCCATTTATTTTATGAGCTGAGACAGACAGCAAGTCGACACCTAATTCAGTTACATCCATTTCTTCAAGGCCGTATGCCTGAACTGCATCAGTATGGAATATGGCAGAATGTCCAGAAATCAGCTGTCCAATTTCCCTAATAGGCTGTAATGTGCCGATTTCATTGTTCCCGTACATGATTGTCACAAGAATGGTATCATCCCTCAATGCTTTAGATACATCCTCAATCGATACACGTCCATCCTGATCAACAGGCAAATACGTTATTTCATAGCCTTGTTTTTCAAGCAGCTCACATGCATGCAAAACTGCATGGTGTTCAATTTGGGTAGTAATAATATGCTTGCCATTCTCACGGTATCCTTCTGCTACCCCAAATATCGCATGGTTATCGGCTTCAGTTCCGCCGCTCGTAAAAATAATATCATTCGCATTCGCACCAATGCTTTTCGCTAAAGCTGCACGTGCTTCATCAATGATATGCCGGGCACTGCGTCCAAAGAAATGGATGCTTGACGGGTTTCCAAATTCTGTCTTCATAACCTCTGTCATCCGATCAATTACATCGGGATGCATAGGGGAGGTTGCTGCATGGTCAAGATAAATTCGTTCCAATCTATTTCACCTACTTATTTTGTCCTGCTACTTGCATTTTCCCTATAAATATAGGAATTATTCTTGCTAACAGCTTCAATTTAGTAAAAAGACTTTTTTTAAACTTGCCTGATCAATTCCTCACCAAGGACACAATTTCAGCGGACGCCTGTCACTCCTCTGCGCTGGTTAACTCCTGCTGGGGCCCCTTTGACATGCCCTTCAGCTGGACGCTGAAAAAGGATCTTGAATTCACACTGCTCAAAGGGAGTACTAATTCATTTTTGAGGATACTCTCTTTTTGCTCAGACCAACAGGATACCAAAATATCAGCCATGCTTTTTAACACACCATTAAATATAAAACATATAAGCATCCGATTCGCCTGTATCTGTATGGCTGGCGAGGTCTTCAAGTGTAGTGTTATCCAGCACATCTTTTACTGCATCGCGGATTCTCATCCAAAGTTCTCTCTTTGCGGGCTCTTCATCTTCAATGCCTTCCACCGGACTGATCGGCCCTTCCAGAACCCTGATAATATCACCGGCTGTTATTTTTGTTGGTTCCTTTCCTAAAATATAGCCGCCATAAGCACCGCGAATGCTTTTAACAAGTCCTGCGTTGCGGAGCGGAGCAATAAGCTGCTCCAGATAATGCTCCGATAAGTCATTTGTTTGGGCAATCGATTTTAAGGAGGTAGGACCCTCACCATGTTTTTTTGCTAATTCAATCATAATGGTTAACCCATAACGGCCTTTAGTAGATATTTTCATCAACTGGCACCTCTATTCTTTTCTTTCAGCATTTGTTTCATATAAATATCTCTTTCACCTTTAAGCTTTGCCAAAAATCTGCTGGTTAAAGCCTGGCATTGCGGCAAAGCGACCCCTACAATCGGGCCGACTGCCAAACTGAGCACAACGGTTCCCCAAAACACAGGTCCGCCCAGCTTCCATCCAATCACTAATACGATAACCTCCATTAAGCCTCTTACATTCCTGACCTTCCAGCCGGTTTTTGCTGTTAAAGCAATCATCAGGCTGTCGCGCGGTCCTGCTCCAAGCTGAGCTGAGATATACAGTCCCATGCCATAGCAGTAAATAACAATCCCCGCCGCAAACATGGCCATTTTTCCGCCAAGCGCATTCGGTGTCTGCATGAATGGCAAAATCAAATACATGTCGATAAAAAGTCCAATGAGCACCATATTCAAAAAAGCCCCAAACTGCGGGAACTCCCTGGATATCAATGCTGCAGCTGCTAATATAAATATCCCAACAATGATGGACCAGGTTCCGATTGTCAGGCCAAGCCGGTAATACAATCCGACATGGAGAACATCCCAGGGGGTAGGCCCTAAATCAGCTACAATTAATAAAACTATTCCAAGGCTCATAACAAGGAGCCCGGTTAAATACACTAGAAACCTTGGGCCAATCTGCCCTTTATTCTTTAACATCATGTGATTACGCTCCCCGCTGGACAGGCAGTAATTAATTTTTATTAATCCTTAGTAAAGTTATAGACTTTTGACATTATAGCATATTTTAGGAGGAAAAGGTGGGGAGGGGTTCCAAATAGGCCTTCCTGCAAGCCCAGATACCATATTCATTTTGCAAGGAGGTTTGTTATGGTATCTTATTAAATATGTGTATCGTTCTCTGGCATAAGAGCCTGAGAATATATAGAATGAATAAGGTCAAAAGCCTGTAAAAGGTTGGGGTGATTTTTTTGAGCATTAAACCTCTCGCTTTTCGGATGCGTCCCAGAACGATAGACGAAATCATCGGCCAGGAGCATCTTGTTTCAGAAGGGAAAATTATATATCGGATGGTACAGGCTAAACAGCTATCATCCATGATTCTTTACGGTCCGCCTGGAATAGGCAAAACTTCGATTGCAAGCGCAATAGCAGGCAGCACTAAATATGCTTTTCGCACTCTGAACGCGGTTACCAATAATAAAAAGGATATGGAAGTTGTGGCAGCAGAGGCCAAAATGTCCGGAAAGGTTATATTGCTGCTTGATGAGGTCCACAGATTGGATAAAGGAAAACAGGATTTCCTGCTTCCCTATCTTGAAAATGGAAGCATCACGCTAATCGGTGCAACAACAAGCAATCCATATCATGCTATTAACCCCGCTATTAGAAGCCGCTGCCAAATTTTCGAACTGAAGCCGTTATCAGTTGAACATATCAAAGAAGCGCTGACTAGAGCTTTAAAGGATCATGAGCGGGGGCTGGGCAATAAAGAAACAGACGTTTCTGATGAAGCACTCACCCATCTGGCAACTGCTTCAAATGGCGATGTCAGAAGCTCGCTAAACGCACTGGAGCTCGCTGTCTTATCAACAAGCGCAGATGAAGACGGCGTTGTCAGGATTGATTTGTCTGTTGCAGAGGAGTGCATCCAGCGCAAAAGCTTTACACATGATAAAGATGGTGATGCGCATTATGATGTTTTATCTGGATTTCAAAAATCAATACGGGGAAGCGATGTAAATGCCGCCCTTCATTATTTAGGCAGACTGATTGAAGCGGGAGACCTTCAGAGCATTTGCAGACGCCTCCTGGTTATTGCCTATGAAGATATCGGACTGGCCTCTCCCCAAGCCGGTGCCAGAACACTCGCAGCCATCGAGACTGCAGAAAGGATTGGATTTCCGGAAGCAAGGATTCCACTTGCCAATGCCGTGATTGAACTTTGCCTTTCCCCAAAATCCAATTCTGCCTATAAAGCCTTGGATGCTGCTATTGCCGATATCCGGGCAGGCAAAAGCGGGGAAGTTCCTGATCACCTTAAGGATGCACACTATAAAGGTGCAAAAGATCTAGGAAGAGGCATTGACTATCTTTATCCTCATGACTATGAATCCGGCTGGGTCAAGCAGCAATACCTCCCTGATCGAATAAAAAACAAGGTATATTATCAGCCTAAGAAAACAGGGAAGTTTGAACAGGCTTTAGCTGCGGTTTATGATAAGCTTTTAAAATCGTAAAAGATATGGCTTAAGCCATACCTTTTACGATTTTTTATATCCTTTTCTCCTACGCAGCAACATCCCTTTTTCTAAATACATAAAAAGCAAGCACCTGAAATATCATGAAATAAATAAAGATCATTATAACCGAGAATCCAAGTGTCATGCCCTGAATCACCGGGATCCCCTCAAAGTACTGCAATAGATCAGTGTTGGCAAATAGGCTGTATTTAGCCCAGTCATATTTCATCGCAATTAGCCTTGTAACCTGTCCGCCCATAAACATGAGAAACAAGGAAAGTCCAATTGCCAGAGAACTATTTCTAAAAACCGCGGAAATCATGAAAGCCATAGTTGCAAGCATAAGCATATGAATTGATTCTAGACCATAGTAAAAAATCAGATGAAGACCCATGCTTTGTTCTATAACGGTACCATTGTAATAGTATAAATAAGGGACAGCTTCATCCGGAAATCCAAAAAGGACGGCTCCCAGGAATGCTGAATAGGCAAAGAGGATGAACAGCATCAGGAAACCGAAAAGAACAACTGTGATATATTTTGCAGCCAAGATTTTTTCTCTTTTGATTGGCCTAATCAATAATAGCTTTATGGTTCCCCAGTTAAATTCACTTGCAACGATGCCGCCTGCAATAATGATTGTAAACAAACCGGCAAATTCAATCAGCTGAGATGTATCTGAAACAAATCCCCATATAGAATATTCCTGGTTCGGTGAAATGTCGTTATCTATCCTATATGTATTAAGCGCAATCTCTCTTTGGTATTGTTCCTGTATTTCTCTTGGAGCCATCTCCCCCATTTCATTAAGCTGCCTTTGATAGCTTTCATTTTGCGTTTGCAGCCCTCTTTTCCATTCAGCATTATCAGGGACTGTTCCCCCGCTTTCCTGATATTTAATAAAAGCGCCAGCAACGGATGTCATGATTAACAGCATTCCCAGCATGACATAAGTGCCTGGGCGCCTGAAAATTTTCATCCATTCATTCTGAATTAATCTAAGCATTGCCGTCATCCTCCATGTACTTTGTAATTTCCAGGAAACGGTCCTCCAATGTTTTTGTTACTTCACGCACGGCAAATATCTTTATGCCCGCTTGGACGAACTTTGTAATGATGTCTGGTATATCGTTACGGACAAGCGGGAGAACCACACTATTTTCAGTCAGCTGAATAGGCAGTCCAGGCTGCGCCTCTTTTAATAAAGTGTTTGCTTTATCAGGATCATTCACTTCAATTTCATAGACTTTTTCTTTTCCCTGTACAAAATCACTGATATGCTGGACATCTATCAGCTTTCCATTTTGAATAATGCCAATCCGGTCACACATCATTTCCATCTCGGATAATAAATGGCTTGAGACAATAACGGCCATTTCTTTCTCCCTTGCCAGCATTCTAAGGTGATCCCGAATCTCTCTAATCCCAGCTGGGTCAAGCCCATTAGTAGGTTCATCCAATATAAGAATTTTAGGATCATGCAATAAACACTGTGCCAGTCCCAGCCTCTGTCTCATGCCTAGAGAATAAGTCCTTACCTTATCATGTATCCGATCTGTCAGGCCCACCAGCTCCACTGTTTCATCAATCTTCTCCTTTGTTACGCCTTTGGACATTCGTGCATAATGAACAAGGTTTTGATAACCGGACAAAAACTTATACATCTCTGGATTTTCAACAATAGCGCCAATATGGGAAATCGCTTTTTCAAAATCCGTTCTGATGCTGCTCCCCAGAATTTTTATATCTCCTGAGGTGATGCCAATCAACCCAACCAGCATTCGGATAGTGGTGGTTTTGCCTGCGCCATTTGGACCCAGGAATCCAAATACTTCACCTTTTCTTACCTCAAAGCTGACAGAATCAATAATGGTCTTGCCGCTTATAACCTTTGTTACGTCCTGTATTTCCACAAGAGTATCCATTTGTGTACTCCTTTCTCATTTAAGGCATGGCTGCTTTTCATTTCCTCTTAAAATAAAGGCTCTGTTAAATTTGCCTGTTGATTTCCGCTCCAGGCACTCGCTTTCCGCGGGCGGTCCGACGCTCCTCGGTGCATTCGCACCTGCGGGGTCTCCCGCTGACACGCTTCTCCCGCAGGA
>NZ_JAEL01000069.1 GCF_000518885.1 Bacillus sp. J33 | reverse complement strand
AAGTATCCAGTCTTTATAGTGATCTAGTTTTTTCTTCTTTCCCAAAGGCTGTTCAGTATAGGCTCTTGCTTCATCGAATGTCATTTCTAAATACTTATAGACAGTCGGTCTTGAGATCTTAAGCTCCTTAGCGATTTGTGCTACTTTAAACTTTCTCTTATGTAATTCCTGAATCTTTATATATAACACTAACTTCTCCTCCAAAATCCTAACCTCCAGTAAAATAACGTCACGATCTATTTTACTAAAGTAGTAGGTTGATTGAGCAAAAGTGTAAAATCTTATCGAGCAAAAAGTGTCAACTTTATTCTAGCGTTTACACTGGTATTACAATTGACCTTGAACATTTAAAAAGGAAAATGAATAAAAAGGATTCTCTGCTAATATTTTGTAACTAAACAGATGAGAGTTTAATACTATATATTAACCGCTAAAGCCTTACAAATACCTCCCTCCGGATAGAGGGGTGGGAACAGGAAGTTTCCAGTCCCTTTTTATAAGCTATGCTGTTACTTAGGCTACTAATAAAGCTTTGTAACAGCATAGACCGCGAAAGATATTGAAAAAGGTGGTTAATATTGGTGTAAAATAGTAGATGGAAACATCTATCAGGGCAATTGGCAGCTAGTATTCTGAATGAGCAACTCATTTAGAATGCTGGAGTATGTTTGTTTTTTTAGGTAAATTCCTATTTTACTGTTGAAATTGGAATTCGAACAGGATCTTTTTTGCTGTTATTGCTTTATTAAACTTGAAAAATTAAAGTGACTATCCTATAAAACTGAGAAAGAACCACGCCAACGTTTTTTTATTAAAGCAATTAATCAATTAAAAACGTTTCAAAAGAGTATTACCTATACAAAACAGCATGCATATGCTGTTTTGTATAGGTAATTGTCATGAATTCAATTAATGATAATGTAAACTACTGGTATAAGCAGGCTCCCCCTATTACTCTAAGATATGATTTTACCCAATATCACAATTCAATCAGGAAAAGCTAAACGAAACTTTAAAGGGCCTTTTTGTAAGGGCAGTTATACTGCACAAGCAGGTATCCATGTGTTTTAAACTTTAGGCTTGTCCGGTTTCTTCTAATGCCAAATTATAATAATCCTTACCTATTCGCTACAATCGGAAGATCTGTAAGACTTGTGTTTAATACATTATTGATATTTGTCCCATTAAAAGTTATAACTATTCCTCCAGTATTAACAGCACCCGATCCATTATTGGATTTCGAACTGCTATTATCCCCCTGAAAGGCAATATCACCAAAACGAATATCTCCACCAGAAATATTTGCTATGGAAATTGGACCAGTAAAAGCTGGCAACGTTCTCCCCCCATCTCTGATTAAGCAGGGTATGACTATTGAAATCCAGAACTTGGATTTCAATAGCCATGCTTAATTAATCTTAAATTAATAACCCTTACCGAAAGCAGCTGCTCCTACAATGATCAAAAGGATGAAGAGTACGACGATTAACGCAAAGCCGCCGCCATATCCATAACCGCCGTAGCCATAGCCTCCGTAACCATAACCACCACAAAATGACATCTAAATCACTCCATTCATAAGAAAATAAAGTTCAAACTAGTAGCCGTAACCTCCAACTGCAGCTGCCCCAACAATAATCAATAGAATAAACAAAACTACAATTAGCGCAAAGCCGCCACCATAACCCTGTGACATAACATGCACCTCCAATCATTTTTAACTGAGATAAACAAAAGTCTCATTAATAAGGTATGTTAATAAAAAAATAGTGCATGGACGATTGTCATATTTTTGTACTTTTATCAATCTATAAATATATGTCTATATATCTTTGCAATTATTTAGATTAAGTGAATAGAAAAAATTCAATAAAATCGCCGAAAATACGGCTTTTTCTGACCTGAAAAAAAATATAAGCTGGTGCATTAAAAACGCGCCCTAGTCACCTGGGTGAACAAAAAGAAAAAGAAGTGAAATGATTATTCCACTCCTTAAACACCCAAAAATTTCAAGAATCGAATTTTTTCTATTGCTCAACGTTTTTCATCAGTTTTTTCTTCTTCTTCATTCTCTTCCCTTGTCGGAGGGCTCAACCAAAAAGAATCCCAAGGACTTCTTCTGGGCATTTCTGCTGAAAGTTTGTCATGATTTTTATCTCTTTCATGAATAAAATCCACATTTTTTGCATGGATAATTAAATTCTCAACGTGTATAATCTTTTCTTTTTTGTTTTTAGACATTTTATCCCTCCTTTTTCTCTTTAAAATCAATATATCCTATTCATATAATTAAATAGCGTATAGGCTAATGTTTATTATAATTCCAGGATAGAACAGATTTTCCATATATCAACTTACTACTGGAATGCTGCTGCAGGGACAAGAGCGGTTATGGCTGCAAGTGAAATTCGAAATGCATAATAAGATCGATATCTCTGTAACACCTGTAAACATAAATCGTGTAACCAATCATTAATTTGCTTCATCTTTTGTAATATCACAGCAAATGGAGAGATACCACATTAAAAACCCCATTTAACCCTAAAGCAAAAAGAAAGCCACCCGCTAAAAAGGATGGCCCAATCTTCCATGTTTTCGGTTGTTCGTACATTTTAACTTCCTCCCTTTAACACATTATAAAAAATTGCGATCGCCCCGCCGATTATACCAGTTATGATGGATGTAATAATGGCTGCTGTAATGGTCCTTTTAATCCAGGTAGTATTGTCGTCTATCTTGTTAAGCTTTTCATTTATTGAAATAATTTGTTGATCATGCCGAGTTGTCACTTTTTCAAGGTTATTCACCCGGTTCTCAATATTTCTAAGATCCCCCTTTATTTCTGCAATTTCTTTCTCGTACATATTTTTATTATCCAGCTCCTTCAAGATAATTCCCCTCCTTAAAAGGAAATCTTGATACTTGTCCCGTTAATAGGAATTTGAATTTATAACAAAATCCACATTGAGTACTCCATAAAATAATAAATGAAAAATTCCTGCATTATGTAACGGCAACTATCTCTCCAATACAACAATTTGCTTTAAAAGCACCTGGCAAGGTATTTTATGTTTACTATCCTTTAATACTGTAAAGATGATGGCTATACCAACGCTAAATTCAGCTGTGAAAACGAACAATATAATTGCGTTTGTAATTGTTCTTTTTAGCCATTTAGTATTTCCTTAAGATTACCTTGGATGTTCTGGATTATTTGGTCTTTCAAGAGTGTGTTTTATTCTGCAGCGGCGAATATTACCTTTCATTTCTTCAATATCTTTCTGAACAGATACCTTCCATAAATCCATTGGATTCCGCCTCTTTGTCACTCCCCCCCCTTTAAAGCAAAAAAATAAGACCCTATTCCAATCATAAACGTAAATAAAATCGTTGAATTTCCTTATTCCTTCAATGAACGGGGTACTCTCATTTTCTCAGAACATAGAAAAAGCCTAGAACCGTTGTGGTTCTAGGCTTTGAACTGATGATTCCGACTGGGTTCGAACCAGCGACCTCTACCCTGTCAAGGTAGCGCTCTCCCAGCTGAGCTACGGAATCGTTATGCTGTTTCCTCTAGTGAGGACAATATAAAATATAAACTTTTTTTCCTTGAAAGTCAATACCTAAATTCGCTTCATTAATTGAAGATTAATAATTGTGATAATAGATTACATTCCCATTACAATTTATCCATTTAGTCCTGTAAGGTATCTTTTTATTAAAATATGCTATATAATGCCCACTATATGATTCTTTTAGCTGAATCAAAGATTTCAGGGTTACGGAAGGAGAAAATTTTATGAAGAAACTAATGTATCCCTTTTTACTAGTATTAGTATCTGCCATTTTAGCAGCTTGCGGAGCTAATGATGAAGGCAAAAGTGCAGATAAAGAGAAAGAAGCCAAGACTGCTGAAACTGATCAGCAGGAGCAGCAAAAACAAATGGAAGAAATGCAAAAGAAAATGGAAGAGCAAAAGCTTGATGAAAATAAAACAGTTGCTATTGTTAATGAACAGGAAATTCTTGGCCGCGAGTATAATAGCGTGCTTACATCATCTCAAATGATGTTCCAGCAAATGGGACAAGATCCGACTACTAAAGAAGCTGCAGAGCAAATTAAGAAACAAACCCTTGATAGCTTAGTCGGTCAAACACTGCTTCTCCAGGAAGCAGACAAAAAAGGCTATAAAGCATCTGACGATGAAGTGAAAAAACAGCTTGAAGAAACAAAAGGACAATTCAAAGACGATAAAGAGTTCGAAACAGCAATGCAGCAGGCAGGCCTGGATATGGATTCTTTAGAAGATGAAATTGCCAATAATATTAAATATACAAAGTATATTAATGGGGAAATTAAACCTAAAGAAGTTACGGACGCTGAAATCCAGAAGGCCTATGATGAGTATGCAGGCCAAGGCGGTGCTGAAGGCCAAGAGCCGCCTAAATTGGAGGAAGTGAAGCCGCAAATCAAGCAGCAGCTTGAACAGCAAAAGCAGCAGGAATTACTCGTTAAGCACGTTGAGGAGTTAAAGAAAAACGCGAAAATTGATATCAAGGTTTAAGCCTTGTAAAGCAGCTGCCCTTTTGGGCGGCTGTTCTTTTTATTTGTATGATAAATTTACCTGATCCTTTTCACCCTTCTCCTCTTGAGAAATTATTTAAATACGGTAATATGTATTCGGGAGGAGACATCATGATAAGACGTATAACATTCTTTCAAATCATTACAGGCTATTTAATACTCACTCTGGGTATTTCGCTAATTATTTTATCCCGCCTTGGTGCAGGGGCTTGGGATACCGTCTATGTTGGTCTATTTAATAAATTCGGCCTGACTATCGGAACATGGTCATTCCTGGTTACAGCATCCCTGGTTTTTTTCAATGCACTTCTCACCTGGGAAAAGCCGCAGTTTAAATCTTTTATAGGCACCATATTAGCAAGTCTGGGAATCGACTTTTGGATGGAACTTGTATTTAGAAACACTGTGATTACCCAGGTTCCTCTGCAAATTCTCGCTTTTACTATAGGGATTATTTTACTGGGCCTCGGGGTAGCCATTTATATCCGTCCAAAACTATTCAGCGGACCAATTGATGGTTTAATGCTTGCAACATCAAAAAGGCTGAACATCAGCATTAAAAATGCCCGGATCCTTAATGAGTTTTTGGCATTGGCCATCGGCTTCCTGCTGGGCGGGCCGGTTGGACTCGGCACCTTGCTGGTCGCCATCTTTTTAGGGTATACCATTCAATATGGAACTCTCCTTTTGAATCGCTTAAAAGATAAAGGGCTTAAGATCATCTAAAAAGACTTCAATTATGAAGTCTTTTTTGCATGCGAACAAATTTTCGTATTTATACTTGATAAGGAACGTTTGTTCGATTATAATGTAAATAAAAGTAAGGAGGGATTTCTATATGAAAGGAATTCTTTATAGAGCTATGGAAGAGAGAAAGCCTGTTGAAATCATTTATCTCTCCAAACGCAACTCATTTACTCAAAGAAAAATTCTAATTAAGGAACTGCGCGGAAGCACCATTTTGGCCTACTGCTTATATAGAAAGCAAATGCGCATCTTTAATTTAAATCATATCATGTCTATTTTGCCTGAGAAGAAGACACGCCAAATCAGCTAAGAATAGCATTCAATCATATATTCGATTTAAGCCGATATTCACATGCGTGGGACGGCTTTTATTTTGCCTTCCTTTGCATTTTATTGCCCTGATTAACTGCCCTTTTTAAGAGGGTATATATTCTTTAACAGGACTATCAATAGAAAGGAAGGGTTTTATGAAAGTGAATTCAATTCTAATTGCTTTGTTTGAGGATAGTTTCTTCCTGGCCAGCTGCAGTCAGAGCGAATAAACGATCGTTAGGAAGAAGACAAAAATATTCCCTCGCTTGAAGAACAAAGAGCAGATACAGAAAAACCCCTGAAAACCAAGCAAAGGTTACTGAAGAGGTTGATTTGGACGACACACTTGAACAGTTTGTTGAAGAATACGGAGATAACAAAAACAATAAATACATTGCCCATTTTAAGGGCGACACGATGCTTGTAGAATTTGAAACCCACTGTGCTGTCAATATGGCAATTTGAAGATATGGGAAAAGGAATTGAGCAATGATGAAATACTTACTTATATCGAAAAACGCATTCCAAGAGACGCAGAAGAAATTGAAAGATATACAGATAATCAAAATGGGCACCGTGAAATCATCGAATATAAAAGCGAACAGTTAAAGGAAATAATCATCGATGAAGAAGGTTATATCAACGCAAATCTATCCATCGGACAAAACAGGGCTCTTAAGAAAACAAGTTGATAAATAAAATTAAAAAAGGAAGGATCTCTAGAGAACCTTCCTTTTTCATTAAGCTGTTTGAGGCTTTTCTTCATCATTTCTTTTAAAGATAACCTGCAATACTATCAGCAGGATAAAGATTCCAAGTCCGATTAAATCGGAGGTGCCTTCAGGATAGATTAACATTAATCCCCCTGCAATTCCAAGGAGCCTTTCTATCACGTTTAATTTGCGCAGCCAATAGCCAATAACCCCTGCACCAATGGCCATCATACCTGCCAATGCTGTGAATACTACCCATATTAAGTAATACCAGGTTGTATCAATCATTAACAGCTCTGGAGATAGAACAAACATATATGGAATGATGAATGCCCCGATTGCAAGCTTGGAGGCAGTTACCCCTGTTTTAATCGGATCTCCGCCCGAAACACCTGCTGCAGCGAATGCAGCAAGGGCAACCGGAGGTGTAATATCTGCCACAATCCCAAAATAGAACACAAATAGGTGGGCAGATAAATCCGGAACACCCAGCAGAATAATGGCCGGAGCCGCAATTGTAGATGTGATAACATAGTTTGCAGTGGTCGGCGACCCCATCCCTAGGATAATCGCTGCAACCATTGTCAGCATCAGCGTTGGAATTAACAATCCTCCTGAAAGGTCAAGGAGTCCGTTAGCCATTTTTAAACCTAGTCCTGTCTTAACAACTACACCTACAATGATACCCGCTGCAGCAGTCGCAGCTGCAACACCCAATGCAGTTCGAGCACCATCAACTAAAGCATCAATCGCATCCCGGAAATTAATCCGGGTATCCTTCCGTATCATACTAACGGCTATTGTAATAACAATGGACCAAAGAGCAGCCCGGATAACACTCATTCCGCTCATTAATAAAACGATAACTGCGAGTATAGGGAGAAGCAAGTATATTTTTTTAAATACTTCTTTGCGGTCTGGCATTTCCTCGTCTTTTAAACCTCTTAGACCTACTCTTTTTGCTTCAAAGTGGGTCATGATCCAAACACCAGAAAAATAAAGAAGTGCAGGGATAGCTGCTGCTTTAGCGATATCCCAGTAAGTAATACCTCCGCCAATAAACTCCACCATAAGGAAAGCCGCAGCACCCATAATAGGAGGCATAATTTGTCCTCCCGTGGATGCAGTTGCTTCAACCGCACCAGCGAATTCCTTTTTATAGCCAAGCTTTTTCATCATTGGGATCGTAAAAGATCCTGAAGTTACAACGTTTGCAACAGAACTTCCGCTGATTGTACCCTGAAGGGCACTGGAGAAAATCGCAACTTTTGCAGGCCCGCCTGTTCTCTTCCCTGCCAGGGATACTGCCAAATCATTAAAATATTGGCCTACCCCTGTTTTTACAAGAAAAGAACCGAATAACAGGAATAGGAATATAAAGGTAGCTGACACGCCTAACGGAGTGCCAAGAATCCCTTCGGTTGTAAAGAACATTGTCTGGACAAGCCTTTCCAAATCCAGGCCGCGATGCGCCAAAAATGATGGCATATATGGGCCATATATGGCATATGCCAAAAAAATGACTGCAATAATAGTGATAGGCAATCCAACTGCACGTCTCGTTGCTTCAAGCACTAGTAATACTGCTAGCAAGCCCACATAAAAATCTATTTCTGTCAGGCGTCCGGCTCTCATTACAATTTCATCAATAAATAGAGGCCAATAGGATCCTACTACAATACCCAGAATCGCCAGTATTACATCATACCAGGCAACTTTATGTTTTCGCCCCCTATCTTTTTTCCTTGCAGGGAACAATAGAAAGATTAAAGCCAATGCGAATCCCAAGTGGATCGAACGCTGCAGCTGGGCTGTGAGCATTCCGAAAACCCCTGTATATAAATGGAATAGCGAGAATGATAAAAGGCCAATAAAGACAATCCAGCCCATGATGCCCCCTAGCTTCCTTGTACCGGCCTCGGGATCATACTTTTCCAGCAGCTTCTGCTGTTCCTCGAGAGATAACGTTTCCCCTTTATTGTCCAAGGATATTCACTCCTTTCAAAGTATCAATTAAATTAATTTTTTTTGCTTTAATTCGAACCCATGTGCCAGGCTCTATATAGTTTGAAAGCGGATATTCTTTTTCTTCGCTGATAACCGTGTGATTAGCTCTCACCTCTCCCAGCCGGAGATCAAAAAAAGGAAAAATCCGATTCATATTCTTAATATAATATTTGCCGTCCCTCTGTTCAAATATTTCTCCATTTGAAGCATTTTCCGGCATTCCAATCGCAAAATCCTCATACATCAGTTCGTAAAGCTGAATATCGCCTTTTTCAGTTATTCTATAGCTTTCTACAACATCAGAAAGATGAATGGAATGAGTATATTTAATTTTAAAAGAACTGTCGTCTTTAAACGGGAAGTATGCAAGCACTTCTCCTTTGTTTTGATATTCAAAAACAATTGCCTGCTTTATTGGAATGAAAAGCATGATTGCGATGGATGTAAGGATGAGGAATGCCAGGATCAGCTTTACCTTCCCTGGCCTCTTAAATTTCATATAAAACCCCACCTGAAATAATAGTTATTATAACCAGTCTTTACATTTGTTTGGAAAAGGATCTAAAATTTAATTGACCGGCGTAATAACCTTATTTAGGTTTTACAGCCGGCCAAGTTTTTAAGCGGTTAAATTATGTTTTGGCAGATTACTCAGCTTTAAAGCCTTGCTCATCAAAGTACTTTTGAGCACCTGGATGCAAGTCAATTCCTGTACCTTTTACAGCATTTTCAGCCTTGATCATTTTGCCTTTTGCATGTGTTACTTTATCAAGATTTTCGAAAATTGCTTTTGTTACATCGTAAACGACATCCTCAGAAAGGTCGTTGGAAACAACAAGCATTGCCTGTACTGCTACTGTTGGAGCAGCTTCAGCAAGCTTATAAGTTCCTGATGGAACCTCATCCTGAACATAGTAAGGGTACTTTTCGATTAGCGCGTCAATCTTATCCTGTTCGATCGGAACAATGACAACATCTTCAGTTGCAGAAAGCCCTTCTACAGCTCCAGTAGGTGTTCCCGCTGTAACGAAAGCAGCGTCAATTGTGCCATCCTGGATCCCTGCAGTAGATTCATCGAAAGATAGATCCTGTTTTTGGATGTCATCTAAAGCGATTCCGTGAACTTCAAGGATTTGTTCTGCATTTGCAGCTGTACCTGAACCAGGGGCACCAATGGAAACCTTTTTGCCTTTTAAGTCTTCAACAGACTTAATGCCCGATTTTGCAGTTGTAACAATCTGAATGGTTTCGGGATAAAGTGTTCCAATTGCACTTACATTATCAACAGCTGCTCCTTCAAACATTAATTTGCCTTCTTTTGCATATGAAGCAATATCTGTTTGAGAGAAAGCAATTTCCGCATTGCCGTCTTTAAGTGTGTTCATGTTCTCTGCTGATGCTCCTGATACTTCAGCATTGGTATCAATGCCAGTTGCATCAGAAATAATCTCAGCGAACGATCCGCCAAGCGGATAATATGTACCGCCAGTTCCACCAGTTACAATACTCATAAACTTCGGCTTTTCGGCGCCTTCGCCTTCACCGCCGCCATTGCCTTCATCAGTGCCGCCGCCGCAAGCAGCCAGAACCATGGAAAGCGCTAACAGTAAAGCTGTTGCGAGAAGAAAACTTTTCTTTTTCACCGTAGTTCCCCCTTTATAAATTTACAGTTTTTCGTATTATATACTACCATAAAGGATATGCAGATTGTCAAATGATAGCGCTCCCCTTTGATATATAATTTCTTTGCTATCCTCCTTGGGTATACATTTTTTATGCAAAAATAGCAGCTTATATTTTTTTAGCCGGCATCATTTCCACTATATTTAACCATATTATTACAGAATGGCAATCCAGGCGAGATGCTAGTAAAAGCAATTCCTGCTTTTATATGATAAAATCTTCATGAAAAGCCTTACATACAAGCAAACGGAGGAATAGATAACATGGATTTTCCCAGAGGAACAATCAAGGATATAAAAATAGACAGCAAAGAGCTCGGAGAAGAGATCAGCCTTCTTATTTATCTGCCGGCTTCTTATTCCCCGCTATATAAATATACTGTAGTTATAGCTCAGGACGGGAAAGACTATTTTCAGCTTGGCAGAGCAGGACGAGTTGCAGATGAACTTTTAGCCGAAAAAGAAATCGAGAACTTAATCATAGTCGGTGTCCCATATAAAGATGTCAAGGACAGGTGGGAAAAATACCATCCTGGCGGAAATCAGCATAATGCCTATATACGCTTTCTGGCCCATGAGCTGGTTCCTTTTCTTGATCGCGAATTTCCTACCTATCAAATGGGGATGGGCCGCGCGCTGATGGGGGATTCCCTTGCAGCTACTGTATCTTTAATGGCAGCCCTCCAATATCCAAATACTTTTGGAAGGCTAATTCTTCAATCTCCTTTTGTTAACGATTCAGTTATGAAGGCTGTAGAAGAATTTACTCAGCCACACCTCCTTAATATCTACCATGTCATTGGCAAAGGAGAAACAGCTGTTAAGACAACCAAAGGCAAAGAGGAAGACTTCCTTACCCCAAACAGGGATTTATCCAAACTGCTGGAGGAAAAGCGTTTTCCATACTTTTATGATGAATTTGATGGAGACCATACTTGGACATACTGGCAGCCGGACTTAAAAAGAGCTCTTAAATTAATGTTTTAAAGTCATTATTCCAGTCGAAAAGACTATTATTGGCCCCCTAAAAATGGTTGAATGAATTGCAGTGTTTTTTTCCTTATAAAAAAAGGTGTAATTATATAATTAATTTAGAAAATTTGCTATAATGGATCAATCAAAAGGTTTTATTTTTTCATTTAAGCCTGCTATTTATTAATCATATGGATATGTTAGGACGCATTGCGAGTGTTTCCACCATGTTGATTGCAGCAAGAACCATCAGGAAAGTCTAACAAAGCCAAATTAAATAAATAAACATGGAGGTTGTTGTATGAATACGAAATACGGTATCGTTATTTTTCCTTCAAAAAAATTGCAAGACCTGGCCAATTCCTATCGGAAGCGGTATGATCCGCATTATGCTTTAATTCCTCCGCATGTTACTTTAAGAGCGGGCTTTGAAGCTTCTGAAGACGAAATTAAAGAGATTACGGAAACATTGCACGGAATTGCTAAAAAGCATCAGCCTATCCAAATAAATGCTACAAAAATAAGCTCTTTCCAGCCGGTTAACAATGTCATCTATTTTAAAATAGAGCCTACTTCCCAGCTGGAGGAGCTGCACCGTGAATTGAATGACAATATTACTGGAGAGGCGCCCGAGTATAATTTTGTCCCTCATATTACAATTGGACAAAAACTCTCCAATGATGAGCATTCCGATGTCTATGGGTCCTTAAGAATGCAGCCTGTTAATCATGAAGAAGTAGTAGACCGTTTCCATCTTCTCTACCAGCTTGAAAATGGCTCTTGGACTGTATATGAAACATTTCATCTAGGAAAGGAATAATGACAAGTGGAAGTAAGAATGGTCTCAACCGAACAAGAATTACAAGATGCATTTTCTGTACGCAAACTGGTATTTATTAACGAGCAAAATGTTCCAGAGGAAGAGGAAATTGACCAGTACGAGGATGAAGCTGCTCATTTTGTTCTTTATGATGATGGCAAGCCAGCAGGCGCTGGCAGATTCCGCATTATGGATGGCATCGGAAAAGTCGAAAGAATTTGTGTGCTGAAAGAGTGCCGAAAAAGCGGATCCGGAAAAGCAATCATGAATAAAATTGAAGAATACGCTAAAGAAAAAGGATTGCCTGCCCTGAAATTAAATGCCCAGACACAAGCCATTCCTTTTTATGAAAGATTGGGCTATGAGGTGGTTTCTGAAGAATTTATGGATGCCGGGATCCCGCATCGCACGATGAAAAAATCTATATAATGGATGAGCTCCTGCCAGTGATGGCAGGAGTTTTTTGTTGTGCAATAATTTTTATTCTTTCTGCAAACACTATTGCAGATGCAGTTTTAAAGGGGTGGTTTGGATGGAGTATTTACATATCGTCAGTGTGCTGGTAATTGGCTATATCTTTCTGTTTGTTATGGCAAAAATCTTGGGAAAAACGCAAATCACACAGATTACTCCTTTTGATTTTATATCTGCGATTGTATTGGGAGAGCTTGTGGGAAATGCACTATATGATGAAGGAACAGGTATTTTTGAAATGTTCTTTTCGGTTGCTGTATGGGGAATCTTGATCTACGCAACTGAACTTACTACCCAGAAGTTTAAGCGTGCACGCAAGATCCTTGAGGGTGACCCCTCTATTGTCATAAAAAAAGGCAAGATTGTATATGAAGAACTGAAGAAAAATCATTTGGATTTAAATCAGCTGCAGCATCTCCTCCGTTCCAAAGACGTATTTTCCATTCAGGAATGCGAATATGCCATTTTGGAAACGGATGGAACTATAAGTGCATTAAAAAAACCAAGGTATGCTTCACCTACTTTAGAGGACTTGAACTTGCCGCAGAATACGGTTGATCTTCCGGTTACTGTCATTTTAGATGGAGAAGTTGTATGGGATAATCTTAAAAGCATTGGATGGGATGAAAATAGGCTGAAAAATGAAATCACATCTAATGGCGCCGGCTCTGTAAAGGATGTATTATATGCTGAATGGAAAAAAGGAGAGGCTTTGCACGTGCAAACGTACTAAGCCTCTCCTTCCTTTCTATATACATTCGCTAAAATAGCGGCCTTTTCCGGTCAGCTCTTCATAGACCTCTTCTGCTTTCTTTCTGCTAATGCGATTTGGGTATTCTGTACGCCTATTCAGAGATGTTTCTGCTGATTTTTTTTGAATATTTAGAGGAGATTTCTGGAAGGATTCTTTTCGATTTGGCTGTGCAGCTATTTTTGTAACTGGCACGAAACGAAAAGGATCATACTTGGTGCCAAGCTCTCTTTCTGCATACTGATTATATTGGAAATGCGTAACAGGCAGGATATAGCCCAATTTGCTCTCCCCCTCTATTCATATCTTTATTAAAGAAATACGAAATGCAACTCATTTTTATGTACCTGTAATTAAATAAATTAAACATAAAGGGACTTTAGAAACCTTCTCTATTTTGATATGATAAAGTTTGTCTTGTTTGTATCTTTAGACGAAGTATTCGGCATTTCAAATGGAATTTGATGCAGTTTTGTTTCCATATGAAATGCTTCAAATGGGGTTTTTTTATGAAAACGGCAATTTTACATAATAACAAAGTAAATCTCGAACATTTAAATAGAGATCGATATCAGCATATTTATGAAGAAAGTAAAAAAGGAAAGCTGTTTTGTCCTGATTGCGGAGCTTCTGTCCGCCTATATTTAGGCATCGCTAAGGAGCCCCATTTTTATCATATTCAGCAGATCAACAGATCGTGCAAAGATGTAAATGATGAAACAACACTAGTTTCGGATACTGAAGAATATATTGAAAGAAATGGTTTTAAAATTCCAGTATCCCGGCCGATTGCTACCTCAGCTGTAAAAGATGCAGAATTAATCTTTAAAAAAGCACAGCCTGTTAAGAATATCCCTCCCTACATTAAAGAAAGCACTCAGAATCATAACTTACCAGATGAGTATCTCCAGTCCCTTTCTCAAACGGGAATATATTTGGATGAACGGCAGGCTGCAGCTGTCTCCCATATTGAGGGCCCGCTTCTTGTCCTTGCAGGAGCAGGGAGCGGAAAAACTAGGGTTTTAACGACAAGAACAGCTTTTATGCTTCGTGAAAAAAATATTGATCCCAGATCAATCATGCTCGTCACTTTTACAGCAAAAGCTGCTGCAGAAATGAAAGAACGCCTGCTGGACTATCCAGGAATGGATCCCAGAAAAGTAAAGCAGGTTGTATCAGGAACATTTCATAGCCTGTTTTATCGAATCCTTTCCTTCCATTCTTCAGAGAAATGGTCATCAGGAAAGCTGTTAAACAGAGAATGGCAGCGCGAACAGGTCATGAAGGAAGCAAGCAAAGATTTGAAGCTTGATGAAAAAGAATTTGCTTTCGACCTGGCACTGCAGCAAGTCAGTTATTGGAAAAACTCACTTATCATGCCTGGGAAAGTCCACCCTGAAAACGACTGGGAGGAACAGACGGCCATTTTATATAAAAGGTATGAGCAGGCAAAGGCAAAAAAAGGATTATTTGACTTTGACGATATGCTGAC
The DNA here is from genome assembly GCF_000518885.1 of Bacillus sp. J33. GTDB lineage: Bacteria > Bacillota > Bacilli > Bacillales > Cytobacillaceae > Cytobacillus. The sequence goes on along the minus strand of NZ_JAEL01000069.1, from coordinate 16,153 downwards.
AGGCTGTTATGCCCTATTTCTTGAAAATCCAGATATTCTCGGACAATATCAAAACCGGTTTCAGTATTTCCTGATTGATGAGTTTCAGGATATAAATAAGGTTCAATACGAATTGATAAAAATGTTTTCCAATAGGACAAAGAATGTCTGTGCAGTGGGGGATGATGACCAGTCCATCTATGCTTTCAGGGGAAGTGACCCGCAATATCTTCTCGATTTTGAAAAAGATTTTCCTGGAGCAAAGGTCATTACGTTAGATCAAAATTATCGTTCAGCACATGAAATCGTATCAGCAGCAAACCAGATCATTTCCCTAAATAAACAAAGGCGGGCAAAAAGCATGAATGCCCAATATTCAAGTAATCAGCAGCCCTTTTTGTTTTTTCCTTATGATGAAGAGGAAGAAGCAACCATGATTCTGACCGACATTCAGGAAAAAATAGGACAGGGCTATGAACCACGTGATTTTGCCGTGCTTTTTCGGACCCACGCCGGAAGCAGAGCTATCTTCGAAAGGCTGGCAAATTCAAGCCTGCCATTTAAGCTTGATCAGGATGCTGAATCCTTTTACGATCGTTATATAATCAGAAGCATGCTTTCTTTCTTGAAGCTCTCCATGAATGAAGACGACCAGACTGCTATAAAAGATATATTGCCTTCTCTTTTTGTTAAACAGTCAGCCTTGCAGGATATTAAAGCAGAGAGCATTTTAAACGACTGTTCATTGCTTGAGTGCCTTAGCCATATTAAAACTGGTTTTGCATTCCAGGAAAGCAAGCTAAAAAAAGTGATCCCCATAACCAGATCACTTTCAGGACTTAGCCCATTAACTGCAATTGAAACGGTTGAAAGGGAACTTGGATTTCAGGACTTTATCAAAAAACGCGGCAATGAAGGCAATAAAATGGAAAAGGGATCTGATGACTTGAAGGATTTAAAGGTTGCTGCAAGAAACTTCATGTCCCTTCCTGAGTTTTTGGAACATACTGAGCATATGAAAGCTATGAACAAAGAAATTAAAAAACTAAGCAAAAATTATTATAATGCCATTACCCTAAGTACAATCCATCGCGCCAAAGGACTTGAGTATAAAGTGGTATATATTGTGGGAGCTGTTGAGGGAAGTCTTCCCCATGATCACGCTCTTGAAGCATACCGGTCAGGGGATCCAGCTCCATTGGAGGAAGAACGCAGGCTTATGTATGTCGCTGTAACACGGGCGAAAAATGATTTATATATTTCAGTGCCGGAAAAAAGACGAGGACGAAAATCATACCCTTCACGGTTTCTTGCTCCCATTTCAAGAAGCAGCAGACGACGGAATGAATAGAAAAAACGGATAGGAGACCTGCCTAAGACTTTCAGGCTCCCTATCCGTTTTTATTTTTTGTTCATCATCTGAGAGATCGTATTAAAATCAAGCTGCTTGCCATCAGCAACAATAGATTTTACAATTTTATCCTCCATATCTTTTGAAACGGGTTTATTCGCAATTTGTGAAACTCTTTTAATAACGTTCCTTACTGTTTTCTCATCTTTAAAATTTGCATTCTGCAAAGAACCGGCCAGCTCAAATACATCCTTCATATTTACGCCTGTTTTCTTTTCCAGGTTTTTAAAGAAATGATTATCCATACTGATTTCTCACGCTCCTTCTTTAACTACTTATATTGTATGAAGGAGGGCAAAAAAGGTGATTTATGCAAATGCATAAGGAAAGGCCGACCCCTCTCCATTCCTATGGATTTGGGTCAGCCAGCTGCAAGAAATACGATCTAGTTGCAGAAACTCGCACCAACAATAATTAACAAGATGAATAGTACTACGATTAAAACAAAAGTATTGCCGCCGTACCCATAACCGCCGCCATAGCCGCAGCCGCAGTATCCGTAGCCCATGCCTATCACCTCACTTTGTGTTTACTCACTACAACATATGTAAAACATCTAGTGAATGTATAGGCAAGCCCCTAAGCATGTACCGGTATTATAATATTATTCCTCTAAGCTAAAATAAGGTTTGGCCTTTTTTATCCACCTGTTTAATCGGCTGGAATATTCCTTATAAGCCATTTTTAATGCGGGCTCTTTTGCTGTCAATGAATACCATTCAAGCTCTGCTTGTATTTTTTTCATTAATATTAGCAAGTGATCATCCTGCTTTATTTCAGGCAACTCCACAGAGTCGTTGTATAGGTCTAGCTTTAGCTGGCCATTCTCATCTATTTGGGCAAAAAAAACTTGTTCAGCTGTTACCTGCCTTTTAGCCAGCTCAGCGTTCAGCCATGCCCTGCTTACTCCAGCATTCTTCAGAGCGTCATTATAGATTGTGCCATCCAAGATTACTGCATGCGGTACGCCAGCCTCTGGCAGGTCCATAAATAGGTCTCCTGCTGTTAGCGGCTGCTTGGCTTTTTTTAGAATGATATTTAATTCGCCATTTGAATCCAAGGAAGCAAATTCCACATCGGCTACCCGGAAAATGTCTTTTTTTCTTAACTGTTCGAGTAATTCATCGATACTGAATTTTTCTTTCTTTAAATTTTCTTCCATGATTTTTCCATTTTCGACGAAAGTAGTTGGTTTCCCTTCTACAAAATCTCTGAATGGCTTGCTTTTCAACGATACAATGCTAATAAACAGCGGAACAAATGCCCAAATCAAAAAGGCAGTCACCCCATCTCTCAAGCTAAGGTCTGGGTCCATGGAAAGTGTTCCTGCAATATCGCCCACAGTGATGCCGACAATATATTCAAAAAAGGAAAGCTTGGAGAGCTGCTTTTTTCCTAATAATTTTGTAATAAAAAATAGTCCAAGAATAATAAATAACGACCGCACAACTGTTGCAAGTATATCTGTCATAATATCCAACCCTACACAAGAAAGGAACGATTAAGTTCCTTTATACGTTTGGATAAAAAGCCATTTATATCTGATGCCATAATCTTCCCCTGATGAAAAATACGCTGAGACTGATCATCTGATGCTGTCATGGCCTTTTCATTCAGGATTAATTCCATCTCTTGAATCATCACTTTCAGCGCCTTTAAGCTTTGCTTGTTTTCATCCATATTCCTACGTCCTTTGCCCTTAGCCTTTTGGTTTGAATATAAGTGCACCGATAAACCCAAAAATGATGGCAGCAGATATACCGGAGCTGGTTACCTCAAACATCCCTGTCAAAACTCCGACAAGCCCGTGCTGCTCCGCTTCCTGAAGTGCACCATGGACAAGGGAATTGCCAAAGCTGGTTATTGGTATTGTCGCACCAGCACCGGCAAAGTCTGCAAGCGGTTCATAAAGACCCACACCATCTAGAATTGCTCCCAATACAACCAAAAGGCTCAATGTATGGCCAGGTGTTAATTTAAACACATCGAATAAAATTTGGCCGAATACGCAAATAAGCCCTCCAATAACAAAAGCCCAAAAAAACATTGGCAGCATACTTATACCTCCTTTAATTCATCTCGATTGAAACAGCATGGGCAATGCAAGGAATACTTTCGTTTTGCTGGAATGTCAATGGCGATAAAAGAGCTCCTGTAGCCACTACAAGTATCCGTTTATATGCTCCCTGTTTCATCTGATTTAATATATGGCCATATAAGACTGTTGCTGAACAGCCTGCTCCGCTTCCCCCTGACTGGACTGGCTGGCCTTCTCTATAAATCATTAAACCGCAATCTTTGAATTTTTCTCTTTCTATGTTCAGCCCATTATTCCCAAGTAATTCATAGGCGGTTTCCTGTCCAATTCTCCCAAGGTCTCCGGTCACAATCAAATCATAATATGACGGATCCAGCTGCATATCTTTAAAATGTGCTGTAATGGTATCTGCAGCCGCAGGAGCCATAGCCCCACCCATATTAAATGGGTCTGAGAAATCCATGTCTATTACTTTTCCAATCGTGGCTGAAGTTGTAACTGGCATGTTTTGCTTCGGTACTTTAGAGGTTACAAGGGCTGCGCCAGCACCTGTTACTGTCCATTGCGCAGTCGGCGGCTTTTGGCCGCCATATTCGGTAGGATACCTGAATTGCTTCTCAACAGCTGCATTGTGGCTTGAAGCCCCAGTTAGAACATAATCTGCGCCCTGATAGTTAACGATAAAAGATGCTAATGCCAGACCTTCCATGGAAGTTGAACAAGCCCCGAATATTCCGAAATATGGAATTTGCAGAGTTCTTGCGCTAAAGCTTGTTGGTGTTATTTGATTAATTAAATCTCCTGCAATATAAAACTGGACCTCTTCCTTTTGAAGATTCGATTTTTGCAATGCAGCTTGCCAAGCTTCTTCCGATAGAACTTTATGAGCTTTTTCGTAAGAGTCTTCCCCCATCCATAAATCATCATGCAAAACATCAAAATCATCAGCCAGATTGCCATTTGCCTCAAAAGGGCCGCCGGAAACACCAGTTGAAGCAATTACCGGGCGGTTTTGAAAAACCCAGGATTGTTTTCCTTTTAGCATTAAATAACCCCCCATATCCTTAGAAGCGTTTTGATCAAAGCCACGACAAAAGCCGAAAATACCCCGAAAAGAATAACGGAGCCGGCAAGCTTGAACATATTTCCTCCCACTCCAAGCACAAAGCCTTCCGTACGATGCTCAATGGCTGCTGAAATTACTGCATTTCCGAAGCCTGTTACAGGAACTGCGCTTCCCGCACCACCAAATTGCCCCAGCCGGTCATATACACCAAAGCCAGTAAGCAGCATGGAAATGAATATCATCGTTGCTACAGTTGGATTTCCTGCTGTTTGCTCTGTAAAGTTAAAAAAATAAATATAAAAATACGTAATTGCCTGTCCGACAATGCAGATTAAGCCACCTACCCAAAAAGCCCGGATACAGTTCTTCAGTAGGGGACGCTGGATTTCATGCTTTTGTTCAAGCTGTTCATATTGCTGCTGTTCCGGTGTCTTGTTCGAATTTTTGTTCACTGCCCCTGCCCCTTTCTATGTCATCTCATTTTTCAGCTTAATAATTTGATCAAGCTTCTTTTTTGCTTTTTTATCAGAAAAGTCCGGATCCTTCATTTTTTCCTGAAGTTCAACTGCCTCAATAAATATTTTATAATCACTGGAAACAGTAAAATTTTCATCCGGATATTTTTTCTCAAGCATTTTATTCATTTTCTTTTCTATCCTTTTCATGTGGAATCGCTGCAGATGTTTGACTTTGTATGCAACAAGGGTATCCTCTTCACCTTTCACTACTGCCACATCATAGAGCTCTTCCATGGATTCGACATCATGTTCAATGCTTTTAACCAAATCCAAATTTTCTTTTGTATTTTTCTCAATTAAAGTAGGTGGAGGGTTAGTTGTTTTTACAAGTGCCAAATCACTTTCATTCACTTTTCCATCTCCGCTGCATCCAGAAATTAATATCAGTATCGCTGCAAATAGCCACAAATGTTTTTTTCTCATAATAGTCCCTTCCTATGTAAGAATCTTAATTATATTATCCTCGAATGGTCAGGAATTATGAAAAACAGCTGTTATCCTATTTTTCCCAATTAACACCATTAATCTTGTCTGCTTCTTTCCCTAAGAAGGGCGACCGGAACTGTTAGAGAAAATGGTTCTGTTATTTCCGCCAAAAAATAAAAAAAGCCGGGGAAACTATCCGGCTTTAAGGCTAATTCTTCTTTGATTTCTTTCCGCATCCGCAGCCTTTTTTCTTTTTCTTTTTTGGGGGCAGGGGTTTTGATGCAGATTGATCGTTATACTTATTTAACATGATGAGGCCCTCCATTATGAATAATTTCCCTTCAATAATTTATGCTGAGCCTCCATGCTTGTGTAAATCAAATGCCCACATTAATGGACTAAATTTTTTCCCTATTCACCAATCCACCTTTGTACCAGGGATTCAATGATTGAAGCGATTCCAGCCACTGTCAAAATCAATAATAAAGGTACAGCCCACTCCCCCAAAAATAGATATGATGCATATAGTAAAGCAGCACTCCACACACCTGTACACCAATAGCAGCTTAAAAGCTCACCGAAAAAACCGCGTATTCTGCCCTGTTTAATAACCAGATAAATTTCTGTTTCACCGTTTTCACCTTTTTCCTCCACTTCTTCAAAGAATGGCCTTCGAATAAATTCGGTGATTTTGTCGTAAACAATCAGCCTGGTCAGCCGAAAGCTTGCAAGAGAAAGAATCAGCAGCTCCATAGGTGTTATATCCACACCTTCACCTCCATATATAAAAAAATAGCCTATTTTTTAGAAAAACAAGGCGTTTGTCCGTAACCCATAGGGCACCCCGGCAATATGTTATTAGTGTAGACCACAAGAAACAAACAAGGAGGAAAACAAAATGGGTTGTGGAAAAAAAGACGACTTCAAAGGCAAAAGCTGTGTATGTGAAGTAGTTCGTGCTATAAAAGATATTCAAGATAATGCAGAAGATGTGTGCGAATGCCCTTCAAACTGTTTCCTAGAGCCGCTGGGGGCAATTTCACCTGCAAGAAGACGCAACAAACGTCCGGATACACGCGTTATCGTTTTGAAAACGGCTGACGGTTCACCGTTCCATGCCTTCTTTAAAGGTAATGAGCGTGCATGTGTATCTATCTTCTTCAGGGTAGAAGAAGTTTTTGATAACTGCTGTGCAGTCCTTCGTGTGCTAGAGCCAGTCAACGCAAGACGAGGAGAAGACGAAACAGTAAATCTGGCTGATGATTGCTGCATCGACTTGAAAAAGGTTTGCGAAGTTGACTTCTTCTTAAGCACTGACGATTGTGTAACGGTTGATCTAAACTGCTTCTGTGCTGTTCAGTGTATTGCTGACGTAGACCTAGACATTTGTGAAGACTAATGAAAGAGGCCAGCCTTCCATTTGGCTGGCTTTTTCTTGCGGATTAACCTCTTAAGCCAATCATTTTTATTTCCTTTATAGACTGGATTCTGATTTGTTCAACAGATTCATCAAACAGTTTCACTTGGATTCTTTCCTCATCTTTGGATAATAAAAATCCTCTTTTTGCTTTCTCATCGGTTTCGAATATACATGGAATTGGAGGAAGCTGCTTTGGAAAGTCAATTAAGTAATCTATACGCTCAGCTGTATTCATTTCCTTAAAACTCTTTACCCTCTGGAAAGAAGGCTTTCGTTTTCCTGTTGTAAAAGCAAATGGTGCCGCTTCTTTTTTCTCTTCCCGGCTCGCTTCAAATTCTTCTATCGTTTCTTGCACTTTCTCCTGTTCTGCAACATTAACATCGGCCGATTCTTCAGCCTTCTTTTTATTTTTTTCTATAGTGGCATCAAGTTCCGGCGAATTCTCCAATAGTTTCTTTTTACGATCCAATTCTGCTTTTCTGCTGGAATAAACAGTCTGCATTCGGGTCTCAGGAAATTGAAATTTCGGCTGCTGTATATAAAATAATGGTTCTTTTTCTTTTTCCCCAGCCACTTTCACCCACCTCCGCAATCATAATGTTTTATCGTACTATGTGTATGCAGAAAAATAGGCTTTCGTTACTGCAAGACATCAAAAAAGCCTGCTCAAGATTGAGCAGGCTTTTTTGATTATAGGATATGATAGCCAGAATCGACGTGGATATTTTCCCCTGTGATCCCGCGAGACAGGCTGCTGAATAAGAACAGAGCTGTATCACCCACCTCTTCAGGTGTAGTTGTTTTACGAAGCGGAGCACGTTCTTCGATTTCTTTTAGGATTGAGTTAAATTCACTGATTCCCTTAGCTGAAAGAGTTCTTATTGGTCCCGCTGAAATGGAGTTCACCCGGATACCGTCTTTTCCAAGGTCGTTGGCCAGGTATTTAACACTGGCATCAAGAGAAGCTTTTGCCACTCCCATAACGTTATAGTTCTTTACAACCTTTTCACCGCCAAGGTAAGTAAGAGTGACAATGCTTCCTCCTTCAGTCATTAATCCTCTGGCTTCCTTAGCAATGGCAGTCAATGAATATGAACTGATATTATGTGCAAGGAGGAATCCATCCCGTGTTGTGTTCATATATTCACCCTGAAGTTCTTCTTTATGGGCAAATGCAATGCAGTGTGCAATCCCATGGATTACTCCTGCTTCTTCCTTAATTGTGCTAAAGCATTTAGCAATATCCTCATCATTTGTTACATCGCATGGAAGGACCAGTGAATTGGCATCTTCCAATGATTCAGCCAGATCACGTACACTTTTTTCAAGCCTTTCACCCGCATATGTAAAAATTAAGCGGGCACCGGCATTATGAAGAGATTGGGCGATCCCCCAGGCAATACTTCTTTTATTTGCAACTCCCATTACGACAAACGTTTTTCCATTTAAAGAAAGAGTCATTTTAAAGGCCTCCTGAATATTTTTATCACATGTTATTAGTACCTAGTACTAATTGTACATTAATTTTTAAAAAAAGAAAAGCCTATAGCCATGTTGGAAACACGAAAAAATCCTGCTTGCAGCAAGCAGGATTTAATGAGTATAAACTTTTAGCCGCATAGCAGCATTTTTTAGCACCATTCACAGAATTCAAGTTCACGTTTGAGTTCATCAACATATTCCTTAGAACCAGTCACAATCAGACGGTCGTTCATATGCAGTTCTGTATCCCCATGGGGAACGATTGAATCCTTCCCCCGGAATATCCGAACGAAAATGACATCCCCTGTAAAAGGGAACCTTCTTAACATCATACCTTCAAACTGTTCGTTTAAAAGGCGAATTTCATATAAAGCCGTTTCCTGGTTTGTTAAGATATTTACAACACTTGGCGATTCAATCAATGCCCGCAGAAGTGCTTTGGCAGACAGGATTGTAGAGAATAGCTCTACATCATGTTCTTTTAGGGCTTCTTCCATATCAAGGCTTTCCATTCGGCAAATTACGCGGTCCACACCTTGTTCCTTAAATGCAATAGCCAAGGTCGCATTTGTCTCTTCATTTCCTGTAGAAATCACAACAATATCCGATTCAACTGCATCGGTTTTTTCAAGGAATTCCATATCGAAATCATCAATTTCAACTATATCAAACAAAGAATCGGCAATCTGCTTATCAGCCTTTTCCTGCTTTTTGTGATAAAGAACAGGCTCATATAAAGAAGATTTAAGCTCACTATAGATCGGCATGGTCATTTGATTTGCACCGATAAAGGATACCTTGAGCCTTTTTTCCTCTGCTGCTTCTTGAGGGAAGAGCTTTTTAAAGACCACCGGTGTAAAGACACTCGTAATAACAGCCACAAGAATCAGTGTACCGCTCATCTCTGCTGTAATAACGCCCATCCGTTCCCCAATCGTCGCTGCTGCAATTACAAGTGAAAGAGTCGAAGTCAGCAGAAATCCCGAAGCAAGGACTGTTTTCATGTCATACCATTTTTTTAAGATATAAATTGGTATAAGTTTGGACAGCAGAAGTGCAATCAGCAGCAGCGGAATAAGCATGAGCATTTTAGGATCACTGAACAATGACCACACATTCAGGTCCACACCAACCATCACAAAGAAAATGGGAATTAAAAAGCCATAGCCGAAAGAATCCAGTTTATGAATCATTTCCTGATTAGGTGCAAGAAGTGATACGAGTACTCCTGCAAGGAAGGCACCTAAAATATTTTCTGCACCAACAGTTTCTGATAACGCCACAAGGAAAATAATTAGTGCAAACACAGCCCTCGTTCCAATTTGGACTGTACCGGTTGACAAGGCCTCCAAAAACTTAAGGTTTTTGAATTTTCTTCCAAGGAAATAAAGTAACACACCTGCTCCAAATAAAACAAGAAGCAGCCAGGTATTTCCTTCTCCGCCGTCATTTATTGAAACAAACACAGCCAGCAGAATCATTGTGACCAAGTCTGCAATAACCGCAATCAATAAAATAATCTGGCCAATGCCTGTTTTCATTAAATGGGCTTCCTTTAGTGTAGGAACTACAACCCCAAGTGATATGGTTGAGATTATTAATGTCATCAAAAAGGCATTATCTATAAAGCCTGCCCAGACAAATAAATAAGAAAGGCCAAGTGAAACGAGAAAGATTCCTATGAATACGATAGATGAAACTGTAAAGGAATTAGGCTCCAGTTTCCCATTTGGCAATTTCTCGCGTTTCTTGTTTGCTGAAAAGGCCGAAAAATCAATCTCCAACCCACTTAAAAACATGAGAAATATAAATCCCAATGTTGAAAGTGTCTCAAGCCACATATCTTCATGAACGATATCAAAACCGCTCTTCCCGATCACAAGCCCTACCAGAATCTCAGCTACGACCACGGGAATAAAATTTATTTTCAATCGATGAAGCAGTATGGGTGTAATAAAAGCAGCCATAATGACAATTACAAGAGAAGTAACCGATGCTCCATGTTCCATAGTAAAGCCCTCCTTAACCTGTCAAATAACTCATAAACAAAGTAGCCATTCCAAAGTAAATAAGAATACTGATAATATCATTGATTGTTGTAATAAACGGTCCAGAAGCGACAGCTGGGTCAATTTTCATCCTGTGCATAAATAAAGGTATAAGCGCACCGGCTAAAGTAGCCACAATTAATGTAAACAAGATGGAAACACCGACTAAAACGCCGAGAAAAAAATTGCCTTTCCAAAGATAAACAATTAATGTAACAAGCAAGCCGCATGTACCCCCGGTTATTAAGCCAGTACCAGCTTCTCTTATTACCAATTTCGTTTTATTTTCTTTCTCCAGATCGCCTGTCGCTATTCCCCGTACAGCTACAGCCAGAGCCTGTGTGCCTGTATTTCCTGCCATCCCTGCAATTAGCGGGATAAAAACAGCCAGAATCGCAACCTGATCCAAAGTGGCTTCAAATCTGCCGATTAAGCTTGCTGTTAACATACCCAAAAAAAGCAATATGATAAGCCATGGCAGCCTCTTGCGGGCAGCTGATACCGGATTCCTGTCGATGTTATCCATGTCAGAAACGGCAGCTAGCTTGGAGTAGTCATCAGAGGCTTCTTCTTCCATAACATCCATAACGTCATCAACTGTAATAATTCCCAAAAGATGATTCTGAAAATCCACAACAGGAACTGCAAGAAAATTATAGTCTTTAATTTTTCTTGCTACCTCTTCCTGGTCCTCGCCTACAGAAACGGAAACCACTCTGTCGTTTGTAATTTCTGAAATCATCGTATCATCATCACTCACAATTAAATCTCTTAAAGAAATAACTCCAATCAGCTTTTTCTCCTCATCAACGACGTAAACATAATAAATGGTCTCTGCTCTCGGAGCCTCATTTTTAAGAATGTACATGGCAGACCGGACAGTTTGGTTAGCTGAAAGGGACACAAATTCCGTTGTCATGATACTTCCAGCAGTATATTCCTCATAATGAAGCAAATCTTTTATTTCTTTGGCCGATTCGTCATCCATAATTGTTAAATAGCTGACAACCTGATCTTTATCCAGTTCGTTTAAAACATCAACTGCATCATCAGCGTACATCTGTGAAAGCATATCTGCCGCATAATTAGGGTTCATTTCAGCAAGTACATCTTTATATTCGTCTTCATCTATCTCAAGATTTTCGAAAAGTGAAGCCATTTCTTCAGGAGAAAGATAAAGGTAAATTTTCGCCCTTATATCTTCATCCAGATCTTTAAAAAATGAAGCCTGATCATAGGGATGCAAATCAAGAAATTCGTTCCTGAAAATATCGATTTCTTCATTTTGTAAAGATTGGATTAAAAGATCTTTATCAATGTGTGAATCTGCTTTTTCTTCTGCTAATTCTGCCATCATGAACTACCTCCTTTCATACAGTGAACCAATTTGAAGTACTTGTTAAACATCCTGATGTCTGGGGGAGAACGTTTCCTTTCGACACTCATGCACTTCCGACTGGTAATACATTCCCTTCTCACGCGACTACGATAGGAAGAACAGCTTATAGTCTTAACCTTCGCTGCTTTTGGCAGGCTATATCCATTATCAAGAAGTCTGGGAGTATACTGGCGCCAATAATAAAGGGGTGTATATTGAAAAACGTACCTCACTATACTAGCAAATCTTTGTATTTTTGTCGTCTATGAAATTTCATCAAGAAAAAATATTTCATGACCGTTAGATAGATACCCTTAATTTTTCCAATTTCCCTCTATTAAACCAACGGTCCTCCGCTTACGTTTAAAAATTTCAAACTGGGATAAGACAAATAAATATTGATATCATAACAATAGATGAAATAAAGGAGTTTCAGTATGAAATTAGATATTATTGGCGATATTCATGGCTGTTTTGCCGAATTTAAAGAGCTTACGTTAAAAATGAACTATGATTGGAGCGGGGGATTTCCAAAACATCCCTATGGAAGAAAACTTGCTTTTGTAGGTGATTTAACAGACCGGGGACCGGAATCACTCGCAGTCATTGACACAGTATATAATCTTGCAGCAAGTGATTTAGCTTACTATGTTCCTGGTAATCATTGCAATAAACTTTACCGATACTTTTTGGGGAATAAGGTGCAAATTTCACACGGGCTGGAGACCACTGTAGCCGAATGTGATGAACTCAATGCAAAGGAAAGAACGGAAATCCGAAGAAAATTTATGGAATTATACGAAAAAGCCCCTTTGTATTATGTCCTGGACAATAAAAGACTTGTTATTGCCCATGCGGGAATAAGGGAGGATTATATCGGCAAGCACTCTTCCAAAGTAAAGACGTTCGTTCTTTATGGGGATATTACAGGAAAAAATAATCCTGACGGGACACCTGTAAGGCGAGATTGGGCAAAACAATACAAGGGTACAGCCACTATTGTATATGGCCATACACCTGTTAAGGAAGTCCGGCAAATCCATAATACCTATAATATTGACACTGGCGCTGTATTTGGCAATAAGCTGACCGCCCTCAGGTATCCTGAAATGGAGATCCTATCGGTTCCATCAAAAATGCCATTTATTGAAGAGAAATTCAGGGATTTATAAAACGGACCAGCCATACTCCAAAAAGAAAAAGCCGGAAATCCGGCTTCCTATAAAAGGCAATTCATATCTTCAGGGAGAGGCTGTTCAAATGAAAGTGTCTTTTGCAGAAATGGATGATAGAACGAGAGTCTGCAGCAGTGAAGAGCCTGGCGGGTTATTAAATCCCTGCTTCCCCCATACAGTTCGTCTCCCGCCAGAGGATGGCCCAGCCAGGTAAGATGGACCCTAATTTGATGGGTCCTGCCTGTTTCCAATCTCAGCTGGAGATAAGTAAATCCGTTTTTGCGGCTGAGCACATGATAATGAGTGCAGGCATACCGCCCCTCATCACTTACTTCCCGCTCAATGATGCTGTCTTTTTTTCTCGCGATCGGCTGCTCTATAGTCCCTGTGTCCTGTGTAATTTCCCCTTCTGCAATCGCTTCATACACTCTTTTAATTTCATGAGAACGCTGCTGCTGGCTGAATAGATGGTGTACGTGTCTATGTTTGGCAATAAGGACAATTCCAGAGGTATCTCTGTCGAGTCTGGTCACTATGTGTGTGGCAGACTCTAACCCAATTCGCTGATAATATCCGATCAGGCTGTTTGCTAAACTTCCTGTTGGATGCTCTCTTGAAGGAATCGAGCTCATGCCGGCTGGCTTATTTACAACGAGGAGATAATCATCCTCGTAAAGAATATCAAGGGGCAGATGTTCCCCTTTCATTCCCTCGCTTGGTGTTTCCTCAGGGAAACCAACCTTTAGCTTGTCTCCTTCTTTTAGCAAATAGCGCACATTCACTTCTGCATCATTTACAGCAATAAAGCCGCCTGCAAATTTAATATCGGTTAGGGCTGTTTTAGAGATATCATTTTCTTTCAGAAATTCCCTGATCATTTTACCTGATTGCTGTGCAGATATTTCCCATTGCAATACAAAACGCGCCATAATGCCTGCGCTCCTGTTCTATTAGACTTTCCGCATCACTAAAATGGCAGCTTCAGTTTTAGCATTAGACAGCTATTAACTGAATGCCTATCGTCCCTTGTCATGCGGATTTCACTTTTTAATCAGCAACAAAAGAATCATGTACCCTTTTCCAAAACGGAAATGGCCTGAATCTGGCAAAGCGGATTTTTTCATCCGCTACTCTAAATTGAATCGATTTAACATCTTTATGCAGAAGAGTCAGATGGTCAATCGTTATTTGAAAGTCAGGTTCATTGACAGGCTTGAGCATACAAGTATGATGTGCCGGCAAAACGAGAGGCGAACCGACTGTACGGAACACTTTATTGTTTATTGATGCCATTTCAGCAAGCTGGATGGCCGGCAAAGAAGGATGCAGGATTGCTCCTCCCAGTGCTTTGTTATACGCCGTACTGCCAGATGGGGTTGATACACAGAGTCCATCTCCGCGGAACCTTTCAAAATGCTGTCCTCGAATCTCAACATCCATTACCAGAGTCCCCTCAACCGCTTTTACTGTGGATTCATTCAATGCCAGATAGCGGGTTTCCTTTCCGCCATGCTGGTAGCGAATAATCACTTCCAAGAGCGGATATTCAATTACTTGATACGGGGTCTTGGCAATGGCGATCACAAGTTTTTCAATTTCCTCTGGCACCCAGTCCGCATAAAACCCCAGATGCCCTGTATGAATACCGACAAACGCTGTTTTGTCCAGACGGCTGCTGTATCGGTGAAAGGCATAGAGCAAAGTGCCATCCCCGCCTACCGATATGACAATATCAGGCTGTTCTTCGTCATATGTAAGCTCGAAGTCCAATAAATAGGTTCTCATTTTATGCATGAGTGTATTCGATTTTGAATCTCCTTTTGAGGTAATGGCAAATTTCATCGTATCCAAGCTCCTCTTATAGAAATAGCTCAGTTAAACTTCCTGCTGATTTCGTATAATCAATATAATTTCAAAAACAACCAAAGCTTAACATAGCTTTAAAATAACGTCCTGCCTAGTTTTCTTCCTTTTGCTGCTTTTCCTTTTTTCTTGTAAAAAATGCCTGGGCATCCTGGATTTCACCGCGGATGAGGGACATTTCCTCATCCAGCCTGAAAGCTGCTTCTGCTGCCCTTTGAAGCCTCATCTGAATATCTTCAGGAAACTGGCCCTTATACTTATAATTCAGAGAATGTTCCACTGTTGCCCAGAAGTTCATTGCCAGGGTCCTAATTTGAATCTCAGCGAGGATTTTTTTCTCTCCTTTGATTGTTTGGACTGGATAACAAATGACTACATGGTAAGAACGGTACCCACTTGCTTTTTTATGGGAAATATAATCTCTTTCTTCTACGATTTCAAAGTCATTTCTTCGCCTTAATAATTCCACAACTTTTTTTATATCATCAACAAATTGGCACATCATCCTGACACCGGCAATATCCTGCATCTCGGATTCCAATTTATCAAGAGGAATTCCTTTTTGATTGGCTTTATCCAAAATACTTGCAATAGGCTTTACCCGTCCAGTGACAAATTCAATCGGGGAATGGGTAGAATCCATCTCAAATTGGCTTCTCATGCCTTTTAGCTTAACTTTCAATTCTTCAACCGCCTGCTTATAAGGCGCCAAAAATAAATCCCAATGCTTCACCTGCAACACCACCACATCCGAAGTAAAAGAGAGCGGGCGCCTGAAAGTGCCTATCCCTTCCAGGCACACGTTTTCTTCCAAAATATATTTGCCTATTTATCCTTGTTTAACGGCAATTAAACACCCGCTTAAAATATGCTCTCCACTTTTATAACCATTTCCTCACCGTAATTGCTGTTGCCTTTAATATTTTCAATCAAGTCTCCTAATTCTTCATGGAAACCTTCAAGCTCAAGACGTTCACCTTGAGCATCCGTTACATACACAGGCAAATTGCCATCATACGCCTTTTTTAGGTCAGGCCAGATAGAATCAGGAAGTGAAATATATGTATAATCATCGTTATTATCCGCTATGTAAACAAATGACAGATTATCAGAATCAGCCAATATTTGCTCCATGGCTTTCAAATTCGAAACTGATCCATCCTCTATCCCCAAAATTAATTCATTTTCTTTTATATCTGCTTTTGCAATCGTTAGTTTTTGTTTCATATTTATACCTCCATAGTCATTACCTATTTTATCGCAGATTAACGGGCAGTAAAACCCCTTCTGGTTTTTTCAAAGCAGATTATGCTTTAACTGCCCGTAAATGCCCGATTGGTTCAACTAGC
>NZ_JAEL01000068.1 GCF_000518885.1 Bacillus sp. J33 | reverse complement strand
CAACTTATCCCGCCGCCGTGCTTCACACTTATTGCATTAGGGTCTACCTATTCGCCTGTGGGTCTCACGATTGTCCACATCTCCTTCAGACAACACCTCACGGTGTTGCCCTAGATTAAGCTTCCCGAGCTAGGTCAGTCTCCTCGGGTATGGATTTTCACCATCTGGGATTCAAATTCGATATCTTCANTCAGTCGTTTCATCGAAATGACGTCTCTGTCGGATAAAGAAAAGAAGAGCGTTAGCTCAGCCAACACTCTATGCGACTGCCCGTCGCACAAAAAGATCCCAATTGATATGGGATCTTGCCTGTGCTATTTTCATAAGGTCAAAGCAGATCTTGTGTTCGAACTTTTATTCGCTGAATTCCTTGATTTGTTCGCTGAAATTTGTACTTTATTCGCTGAATCCTGCATTTTATTAGCTGAATTCCATTATTTGTTCGTTAAAATTTGCACTTTATTCGCTAAGTTCACATATTTCCTCTATCATTTCTTGCATAAAGTTCTGCATCATAAAATTTCCCCGAATATTAACCTTCAAGCAGAGGAATTCTTTGTTTATATTGGTCAACCAGTTTCCGGTTATGCTCTTCTGCTCCGTCGATATTGCCGCTTTTAAAAATAGGCGGTTCATAGCCGTTATTCACCATGATTTCAACAGCCTCCACCATGATGCTATTTACAATGGCCATGCCGACGACCGAGGATGCGGATCCAAAACGATTTTCCATGGATGGATGCTTCATTAGTGCGTCACCCTCTTCAATATGGTTGTTGATGGCCAGATTCGCGGTCTGGTAAAGATATTTTCCGTTTTTATGGCGGGAAATTTGTGTTTTCGCATAACGCGGGGATGTGACGGCAACAACAAACGCTCCCTTCGATCTTGCTATTTCAGCAACATCAATTGGGACAGGATTTCGCCCTGAGGTTGAAGCAACAATAACCACATCATGCGGCTGGATATCAACACTTTGCATAAATTCAGCCGCAAGTTCATTCTGCTTTTCAAGAAAAGAGGAACGGACAGCTCCCTTATGAAGCATTAAATCCTCTATAAAAATCGGATTTACAGGCGCTAATCCTCCCGCTCTGTAAAATAGCTCTTCCCCAAGCATATGGGAGTGGCCGCAGCCAAAGACATGGACGATCCCATTTTGCTGGATAGATCCAGCAATTGCCTTGGCAGCTTCCACCATCTTCGGTGTTTCCTCTTTTTCTATAATATCCAATAATAACTGTAATTCTTTTAAGTAATGTTCAAGCATGAATTTAACTCCTTTTACACTGCCGCCATTGAACCTGATAGTGCAGCTTCGTCCGCAATTATTCTTACGTTGTGATGTTCCTTTAGAACAGCTGCAGGGAATTGTTCATCTGCTCCGCCGTTGAGAAGCTTCTCCAGCGCGTCACTTTTAGCTTCACCTGATACTAGCAGTAGGATCTCCCTGCTTTGCATGATAGATGAAATTCCCATTGTAATCGCCTGGGACGGCACGTCCTCTGGTTTACTAAAGAATCTGGCATTCGCCAGCCTTGTGGAAGGAGCTAAATCAACAATATGCGTTTTTGAAGAAAACGGGGTTCCAGGTTCATTAAAGCCAATATGTCCATTGCTCCCTATCCCCAAAATTTGCAGGTCGATTCCGCCTTTGTTTTTCAGTAAATCTTCATAACTGAGGCACTCCTTTTGCATATCTTTTGCCACACCGCTTGGAATATAGGTATTTTCCTTGCAAATATCCAAATGATCGAATAATACCGAGTTCATAAAATAGCGATAACTGTTTGGATTCTCTCCGGAAAGGCCAATATATTCATCAAGGTTAAAAGCAGTAACCTTCCTGTATGAAGTTCCATGCTCTTGATGGTCTTGAATCAAGTGTTTATAGGTTCCAACTGGTGTGCTTCCAGTAGCCAATCCCAGCTTCATTTCAGGATTTCGGCGAACATTATTCATAATATAATCGGCTGCAGTTTTGCTCATTTCTTCATAATCTTTCACTTTAATAATATCCATCATTCAGTTCCTCCTTGAAAAAACTTCTTAACTTGCATATGACAGCATTTCTGGACCGTTTTAGGAATAACTTTCTCTTTTGGTAAGAAAATAAAGTAATTACATTTGCAGTACGTTTACAAGATGAATCCTAACACTTTTAAGTATAGTTGTCTATACCAATTTAAAGTCAGATATATAGTAAATCTAATTATATTGATAATTTCCTTTTGATTTCATAAAAAATAATGCGGTACAACATTTTTCTTCTCGTATTGGTATAGACAACTATATTAATATTTTGGTATGATAACGACAGTTCGATAAAACGCTTTCTTATTTTTCATACGATAAAGGAGAGATCAAAATGTTAGGTTTTTTACAACGAATTGGTAAGGCATTAATGCTTCCAATCGCCGTCTTGCCTGCAGCCGGGCTTTTGCTTCGTTTTGGACAAGATGACTTATTAGGCATTCCGTTTATCGCCAATGCGGGAGATGCTATTTTTGCCAATTTAGCACTTATTTTTGCCATTGGGGTAGCAATGGGATTTGCGAAGGATAATAATGGGGCAGCCGCCTTATCAGGTGCTATCGGGTTCCTGGTCTTAACAGAAGGTGCAGCTGCCATTGATGAAAACATTAATATGGGAGTTTTAGGCGGAATTATTGCAGGTATTATTGCCGGACTTTTATATAACCGCTTTCATGATATAAAGCTTCCGGAATGGCTTGGCTTCTTTAGCGGGAGAAGATTCGTGCCGATCATCACTTCAGTCACCATGATTTTATTGGCAGCCGTTGCCGGATTTGCATGGCCTCCAGTACAGAGCGCTATTGATGGTCTTGGAAATTGGATTATTGGGCTTGGCGCGGTCGGATCCGGTTTATTCGGATTTTTAAACCGTTTGCTAATCCCGTTAGGTCTTCACCATGTTTTAAACAGTCTGTTTTGGTTCCAATTTGGAGAGTTTGAAGGAGCTAATGGAGACATCGCCCGTTTCTTTGCGGGGGATCCTTCTGCCGGTGCATATATTACTGGATTCTTCCCTGTTATGATGTTTGGACTTCCAGCTGCCGCTTTTGCGATTATTGCAGCCGCGAAGCCTGAAAAACGAAAAACGGTATCCGGAATGTTTATCGGGCTGGCGTTAACTTCATTCCTTACAGGAATCACTGAACCAATTGAGTTTTCATTTATGTTCATCGCTCCTCTTCTATATGGAGTGCATGCTGTTTTAACCGGGCTTTCCATGTGGATTACATCTTTATTGGGTATTCGCGACGGCTTCACTTTCTCGGCAGGAGCCATTGACTACGCGTTAAACTTTAACATTGCCGAAAAGCCTCTGTTGCTGTTAGGCATTGGTCTCATATATGCAGTGCTTTATTTTGTCATTTTCTATGGTTTAATTAAGGCATTAGATCTTAAAACTCCTGGCCGCGAAGAGGAAGAAGAAAATGGTGCTGAACATGAAGCCATTGCTGCAGAAGGAACAAATAAGCATGAAACAATGGCAAGCCAATTCATCAAAGACATTGGCGGCACAGAAAACATCACTTCCATTGATAACTGTGCGACCCGCCTTCGTTTAACCATTAAGGATATGGATAAGGTTCAGGAAAGTGCTCTAAAATCACATGGTGCAAAAGGCATCATGAAATTGAGCAAAACCAACTTGCAGATTATAGTTGGCACAGAGGTTGAATTTGTTGCAGATGCGATGAAGAGGATAAAAGAATAGGATTATAAAAAAACAGTGTCCGAAATTGGACGCTGTTTTTCGTTTTAATTTTAGACAGATTTTTTACTTCAAACTTCGGTGCCATTTTATTGCCTTCTTCTCCATCTCCTGCACAAGTTCTGATTTACCTTTTATATAAGCTTCGATATCGAAAGGATTCTTTTTCGCCAATTCTATTTTTAAGGAACTATATTTGTCCGCTGCTTCCGGATGTTTTCGCAGATAATCCCGAAAAGCCAGGTGGCGCTCGATGTCCGGATTTCCCTCTTCATACACATGGATATGATGGGTTCGCTTATCCCCTCTCTTTTGAAAGTAACACCTGCCAGGAAGGCCATTCTCTCCCTTCGGTTCATAGCCAATATTTATCATTTCAGAGTGGAAGCAGTCTATCCGGTCGATCGCTTTCACAACTGGCATAATGTCGATGATTGGCTTTGCTGATAATCCGGGTACTGCCGTGCTGCCGATATGGTGGATTTGAACAATTTCCCCTTTAAAAATGGCCTGGAGCTGCTGTGATTCTATTTCAAACAGTGACGGCCAGATAGCATTGTATGCAGTTACTTCTACTTTCCGCATAGTCATCTCCCCTATAGTGAAATCTAGTATGTTAAGGTTTCACCATTGTTTTAGCTTTTTGCTCTCATCAAACATGCCCATAAGAAATCCTCCCCGAATAGCTTGCCAGGCTGCGAGACTTTCTTCATTCGCCTAAACTGCAGAAACTCAAAATCCTCCCTAAAAACGGCCTTCAGCCTATCCTCTGTATATCCGATCCCCCCATTTAAGGTGCCTTTTCGGTATATTTCCCAGTCTGGAGTATCCAAAGCGCCATCGGTATTAAAGCAGACCAGTCCAAACTGTCCCCCAGGCTTCAGTGCTTTTTTTATTACTTCCAGATACGTCAGGCGGCGGTGCGGCGGCAGATGATGGAACATGCCGCTGTCATAAATAAAATCGTATGTATGGGGTATAAACTTATAATCAAACAAAGATACGGATTCAAAATGAATCCCTGCACCTGCTTCAGCCCCCCTTTCACGTGCCCATGCAATCGCCCTTTCCGATAGGTCTATTGCATCTACCTTTGCTCCATTTTGTGCCATAAAGATTGCGTTCCGTCCAGGACCGCAGCCAATTTCCAGCACTCTCTCCGGTTTCATCCCTTTTTCCATATACTCGGCCAAGTTTTCATCTGGCCCATTAGCTTTAAAAAAGGGAACATCTTTATCGCGGTCTTCATAAAAGCTTTCCCAAAATGGTTTCGGCTCTCTGAAAAATTCATCCAGCATAATTAATAGATCCTCAACATTCAAAATCACTTTTTCCATACCTTAACCTCCTATGGTGGTAATTGTACTAAAAGTTCCCAATTTTGTGTTTACAGTAACATTAAAGTAGGATTAATTCAGGAAAAAGCGGATGTCTTCTTCATTAAAATTTCCCTTACAGAAGTATATGTTTGGCCAGTATTTCCTTTTGACTGCATTTCTAATCGCATACTATTCGTTTCCCGGAAATTTTTACTATGGGCCTTCCGTTTCCTTATTATCGAGTATAGGGTTCTCTTTCAATGTAACACTTGTAACGTAAATGAAATAAAACCCTCAACCATTTCTGGTGTAAGGGTTCTATCCTTCAATCTATTCATAGATCTCATCAGCGTTTTTATAACGCATTTTTTCAGAATGAATGAATTCCTCTTTTTCTTCCTGCCTATGAAGATCTTGCATTGCCGGTTCCAGTTTTTTATTTTCTTTTGTGCTGCTATAGTCTTTATCCAAGCTTTGGCCTCCTATTGTTCGAGAATATGCAAGCCATGCTGCCGAATTCTGTTTTGGATCTGTTCCTGGGCAATCTGGCTGGCATCGAATGTAATCTTTACTTCTCCATCCTCTATGTCGACTAAAGCCCTTTCGATTCCTTCCATTCCCATTAGGATTGTTTCAAGGGTCTGAATTGGCTGTTCACTAACTGCTTCTTTTATAAAAAAGGTGATATCTTCCATATTAATCTCCCTTCATTGTTTCGTCTCTGCTTATAATCCCCTTAAAAACTCAAAGAATTCCCTTAAGCTAAGGCATTTTTTAAAGAAAAGCCAAAATCCTATCCTGCAATCGGGGGTTTGTACATATATTAAAAGAGGAACTTTTAGGAGGTAACAAATGTTTATATTCCTTGATAAAGCGATTCTTGGCATGGCGCTCCTGCGTATACTATCCGGAAGTCTTGAAATCTTTGCAGCTGTTTTGATTATAAAGCTTAATGATGTTGAAAAAGCGCTTATCGTAAATAGCTCTCTTGCCCTAGTGGGGCCGCCGATCCTGCTGATCACCACTGTCATTGGGCTGACCGGCATGGCAGACAAAATTTCTCTTTCAAAAATCTTATGGGTTTTAATTGGAGTGGGATGTATCATTTATGGAGTTAAAAGCAACTAAGCCAGCGGCTTTTTAAATATAAAAAAACCAGCCCCCGATTGGAAACTGGTTTGATAACGATAGTATGTAGCCGCCGTTGCCGTAACTGATGATAAGAAAGTTTTAAACCACCACTCCTCAAAGTGGGTGTTTGCAGAAACATTCCTGCCTGTCCTCCTTGTCTAATCGACAGAGGCTTGTCATTCCTGTTCCGATGTTAAACTCCCTATTTCAGCTTAAAGGTTAAAACTTAATTATAATTACGTACAATGCAGCTTGTTTTATTATAATAAAATAATCTTTCTTTGATTTCAATAGCAATGTTTTCCTGCTATTTAGCGTCTAATCTGCTGATTCATTTCATAAAGCGGATCAAGTGATTGTGTGCCTGCCTAGAAATCGAAGCCACCAAAACATGTAACAGCTCCAGTATCCTAAACTGGAGCTTTGATTTATGAAATAACTTTATGAGGATTCAGCGGCGCCGGTGAAGTAGGAAACGGCGGGTTGAATTCCTTCATAATATATTGGTAAATGGCCTGTTCAACGGACAAGCCCAGAGTTTGAATTCCCTGGTTCCCGAAAAGGACATTAAATTCAAGGATATAGAATTTACCATTGCTCACCATAACATCAAAGCCTGCATGGTTAATATTTAAATCTTTGGCTATCTTAAGGACTAGGTCAACAGCTTCCTGCGGGATGAAATCAGAACAAATTTCTCCGCCCTGTGCCAAATTATGAAGGAATTCCCCCTCCAGCCCTACTCTCCAATACGAAGTGAAAACCTGATCTCCGACAACACAGATGCGAAGGTCCTTTCCTTCGTTTTCAAGGTATTCCTGAACGTATAGGACATCGACTTTTTCCGCATATTCCCGGAAGTCTCCTTCATTATGAATCAAATATACACCCTTGCCCATTGAGTTGCGAATTTCTTTTGCAACAAACGGAAAAGGAAATGTTTCCAGCACAGATTCGATATTGCTAGGTGTATTTGCCAAAATCTCGGTATATGGAACATATTCCGGAGCTATTGTCCAAAGTGCCCTTGTCATTTCAACCTTGCTGAAGCCAAGCTGCATCGTTTCAATACTTGGAAAGATGCGCTTTTTTAAGCCATAGACAAGTACAGGAACCTGCCAGGTTTCCGGAAAAAGAACGAGATCTGCCTGGCGAATGATTTCTAACTCTCTGTACATATGCTCAGGCTTAATATAATGAACGCCTGGTATGCCGATTGTGCGAAAGGCATTAAAAGAAACCATTTTCATAGATGCGTAACCACACTCCATATATGAATAGTAACCTATTAAATCATAGCAAAATCTTTGATTTTGGCAATTACTTTTTTTAGGAAAATTTCGTGAGGTATTAACGGGTTTTGCAGACTGATTATTCTTCTCCAAACATAGGCGGAGTGGTTTTTCTGGCAAGCATGCCTCCATCATACTATTTGCCATGCAAATAATTTCTGTCACCTCTGGTACGGGAGGGATGTTTCCCTTTTGCAAAAAGGAAAATCGGAGGCATGAAAACCTCCGAATTTGCTTATTGATAAGTGACATCGCTTAGATCCAGAAACTGAACAGTGGAGTGATCCCGGTCAATCCGAACCTTAAGCTCTAATTGATCCAGCTGGTACGTCAGCTCTTCACATTTCGCTGATTCATAGCATGTTACAGTCTCGGTTTTAGTTGCCTGACCGTATTTCTTTATGACTTGTTCTTTTGTAAATGGCAATGCCGGAAACATCCGCTTGCTTAAATATTCTGGATAGACAGCCAAACTGCTGATTGTGCCAGCTTTCATATTCAAGGTTGCCCTTACACCTGCTCCATCATTTTGGTAGTAAAGACTTCTGGTATTCAGCTTGGTTTCAGTCTTTTCTGGTTCACCCATTGTGTTTTTTATGGAATCATAGGCATCACCAGGCTTTATTCCGAGAATATGAAGCGGCTCTCTGGCGAGAATATAGGCATCTTTTATACCTGCCTTTTTCACAGCTTCCAATTGCTTCTCTGCATTTTTCTTATTTTTAAAAGCACCCGCCTGGACGCGGTAATGCGTCTTGCCATCAATAACAGCTATGCTAATAGCTGCTGGAATATCTTTATCCTTTAATAAAGAGACACGCTTTGCCGCATTTTCCTTTTTGCTGAAAGAGCCTACCATAATCTTATGATACGCTGCCTCCCCTTCTGTTAAAATAAGACGCTGCCCCGGATAAATGGTTGTGCCCTTCAAATTATTAAGCTCTGTTATCCGGTTTACACTCGTATGATACTTTCTGGCTAGCGAGTAAAGAGTATCCCCTTTCTCCACCACAACCATTTCTTTATTTAAATTGTGGTCCGCCATAACTGCTCCCCCTGAAAAAATAACCGCCAAAGAGATCATGCCTGCTGCAAAAACCTGTTTGATTTTCTTCATTATTTTCACCTCAATATATCTGACGGAGGAAAATTATGTATGTCGCAGAAGGACAAGCCCATTTATGTGCTTTACCGGCAATTTGTGCAGAAGCCTGTATTTTGGGGTAAGGAGGCTTCTGGAAATAGGTACTTTTTAATGGCAGCTTTTGTGGAATTGCTGTGAAATAGGTTATAACATAAATAAATTTCCGTATAAGTGTGATAAATATTTTTATATGATAGTAAAAGGTTTTATAAGAGGTATAACATATTTTATAACGAGGATACAGAGTTCCCATAGGTAATGTAATAGCTGCCGGGAATGAGAACGGGTAAAATTATGGTATTTACTCGGATTAGCCGCCATTTCCGATCAGTCCTCTTATTTTTCGTCGCTAATCCCTCAAAATAACGCCATATCCCACAAAGAGTACCGCCGCAAATTCCATCATCCTCCACAAAAAAAGAGATGGCGCTGAGCCATCTCTCTTCTTATGCTGGTGCATCAATTTCATCATCAGCAATGTGTCTTTCATTATATTCAACGTCTTTGCGAGCATTGTAGCGGTCTGCTTTTTCCAGGGTAACAGTGATGTTGTAGTCCGGGATGCCGGCGAATTTTTCATATCGTCCTCTTGGCAGCAAGAAGTTTCCTTCGGGAAAGTGGACTTCTACGTTGCCGCGGGCAATATCCACAAATTTCGCCCTTCCCTGGAAGACACCGAATCCGTTATATAGGACAATGCCCTCGCCTTCTGCGATGCTTAAATCCTTGGCATCTTCAGCATTCATCAAGACATCATAGCGGCCAGCGCCATTCAGCGGGTCAACTTCCTTATATACCATTGAGTTGAACTGCTTTCCCCGGCGGGAAGTAACGATGAACTGGCCTTCTTTCTTGCCCAGGTCTGGAATATCAACAGGAATTAGGTTGCCTTTTCCATGTGGTGTCGGGCAGATTCCATCCTCGCATAGCCACGCGCCGCCCCACTGAAAGACGTCTCCTGCTTTTTTCAGATGCTGTATGCCATCATAGCTTGGATTTGCCAGGGCAATTTCGTTGCGGATTTCCTGTGCATTTTTGAAATCAACCAGATGAGCTGTTTCCGGCTTTACGCGCTTTGCCAGATCAATATAGATTTTCCACTCTGCGCGTGCTTCTTCAATTTTATTCTTATTGCCTTCGATTTCAGGGCTGAAGTACACCATGCGTTCAGTCGATGTTGAAGTTCCGCCGCCCTCTTGCTCGTAGCGGGTCTTTGCCGGAAGGACGATTACTGCTTCTTTGGCGTCAACTAAAGTGGATGTGTTTAAAATAATATCCTGATGGACACGAATATCCAGTTCAGACAAGGCTTTTTCAATGAAGTCAGGGTCTGGCATTGTCTCAAGGAAATTACCGCCGGATAGGTAATAAAGCTTAATTTTTCGTTCATGGTCTTCTGGAAGCAGGATATTTTCCAAAGTAACTCCGACAATATCACCCTGCCATTTTTGCAGCTCAAAGCCCCACAGGTTTTGAATGCGGTCAAAATTTTCGCCGTAGAAATCACCGCCGGGGAGAACAAATGGATCAGCACCCATTTCTCCGCTTCCCTGTACAGATGAATGGCCGCGGAACGGCATTAAGCCATTATGCTTTCTTCCAAGATGTCCGCGAAGAAGCGCCAGATTTGCAACCTGTGAAATATTGTCTGTCGCAAAGGAATGCATCGTTAAACCAAGAGCCCATGCGTAAACGGCATTTTTACTGTTAGCCAGAAGCTCTGCAAGCTCAATGATGCGCTCTTTGGAAACACCGGATGATTTAAAAATGTCATCCCAGGATTGCTCTTTAACTTTCTTCTTTAATTCCTGATATCCATTTACATGTTCATTCACGAAAGAATGATTAATGGCTGAACCGTGCTGCTGCTTCTCCATATCAAACCAATGCTTCATAATTCCGTGCATGAAGGCAATGTCCCCGCCTATGTTTACCTGGTAAAAATCATCCGCAATTTTCGTGCCAAACAGCGCGGATTCAGGGTTTGACGGAATCCAGTATTTATCCATCGCAGGCTCTTTATACGGATTTACCACGATGATTTTCGTTCCGTTTTTCTTCGCCTCCAGCATGTATTTCGATGAGACCGGAGAGCTGTTTGATGCAACACTTCCCCAGAATAAAAGCACGTCTGTTCCAATCCAGTCAAGATAGTTAGCAGTTGAAGCACCAACTCCAATTGACCGCTTCAAAGCAGTTTTTGATGGGGAATGGCAAATGCGGCTCGCGTTGTCAATATGGTTTGTGCCAAGGAACCTGGCAACCTTTCCTGCCACATAATAAGACTCATTCGTAATCCCGCGGCTTGTCAGGTAGAATGCATACTGTTTTGGATCAAGGACTTTCATTTTTTCAGCGATCATGTTCATTGCATCATCCCAAGTGATCCGGGAGAATTTGCGTTCACCTTTTCTGCGGATCATTGGGTATGGAATACGTCCCAGCTTGCGGAGTTCAGTGCTGTCATATTTTCTGAGCTCATCAATATCTGCATGCAAAATCTCAGGCTTGATCGCACCGGCTGTATTCAAGCGAAGTACATTTAGTCTAGTTGTACATACATGCGGGCCCTTCAAGGTCTGGTCATAAAGTCCGGATACGCCAAGTGCGCAGCCATCACAAACCCCTTTTGTTAAAATATTGGTTGCATAGCCGAGATTATCTTTGTTTTCCCAAAGGATCTTTGCTGTATCCCTCATGTGTTTTGGCTTTATTTTGCCAAGTCCGAATGGGATTGGGCTGACCCAATGTTTTGGATCCGGCATAGCTTTTTTCTTCTGCGGTCCTGGATGCTTTGTTTTTCCCACCTATAACACTCCCTTAATTTATCGTTAGTCCTGCTATTTGATAGAGATTATTGTTCTCTGAATTCTCAATGGTTAGATTAGCTTTTTACTATTGTATATAGCTTAATAGAGCAACATGACGGCAAGGTCCTTCTTATAAAGAAAAACCACCGCAAAATAGTCTCGAAAAAAGATGCAAGATTCTGCGGCGGTTAGTCTTTAGCAGGTTCGCTGCCAAGTGCCAGACCATTAGAAAAGCAAAGCTGCTCACTTTTCTATGCTGTATTTTTTTAAATTAGCTTACCAAACGCTCATTCGCTTCGTTTTGCTTGCGCAATTTTTTAATATCAAATCGAATTAAGATTGAAACAATGAATGCTATTATGAAAAGTCCTGCAAAGCTTGTTAAACTTGAAGCATAGCTTCCGGTGGAATCCTTCATCCATGCTGCAAACATTGGGCCGGCAAGCCCGGCTGCTGCCCATGCAGTAAGGATATAGCCGTGTATGGCACCAAGCTGCTTTGTTCCAAATACATCCCCGATAAATGCAGGGATCGATGAAAATCCTCCGCCGTACATAGTGTAAACAATCGCCAGCATGATCTGGAATAGGATTGCTTCTTTTGTATGAGGCAATAACAAGAACAAAGCAATTTGCGATACGAAGAAAATCGTATACGTATTCGGGCGGCCGATGTAATCAGATATGGATGCCCAAATGAGTCGGCCCAGACCGTTAAAGATTCCAAGCACGCCGACAAGCGTTGCTGCTTCTGCAGTCGTTAAACCAATGCTTTCCTCCGCTAATGGCTTCGCTGCAGATAGGATTGCAATTCCACACGTAACGTTAATAAATAGCATAACCCAGAGATAGTAGAAACGGGATGTCTTTACTGCTTCATTCGCTGTTAACTGTGCTAAATCCTGTTTGATTTTGATTTTTCCAGCCTCGGCTTTTTCCTTCATGCCTGCTGGTGCCCAATCTGCAGGCGGTCTTTCCAGATATAAAGAAGACAATGTCATGATGATCAGGTAAGCAGCACCTAGAATATAAAAGGTGTTTGCTGTTCCTGCAGATTTGATCAGTGTATCCATGATTGGGCTTGCTACTGCCGCAGCGAAACCAAATCCCATGATGGCAAGGCCTGTTGCAAACCCTCGTCTGTCAGGGAACCATTTTACCAGCGTGGATACAGGAGCAATATAGCCTACTCCTAAACCAATTCCTCCGAGCACGCCATATGTTATGTACAAAAATGGCAATGAGCCAAGATTTACTGCAAGCCCTGCGCCCAGCATGCCTGCTCCAAAAAAAACTGCTGCCAGTAGTCCGGCTTTTCTTGGGCCATGTTTTTCAACGAAATGGCCGAGAAAGGCTGCTGACAATCCCAAAAACAGAATTGCCAAACTAAATGTTAATTGAACCTGCTTTGATGTCCAGCCAAACTCCTCAATCAATGGATTGGTAAAGTTGCTCCAGGCATATACAGATCCGATGGAAATATGGATCCCCACTGCCGAAGCTGCAATCAGCCACCGATTCTTTGTTTTTTTCACTTCTCTTCCCCCTTAATA
Organism: Bacillus sp. J33; assembly: GCF_000518885.1. Lineage (GTDB taxonomy): Bacteria > Bacillota > Bacilli > Bacillales > Cytobacillaceae > Cytobacillus. The sequence goes on along the minus strand of NZ_JAEL01000068.1, from coordinate 18,134 downwards.
AAAGAACCTTGTTAAGATCAATCCCTGCAGCAAACGCTTACAGGAAAGTTTCTTGAAATAAAAAAACCGCCAATCCCTTCTGCGTCCCCAAATAGGGGTATACAGAAGCAAAATTGACGGTTAGTATCAAGCAGGATTCGCTACTTAAGGACCAACTGTTAATCATTTTCGTATCTTGTGACATTTTAACCGACGACAGGATCGCTATCTCAAATCAAAATGTGACAGATTTATGAACTTAACTTCAAAAAAATCATATCACTTTGAAAAAAGTTGTTCAAGCCCTTTTTAAAATATTGTTATATCAATATTACACTATGGGGGAATGAAAATCATTTTGTCTGTGAAAGGATGCTTATTTGCAAATTCACCATTTTAATTTGCATGTTTTCAATTTTTTTTGCAGGTTTTACTTTTGCCCATAAAAAAGGCTCCGAAGAAAGCCTTCGAAGCCATTGGTTATTATTTTCCCTTCTTCAATTCATGGAGCAAATCAGGATGGTTGGTAAACATTCCAGTTACCCCCCAGTCAATCAGCTGCTGCATTCTTTCCTTTTCGTTGACTGTATAAGGGTGAAGTTCAAGTCCGCTGTTTACGACCTTTTGAACATACTCTTGATTTAAATATGTATGATTGGGTCCAATTCCCATCGCATACTGCTGGATTTCCTGAATTTCATCATCCGTAATGGCTGCATTTGTTCTATAAGAAATTAATTGAACCAGTTTAATAGACGGATCTAATTCATGCATCAGCTTTAGGCTTTGCGCACTGAATGACTGGACAAGCAATTTATCTTTGTTAATGTCATACTTTTCAACAAGCCGAAGCAGTTCTTTTTCCATACCAGGATAGACATCCGGTGATTTTGTTTCTATGTAATAGCTTTCGTTTTTCCCGAATTTCTTGAAGACTTCCTCCAGAGTCGGCACCTTTAAACCTTCATATGCTGGATTGGAGAACTGCGGATATTTCTCATTGAACCAGCTTCCTGCATCAAGCTCCTTAATTTCCTCAAGTGTAAAATCCTTCACATGCCCTGTTCCGTTTGTTGTACGGTCAAGTGTCACATCGTGCATCGCAATGAGCTGTCCATCCTTTGTCATCTGCAGGTCAATTTCAATATAATCCCCATGCATTTTCTCGCCCATTTCATACGACATAATTGTATGCTCGGGTGCATAAGCAGAAGCTCCGCGGTGTGATACATTTACAATTTCCTTGTACTTATCCTTAGCCATTGCCGCACCTCCCCCTACAGTCGCACTAAGCCCGATAACGACTGCGCCAATCGCTGAAATCATTTTCTTCCTCATTTTTTCCAACTCCTATCTCTTAATTTGCTACGTATTAAGAATAGAAGCAAAATATTAATCCTGTTATAATTCTATGTAAAAGCTGGAAGAATAATAGATTACAGAATTATGAATCAAGCCAAATGGTAATAGGACTAAAACACTAACTTGCAGCGGCTGTTGAAACTTGTAATGTTTTTATAAGTTTTGTCGAATCTGTTTATTTGCATTTGTTTTTGCTGATAATAGAATATAGTATTTTACCATTCCCCAGATTAGGAGTCGAACTTATGACCGAGACTTCGACTGCTATTAAACAACTTCATATAGAAATCGATGATTTGCGGAAAAAGATGATTTATGCTGGAAAAAGAAAGGGATTGTCACATCCAGAAACGCTGATGTACAGTAAGAAGCTTGATAAGCTCATCTATAAAGTACAGAGAAGCAAGTACGTCCATTAGGGCCCACATCCTTTATTTTTTATTACCCATTACCCATGCCTGTATAAAGAGTCCAATCAACACACACCCTACCCATGAGGAGTGTGTGTATTTCATGATGGATCGGTTAATTGTAATAAGCGGAATTATTTTTGGCATTATTTCTTTTCCTTCTCTTTTTAAAAAACCATCAGCTAAAGTGTGGCTTCCCTTGATTGTGACAAGCGGCCTGGTTAATTATCTTTTTGATAAGACACTTGTTAAAACAGGCAAGGTTAAATATCCGGTCAGGCTTTTCCCGCGTCTGACTAAAATCAATATTGCCTATGACTTTTTCGTATGCACCTATTTGTCTATTTGGTATTGCCAATCAACCATGAATGCAAGCCTTCCGGAAATAGTAAGAAAGCTTATTATTTTCAGCTTGCCGCAAGGGATATACGAAATAATCCTCGAGCGGAAAACAAATACACTGAAATTCCGCGAAAGCTGGAAATGGCTTCACTCGTTTTTTCTTGTTGTTGTCGTTAAAATCATCTCAAGGTCCATGCTCTTTCTTTTTTTAAAAAAGAAAGATAAAGATTTTAACGTTTAATCCCGCTCTTTAACAAACATCCTGTTTATTTAAGTGCATCTTTGTTGAGAAATAGCGAAAACATTGCCATAATAGTAGATGGACATACATAAAACAGTTACAAGGAAATGGAGAAATTATGCGAAGAAAACTTGTGGTTTTAATGGCAATGGTTCTGCTTGTCCTGACAGCCTGCGGAAAGGATTCAGCACAGGAACCGATTACCTTAAAAGACCAAAACAGCAAAGTGGTGACTTTTCCGCAGGACAAGCCCAGCCTTTTCTTCTTTATCACCACATACACCTGAGGACTCTGCCAGCAGCAACTGGTCGAGTTGCATCAAAATATGGATAAACTAGAAGGCATGGATGTAAACATGTATATCGTCAGCAATGACCAGCCTGAACAGCAGCTTGAGCTATATAATGCTCTTGAAGAGGAAATGGGGCACAGCCTTCCATTTGTATCTGACCCTGACTTGGAATTAATTGAACGGGCTGATATGAAAAATGGCGACACAGCTTACAGGGGCTATGCACTCATGGATGCAAAAGGCAGCATGGTGTTCCATAAGGTCAATGACCATTGGGGCGAAGAAATTGATAAAACCGCTAAAGAAATCAAAGAGAATTATGAGGAAATCTCTAATTAACCTAAGACAGAAAAAAACACGCTTATGCAGCGTGTTCAAGAGTCCCTGTCTCTATCTGTAAATTGGAGCATGGCGATAACAAACATACCGAAACTGATCATCAAAGACAACACTTCAAAGGTACCCATTCAACCATCGCCTCCTTATCCTAAGCCTTCCCGGAACTGAACTTGTCCTATACACAGGAAAAGTGCCTAATTAAAAATCCGTACAAAAGGCCTAAAAAAGCCTGCTGCATGCAGTTTTTGCAAGCGGCAGGCTTTTTTTGCATAATATACAATTTTTTCTCTATGACCGTATCATTTATTTATGCTTTGGATTCATTTATCCGCGTTATAAAACAGTTTATCTGCATTATAAGAAAGTTTATCCCTCTTATAAGCTTTTGCCGGTACTCTCCCCTTCAAAAAAGGAAAAGCGCATAGGATGTTTCTGCAAAACCTGCAAACTTAAAACAAGTTCAATCATAAGGAGCGCAATAATTATCCAGATGCCTATACTTAAGACTGATTGCTGCACGATATATAAAGCAGGAGCTTTTATAAAAGTTGTAAAAGTAAAGAACATGGCAAACGTAAAAATCCGGCTCCACTGGGTCACATTGTAAATAAGGATGCCTGACTTTACCCCATACTTTTTTATCCGTTTTGCCAGTCTATAGCCTTCAATCAATTCTACAATGATAAAAATAAGATAAGTGCCAATCCAGAATGGTGATGCAAACGGATCACTTATTAATCCGGATTTAATCATGGCAAGACCGCTGATTGACAGTGCCCCATGAAGAATGCAGTTGGTATTATTCCAATCGTCAGTAATGTCCCAGCTGGAAGCTGTGTAGCGTTTAAGAATAAACCAGGCACTCACTAAATAAAAGCCCAAGCCAATGATAATTAAAGCGGCATTAAGGGAATAAGGCACATTTTGAAATATAGTATTATAGAGCAGAACGAGAGATTGAGTACTAACAGTGGTAAGGAGCAGAATTCCATGAACATGATTGAGCATCTTGGAGTTCTTAATTTCTATAAAGCTCCTAAGGCTTAATGCCAAGTAGTACATCCACAACCCAACATTTACTATCGCAATGGCATAGGCTGCCACTCCCCCGCCAAATTGTTTAAAAATCATGATGCCGCAAATAGAGGATCCAGCCACCCATGTCCCAATCCCAAAACGGTTTATAGGATTATCGCAGTGAACCTTTCTGAATTCTCCTTTAAAAATAGAAACGACTATTGATAATAGAAACGCAAGCCACAATCCTACAGCTAAGATACTTAACAGCTTGCCGAAGCCGCTGGCTCCAAAGAAATTCAGCAAAACTCCATGTGTTACTATTCCTAGCGCCATAACGGCAGCCATCGCAGCAGTGCTAATATGAATCTTTTTAATCTTGATAACCGAAAACGCAGCAAAACATATAAAGACTATTAATAATAAGGATAACACTATAATCACCGTGAAAAAGTTTTGATTTTATTATAACATGCCGTTTACTCCCTTTATAATTGTGGTTTTGATACTATTACCTGAACAGTGAAATAAACAAATATAAATTTTTCTGCTTATATAGAAAGATAAAAAGACAGTACACAAAATGCGTACTGTCTTCATATATGGTACTCTTACTCCTCCAATACACCCAAAACCTGCTTAGCCATCTGAATGTATTCGCCGATTCCTGACTTAAGAGCAAATTCAGCAATCGCAACCGGATAAGCTGCTGCCAATTCCATCACATGTTTTGCCATATTGGGCCACACATAACCGCCTGCTTCTTTATAATGAGCGATAAGACTTTCAAGTGCCTCTTCCCCAAATATGCGATAATGGCCTACAAAATCATTTGCAATATCCGTAACGGCTGCTTCTGTCCAATCAATAAAACCTGTAACCTTTGAATTGGAATCAATGAGAATATGGCCGGCATGTAAATCACCATGGATCAGTCCTGTCTTTTTCGGCCATAAAGACTCATCTTTCAGCCAGGCATGCCACCGGGCCCAAAGCTCTTCTCCCATTCCAAATTCAGCTTTCACATGATCCATTCGCTTTTTCATTTGTAATCTTGCTTCTTCGGCACTCTCAACGGTTAGCCCTGCTGCTGTTGCCTCTTTGGAATCGATTTGATGCAAGGATACCAATGCTTCCGCCAGGGATTTAGTGAATTCTTTAGGGAGATTTTTTTCATCCAGCTCCCAGATATAAGCTTTCGCTTCAGGATCAATTGTCCCGGCAGGCACACCATTTAGCAGTTTATAGGCAATTAGCTCATTAGTTAATACCGTCCACCTTGGCACCTGAACCGATATGTGGCCAGCTATGAGATCCAGTGCTTTTTTCTCTTTTTTAGCCGATCCGATCACATCTTCCCTGCGCGGGAAACGCAATACCCACTTTTGCCCTGCTTTATCTTCAGCAATAACAACGGAAAAATCGAGTCCGGATTCATTAAACTTTAAAGGCTTATCGCTAAGCTCAATTCCATTTTTCTGTGCGATTTCTCTAACTTTCTTTTCAGTCATACTATCCACGTCCTTTTTCATTCGTTTTAGGCAACAAACACATCCTAATTGCCTGTGTTAGGGTATGAAAGGACCTTGTTAAAGAAACCTCTGTCTCTAAAAAACAAAGCGAATATACCTGCTTCAGTCTATTTTATTTTTTTAAAAAAACAGCAAAAAAAGAGAGGCAATTCGCCGCCCCTCTTTTTTTCAGTTCGTAAAATAAAGGTTTCCTTGCAAATAGGCAGACCAATCCCATATACCCTGCACACAGGCAGAGCCTTTGACCGTATTTAATTAGCGGTTCAAAGATTGGAATCGCAGTCTGATAGATGCAGTCAACAGGAAAACCTCCATTTCTTAAAAGTTACTTAAATCCTAACATATTTGTCTATCCATAGCAATGATTGGAAAGCCCTTGTATGTTAACGAAAATTATCTTAAAACATCCACGTTATCATTCATACAACTTTTCTGCTGTAAGGGAATTTATTTAACCTGCCCATTCCCCTTAATAATGTACTTCGTCGATGTCAATGCCGGCAGTCCCATTGGTCCTCGGGCATGCAGCTTCTGTGTGCTGATGCCGATTTCCGCGCCAAATCCGAATTCAAAACCGTCAGTAAAACGGGTTGATGCATTATGATATACGGCTGCAGCATCCACTTCATTCAAAAACCTTTCTACATTGTCCATTTGACTCGACACAATCGCCTCAGAATGCTTAGTTCCATATTTATTAATATGCGCAATAGCTTCTTCAACACTATCCACGAGCTTTAGTGCAACTTCCAATCCAAGATACTCAGTGCCCCAATCCTCCTCTGAAGCAGGGATGATGCCGGTTCCTGAAACGCCTTCACCCCCGTGGATTGCAACCCCTTTTTCCTGAAGGGCTGCCATAAGTTCTGCCAAGCCATGCCATTCTTTATGAACAAGGATCGTCTCGCATGCATTGCAAACAGACGGACGCTGAGTTTTAGCATTGATGGCAATATTAATCGCCATTTCCTTATCAGCACTTTTATCGATAAATACATGGCAATTCCCTGCCCCGGTTTCTAATACAGGCACTGTTGAATTTTCCACAACTGTCCTGATTAGCTTTGCCCCACCGCGCGGGATTAGGACATCGAGATAATCATTCAGCTTAAACATTTGGGAGGCGGTTTCCCGGCTCGTGTCTTCTATGAGCTGAACCGCTTCTGCAGGCAAATCACTTTTTGCTAACGCATGATGAATGACTTTCACAATGGCTTTATTGGAATGGATCGCAGTCGAACTTCCCCGGAGAAGCACAGCATTTCCAGTCTTCAAGCACAAGCTGGATGCATCAACTGTCACATTTGGGCGTGCCTCATAAATCATGCCAATGACGCCAAGCGGAACACGCACTTGGGAGATGGATAGCCCATTTGGACGATCCCATTCTGCCAAAACCTCACCAACTGGATCATTCAGCTCTGTTAATTGAATCAATGCATTTGCCATATCCTGAAGACGAACTTCATCAAGCCGAAGCCGGTCAAGCAATGAATCATTCATCCCGCTGTTTTTTCCCGCAGCAAGGTCTTTTTCATTTTCGGCTAAAATATAGTGCTTTTCGGCCATTAGCTGTTTTGAAATTAATGCCAATGCCCGATTCTTCTGGTCCGTCGTCATTTTCACCATCTTCGCCGCAGCTTTCTTTGCCTTTTCCCCTTTTTGAATCAATTCCATTATCTTGTCTCCCTTCTTTGTTGGCTTACCCAATGATCACGATGAATGACCACACTGCGGTCACTGTTGGCAATCACCATGGCTTCAGAGCTTGGAAGCCCTTTGATTTCGCTCAATTCTTCAGATGAAAAATTAACCTGGCCCTTCCCGATAATGTCTCCTTTTGGCCCTACAACTTCAACCACATCATTAACCAGGAAGTGCCCGGTTATGTTTGTAACACCTGCAGGCAAAAGGCTTTTTCCCTGCGTTAAGATCGCGTGTGCCGCCCCCTGATCCACTTCAATTTTTCCATTAGGCACAGAATGCAGCGCCAGCCACTGCTTGGATGTTCTCACGCTTGCCTTTGAACTGCTTCCAATATAGGTGCCATCCCCTTTTCCATTTAGGATATCGACTAATTTTTCTGATCCGCTGCCAACCCCAATAAACACTTGTACCCCAAGTCCCAGTGCTGTCCGTGCCGCCTCCAGCTTTGTCACCATACCGCCGGTTCCTACCTTTGAGCCTGAACCGGAAGCAGCTTTCATCATATCTTTTGTGATTTCTGTGATGAAATGATACTTTTTCGCTTCGGGGTTTGTTCGCGGATTTGAATCATAAATGCCATTGATATCTGTCAGTATAATTAAATGCTGTGCCTGAACGAGTCCGCTTACTAGAGCAGACAGCATATCATTATCACCGAACGCAAGCTCCTCCACCGACACCGAATCGTTTTCATTAATGATCGGCAGGACGTTCCTCTTTAAAAGCTCAGCTAAGGTTGCATTCGCATTTTGATATTGCTCCTTGTGCAGGAAGTTCTGCCGTGTGAGCAATAATTGTGCAGCCACAATCCCATGCTTCTTAAACTCTTCGGTATACCCCTGCAGCAACAGCCCTTGCCCGACTGCAGCGGCTGCCTGTTTTCCGGCAATGGTCACAGGCCGGGAAGGATAGCCCAGGTCGGCAAAACCCGCTGCTACTGCCCCGGATGAAATCAGGATGACATCATGGCCAAGCTGCTTTAAACGGGAGAGTGCAGCCACATGCTCCTCAAGTTTTTCGATGCAAAGTCCGCCATTTGTATTTGTCAGTGAACTGCTTCCAATTTTTACGACAATTCGTTTCCTTTTCACACTATCCACCATCCATTCAAATAAAAAAAGCCCTTCCATCCCTCTAAAAAGGACGGAAGAGCTTTGTCTCTTACGCGGTACCACCTTCATTGGCACTTAACATGGCAAGTGCCCGCTTTGAAATCCTTTAACGCAGGAAAATCGGCCAGGTTTGCCTGGCAGCTCAAGGGATAGGTTCAATAGCTTTGCAGGCTGCAGGATCTTTCAGCCGGTGAATCCCGCTCTCTTCTTGCCTGAGTTCTACTTACTGGTTCCCTGTCATAACTTTTTATCTATAAAAACATTAGATTTCATATGATTAGAAATATTATGCATGCAGATGTATTTTATGTCAATAGAAACTTTAATGCATTAACGCAAATCAATTATCCAGCTTATCCACGTTTGGAAGAAGACGGGGCATTTTTACCTTTGCCTTTGTGATCCGGTGCAAACGTCTGGTTATCCTTTGTAACTTTAGCCCCTTCTAAAAAATTATCTTTTGTTTTCATGTTGCTTCACCTCCAATCTTAATCTGTCCGGTTCTGCATGCTTTATATAACTGCTTATTTCTTCCTGTCACTGAGAAGAACTACTTTTTATAATCCTTTCTCTTTGGGGAATGCTAAAAAAAAGCATTCTATTGGGAGGATATACATATGGAGTCAAACGGAAAGAAATTATCCATATTTTCTCTTGGCGGCATAAATGAGATTGGGAAGAACATGTACGTTATTCAATATGCCGATGACATCTTGGTGATTGATGCCGGGGGGAAATTCCCGGATGAAAGCTTATTAGGAATCGATTTGATTATTCCTGATATCACCTACCTGGAGGAAAACAGAGAGAAGATTCGCGGATTAATTGTCACGCATGGACATGAGGATCATATTGGCGGAGTTCCTTATTTGCTGAAAAAAATCAATATGCCAATTTACGCAACCCGTTTTACGCTTGGACTGATCGAATTAAAACTCAGAGAACACAAGCTGCTTGGAGACTCGGAACTGATCGGCATCGATTCTGACTCCAATCTGACATTCGGCGATATCGCTGTTAGCTTTTTTAAAGTCAATCACAGTATTCCTGACTGCCTTGGTATTGTTTTTCAAACTCCTGAAGGCAATGTGGTGCATACCGGTGACTTTAAGTTTGATTTAACCCCTGTCAATCAGGAGCACTCCGATATTCATAAAATGGCGGAGATTGGCCGCAATGGCGTTTTGGCTCTTTTATCCGAAAGCACAAATGCAGAACGGAAAGGATCCACCCCAACAGAGCAAATTGTCGGGGAAAATATTGAAGAGGCATTCATAAAAGCTCCGCGAAAAATCATTATCTCAACTTTTGCGTCCAACGTAAGCCGCGTCCAGCAAGTAGTAGCTGCAGCGATTAAAACAAACCGAAAACTGGTTTTACTCGGACGAAGCATGGTGAATGTAGTGGAGGTGGCAATCGAGCGCGGATATCTTACTGTGCCTGAAGGTATGATCGTGGATCCAAAAACAGCCATGAACCTTGCGCCTGAAAAAATCTGCATTCTTTGCACCGGCAGCCAGGGAGAACCTATGGCAGCATTATCACGTCTGTCAACCGGAAATTTTCGCGATGCTGAAATTCACCCTGAAGACACCGTGATTTTGGCAGCATCTCCTATACCGGGCAATGAGCGCGATGTTTCAAAAATCATTGACAACCTGTTCCAGCTTGGCGCCCGTGTGATTTATGGCACCGGCAGTTCAACCGGCATGCATGTTTCCGGACATGGATACCAGGAAGATTTAAAACTCATGCTTACCCTGATGAGACCCAAGTATTTTATACCGATTCACGGTGAATACAGAATGCTGCATCACCACCGTTTGCTAGCCGAGTCAGTAGGTGTGGAAAAGGGCCATACGTTTATCGTTAAAAATGGCAATGTCGTGGATATTGAAAATGGCACTGCCCGGCAAACACGGCGAGTAACGGCTGGAGACACGTATGTGGATGGTGTGGGTGTTGGGGATATTGGCAGCATCGTGCTGCGCGACCGCAAACAGCTGTCAGAGGATGGCATGATTGTCATCGTATTAACCATGAGCAAAAGTGAGCGCAAAATGATATCGAGGCCTGATACAATCTCGCGCGGGTTCGTGTACGCGAGAGAATCCGAAGATCTGCTGAGAGACATTAACCGGCTGGTTGAAAAAACAGTCAATGACCTCCCCGAACAGGATAAAAGCCAATGGAATGTGATTAAGCAAAGCATAAAAAAATCCCTGGGTCAGTTTTTATTCGAAAAAACAAAACGCAAACCGATGATCCTTCCGATTATTATAGAAATTTGAACGACAAAGAAGGCAAGCCATAAACGGGCTTGCCTTTATCTTAAGGGCTGCTTATCCGCGGCGTCCGCCTCTGCCGCCCCTCTTTCCCTCGGTATTGCGCTTCAATGAAGAAATATTTTCTTCGCTCGCTTTTAAAAACTTAGCCATTTTATCTTCAAAGCTTTCTTTCGGCTTGAAATTACCCCGTGGACGGAAATCTCTGCTGCCGCCTCGGCGATCATCTCTTCCCTGGCGCGGAGGGCGCTGAGAATAAGATTGTCCTTCAGGCCTGTCTACTGCTTTTTTGATGGACAATGCAATCTTGCCGTCCTTCTCGCTAAGCACCTTGACAGTTACCTCATCGCCTACTGTTAAATGGTCATTCACATCTTTCACATAGCTGTCTGCTACTTCACTAATGTGAACAAGACCTGTTGTTCCTCCAGGCAATTCAACGAAAGCTCCAAAATTTGTAATGCCTGTTACTTTTCCTTGTACCTTACTGCCTATTTCGATTGACAAAAAACTTCCCCCTCAGTAGTGTTAACAACGACTTATTATACCTTTTTTTTTAGATAATTTCAAACTAGGAAAAATAACAATTGTGCTAAGGATGAAATTTTCCCTCGATATTCTACCCGGTTATCGGGAAGATAAATCCTGTTTTTGAGCATTTTAAATTTTTTACTAGCAAAATATCGTTAATGATTAGATTACATGAATTGAATGAAAAAGAGCAAAATTACTAGGTGAGGCATAATCCGAATCTTAAATTTTTTTATACCATATAATAAATTTTTTGGCATTTCATTTGGATATTCACTTTAAAATGTATGCCCTTCCCTAAGGATTTCTCTGCTGTAATAACGCTTGATGAACAAACCAAAAAGCGAAGCCAATACCTGCTGAAAGAGCATGCCAATCACAACTGGAACAGCAACCGCTGGCGGAAAATAAGTAACTGCCAGGACAGCACCTACACTGATGTTTCTCATCCCTCCATTAAAGGTCACCGCCACTGTGGTTTCCCGGTCATATTTCAGCATGTTCGCAATGAGAAAAGAAAGCAGATATCCCATAAAAGCAATAATGAATACAGTGACTCCAATAAGAATGAGCTTCAGATTCACCTCTTTTAAATAAGGGGCAACAACTGCTCCATTCAGCATTACAACAACAGCCATACCAAGTTTTGAAAACGGAGCAAGGCGGCGGCTTAAAGTGGCAGCTCCCTTCCCTTCAGTGACCTGGTTTAGGATCATGCCCAATAATGAAGGAAGTACAACCATCCAGAAAAGCCCTCTCATCATTGGCAAAATGTCTATTTCTACGGTAGCCTGAAAAAATACAGACAAAGTCAATGGTACAATAAACGGCGAGAGAAAGGTATCCAGCAATATAATGGACAAGGTCAGCGGAATATTTCCTTTATAAATCGATACCCAGATAAAACTCGAGATGCCAGTTGGAATGGCCATTGCCAGCACAAGTCCTGTTATCGTGAAGGCATCATCCCCAAATACTAAGTGGCCGGTGCTCCAGGCAAAAAGCGGCATTAAAATATGCAGCATAAATACAATAAAAAAGAGCGGTTTGGGATGATGAAGAATGTCTCTCAATGAACCTACATTCGAATTTAAGCTTCCGGAGAACGTCATAAAAGCAAAAACCCACGGAATGATGTACGAATAGTCCTTAAGTTGCCCGGCCAGAAAAACACCGATAACCACACTTGCTGGAGTAATCAATGGCATGATTTTTTCCAATTGTTTATTTAAGCTATATAGCACTATGATGACTCCCTTTCAATTGCCGTTTCCAAAAATAATTACCTAACTAATTAGTTTACCACATTATACTAGATTCATATACCTAAAAAAGAGCCAGAATCGCTGGCTCTTACCTCCTCTTTTCCGGCATATATTTCAGCCATTTCGCAAGCTTATAGCTTGTTACACCATAGCCGGCGGCAGCAATTGCAATAATGCCTGACGATAGCTGCCATATAAGTTCCTCTGCCAAATAGCGGCCTGCTCCTGCTCCAATTAAACCAAGCATAAGCAGCTGAAAAAGCTGCTTTTTGCGATTTTCATAGATTGTAAATTGAAACTCCCTTCTCTGCTCGGTTTCCTTTAAATGCTCCATTTTTCGCGGTGAATCTAAAAACTCTGCAGCAGAGTGGAAGAGTTTAAATATAGGCTGTGACTGAATAACCCTCCAAATGAACGCCCATTTATTCCCCTGTGATCCAAGCCATTCAGTAAATACAGGTTTCCCGATGCCGAGCAATTCTTCCTCAGGTGCCAGATTCCTTATAATCCCTTCGATTGTAATAAAAGAGCGGCCCAGAAAAATAAAACGGGTTGGCACCTGTACCGGCAGTGCGGAAATCAGATCATTCAGCTCCCATTTTAGCGCCATCAAATCCATCTCTTTTAAATTTGAGGGATCAAACAACACCCATTCTGAAAGCAGTTTTTCAATCGTCCGTGTATCCGCTTCAGGAAGCAGGAATCCTAACTGGGACAAGCACTCGACTGATTTTGCATAATTTTTGGCAAGAAAGCTTTCGATCAGATTTTGAAAAGCAGCAGCATCCTTTTTCGAAACCTCTCCTGCCATCCCGAAGTCAAGGAGGATAATGCGCCCCTCACGTGATACCAGAACATTGCCCGGATGCGGATCTGCATGAAACATACCGGGTTCTAGCCATTGCGGCAGGAAAATCTTCAAGAGACGCTTGGCCAATTCCTGGCGGGAAACCTCCAATTGTTCAACTGCACTGCTGTCGGTAAGCCTCTTTCCTTCCACCCATTCCATGACAAGCACTTTAGATGTGCATAGTTCCGGATAAATGTCTGGAATCTTCACGATATCGCTATCTTTATAACGTTCCTTAAAATAAAGAAGTGTTTCTTTCTCTTTTGTAAAATCAAGTTCCCTTTCAATTACCTGCTTTAATTCCTGAAAAAGAACCTTTAGATTAATAAATCCTTTGGGTATCGGAACAAACCGGTCAGCAAACCATATTAGAATGCTTAATGTCCGAAAGTCTGTCTGCACAATCGATTGGATGTCAGGCCGCTGCACTTTAATGGCTACGGCTGTTCCATCCTGCAGCACGCCTTTATAAACCTCTCCAATCGAAGCAGAAGCAATTGCCTCTTTTTCAATGGCCAATACCTTTTTGGAAACCTCAGTCCCCCATTCCTCTTTAAGAATCTGATGTATCTCACTCCATTCAGAAGGAGGCACTTTATCAGTAAGGTCCTGAATTTCCTTTATAAAGGGACCAGGCAGCAAATCGGAACGAATACTGATGAACTGCCCGACTTTGATCAGCAGCCCTTCCAATTCAAAAAGCGTTTTCCGGACTCTCTTCCCTATGCTGGCCCATAACTCTTCCCATTTTGCATCAGGCTTGCGGGTCCATTTATACCAATAAATTTGAGCGAAAATGCTGAATGCCAGCGATAATACCCTATACATGCGGAGCAATTTATACTTTGTTTTCATCCGATCAGCTCATTCCTGTAAAATATGATTGGTTTGGCCTTTATCCAATTTATGAATGACATTTTTCCGAAGCATATCCAAGGTTTGGCCTTCATGCTCTTGATGAAGGACATTTTTTCCGCGGCAGGCCCAAGATTTGGCTTTCATCCCTTTGATGAAGGACATTTTTTCCGCAGAAGTCGCAGATTATATTCTGCAAAAAAGTAAATTACTCCTCTTTACGATGATTTGGCCATTAAGTTTCAATTTTTATCGTCTATTTAGGCTTAAATATAAATTTATTAAGATTTATCTATCGTATAGAATGATTTATCATCCTTATAAAAAGGTTATCTGCGTTATAGAATGATTTATCCATATTATAAAAATTTTATCTGTATTATAGAATTTTCAGCACATAAAAACATAAAAGGACTCTCCCCATAGAAGACAAGCTATTATTAAAACAATGACCTGACATACGCTATTGTAAAAATAAAAATAATGATTCCAAATAAAACTCCTATCACGATTGCCATTAAGTTCTGTTTCAGGGTAAATCCTTTAAAGTCAGATTTCGACTGGGCCCCGTCCACTTTACGGATATGTACTATGAGACCAATGTTTATGATGACTAAAATGCCAGCAGCAAGGAAAAATAGATAAGGAAGATCCAATTTCATCATTTCACCATTATCACGTTGAACGTATGTGTTCAAAAACATCATGATACTCATGAATAAACTCCATTGACTGCTCACTTTTCGCTGTTTTTCCCATTCACTCCCCATCTTTTCTTTTTCGTAGATGGCTATTTGTTCCATAACAGGAATAATGGATTTGGCAGAATTCCGTTTTGTCCATCCCACAATCGATTGAATCAGTGCTGCTATTCCAATGAAAAGGAACATTTGTGAAATAGTAAAATCTATCAATCTGGTAAGCATATAAGCAGCCGCTAAGAAAAATAGCAAGACAACATTTAAAAACAGCAGCTGTCTGATTCTCAGATTCTTTATTTCAGAAACGGTCATCGCCTTCCCTCCTGCTATCTTATAAAATAAATTATTGGGTTTGCAACGCCTAACACAGCAATGGCAAGAAACAAGATGGTGGAGACTCCGTCGCCGCCTAAGCCTAATTCATCAACTATAATCGCATCAAAAAACAGCAGCTGGCCTGATAAAAAAATCGAGAAGATAGACAGGCTGGCAATCGCAAATCCGTTCATAAACCGATTTAAGGCTTTTGGAAGCAGAACGATAATGAATAAGGCCAAAACAACTAACAGAAAACTATAAAAAACCGGCCTTAATAATGTAAATGATCCGCCTGATGCAAATGTTTCGTAAGTATACATATTACCTCCCAAAAAATACTAGAATAGTATTATTTTACAATTAATAACTGGGTGAATCCACCCTAAAAAAGAGGCTGCACTTTTCTCTGTGCAGCCTCTTTGGCAAAAGTATGATCTATGGTAAAGGGATTTATCAGTTGTGCCTCAATTTGTTCTACCAAATACTATTTGACATAGCTTTGCAGCTACAGGACAAACCAAGTGTATTAAGAAAAAACTTCTACTCTCATTTTCTGAATATACTTGTGTGTTTTTTCAATAATTTTCTCTTGATCATAATCCATCGACGCAACATGATAGGAGTTGTAGAGCGGAACAACTTCCTTTTGACTGGAACCAATATGGTTTGCAATATAATCCGTACACTCGGCAGGAACCACATGGTCCTCAATGGATTTAAAGAAAAGAACTGGATTTTGGATGTCTGGCAGGATGGCGGGGGTCTTCGCCATCAATTCCTGGAGCTCATGAATGGAGTGAATGGATACTTTCCCATACGTTATTTCCTCAACCCCTGAACGTTTAATATCAGGTGCTCCCTCAGGAATATACCGCGGACTTGTTTTTCCGATAAGATCATCATAAGAAGGTACCTTTAAGGCAGCATTTATTAAGGCCAGTCCTTTTATTTCAGGATATTTTTTTGCGAGCCAAAGAGCCAAGGCACCGCCCATGGATTGCCCAATCACATATACTGTAGAACATCTTTCCTTTAAGAAAAGGTAACCCTTCTCCATTTCAGCAAACCAATCCTGATGTGTCGTCTTCTCCATATCTTTATAATGGGTGCCGTGGCCTTTTAGCCTTGGGGCAAAAACAGAATAACCCAGCTTTGCAAATGCCTCTCCTAAATAACGGACACTCTGGGGAGTACCAAGAAACCCATGTGTGATTAAGAGACCAACTTCATTGCCTTCCAAATAAAATGATTCCGCACCGTCCATAACTGGGTAAAATTCTCTCATCACACTGTTCCTCCCTCAAAAATTGTTATCCACATTATATTACCTACTATTCCGACCTGTCAACTCGTATTTACAATTAATACTACCGTATTTCCTTGGCGATCATAAAAAAACTGCCCAAATCGGACAGTCTATAAAGTCGACTTTACTCCGTCTATATTCACGGATTCCTTGGAATCCATCGGCAAAACCAGCATACTAATCAGCGGCCCCAAAGCCAGTACAGCAAACGCCACTCCCCATCCGGCCGCTTCATTCGGCATAATACCCAGAATAAACCCAAACACACCCGGGGATAGGATGGTTATGCTATAGCCAAGAACCTGCTGCATGCCTAAAGCCAACCCAATGGTATTGGCAGAACTAAGTTCACTTATCGCTACTGAATAGATAGGGGAATCTCCCACTACGGTTATCCCATAAATGATGCCAATAACGATGACGGCTGCTAACGGGATGGAAGACAGCCAGCCAAAAAGCATTGAGCAAAACAGGCCAACCGCCAGCAATGGCTTCAAGGCTCTTACCCTGCCAATCTTGTCGGATAGCTCACCCCCCAGCCAAGTTCCTAAAGCGCCAATGACAATGAAAATACCAGCCCAAAGATTGCCGATTTGCTGTGCCTCTCCGGAGGAATATCCATGAACCATCGCAGTGTAAACCATGAAAGGGCCAACCCAGCCCCAGAAAGCATACAATTCCCACATATGGCCAGCATAGGCAAGGTTCATCTTAACCAGTTTTTTATTAGAGAATAATGATTTGAACAAAGCAAAAGACATGTCCGGCGGAGATTCAGGCATTTTGGGATTTACTTTATACAAGAACATCATAAAAGCCGCCAAAAATGCCCCAATAGATGTGATTGCGACAACACCTCTCCAGCCAAAAAAGGAAATTAGGGGCGAAGAAAATAGGAGCGCACTGCCTGACCCCATCACAAGCGCACCAACATAAATACCAAACGTCTTTCCGCGGGTTTCCGGCGGGTAAATCCCTGACAAATACTTCAGGCCTGGAACATAAATGCCGCCAAGTCCAATTCCGGCGATAATTCTTAAAATTAAGCTGCTCCAGAAACCTTCAGCAGCAATGCCAAAAAGCAATCCGCTGACTCCAGCTATTAATGCTGCTGAAATGAAAATATACCTGGGATTAATCCGGTCAGATAGATACCCAAATAGAAAAACGGAAATCACATACCCAAACTGAAAGGATGATAAAATTATCCCGGCTTCGCTTGAACTCAGCCCCCACTCATCCTTAACGATCGGCAAAATCGCCGAA
Organism: Bacillus sp. J33; assembly: GCF_000518885.1. GTDB lineage: Bacteria > Bacillota > Bacilli > Bacillales > Cytobacillaceae > Cytobacillus. The sequence goes on along the minus strand of NZ_JAEL01000068.1, from coordinate 424 downwards.
TAGTTAAACCAGATTAACATCGTTAAAAACTGTGCAAAAGATACTAACAGCAATGGAAATAAAGAGTGCTTTTTCATATTGTCCCCCCTTTTATCCAGTCCGTATTGTCAAAACTTCTATAAGAAATAGGTTATAAAATATCTCCATAGAGGGCTTTATAGGCAAAAAAATTGCCACCCCCTAAATTCTTTGGATAATTGAGGTTACCACACACCCAACAACCAAGAATGGAAGTGACAATTTGTACCCTCAAATTATAACCTATTTATTAACTTTTATAAACTATCAAGAACAACTCATTCGAACATTGCTTACTTTATTGATTGGTAAAAGCATGTTCGTTAAACCTACTGAACAGCCCGTAAATAAACCTTATCGAAAACTTCAAGTGGATGACCTTCCGGTCATTGAAGTTCTAGAACAG
>NZ_JAEL01000067.1 GCF_000518885.1 Bacillus sp. J33 | reverse complement strand
GTCCGCTCGACTTGCATGTATTAGGCACGCCGCCAGCGTTCGTCCTGAGCCAGGATCAAACTCTCCATATAAGAGTTGATTAAGCTCACTTACACACGGATGTGTTGGCGTCGATGTTGCCACAGGACGTGGCGTACTTAATCGACAATCCGCTGTTGTCTTTTCAAAAAAGACTAAAGAATTAACGTTGACGTTTTTGTTCGTTCAGTTTTCAAAGATCAATCCGCCGCTTAAGGCGACTTTTTAAATATATCATTTATCGCGATCGACGTCAACAACTTTTTTAAGTTGTTTTTGTTACCGTCGTTAGCGACGTTTATTAATATACCAAGATATTATTTGTAAGTCAACAGTTATTTAAATTTTTTTTGCAATTAAATTAGATGCATCATCCTTTCTGTTCTCGGTGATGGCGGGAACGCATGTATCTTAAACAATCAGCTGGTGATGCCACTCGCTGGAATAGCGAAAATAAAATCTTATATCTTTCTTCCATCGCTCTTTTCACAATATGATCTATCCTGTCATCCTTTAAATCGAATAATATTTCATCCATCTCACGCTTAATTACATATTCCATTTCTTTTACTTCTTTTTGATTTAAAAGCATACCTATCATATTTTTTGCCCCCTGACTATTTTAACTGGCTCGTTAAACAAGCCTGTTGATTTCCGCTAAAGAAGCCCTCTTTCCTTAGGTGACCCGATGCTCTTCAGCATGAAGTATTTTTGTGGTCCCTTTTTTACACACATGCCTTCTCCCGATGTACATCGAAAGAGCATGAAAGGAAATGCGAATGCTTTTTCAAGGTGACTGGCCCCTTCCGCCCCATTCAACAAAGTGCGTAATCAACAATGAATTTTAACTTACCTTTTTAATTAATTTACTGTAGTATTTTTCCATTTTCATTTTTTTATGAATTAAAATTTTTACTCATTTATGAGACAAGTTAAGCATAGGTATGAGACAAGGAATGTATCGGACGAGGTGAATGATATTATGAACTTTTTTTATGTGCTAAATGGGAAATCATTAAAACAATTGTTGTTAGTGGTAATAGCAGCTTTTTTCACAGCATGGTTCCTCTATATGGAGAATATTGTCCATATGCCTGCATTTTCAGCAAAAGATAGTCCAAAGGCTGTTTACAAGGGAGAGAAAGATTTAGCAATCACCTTCAATATTGGATGGGGTGATGTCAAAGCTGAACCTATTCTTGATACCTTAAAAAAAGAAGGTGTTAAATCAGCAACATTTTTCCTTTCAGGTTCCTGGGCGGAACGCCATCCGGATTTGGTGGCCAGAATTGTAAAAGAGGGGTACGAAATCGGAATGCTGGGCTACAGCTATGAGGATTATACTGAACTTGAAGAAGACAAAATCAGGCGTGATCTCGCAAAGGCACAAGAGGCTTTTAGAAAACTAAATATTAAGGACATTAAGCTGGTACGTGCACCAACGGGACATTTTGACCAAAAAACCTTGAAGGTTGCCGACAGAATGGGATATACGGTTGTTCATTGGAGTGTTGATTCAAAGGATTGGACCAACCCCGGAGTTCAGGCAATAGCTGAAAATGTATCTAAGGCTAAAAAAGGGGATATTATCTTGCTTCATGCATCAGATTCTGCTAAGCAAACAGCGAAAGCCCTTCCGCTCATCTTGGATGATGTAAAAGGCAAAGGTCTAAAGCTTGTGTCCGTTTCTGAAATGATTGCAAATGCTGATACCAAGACAAATGAAATTAAGTAATATAAAAGCCATCCTCTATTTGGATGGCTTTTTAGCTATCTTGCTTCTCTGTTTTTGTGAATCTTCATTAAGCTTATGAAGAATAAGCAATTGATAAGTGTTGCAAGCTAATAACGGGAACAACATCAAGTAAAGCCAGCTTTCTTCATTGACTCTTAAGACAGGTACCCACTCAATGGATGTAACAACAACCATAAAAAATACTGCTGGTATAAAAGCATGCTGATTCGTTTGCTTTGCCTTTATTGCTGCGACTACAAGCCCGGCGATCAGAAGAAAGGCCGCAATGCCTATATACGGGAGGATGCTGTCTCCTTCATTGGCAAAAGCATTATAGCGAAAATATACTAAATCAAACAGTGCAAATAAAATAAGCACAATCTGAATTGGATTCCATAAGCCTTTAAAAATGCCTAAACCAAACCGGTGAACTGTTAAATAAGCAAAGAATCCCATTTGGCTTACGATACTAAAAATTAAGCCCACACCTACAAGCCAGAATAACACGGACAGAATCTCAAGAATATCAAAATCAGTAAAAATAGGCGCAAATTCGTCCCATCGAACAATAAATCCTACTGCTCCTGTCGTTAACCCACCAACTAAGAGCGTTGATATAAAAAGCTTTACCCAATTACGGCTAGTCAATTTATTTTTCCCCCATAATAATTAAATTCATTCCTTATGATTGTACCAACCAAAGTTTGAAAAATCTAGGCATTGTATTTCCAGCGCATAATATTTACTGATTTTCTTCATTCTAAAGTTAAGGACACCCCTGAAAGGAGCTTCACTATGCTAAAAAAATTCCGTTTGCTCCTTCCATTTGCGCTTTTGTTTTTCATATCAGGCTGCGCCCAAGGTGAAGCTGGCGGCGGCCAAATGGATTATGAGCAAACTAAAAAGATGGTTGTTGATATATTAAAAACGGATGAAGGAAAAAAAGCCATAGAAGAATTAATGGCAGATGAAAAAATGCAGCAGAAGCTTGTCATGGATCAAAAAGTAGTAGCTGAAACAATCGAAAAAACATTGACTTCTGAAAAAGGGACTGAATTTTGGAAGAAGTCTTTTGATGATCCAAAGTTTGCTGAAAGCATGGCAAAAAGCATGCAAAAAGAAAATGAACAGCTGCTAAAGGATCTGATGAAAGATCCTGAATATCGCGGAATGATGATAGAAGTACTAAAAGATCCTGAACTTGAAAAGGAAGTAACAAATGTCCTTAAAAGCAAAGAATACCGTGAGCACATACAGAAAGTAATGACGGAAACATTTGAAAGTCCGCTTTTTAAAGCCAAGATCCAGGATATCCTTTTAAAAGCCGCAGAAGAAGTAAAAAGCGGCGAACAAAAAGGCGGAGAAGAAGGCGGCGGTGAAGGCGGTGGCGGCGGCCAAGGTGGAGACCAAGGCGGTGGCGGCGGCCAGGGAGGCGGCTCTTAAAACCACATAAAAAACCTCTTCCATTGACAGAAGAGGTTTTTTATTTTACTTGCTTTCAACTGTTTGTACTACTTTGCGTGCGATATCCATATAGATTTTCCCCAGCTTATGGTCTTCCTCATAAATGGACGGAGCGAAGTCTTCTTCATTCCAATCAGGCTGTTGCAGAGGCAGTTGGCCTAATACTTCCGTTCTTAGCTCATCAGCAAGCTTTTCTCCGCCGCCCTGGCCAAAGACATGCTCCCTTTCACCCGTTAATTTGCTTTCAAAGTATGCCATATTTTCAATAACACCTAAGATTTCATGCTCAGTGCGAAGTGCCATTGCTCCTGCTCGAGCAGCAACAAAGGCTGCAGTCGGATGTGGAGTAGTCACGACGATCTCTTTGCATGATGGCAGCATCGTGTGTACATCCAAAGCAACATCACCAGTTCCCGGCGGCAAATCAAGAAGCAGATAATCCAATTCGCCCCATTCCACTTCATTAAAGAAGCTGTTCAGCATTTTCCCAAGCATAGGGCCTCTCCAAATAATCGGCGCATTGTCTTCAACAAAGAATCCCATTGAGATAACTTTGACTCCAAAGCGTTCTACCGGCAGAATCCTTTCTCCTCTGACAACAGGGCGCTTTGTAATTCCCATCATATCAGGAACACTGAATCCATAAATATCAGCATCAATTAAGCCGACCTTTTTGCCCAGCCTCGCAAGAGATACAGCAAGGTTTACGGACACAGTGGATTTTCCAACCCCGCCTTTTCCGCTCGCAATGGCAATAAACTCCGTTTTATTTCTTGGAGAAAGCAGGCCTTTATCTTCCTCTGCAGCCGCTTCTCTATATTGTGACAGCACTTCTTCAGGAAGCTCACTGAATCGGATGCCGACTGTTGCCGCTCCCGCTTCTTTTAAAAGGTTTACGATTTGTGTTTGCAGCTGCAGCTGTTCAGCAGTACCTGTTTTAGCAATTTGAATCTTTACACTGACATGGTTCTTTTCTTCTTTTATTTTAATTTCTTCTATTGCATTTAATTCGCCTAACGTTCTATGTATAAATGGTTCCTTTAAGCCGCTCAAAGCTTCTGTTACTTTCTGTTCTGTTAACATAAATTGCACCCGCCTTCTGTATTCATTTCCATCTAATTATAACATATTGAATATTCTATACAGTTAATTCTATCACATCCCATTTTTAATCACTAACCGCTTGCTTTTTGTAAGATTAATGTTAGGCTGTCAAGCTTTACTATTAATTTCCACACATTCCTTGTCCGTCCGGAAGGATCCTCAGCTCATTGGCACTGCCGGAACCTCCCTTTGCTTCATCCAATCACAAAATATGAAAAAAAGATGCCTTATCAGCATCTTTTCATTCCCATTTCTCTGTCAATTCTTTCTCTTTTGTATAAAAGCGCAAGATCCCATTATAAATTGAAGCAGCAATTTTATCCTGATATTCATCAGTCTTCAGATTGGCTTTTTCACCTGGGTTTGACAAAAATCCTACTTCAACTAAAACGCCTGGTTTTTTAGCATATTTTAAAATATATACATTGTTTAAGGGTTTGGAATTGCGCTTGGTATTTTCCAAATTGCGGCGCAGCTCGTCCTGAATAAATTTAGCAGCCCTGGCATTTTCCTTGATACCCGGTGCATAGAAAGTCTGGGCACCGCTCCAGCGTGGAGAAGGGATGGAATTTAAATGAATGCTTACGTAAAAATCGGATTCAGAAGTATTAATCATTTCCAGCCGCTTCTTCAGGTCCTCAACCTTTCTTCTGCTATATCCCCTCGTTTCCTCCGGTGCAAGATCCCTGTCATCCTCTCTCGTCATAATGACAAGGGCTCCTTGTTCCTGCAGATAATCCCTCACCTTCAAAGAGACCTCCAGGGCAATATCTTTTTCCAGAGCATCTTCATCACCGGCACCGCCATCCGGTCCTCCATGGCCTGGATCAAGCAAGATAATCTTCCCGGTCAAAGGCAGGTTCCACGATTCCCAGGAATTATCATTTGAGAAATCATATTGCAAAATAAGAAACAGGATGATAAGCCCGATCGCAAACCCGCCTATTTTTAATTTTTTCTTCATTTGTCCTATTCAGCCCCTCCTGCTTATCCTCAATTCAAATATATGGGACAAGAAGGTTTTCTAGAACTTCTATTTAGGACAGCCCGGCTTCACAAATAGAAACTTAAATCAGATATGGGTCAATGAAGGCGGAGCTTTCGCCTTCTTTCACCATTATTAAACCCTTCCGACCACCAGCTGTTTACATATTCCTCGCACATATAATAAAGAGATTCACTCATTATTGCTTCTGAGCCATGACCCCAGTATAGGAAAAAATTATACAAGGTATCGACCAAATGTTTATGTTCTTTTTCACATCTGCTCCTGACTTGGTCGACGGATTCACCATAAAAACCGAAACGGCTATAATTTGCGCCAAGCAAATACGCTTCAATCGCTACATCATAACAGGCTTCTTCGATTCCAGCATTCATCATTAATCCGGATACAAACCTGGAAGAGCCAAAGAATTGCTGTACTCTTTCTTTTAAAGCTTTTATAGAAATTTCCCGTAGGACAGATTTTTCATATTTAATTTGCTTTTCCCTTTTTTTCTCTTTGAAAGTCGTTATGACAGTCACTGCTTTCTCACCCCTTGAAGATAGTCTTTAACTGCCGGAGGGGAGAAATACAAAAAGCAGGCACGATTCAGCTGCCAATTTTTTATGCTTTTTAGAATGCATTAAATTAAAAGAAGCACCAGCTTATGCTAGTGCTCCTCCATTATTTTTATCGGATTTGTCCATCACCGGACATAAGATATTTACGGGTCGTTAATGCCGGAAGGCCCATTGGCCCTCTTGCATGAAGCTTTTGTGTTGATATGCCGATTTCAGCGCCAAACCCTAATGCTCCTCCATCTGTAAACCTTGTGGATGCATTATGGTAAAGTGCCGCGGCATCAGTCAGCTGCATGAACATCTTTGCAGCATCTGCATTTTCAGTGATGATTGCCTCAGAGTGCTTTGTGCCAAATTCGTCAATATGGTCAATTGCTTCTTCCAGGCTTCCTACCGTTTTAACTGCCAAATCAAGGCTTAAATATTCATTTGACCAATCATTTTCATTTGCTGGCTGCACATCCGGAAGAGCAGCGGCTGCTGTTTCATCGCCATGTACGGTGATGCCGTGCTTTTTAAAGGATTCAGCAAGCAGCTCCCTATGCTGGTTAAGCCAATCTTCATGTACAATTAGCGTTTCTGCTGCATTGCAGACAGCCGGTCGGTCTGTTTTGGCGTTAATAAGGATTTTGATTGCTTTCTCTGCGTCCGCATCCTTATCAACATATATATGACAGTTTCCTACACCCGTTTCAAGAACAGGAACCGTAGCGTTTTCTACCACTGCCTTAATTAAAGATGCACCTCCTCTTGGGATTAGTACATCGATATGCTCTTTCATTGTGAAAAGCTGCTGTGTCGCTTCTCTGTTTACCGTATCAATGAACTGGACAGCATCTTTTGGTATTTTTGTTTCTTTAAGTGCTTTATGAATAATCTCCACGATTGCTTTATTAGAATTAAGAGCGGAAGAACCACCTTTTAAAACGATAGCGTTACCTGACTTTAAGGCCAAACCGGCTGCATCAGCCGTCACATTTGGGCGGGCTTCATAAATCATCCCAATGACGCCAAGCGGAACACGCACTTCTTCCACCTTCAAGCCATTTTCCAATGTCCAGCCTGACATTACATCCCCAACCGGGTCTGGAAGCTGTACAACTTGACGAAGGCCTGACGCAAAGTCAAAAATCCGTTCTTTATTAAGGGAAAGGCGGTCCATAAAGGCCGGTTCAAACCCTTTTTCTTCCCCTTTTTTTAAATCAATAAGATTTGCTGAAATAATCGACTCATATCCCGCTTCTAAAGCATCCGCTACAGTAAGGATTGCTTCATTTTTTTCTTCTGTTGTCAAAACACCTAATGTTTTTGATGCCTTTTTAGCCTTTTTAGCCTGTTCTTCTACTGAATTTGTCTTTACTGCTGCTGCAGTAGTCATTGAATCCCTCCTAGTGTATTTGCATTAAACAAGTGCTGGCAGCTTAAAATCTCTAGAACAAACAATCGTTTCTTGTGCAATGGCCGGTTCCAGCTCTTCTCCATCTGCTGCATCTTCATTTAGCTGTTCATTCGAATAATTAATCCTGCCGAGTCCAATTTCTTTTCCATCTTCATCTAGGATACGGACAACCGCACCATCCTTGAATCGGCCTTTAACCTCCTGTATATCAGAACGATACAAATTCTCATGGTTATCAATAATGGCTGCTTTGGCAGCAGAACTGATTGTCACCTTGCCTTCAGGACCAGAATGGAAAGCTATCCACTGCCTTTGATTATCGAGGTTGAATGCATCTGGTTCCTGTTCGAAGTAGGTTCCCTTTGCAGTGCCTTCGACGGCATCCAATAAGATATTCTCTGTTCCTGCTTTTCCTAAAAAGGAGTCGATACCTGCTGCCATAGCAATTTTCACTGCCTGAATTTTTGATTTCATGCCGCCTGTTCCAACAGCACTTCCTGAACCGCCAGCTGCTGCTTCAATTTCCGGCGTAATGGAATGGACGTTTTCCAGAAGCTTTGCATTTGGATTATCATTCGGATTGCTGTCATAGAGGCCATCAATATCCGATAAAATGATGAGCAAATCAGCATCAATCAGGCCAGCAACCTTTGCAGCAAGGGTATCATTGTCACCAAACCTTAACCGATCAACTGTTACCGTATCATTTTCATTAATTATTGGAATAATTCCGCGCTCCAATAGCACATTCATTGTGTTATGCATATTTCCATAACGTTTTTCATCAGAGAAGTCACTTCTTGTGATTAAGATCTGCGAAGCCACATATCCGTGAGATAAAAAGAGTTCTGAGTAAGATTCCATTAATAGCCCTTGGCCAATTGAAGCTGCAGCCTGCTTTTCCGGAAGTGATGATGGCCGGTCAATGCAGCCAAGCTTTCGATAGCCCGCTGCAACAGCTCCTGATGAAACAACAGCTGTTTCATAGCCAGCATCCTTCAATGCGACAATTTGCTCCGCAAGATTTTCAAGCTTCCTGCGGCTAATTTCTCCATGCATGCTTGTTAGTGAGCTGCTTCCAATCTTAATAACAACTCTTTTTATCTGCTTTTCTTTTTTAAACATCCAATACCTCCTGTGAACTAATGCAGCCTATCGAGTTAGGAAGTGACAAGTGCACCTTCCAATTCCTTGCTTATTTCCTTCGAACGTTTCGCAGCATGCTCGACTGCCTGTGAAATGGCTTCTCCACCCTTGTATTTTCTAAGAGCCTCCAGCCCTGATGCCGTAGTGCCATTCGGTGAAGTTACCTTTTCCCTTAGCGAAGTCGGTGCCTCTTCCTTTTCCAGTACCATCTTGGCAGCACCAAAAATGGTTTGGGCAACAATTTTCCGTACCGTTTCTTGATCCATGCCTTTTTCTACCCCTACACGCTCCATGTTTTCCATCAGATAATAGAAGTAGGCAGGACCGCTCCCCGCTAATCCAGTAAATACATCCATTTGGTCTTCATCAATGATATATACCTCACCCATGCATTCAAGCAATTCCTTAACCAATTCAACATTGGCCATGCTTGTATTCTTGCCTGCTACAACAGCCGTAGCCGACTCCTGAATCATACTTGATGTGTTTGGCATAACGCGGACAACCTGTTGACCTGAATTTAAATGCTCTTCCATAAACTCGGTTGTTATGCCTGCCAAAACAGAAAGGATCACCTGGCCGGGATTTAGTTTGTCCTTAATAGAATGAAGAGCTTCTTCTGCACCCTTTGGCTTCATGGCTAAAATGAATAAGTCAATCTTTTCAAATGGCATCTCGCTCTGGGGAATAGCATTTACACTGTACTTTGCTCGAATTTCATCAAGTCTCGCAGCATTGCTCTTGTTTGTAACATATACTTGATCTGCCGGCATTCTTTCAGCTGTAATGACTCCTGAAATCATTGATTCTGCCATCGAACCTGCTCCTAAAAAAGCAATGGTTTTATTTTCTAACATGGACATCCTCCTTAGATGATCATTCTGTTCGTATAACTGTTCGTATTTTTTCATGCGTTTCTATCGTAACATGATGAGATTCATATTCAAGGGCATATTGGAAAGTCAGCAGGATAAGGCCGAGATAGTGAATGAAAACGCTAACATTTATATCTGAGCATCCTCTTAGACTCCCTCAGGCTTGATAATCCCCTCTGAAGCCGATATTTGCTGATATAAAAATCCCAATTTCTGTGTGGCCTGGTTCATCCGACAAAAAGAGACAAAGATATTATTCACCATGATGCCAGCAGGTTTATATGTTAACATCTACCCTTTATTCATTTAGTAAATGGGAATTATAAAGCATCTAACTTAAGGAAACCTTAATTCTAAAAGTAAACCTTATGGCAAAAACAAAAGACTCCAGCCAATCGGCTTAGAGTCTGGTTTTCTTTTAAGCCCCTTTTAAACTTGGGTAATATCTACTAATAAATATTGCCTGCCTGGAATACTCAGCGATTGTTAAAAAGCATATCGGATGTTACAAAGGCACCTACTGGCGGCAAGCCCCCGGTATTTGTTGGCGGTCCTGTAAGAGGAACATTGGTGGATGCAAACCAATTTCCGCTCTCACCTGCCTGTATAGAAGGCGGCTTCATTAGAAATCGTCCATGTAAATTGAAATGGCGTACTCCAATGGATGGATCATCAAAGTTTTGCAATTGACCAGAAAACGATGCAAAAGGGGAATCAAAACTTATCCTTTTGCTGCTATCATCCCATATTCCCGAAATAGGAATAGGAGTGCCCCGAAAATTAGCGGTACCCGACACCCTGCTGCCCGAAATGGAGTCGAACGTCAGTATGCCTCTTATAATGGATCTGCCTGCAATAGCAGTACTAAGACCCCACCGGGAGGGAATGGGTAAACTTAATGAATGATTTTTGAGTGGCTTTCAAAATGATCTCTCCTTTAACAGTTTAGGCCTAGTAAAAATTATATGCACCACCCAGCCAAATGGGGATAAACAGCCAACATGTAAAAAGGCCTGCTTTGCTGTCTGGAGAATGGAGAAAAAGAAAGCGGTTAAAATTTTTAAGCCCTTTTTAAGCCTAAGAAATAAAAAGACCCCCAACCATAGGTTGAGAGTCTTTACAAAATCGAAAATTAACGCTTTGAGAACTGAGGAGCACGACGAGCACCTTTAAGACCGTATTTCTTACGCTCTTTCATACGTGCGTCACGAGTTAATAGTCCAGCGCGCTTAAGTGTTGGACGGAATTCTGGGTCAGCTTGAAGCAGCGCACGAGCGATACCGTGGCGGATTGCGCCAGCTTGACCAGTGTATCCACCGCCATTTACATTTACAAGAATGTCGTAGCTGTTTAGAGTTTCAGTAGCTACAAGCGGTTGCTTTACAACTTCACGCAAAGCTGCGAAAGGAATGTAATCTGTGATTTCACGACCATTGATGATGATTTTGCCGTCGCCTGGAACTAAACGAACACGTGCAACGGAGCTCTTACGACGACCAGTACCAATATATTGAACCTGTGCCAAGTTAATAACCTCCCTAAAAATTATCCACGAAGTTCGTAAACTTCAGGTTGTTGTGCTTGGTGCGGATGTTCGCTACCAGCATATACGTGTAATTTCTTGAACATTTGACGGCCAAGAGAGTTCTTTGGAAGCATGCCTTTGATTGCAAGCTCTAACATTCTCTCTGGGTAGTTTGTACGCATTTCAAGAGCAGTTCTTGATTTTAGACCGCCTGGGTGCATGCTGTGACGGTAGTAGATCTTGTCAGTTAGCTTTTTCCCAGTTAGTTCGATTTTTGAAGCGTTGATAAGAATTACATGATCACCAGTATCTACATGTGGTGTATAAGTTGGTTTATGTTTACCACGTAAGATTGATGCTACTTCACTAGCAAGACGACCAAGAGTTTTGCCTTCAGCATCAACCACGTACCATTTACGTTCGATATTATTTGAATTCGCCATAAACGTTGTACGCATCAGTTTCCCTCCTAATAAATCCATCATAATCATTTTGGTTTAATATATTCGACACAATAAGTTCCGGGGCTTATCGTGGTTTTAATAATAATACCATATGCTATAATATAACTTTGACAGTCCAATGTCAAGGGAATGTTACACCTGGTTTAGTTGTTTTAAGCTCTTTTTTTAAAAGAATTTGGCTTTACAACGCGCCCCCGTGGTTCTTCGCTGTTTTTTTCCAAAATTTTAATAAAAAACTTTCCACAAATATAACCCTTGCGGAGGTGCTGTTTTCCCTGCTGCAGATCTGTTTTTTTCTTCAAGAATAAAAGACATGGAATTGGGATCTCTTTCCCCTGAGCCGACTTCCAAGAGAGTGCCGACGAGAATACGGACCATATTGTATAAAAAACCGTTTCCTTTAAAACGGAAAACGAGCAGGTCCCCTTCTTCCAGTAATTCAATTTCCCGGATTTCCCTTACCTTATCCTCTACTTCTGTTTTTGCTGAACAAAAGCTCGTGAAATCATGGGTCCCTATTAGACTCGCTGCAGCCTTCTTAATAGAGTCAATATTTAAAGAATAAGGATATTGAAAAGCATAATGCCGCTTAAATGGATCCCTCTTGAGCGACCGATGCACAAAGTAGCGATATTCCTTGCCTTTGGCATCAAAACGGACATGGAAGTCTGCAGGAGCTCTCTCTGTCCCTGTGACCGCCACATCATCCGGCAGCAGCGAATTCATGGCAATCTCCCATTTTTCGAGAGGAATAGTCAGGGGCGAATCAAAATGGATCACCTGGCCCCTTGCATGGACACCTGCATCCGTTCTGCCCGACGCTGTTACCTTTATATCTTCTCCTTTATGAAGCTTCCTTAAGGCCCGCTCCAGCTCTCCTTGCACAGTCCGCTTATTAGGCTGGACCTGATATCCGGCGAATTGGGTGCCATCATACATAACAGTACATTTAAATCTCTGCATTATTCAGCTCCATCATGTCCTCAGCAAAACTAGCACCAGGGTTAATGCTGCAAGAAGCGCGAGCATTCCTGTATCCTTTAGACCCCAGCTTAGCTGCCTGTATTTCGTTCTTCCTTCTCCCCCTCTGTAACCCCGTGCCTCCATCGCCACAGCAAGCTCCTCAGCCCTTTTAAATGAGCTTACAAACAAAGGGATCAGCAGGGGAATAATCGCTTTAACCCGCTCTTTAATAGGACCGCTTGTAAAATCGACTCCCCTTGCCGTCTGTGCCTTCATAATCTTATCCGTTTCCTGCATGAGAGTCGGGATAAACCGAAGTGAAATAGACATCATCAGGGCCAGCTCATGAACAGGAAACTTTACTTTATTTAAAGGAGCAAGCAAGCTTTCAAGGCCATCCGTTATTTCAATCGGGGTGGTTGTCAATGTCAGAATGGAAGTCATCAGAATCAGCAGAAAAAAGCGCAAAGAAATAAAGATCCCTTGCCTCAGCCCTTCCTCATAAATGGTTAACCAGCCAAACCGAAAGATGACTTCTCCTTCTTGCGTTAAAAATAAGTGCAGGAACAAAGTAAAAATAACAAGCAGGAGTACGGGCTTCAGTCCTGTATAAATAAACCTGAAGGGCACCTTTGACAAGGCAACCATCAGAAACGTATACACCGTTAATAAGCCGTAACTCAGCATATTGTTTGCGAGAAATACAATACAAACAAATAAGAAAATAAGAATTAGCTTTGAGCGGGGATCCATCCGGTGAATAACAGAGTCAGCTGGAACATAGCGTCCAAAAATCATCTTGTCCATCATTTCACAGCACCCCTCTTCACTAATAATGCTATCTCTTCAGTCAGTTCTTCCATTGTTAAGCATGTTCTGGAAAAACGGGTATTAAAAGACCTTTCAATTTTCTGCTGAAAACGGACGACCTCTGGAACATCTAAACCAAGCTTGAGCAGCCCCTCGGGTGAAGAAAAGATTTCTTTAGGCGTTCCCTTTTCATACACTTCTCCATGATGCATAATGACAATCTGATCAGCGTAGCGGGACGCATCCTCCATGCTATGCGTTACAAGAACAGTTGAAAGTCCTCTAGTTTGATGCAAGCTGTAGAACATATCCATAATTTCTTTTCTTCCGCGCGGATCAAGGCCAGCTGTAGGCTCATCCAAGACGATCACATCTGGTTCCATAGCAAGTACGCCCGCAATCGCAACCCGCCTCATTTGGCCGCCAGATAGATCAAACGGTGATTTGCCCAATATTTCTTCTGAAAGCCCTACTTGCTTAATGGCCGCTAATGCCCTTTTTTTAGCTTCCTCTTCAGAGACTCCAAAGTTCATCGGCCCAAAGCATATATCTTTTTCTACCGTTTCCTCAAACAGCTGATGCTCCGGAAACTGGAATACGATTCCTACCTTTTGCCGTACTTCCTTTAGATTTTTCTGCTTCTTCTCTGAGGTAATAACCCGATCCCCGATAACCACCTTGCCCTCAGTCGGCTTAAGCAGCGCATTCAAATGCTGGAGAACCGTCGATTTCCCTGAACCGGTATGGCCTATAAGGGCCATGAACGTGCCGGTTGGAATATCGATGGACACATTTCTTATGGCTAGGCGTTCAAACGGTGTTTTAACCTGGTAACGGTATTCTACATCCTGGAGTGAGATGTCCATAGCTCTTCCACCAACTCTTCTTCAGATAAATAATGCCTGGATAGGGGCAGACCTTTTTCTCTTAACATTTTGCTGAGCTTAACCGGAAAGGGTATATCCAAGCCAAGCTTGACCAGCTCTTCATCCATTTGAAAAATTTCCCCAGGTGTTCCTTCACGATATAATTGTCCCTTGTTCATGACAAGAATTCGGTCAGCTTTAGCGGCTTCCTCCAAATCATGAGTAATTGAAATAACGGTCATATTATAATCCTGCTTTAGCTCTCTGACCGTTTCCAGTACCTCTTCACGCCCTTTTGGATCCAGCATTGAAGTGGATTCATCAAGGATGATAATGTCCGGCCTTAAGGCAATAACGCCGGCTATTGCGACTCTTTGCTTCTGACCTCCGGAAAGATGGTGCGGCTCTTGATCAAGAAATTGTGCCATTTTGACTTTTTCCAAAGATTGAGCAACTCTCTGTACCATGTCATTTCTTTCAATTCCATGGTTTTCTAAACCAAAAGCCACATCATCTTGAACCGTTGTTCCAACAAACTGGTTATCCGGGTTTTGAAAGACCATGCCAATCTTCTTCCTGGTTTCCCATACTGTATCTTCCGTAAGCAGAATTCCGCCAACGGTAATTCTCCCTTCTTGAGGAAAATGCAGGCCGTTCAGCAGCTTTGCAAGTGTTGACTTTCCTGAACCATTATGCCCGACTATGGCAAGCCACTCTCCTTTAAAAATATCAAAGGAAACATCCCGCAGCGCATAACCATTTTCAGTACTGTACTTGAATGAGATTTTCTCTACTGTAACCAGCGGTTCTTTCATATCTGATTCCTCCTCTCAACTCTGCTTTTCTCTTTAAACTCAGCTCAGGTAAGGTAAATAATCACCAAATTTTAAGCCTAATAAAAAACCCGCCATCTTTTGGCGAGCTTTAATAGTTCGATAATAGGTTATTTAACTGGATAGCAAGCATTGAATGATACCATTCTCCCACAATTTTAAGACACAAAAAAGTTTGGAATTCTGCTATCTAAGCTTATTGGATGCCTATTATGCCTCCCTATTAAAAGCTCATACTGATGCAGTATGGTGGTTTATTCTTGCTATTAACACTCTGTACAAAAGAGGATAAGCAGCGGCCTATTTTTGGCCTCTTTATCTGTCTTTTGAACAAACTTGCATTAAAAAAAGCCTGCACCTCTTTCCGTGGCAGTGGTCCTGCCGGGCGTAATCTTTATATCCGGAAGAGGTGCATGAGCTAGACGAGACACTGTACCAGGAGATAGGAACAGGCATAAAATCGTTTCCCAAACCCTGTATAAGAGATGTACATGCTCATCGTAACGCTCGTTTTTGGCTCGGTTCTGGACTCCTAACAAATTTAGGAAATCACCAATTTTATAGAAAAAGGGCAAAGAACAAGTTCTGTTTAAACTGTCCCGCGCCCTTCCCTTAAAGATTATACTAACTCGATAATTACCATTGGCGCACCGTCTCCACGACGAGGTCCAAGCTTCATAATACGAGTGTATCCGCCTTGGCGCTCTTCATAACGAGTTGCGATGTCGCTGAATAATTTTTGAACTGCGTCTTGGTTAGTTTCAGCGTTTGCTACCTCATTGCGAACAAAAGCAGCTGCTTGACGACGAGCATGCAAGTCGCCGCGCTTTCCAAGAGTGATCATTTTCTCAACAACTGAACGAAGTTCTTTCGCACGAGCTTCAGTTGTTTCGATGCGCTCATTGATGATTAGATCTGTTGCTAAGTCACGCAGCATAGCTTTACGTTGTGCGCTAGTGCGTCCTAACTTTCTGTATCCCATGAAAGTTTCCCTCCTTTGTTGAAGTCATTCAATCTGCTGAAGCAAACATAAAATATGATGATAGACTGTTAACCAATCAATCGTCTTTACGTAAGCCCAGTCCAAGATCTTCTAGTTTATGTTTTACTTCCTCAAGAGACTTTCTGCCCAGGTTACGGACCTTCATCATATCCTCTTCAGTCTTATTAGCTAATTCCTGAACAGTGTTGATTCCGGCACGCTTTAGACAGTTGTAAGAACGGACAGAAAGATCCAGTTCTTCAATTGTCATCTCAAGTACTTTCTCTTTTTGATCTTCTTCTTTTTCAACCATGATTTCAGCATTTTGAGCTTCATCAGTCAAACCGACAAAGATATTTAAATGCTCAGTTAAGATCTTCGCTCCAAGTGCAACCGCATCTTGAGGACCCGTGCTTCCGTCAGTCCAAACATCGAATGTTAACTTATCATAGTTAGTCATTTGCCCTACACGTGTATTTTCTACTTGATAAGAAACACGAGCTACTGGAGTGTAGATGGAATCGATCGGAATCACACCAATTGGCTGATCTTCTCTCTTATTTTGGTCAGCTGGTGTATAGCCGCGTCCACGCTTGGCAGTTAAGCGCATGCGTAAGTGGGCATTCGAACCAAGAGTAGCAATATGAAGATCCGGATTAAGGATTTCAACATCACTGTCATGAGTTACGTCAGCTGCTTTTACTACACCTTCACCCTGAACATCGATTTCCAATGTCTTTTCTTCATCAGAGTAGATTTTAAGTGCTAGTTTTTTAATGTTTAAAATGATAGATGTTACATCTTCTACGACGCCTTCAATTGTTGAGAACTCATGAAGTACCCCATCAATTTGGATCGATGTGACAGCGGCACCTGGGAGTGAGGATAAAAGGATACGACGTAAGGAGTTACCCAAAGTTGTACCATATCCACGCTCAAGTGGCTCTACGACGAACTTGCCGTACTTGGCATCATCGCTGATCTCAACCGTTTCGATTTTTGGTTTTTCTATTTCGATCATCAAAATATACCCTCCTTCAAAACGTCGAAACCCCGGCTAGCAATCTCTAACCGAAATTCCCCCATGTATACGTTCCCGTTTTGTGCACAACAACTGGAATAATTGTTCTGTATTCACTAAAAAATTAGTATCATATCCCATTATAGACAAGGATACAAAATCTATACAGAAAAATTATACACGGCGGCGTTTTGGTGGACGACATCCGTTATGAGGAACAGGAGTTACGTCTCTGATTGCAGTAACTTCTAGGCCAGCAGCTTGAAGAGCACGAATAGCAGCTTCACGTCCAGCACCAGGTCCTTTAACAGTTACTTCTAGGGATTTCATACCGTGTTCCTGAGAAGTTTTAGCTGCAGTTTCAGCCGCCATTTGAGCTGCAAATGGAGTAGATTTACGAGAACCTTTGAATCCAAGAGCTCCAGCACTTGACCAAGAAACAGCATTTCCATGAACATCAGTGATAGTTACGATTGTGTTGTTGAAAGTAGAACGGATATGTGCAATACCTTGTTCAATATTCTTTTTCACACGACGCTTACGTGTATTTGTTTTACGAGCCATTTATAGTACCTCCTTTACCGATTATTTCTTCTTGTTCGCTACAGTCTTACGAGGACCTTTGCGAGTACGTGCGTTGTTTTTAGTGTTTTGTCCACGAACCGGTAAACCACGGCGATGACGTAGACCGCGATAGCTTCCGATCTCCATTAAACGCTTGATGTTAAGTGAAACCTCACGGCGAAGGTCACCTTCTACTTTTAATTTGTCGATGATGTCACGGATTTTATTTAATTCATCTTCCGTAAGATCACGAACGCGAGTGTCTTCAGAAACACCAGCTTCAGCCAAAACTTTTTGAGCTGTAGATTTACCAATACCATAGATATAAGTTAATGAGATTACTACACGCTTTTCACGTGGAATATCTACACCAGCAATACGTGCCATGTATACGCGCACCTCCTTCAAATTAACCTTGTTTTTGTTTATGTTTAGGGTTTTCACAGATAACCATTACTTTTCCACGTCTGCGGATAACTTTACATTTTTCGCAGATTGGTTTAACTGATGGTCTTACTTTCATTATCCTAACCTCCTTAATAGTACGGAGTGCAATGATTATTTAAAACGATACGTGATTCTACCGCGTGTTAAATCATATGGAGATAGCTCAACTGTTACTTTATCTCCAGGTAAAATACGGATGAAGTGCATACGGATTTTACCGGATACGTGAGCTAGCACTGTATGACCATTTTCTAATTCTACCTTAAACATTGCATTTGGCAAAGTATCAACAACTGTGCCTTCTATTTCAATTACATCGTCTTTCGCCATTGAACGATTCTCCCTTCTTCATATCATATACGAATTCATTTACATACTTTGCAAGAGCAAAGCGCAACTTTCCGTTTGTTACACGGCCGGTCTCCTCGAGACTGCTCTGAACTTCTGAAGAAATATAATTAAGCAATTGCAGATGCTGAATGTTCTTTTTCTTTGGGCGATCGAATTTCTTCTTATCACCGTCAGCCAGCAAAACAAACCTTTCATCCACTAACCTTATAATTATAGCATATTGACCAGCGTCGCGCCCGCGTTTGATCAAAACAATTTGACCAGGCTGCGGATTCGAATCAGAATCAACCAATGGAATCACCTGCACCTTAGGCTTTTGTTAATATTTCATAACCGGATTCAGTGATCGCTATTGTATGCTCAAAGTGTGCACACATTTTACCGTCTACTGTTACAACTGTCCAGTTATCGGCCAATGTTTTTACATAGCGACTTCCTGCATTCACCATCGGTTCAATAGCAAGTACCATACCCGGCTTTAAGCGCGGCCCTTTGTTTGGCGGACCATAATGAGGAATTTGCGGATCCTCATGTAAGTCTTGCCCTACACCATGGCCAACATACTCGCGTACAATGGAAAAGCCATTAGATTCCGCATACGTTTGGATAGCATGGGAGATGTTCGACAAGCGCTCACCCGGTTTTGCTTCTGCCAGGCCTTTGTATAATGATTCTTCCGTCACATCCATAAGACGCTGCGTTTCATCATCAATTTTGCCTACAGCATAAGTCCAGGCTGAGTCACCATGATAACCATTATATTTAGCACCAATATCAATGCTGATTATATCACCGTTTTTTAAAACTCGATCACCAGGAATTCCATGAACAAGTTCATCGTTAACTGAGGAACAAATACTGCCGCGGAAACCATTATATCCTTTAAATGAAGGAATTGCCTCGTGTTTACGGATAAACTTGTCAGCAATATCATCCAATTCTCTGGTGGTAATTCCGGGAGCAATATGTTTTTTCAGCTCTTGGTGTGTAAGTGCTACGATCCTGCCGGCCTCACGCATTATCTCAATTTCACGCGGGGTTTTGCAAATGATCATTGTAATCCCCCGAGCAAAACATCAAGATCAGAAAATACTTTATTAATATCCTGCTGACCATCAATATTGCGCAGATATCCCTTCGTTTCGTAGAAATCAAGCAACGGTTTTGTTTGTTTAATATTAACGTCAAGTCTATTCTGAACAGTAGCTTCGTTATCGTCAGCACGCTGATACAGCTCTCCGCCGCAGCGATCGCACACTCCATCTTTCGCTGGAGGATTGAATACTAGATGATAAGTAGCTCCGCAATCCTTGCAGATGCGGCGTCCGGTAAGACGTTCCATTAGAATGCTCTGATCGACATCAATATTAATAACATAATCAATTTTTTTATTCAAATCAGAAAGGATGCTTTCAAGGGCATCAGCTTGGGCTACCGTTCTTGGAAAACCATCAAGCAAAAAGCCTTTCTCGCAATCATCCTTGCTTAGACGTTCACGGACAATGCCGATTGTTACTTCATCAGGAACAAGTTCACCTTTATCCATGAATGATTTTGCTTTAAGGCCTAGTTCCGTTTCGTCTTTAATAGCCGCACGGAACATATCTCCAGTAGAGATATGAGGGATGCCGTATTTTTGAACGATCTTCTCGGCTTGTGTACCTTTACCGGCACCAGGGAGCCCCATTAATACTAAATTCACGTCAATTTCCCCCTAGTCTCTAAATGGTTTTAGGGAACATTCTGTCCCCTTCAACCAAATTATTTTATGAAACCTTTATAATGACGCTTAACCAGCTGTGCTTCAAGCTGCTTCATCGTTTCAAGTGCAACACCGACAACGATTAGCAAGCTTGTGCCCCCGATTTGTGCAGATTCAGGCAATCCAGCGATATTAATAAAAAATACCGGCAGAATTGAAATAACTGTTAGGAACAGTGCACCAACAAAAGTTAAACGGTATAGGACTCGAGTCAAATATTCCTGCGTATTATTTCCTGGACGGATGCCCGGGATATAACCGCCCTGCTTCTTCAAGTTCTCCGCAACTTGCTCCGGATTTACTTGAATGAAAGCATAGAAATAAGTGAAAGCAATAATTAATGCACTATAAATGACCATTCCGATTGGAGTCGTATAGTCAAATATTCTTTGAATCCAAAGCGTAACATCATTTTGCTCAAAGAAACCAGCAATGGTTCTTGGAGTGATGATAAATGAG
This sequence comes from Bacillus sp. J33, assembly GCF_000518885.1. GTDB lineage: Bacteria > Bacillota > Bacilli > Bacillales > Cytobacillaceae > Cytobacillus. The sequence goes on along the minus strand of NZ_JAEL01000067.1, from coordinate 11,117 downwards.
ATAGCAAAGATTACTGGGATTACCCCAGCTGCATTAACTTTTAACGGAAGATGTGTTGATTGTCCGCCAGCTGAATTTTTTCCTGCTGTAACACGCTTGGCATATTGGATAGGAATTTTTCTTAATGCTTGCTGGATAAAAATTGTACCCACAACAATAGCAATAACTGCAATTAAGATAAGCACGATCGTCACTATGCGAAGGAATAGCTGTTCTCCTGCATTTTCGAATTGCTGAGCATAGATCTGGTTAACCGTTGAAGGAATTCCAGCTACGATACCAGCAAAGATAATGATGGAGATTCCATTGCCTACGCCTTTTGAAGTAATCTGCTCTCCAAGCCACATTAAAAATGCAGTGCCGGCAGTCAAAACTGTAGCAATTAATAAATAGGAACCTATTCCCGGATTCTCAATCAGCATTCCGCCTGCAAGGTTATTAAACCCATAAGACATACCGAGAGCCTGGATAAAACCAAGCACGATAGTAAAGTAACGGGTAAACTGAGCTAACTTACGGCGTCCAACCTCACCTTGCTTTGACCATTCCGTAAATTTAGGAACTACATCCATCTGCAAAAGCTGCACAATAATGGATGCAGTAATATACGGCATGATCCCCATAGCAAGGATTGAGAAGTTTAGGAGCGCCCCGCCGCCGAATGTATTCAGAACACCGAATACATTTAGTTCATCCTGGGCTTTTAAAAGATCTGCATTTACGCCCGGTACAGGAATAAAAGTACCGATGCGAAATACAATCAGCATTAAAAGGGTGAAAATAATCTTTCGTCTTATATCACCCACGCGCATAAAATTGGAGATTGTCTGAAACATTAAATCACCTCAGTTTGACCGCCGGCAGCTTCAATAGCTTCCTTTGCAGCAGAGGAGAATTTATGAGCTTTAACTGTAAGCTTTTTCTCAACTTTGCCTTTTGCAAGAATCTTGATTCCTGCTTTTTCGTTGCTCACTACACCAGTTTCGATAAGAAGTTCAGGAGTAACTTCTGCTCCGTCTTCGAAACGGTTTAGAGCATCAAGGTTCACAACCGCGTATTCTTTACGGTTGATGTTAGTGAAACCGCGCTTAGGCAAGCGTTGGAATAAAGGTGTTTGACCACCCTCGAATCCAGGACGGACACCGCCGCCGGAACGAGCGTTTTGACCTTTATGACCCTTACCAGCAGTTTTACCGTTACCAGAACCGATACCACGGCCTTTGCGTTTGCGTTCTTGACGAGAACCTTCTGCAGGCTTTAATTCATGAAGTTTCATGTTGGCACCTCCTTATTTGTAGAAGAATAGAATTATTTTTCTTTTACCACAACAAGGTGAGCAACTTTGTTGATCATTCCGCGGATAGCAGGATTATCTTGATGCTCAACTGTTTGGTGCATTTTGCGTAAGCCAAGAGCCTTAACTGTTTCGCGCTGGTCTTGCGGGCGACCAATCACGCTGCGAGTGAGGGTAACTTCTAGTTTATTCGCCATTTGATATCCCTCCTTATCCTAACAGTTCTTCTACTGATTTACCACGTAATTTCGCTACGTCCTCAGCACGTTTTAATTGTGTTAAACCGTTCAAAGTGGCGCGAACCATGTTGATTGGTGTGTTAGTACCTAAAGATTTAGATAAGATATCACCAACACCAGCTAATTCTAGAACCGCACGAACTGGACCTCCGGCGATTACTCCAGTACCTTCAGAAGCAGGCTTTAGAAGGATTTCTCCAGCACCGAAATGTCCGATTACCTGGTGAGGAATTGTTGTTCCAACCATAGGCACTTCGATTAAGTTTTTCTTAGCATCTTCAATAGCTTTGCGGATTGCTTCAGGAACTTCCTGTGCTTTACCTGTACCAAAGCCAACGTGACCGTTTTTGTCACCTACTACTACAAGAGCAGAGAAACGAAAACGACGTCCACCTTTAACAACCTTTGCTACACGATTAACCGTAACTACGCGCTCTTCAAGTTCAAGTTTGTTTGGATCAATACGACGCATCTTTTTGTGTCCCTCCTTTGTCTATTAAAATTCTAAACCATTTTCACGTGCTGCATCTGCTAATGCTTTAACACGTCCATGATATAGATAGCCACCACGATCGAAAACGATAGCTTTAACGCCTTTTTCGACTGCGCGCTTTGCAACTAATTCTCCGACCTTAACTGCTGCATCAACGTTGCCAGTTGCATCAAGATTTACTTCTTTATCTAATGTAGAAGCACTTGCTACAGTAACTCCGTTCACATCATCAATAAGTTGAGCATAAATGTGTTTGTTTGAACGATACACATTTAAACGAGGACGAGCCGCAGTTCCAGAAAGCTTCGCACGCACACGAGCATGTCTTTTCTTACGAACTGCATTTTTATCAGCCTTCGTAATCATTTCGGTCACTCCTTTCGTTTACCTATGCGGCATTACTTACCAGTTTTACCTTCTTTACGACGAACATATTCGCCTTCATAACGGATACCTTTACCTTTGTAAGGCTCTGGAGGACGAACTTCACGGATGTTGGCAGCTAATGCACCAACACGCTCTTTGTTAGTACCTTTAACGATAACTTTTGTGTTAGATGGTACTTCAATTTCAAGACCTTCTTCAGGCTCGATTTCAACAGGATGAGAGTAACCAACGTTTAAAACAAGCTTTTTGCCTTGTTTTTGAGCACGGTAACCGACACCGATAAGCTCTAGTCCTCTTTCAAATCCTTTGGACACACCCTCAACCATGTTAGCAAGAAGTGCGCGAGTTGTTCCGTGCAATGCGCGGTGTTCTTTTGCTTCAGATGGACGGGAAACGTTAATTACGTTCTCTTCCACCTTGATTTCGATATCCGGGTTGAATGAACGGGAAAGTTCACCTTTTGGACCCTTTACAGTAACAGTGTTCTTGTCAAGAGTAACAGTAACACCAGATGGAATTTCGATTGGTTTTTTACCTATACGAGACATTTAATTGCACCTCCATTCATGAAAAACTCTATTACCAAACGTATGCTAAAACTTCTCCGCCTACTTGTTTAGCGCGAGCTTCTTTGTCAGTAAGAACTCCTTGAGAAGTAGAAACTAGTGCGATTCCAAGACCGTTAAGTACACGTGGTACTTCATCAGCCTTTGCGTATACACGAAGACCAGGCTTACTGATACGCTTTAGACCAGTGATAACGCGCTCGTTGTTAGAACCGTATTTTAAGAAAATGCGGATGATGCCTTGCTTGTTATCCTCGATAAGCTCAACATCACGTACAAAACCTTCACGCTTTAAGATCTCAGCAATTTCCTTCTTGATATTAGAAGCAGGAACTTCTAATTTTTCGTGACGAACCATATTCGCATTACGGATGCGAGTAAGCAAGTCTGCAATTGGATCTGTCATGACCATTGTTTTTACCTCCTTCCCATACTTGGGGTTTACCAGCTAGCTTTTTTCACGCCAGGAATTTGTCCTTTATATGCTAATTCACGGAAACAAATACGACAAAGCTTAAATTTACGGTATACAGAATGCGGACGGCCGCAACGTTCGCAGCGAGTGTATTCTTGTACCTTGTATTTAGGCGTGCGCTTTTGCTTCGCAATCATTGACTTTTTAGCCACGTTTTCGCCTCCCTCTATTTAGCGATTACTTTTGGAATGGCATTCCAAATTGAGTTAAAAGTTCACGAGCTTCTTCATCAGTGTTAGCTGTAGTTACGATAACGATATCCATACCACGAACTTTGCTTACTTTATCGTAATCAATCTCAGGGAAGATCAACTGTTCTTTGACACCTAGTGTATAGTTACCACGGCCATCAAATGACTTCTTGGAGATACCACGGAAGTCACGAACACGTGGAAGAGATACAGATACTAACTTATCAAAGAACTCATACATGCGCTCTCCACGAAGAGTAACTTTTGCACCGATTGGCATACCTTCACGAAGGCGGAAGCCAGCGATTGATTTTTTAGCACGAGTGATCACAGGCTTTTGACCAGTAATCAATGTTAATTCCTCAACTGCTTTATCAAGTGCTTTCGCGTTTTGAACAGCGTCACCAACACCCATGTTGATAACGATTTTTTCAAGTTTAGGTACTTGCATAACTGATTTATAGTTAAACTTGCTCATTAGAGCAGGAGTAATTTCTTTTGAATGCTTTTCTTTTAGGCGGTTCATTCGTTGTACCTCCCTTCTTCTTTAAACTATTTATCTAGAACTTCACCGGATTTTTTTGCAACACGTACTTTTTTGCCATCAACCGTTTTATAGCCTACACGAGTTGGTTCACCAGACTTAGGATCGACAGGCATAACGTTTGATACATGAACAGGTGCCTCTTGGCTGATGATTCCGCCTTGCGGGTTCATCTGAGAAGGCTTTGAGTGTTTCTTAACAATGTTAACACCCTCAACAAGTACTCGACTTTGTTTAGGGAACGCTGCAAGAATAACGCCCGTTTTGCCTTTATCCTTACCAGAGATGACCATTACTTTGTCACCTTTTTTCACATGCATCTGTGCGCACCTCCTTAAAGGCAATTTAATTTGTTTTTATAATACTTCTGGAGCTAAAGATACAATTTTCATGAAGTTGTTTTCACGAAGCTCACGGGCAACTGGTCCGAAGATACGAGTTCCGCGCGGGCTCTTGTCATCACGAATAATTACACATGCGTTCTCATCGAAACGGATGTAAGTACCGTCATTACGGCGAACACCGCTCTTTGTACGAACAACTACCGCTTTAACAACATCACCTTTTTTAACAACGCCACCTGGTGTTGCTTGTTTCACTGTACAAACGATAACATCACCAATGTTAGCGGTTTTGCGGCCAGAGCCACCAAGAACTTTAATTGTAAGTACTTCACGAGCACCAGAGTTGTCAGCAACTTTTAAACGTGATTCTTGTTGAATCATGTGTGTAACCTCCCTTCGGGATAAAGCTTATTCCGAACAATTAGATAATAACTGCTTTCTCAACTACTTCTACAAGACGGAAGCGTTTTGTCGCAGATAGTGGACGAGTTTCCATAATACGAACGATATCGCCGATCTTTGCTTGGTTTTGCTCATCATGAGCTTTGAACTTTTTAGAGTACTTAACGCGTTTACCGTATAGTGGATGCTTTTTGTAAGTTTCGACAAGAACCGTTACTGTCTTATCCATTTTGTCAGAAACTACGCGCCCAGTGTAAACTTTGCGTTGGTTGCGTTCACTCATTGTGCGAACCTCCTCTCAATATCACTTGCTAAAGCCGATTTCTCTTTCACGAATAACAGTTTTCATGCGGGCAATCGCTTTGCGTACTTCACGAATGCGAGCTGTGTTTTCAAGTTGTCCAGTCGCCAATTGAAAGCGAAGGTTGAAAAGCTCTTCTTTTAATGATTTAACTTTTTGTTCAATTTCGGCAGTGGTAAGGTCACGAATTTCATTAGCTTTCATTTGATTCACCACCAATTTCTTCTCGTTTTACAAACTTGCACTTAACAGGAAGTTTGTGTGATGCAAGACGTAATGCTTCGCGAGCGATCTCTTCAGATACACCAGCAATTTCAAACATTACTTTACCAGGTTTAACAACTGCAACCCATCCTTCTGGAGCACCTTTACCGGAACCCATGCGGACTTCTAGAGGCTTAGCAGTGTATGGCTTATGCGGGAATATTTTAATCCAAACTTTACCGCCACGTTTCATATAACGAGTCATTGCGATACGTGCAGATTCGATCTGACGGTTAGTGATCCAAGAAGCCTCAAGTGCTTGTAGACCGTATTCACCGAAGTTTACTTCAGTGCCGCCTTTTGCTTGACCGCGCATTTTCCCGCGGTGTACACGACGATATTTAACGCGCTTTGGCACTAACATATTATTTGCCTCCTTCCCCAGTTTTCTTCTTCGTAGGAAGAACCTCTCCACGATAGATCCATACTTTTACGCCTAATTTACCGTAAGTAGTATCTGCTTCAGCTGTAGCATAGTCGATATCAGCACGAAGAGTGTGAAGTGGAACAGTTCCTTCGCTGTAAGATTCAGAACGAGCGATGTCAGCTCCGCCAAGACGACCAGATACCATAGTTTTGATACCTTTAGCGCCAGCACGCATTGCACGCTGAATAGTTTGTTTTTGTGCACGACGGAAAGATACGCGGTTTTCTAATTGACGAGCAATGTTTTCCGCTACCAATTTCGCATCGATATCAGCTTTTTTGATTTCAAGAATATTGATATGAACACGCTTGCCAGTAAGTGAGTTAAGTGATTTGCGAAGTGCTTCAACTTCTGTACCACCTTTACCGATAACCATTCCTGGCTTAGCAGTGTGGATTGTGATGTTCAGGCGGTTAGCAGCACGTTCGATTTCCACTTTGGAAACAGAAGCATCGCTTAAACGCTTTGTGATGTACTCACGAACCTTAAGGTCTTCGTGTAAAAGATCAGCATAGTCTTTGCCTGCGTACCATTTTGACTCCCAATCACGGATGACACCGACACGCAAACCGACTGGATTTACTTTTTGACCCACAGATTATCCCTCCTTCTTTTCTGATAAAACGATAGTAATATGGCTAGTGCGCTTGTTAATTTGGCTTGCACGGCCCATAGCGCGAGGACGGAAACGTTTTAAAGTTGGTCCTTCGTCTACGAATGCTTGAGCAACTACTAAATTGTTAACGTCCATTTCGTAGTTGTGCTCAGCATTAGCTAGTGCAGATTTTAATACTTTCTCTACGATTGGAGAAGCAGCTTTTGGGGTAAGGTTTAAAATTGCTACTGCTTCGCCTACTTGCTTTCCTCGAATTAAATCTACGACTAAACGAGCTTTACGAGGAGCAATACGAACTGTTCTTGCAACAGCTTTAGCTTGCATTAGAATGCCCTCCTCTCATTAACGTCTTGTTTTCTTGTCATCATTGCCATGGCCTTTGTACGCACGAGTTGGAGCAAATTCTCCAAGCTTGTGGCCTACCATGTCTTCAGTGATGTATACAGGCACATGTTTACGACCATCATAAACTGCGATTGTGTGACCGATGAATTGCGGGAAGATCGTAGAACGGCGAGACCAAGTTTTTACAACAGACTTGCCATCAGTTTCATTAAGCTTTTCGATCTTTGTCATTAAATGTTCATCAACAAAAGGTCCTTTTTTTAAGCTGCGACCCATGATTGAACCTCCCTTCGTGATTGCTCTACGGTTCTTATGTGGAACCGTAGTACAATCCCGTTATTTTTTACGACGACGTACGATAAATTTGTCTGATTTGTTGTTCTTCTTGCGTGTCTTGTAGCCAAGTGTTGGTTTGCCCCAAGGAGTCATAGGAGACTTACGTCCGATTGGCGCACGTCCTTCACCACCACCGTGAGGGTGATCGTTCGGGTTCATTACAGATCCACGTACTGTTGGGCGCTTGCCTAACCAGCGTGAACGACCTGCTTTACCAATGTTAATAAGCTCGTGCTGCTCGTTGCCGACTTGACCAACTGTTGCACGGCACTCAGCAAGAATCATGCGAACTTCACCAGAGTTTAAACGAACTAGCACGTATTTGCCTTCTTTACCAAGAACCTGTGCAGAAGTTCCTGCAGAACGTACTAATTGTCCGCCTTTACCAGGCTTCAATTCGATGTTGTGGATAACTGTACCCACTGGAATGTTAGCAAGTGGAAGTGCATTACCCACTTTGATATCAGCTTCAGGACCAGACATTACTTCCATGCCCACTTCTAGGTTCTTAGGTGCAAGGATGTAACGCTTTTCTCCATCTACATAGTTAATTAATGCAATATTTGCAGAGCGGTTTGGATCATACTCGATTGTGGCAACGCGTCCTGGAATGCCATCTTTGTTACGTTTAAAATCGATTAAACGATATTGACGTTTATGACCGCCGCCTTGATGACGAACTGTCAACTTACCTTGGTTGTTACGGCCGCCTTTTCTCTTTAAAGGAGCAAGTAAAGACTTTTCTGGTTGGTTAGTCGTGATTTCAGCGAAATCAGAAACCGTCATGCCGCGACGACCATTAGAGGTAGGTTTATACTTTTTAATCGCCATTTCGTTTCCCTCCTCTTCTAGTTATAGTGATTAAGCTTCAAATAATTCGATCTCTTGGCTGTCAGCTGTTAATTTAACAATTGCTTTGCGGCGTTTGTTAGTGTAACCGCCGAATTTGCCCATACGCTTGAACTTGCCTTTGTAGTTCATGATGTTAACTTTCTCAACTTTCACGCCAAAGATTTGCTCTACAGCGTCTTTAACTTGAGTTTTGTTAGCTCTAACGTCAACTTCGAACGTATATTTTTTATCAGCCATAATATCAGTAGAACGTTCAGTGATTACGGGGCGCTTAATGATTTCGCGTGCATCCATTATGCAAGCACCTCCTCTACTTTTTCAACCGCTGCTTTCGTCATGATAAGCTTATCATGGTTTAAAACATCTAAAACAGTGATTCCAGAAGCAGGTACAACTGTTACTCCAGGGATGTTGCGAGCTGATAGAGCTACGTTTTCATCCAGGTCAGCAGTTACGATAAGTGCTTTTGAATCAACAGAAAGACCAGTTAATACACCTTTGAAGTCTTTTGTTTTAGGAGTTTCGAAAGCAAGGCCTTCTAATACTAGGATGTTTTCTTCTAATACTTTAGAAGATAACGCAGATTTGATTGCCAAACGGCGAACCTTCTTCGGTAGTTTGTAGCTGTAGCTGCGTGGTACAGGACCAAATACAGTACCGCCTCCGCGCCATTGTGGTGAACGGATAGAACCTTGACGTGCACGGCCTGTGCCTTTTTGGCGCCATGGCTTGCGTCCTCCGCCTGCTACTTCAGAACGAATTTTAGTTTTATGAGTTCCTTGACGTAGTGAAGCTCTTTGCATAACAACAGCTTCGAATAATACGTGCTGATTAGGCTCAACACCAAAGATCGCATCATTAAGTTCGATATCACCAACTTTAGATCCGCTTTGGTTAAACAATGCTACTTTCGGCATTCTGTTTTCCTCCTTTCCGGTTTAATTATTATGCTTTTACCGCACTTTTGATTTTTAATAATGCTTTTTTAGCACCTGGCACATTACCTTTGATCAATAGTAAGTTGCGCTCAACATCAACTTTTACGATTTCAAGGTTTTGTACAGTTACTTGCTCTCCGCCCATACGTCCAGGCAATAATTTACCTTTGAATACACGGTTTGGAGCTACAGGACCCATTGAACCAGGGCGACGGTGGTAACGAGAACCGTGAGCCATTGGCCCGCGAGATTGTCCGTGGCGCTTAATGGCACCCTGGAAACCTTTACCCTTTGAGATTCCTGTTACATCAACAGTTTCGCCTTCAGCGAATATATCAACTTTGACTTCTTGACCAACTTCATATTGTCCTAAATCAGCTCCGCGGAATTCGCGTACGAAGCGCTTAGGAGCAGTGTTTGCTTTAGCAACATGCCCTTTTTCAGGTTTGTTGGATAGCTTATCGCGTTTGTCTTCAAATCCAAGCTGGATTGCTTCGTATCCATCAGTTTCACCTGATTTCTTTTGAAGAACAACGTTTGCAGCAGCCTCAACAACTGTTACCGGGATAAGATCTCCGTTTTCAGCAAATACTTGAGTCATACCAATCTTTCTTCCTAAGATTCCTTTGGTCATTTCAGTCACACCTCCTAAGTTTGTTAGTATATTTATTCATTAAAGTTTAATTTCGATATCTACACCAGACGGCAAGTCTAAACGCATTAGTGAATCAACCGTTTGTGGTGTTGGGTTAACGATGTCGATTAGACGTTTATGCGTACGCATTTCGAACTGCTCACGAGAGTCTTTGTACTTGTGAACCGCACGAAGGATTGTGTATACAGACTTTTCAGTTGGTAATGGAATCGGACCAGAAACAGCCGCACCAGAACGCTTTGCAGTCTCAACAATCTTTTCTGCTGATTGATCAAGGATTCTGTGATCATACGCTTTTAAACGAATACGAATTTTTTGTTTTGCCATTATTTTCCCTCCTTTTCGCCTATTTTAATATAGACATTCTCCGTGAAAATTTCCCACACACTCGCCATGGCAAAGCGGCCGGGTGTGTCAGCAACCTTTCACATCATCGCAGTCAAAGACCAACATTGTCTATTATACAGAAACAATAAATGAAATGCAACATCAATATGTTATTTCTTTATGTTTCGCACACTTTTACTATTATAACGAGTATCTTAGGAGTTTTCAATAGGGTCAGAAGAAGTCTAAATATTTCATTTAGGCATTTGAAGGATGCAGGCAGGGTAATAGTGAAGGTGTTAATATATTATAGAAGAAACTAGTTTGGAGTTTTATTATTTATTGTTGTGAATATGCTGCACGAGTGGATATCCAGCTGTTTTTATGAACTATAGAAACTCTACATTTTTTATTCTTCAACTTATGTTATAGGCATTTTAAGAAATTAGCTCTTAAAGATGCTGTTTTCTTTTGATGGGTACTATTCGCTTTGATTAGTTCCCGTCATTCACAGTCTTTTAACCGGCACTATTCACTCCGATTTGTTCTCTTGATAACCTCCTTTTAACCAGATGAGATTTTCTAGCTAGTTCCCCCGAATACACTTTTAACTGCAAACATTAGACATTAAATCCAGTTCATTTTAAAAATACTATTTACAAACAAATTTTTATCATTCGAACTTTAACTAACCATCGGAATCTAGAAAACAGCATTAACACGAATACAAAAAGTAAAATGATCCATTCAGCAAAAATTTTTTGTAAACAAAAAAAGCAGATGGGTCGTCATGATATGATCCCCCTATAGTAGACAGAAAAAAGAAAGCATACTAATCTGTCTACTATGGGGGGATTTTTGATGGGGAAAACAAGACAGACATATGATGTTAAATTTAAGAAAAGAGCCGTAGACCTTTACTTAAAAGAGGGGATGGGTTATGAAACAGTCGCTAAGGAGCTGGATATTAATTATTCAATGGTAAGACGCTGGGTTAAACATTTTAAGGCTGAAGGGATAAAGGGGCTGGAAGAAAAACGAGGGAAAGCAAAAGGACCAGGTCAAGGCAGACCCAGGACCTCTCCGGAAGATCCTGAGGCTAAAATAAAACGACTGGAAGC
>NZ_JAEL01000066.1 GCF_000518885.1 Bacillus sp. J33 | reverse complement strand
TTTAAGATTTCGACCTCTTGTTTCAAGTCTGTATTTTCTTTTTGAAGGTCCTTGTAGGGCTTTATTTCAGGGGACGTATTGCCACTCCCCACGAAACCCTTTTGACTCTTTTTCTTGTATGCATCAACCCAGTTCCTAATGGTTCCGACTGGAATATCTAGGTCTCTCGCTAATTGAGTTGCTTTTTTACCATCTTCTACGACCATTTGTGCAATCTGTATTTTGTATTCGAGATCAAAATGCTTCCCCATTTAGACACGTCCTTTAATTGTTCTTTGTTAATCATTATAACGAAAGTGTCAATTTACCGTGTCCGTTTTTTAGTCTAGCATCACTTCTGCTAATATATCATCAACTAAGCCATTTTATCGGCAACTTCGCAAATATATCGGCAACTCTTTAAATATATCGGCAACTTCGCCCATATATCATCAACTATACTTACCTGCCGCCAAGCCCCTACACCAAATCCGGGCTTTGGCGGTTTTTTATTTTTTCAATAGGCTTTTTTGTTCCGAAATCAGGGGCTTAGGCAGTTCGATCCTCCTCACGCAGGACGTTGAAAAAGAAGTAAACACCGCACGAAGAAAATGCAAATGCATTCTCAAGATCTCGCCCCCTTCGCTCCATTAAAAAAGCCGGTACATCACGTACCGGACTCAACTGCGGGGAATTATCGGGGATTTCATTGATTCTCTCTAAGAAAGGGTTAGCAGAGGAAATTTTATTTGCGGGAATATTAATTCATAAGAGTGAAGCGCCGTTGTGTGGAGGGTTCTTGAGGATAGCCGTTAGTCATAACGTTTTCCCGGATGAAGAATTCGAGCTGGATTACCCGCTTGCTTAGATCGTCCACTCTTTGGTTGGATCTGCCCAGCATCTTGATTAAACTTTCCAGAAGGGTTTCTAACGTTTTTTCTCTATCTAATATTCTGTTCAAAAGGGCAGAGCCTCCTTTGGCACCGAAACTTCTTCTGATTTTCGCGGTTCAAGGAACCGGACCATTTCCGCTACTACTTCGGTTACGTATATCCGCTTGTTTTCCTGGTTTTCATAATGCCGAGTTTGAATTCTGCCGGTTATTCCAATCAGTGAACCTTTGCGGCAGTATTGGGCGGTGTTCTCCGCCGTCTTTTTCCAAAGCGTGCATTGCACAAAATCAGCATCAATTTCGCCTTTCTGATTGCGGTATTGGCGATTTACGGCCAGGGTCACATTTGTAACGGAAATTCCTTCCTGTGTACGTTTCAGCTCAGGATCCCTGGTCAGCCTGCCAACCAGTGTTACTTGATTTATCATGTTTTCAACTCCTCTCCTTGATGAACTCATCATAACGCTCTATGCCTGCACATGTAAAAATCCTAAAATTGGATTTTATTCGGGGGCTTTCAGCAAAACCACCCTCCAAAATTGAATTTTCGGCCTATTTTTTCCGAAAAATCCTCCAAAAATTCAATTTCCCCTACCTAAACAAATAAAATTCGACAAATCGCCAAATTCGCTTTCAGCTTGGCCTGTGTTATAATTTTTATATACAATAATCGGAAAATTTCCACGGATAACAAAATAAAGAGATGGAGGTAAAAAATGAAGACATTCAAACTTGTTTCTCTGCAGTTAGTCGAAGAAGATGGTCTGGTTGATATTGAATTGGATGATGGACTAATCATCAATAAAGAAGATGAGAAAAGCAACTGGCTTCTAGAGGCTTATATTGATAAGGCCTACCTTGATTTTTTCAAAAAGCGTGCTGATAAAGGGGACGAACTGATCATCCAAGTAGTCATTACAAAAAGAGAAAATGATCCGGCCGCCTTCCAGACGAAAATTACCTCTATCAATGAGCTGGAAGACCACATCAGCATCCTGTTTGAAGGCTCGTTAAAAAGAACGAAAAATGATTTTGCGGAGCTGCTGCTGCAGGACCTGCTTGGCAAAGGCTTTAAAGGGGATAACCTCCTTGACGAATTTAAACTTAAAATGCAAAGCAAGCCGCGGCTTGCTGCAACTAAAGACAAGCAAACTCCCGCTCAATAATGACGGGAGTTTGTTTTATCAATCTATTAATGCAATAACACATTATCGAAAAACATCTGTCAGCTTTAATTGAAGCTGACAGATGATGTATTCTACATCCTGCTTTCGGTAATTTAGCATAGGCAGGTCCTGCTGGTATGCCTGATAATAAAGAATAGATGCCAGCTTAGGCTCCTCTTCACCGGCAGGCATTAGCTTGTCTGTTTTTTTTTAGCTTTTCTTTCATTTGTTCAATGATATACTTAGCTTCTATTTTGCAGGAATAATCATATTCCTCGCCAAGCTGTTCCTGAAGTTCGCTGATCTCTTCCATTTGAGCCTGAGAAGGCTTTTCGGATAGTATCTTGTTAATCACTTCATTTATTTTTACAGCTAATTGTTCATGAAACTCCGAATCCGCTTTCGTTTCTTCACTGATCTGGCTGTACCAGGATGCGTGGTTGATTATGTACTCGCCCCACTCAGCAACAAAGTTTTGCATATTGAATTTATCTTCAGTCCAGTTAATACCATTCATATAAGATTCAAACGAAGTGGTGATCGAACGAGAAATGCTGATTTTTATCCCCTGAGAAAGATCTTTAAAAGCCATCCTTGTAAAAGTACCCACAAATGTCAAATCCATAACATAAATTCATTACCACATCCTCATTGGAAAAACCAAAAAACTTACCCAATATATGGATTATAATCAAAACAAAAAGAAAAGGACAGGTTCACTCCTGCCCTTACCTTTTATTATTGATCTTTATTATTTTCGTCTTGAATATCTTGCTGATCTTCAATCATTTCTTCGCCTTCAGTATTCTCATCTTCCAATGGATCTCCATTCATGTTTCCATTTTCGGTTCCATTTTCGCCATTCACACCGCCATTTCCACCATTCACGTCGCCATTTTCTTCCGTGATTGTATCATCTTCCGGCGGCGGCTCCTGCTCATCTGTGGCACAGCCTGCTATAAGCATTGCTGAAAGGACAGAACCTCCGATAAGTGTTAAAAGCTTTTTATTCATCGTAAAAGCTCCTTTCCTAAATAGTATTTAATTGACCTGCTGCACTGGTCTTCCTTTATATTTCCCAAAATCCTACATAACTTGCATTAACATTAAAAAAATCCCGCACACAATGTACAGGATTTTCCTTATTATTAAGATAATCTTCTGCCAAATTTTAATAGTATTGGCCTAGTGACCCCATACCTGAATACTATCGTTCAATCGCAAACAAAATCTCCGCTTCCATGGCCACTTCATCATCCACCTTGGCAACGGCTTTTCCTTTGCCGATGCCTCTCCGGACAGAAATCAATTCGACTTCCATGATGAGCGTGTCACCAGGACGGACCTGGCGCTTCCAGCGGCATTTTTCAACACCTGCAAAAAAGGCAAGCTTGCCTTTATATTCATCTAGAGACAATAAAGCAACAGCTCCAGTCTGCGCACATGCTTCCAAAGTCAAGCAGCCTGGAAATACATTGTAATTAGGGAAATGGCCATTAAATACTTCCTCATTGGCACTCACATTTTTCTTTCCAACCGCTCTCTTTCCAGGCTCCAGCTCCTCAATGGAATCCACAAATAAAAACGGATAACGGTGCGGGATTATTTCTTTGATTTCTTCCACATTTAATTTCAATGAACTCGCTCCCTTAAAGGTATGTAATAATTAGTACCTGATAATAATAGCTTATACTTATTTTACTTAAAAAAAATGATTTTGGCAAAGGGCTCAAGAAATATAGGAGTATTTTTTGGTAATGCGGCATGCCTATATGTTTTATCCAGCATCTCTTCAGGTTTTCGGGCACCTTCATAAATATCTGCAGTCATTCTGATAAATAAACAACAAAAAAGAAGGGTTTTATCCCTCCTTCTTTACATCTATTCTTTTTCAACTAAATCCACAACATGCATCCAAGTTGACTTCGAGAATATATCCTTAACCTCGCCGTTGCCCAATACACCATATCCGACAGCGGCTCCGGCCATTACGCTCAGGAAAATTAAAAGTGCTACAATAATAACCCGAAGCCAGATTGGAATTAGGCGAATGCGGATCCGCCCTTTACGCGGTGCTTCTTCGTGGCTGCGTTCTTTATTCAGTTGTTCGCGCGTCTTGACCGCTTCTTGATTACTGTTGTTTACAGACATTTTATTTCCCCTTTTACCTAACGTATTCCGTTGACCAGTCCCATCATTTGATCAGCCATTGACACAGACCTTGATTGAAACTGATATGCTCGCTGCAGGTTGATCAGATCGGTCATCTCTTTGGACATTTCAACATTGGATTGCTCAAGTGCACCCTGCGCCATTCCAATTTGCCCGCGAAGAGCTCCATTCAGCTCGGTAAAAATCTCCTCGCCCTCGACTCCATCCGGAAGGCCAAGCAGATTTTCCCCTTTTTGCTCCATGAATTGCGGCTTGTTCAGTTGGACAACACCCAGATAAAATTCCTGCACTGCACCATTTGCACCTTCGGCTATAAAGCGTCCATTTTCAGTCACTCTAAAATTTTTAGCCTGTCCATCTATTATAATCGAATTGTTATTTTCATCAAGAACAGGGTAGCCGTTTCCGGTCACAAGCATTGTCTCATTTTCGGAAATCGGAGTTAAGTGGAAAGCACCATCTCTTGTAAAACGGACTGCCGATTCCTCATTGCTCTGCTCCAATACACGGAAGTATTGTCCTTCCTTTGTTAAAGCCATATCAAGCGGGCGCTCTGTTGTTTTTAGGGCTCCCTGCTTCATGACAATCTGGGATTGCCCCACCTTTGCACCGACTCCCTGCCGGATGCCTGGCGGCGTGAATCTTTCCGTTTCGAAATCCATATTTTTTTGGTTATAGTACTGCTGGAAAAGCAAGTCGGTAAAGTTGGCTTCTCTTCGCTTATACCCTGTTGCATCAATATTAGCGATATTATGGCTTACAATATCCATTTGCTTTTGGAGCTGGGCAAGTGTATTTGTCGCTGTAATCATCGTTCTGTTCATCATTTATCCCCCTGATGGATGTTACCCAATCCGTCCAATTTCATTTGCAGTTTTTTCCATACTGCGGTCATAAGCCTGCAAAACTTTTTGGTTGGCTTCAAAAGAGCGGTAAGCAGCCAGCATGTCTGTCATCGTTCTTGACGCATCCACATTGGATCGCTCCAAATAGCCTTGCTGCAGCTTGAATTGCACACCGCCGGCAGTATAAGCATTTTCAAGGACACTGTCTTCGGTAGCTGCGAACAGCCCGTCGCCTTCTTTTCTCAAGCTTTCAGGATTCTCAGCATATGCAATCCCCAGCCTTGCCGTTTCACCAGCTTCTCCGGTTAAAATTCCATTTTCATTCACGGTAAAACGGTCACTCGCAAGCTGAATTCTCTCGCCTTCATCATCTAAAATATATAATCCGCTGGAAGTGGTTAAAAACCCTTCGCCATCAATTGTAAAATTACCATTCCTTGTATAGCGCTGCTCGCCATCTGCCCCTGTCACGGTATAAAATACAGATCCCCTCAGACCGCTATCCGGATTTACAGGAAGATTTATATCCAGCAGCGCAAGGTCTGTACTCAATCCCGTTTCCCTCAAATCCCCCTGCATAAAGGACGGCAGCGTTTCCTGCATATAAACACCTGTATTTAGGGTGCCAATCCTTGTGGAAAAAGGAAGATTCAAGCCTTTTTCTGAAGGTACCGACTGCTGGTCTATACGCTCTATTAACATCTCCGGGAAAGCCCTCAAACTCGTCTGGTCTGCTTTAAAGCCAGGCGTATTGGCATTCGCCATATTATTCGTCAGCACTTCCGTCCTCCGCTGCTGGGCAAGCATCCCGGAAGCTGCCGTGTAAAAACCTCTAAACATCGGGCACACCTCAATCCTTCATAACAAATCCGCACATTTATACACGATACTTCTATTATAAGAAAATTTCCGACAATATACATTAAAAAGTAAAAGAAAAAAGTCATAATTTGAAAAAATTTGTCCTATTTTAATCATCGGCAGAACGGGGTAAAAGTTTACTTTCATTTATGAACAGTTCTTCAAACGTAATTTTCTATTCAATCAGGTTATTTTTTTATTGCCATACTTATGTTGCTCAGATATATCGGTCAGTTTGGCATATTTATCGGTCAGATTTTTATTTTATCGGCCACTTTTCAAATATATCGGTCAATATTGGATTATATCGGTCACTTGGCCCCACATCAACTTTTCAATAATTGCATAATAGTTGTGTGATTAATTTTAACCTCACCAATAAAAAAACCCGCCAAAAAGGCAGGTTTCTATTCTTTATCCTAATTTCCTCTTAGGAAGCTTATCAATATTATCAAGCATGATGCCTGTTCCGACAGCTACACAGTCCATTGGATTCTCTGCAATCAGCACCGGCACTTTGAGCTCTTCAGCCAGAAGCTGGTCAATTCCGTGAAGCAGTGCGCCGCCTCCTGTTAAAATCACACCGCGGTCAATGATATCTGCAGATAATTCAGGCGGTGTACGTTCAAGGACGCCTTTCGCAGCTTGCACAATGATATCAACAGACTCGGCTAAAGCTCCCTGAACTTCATCTGAGCGGACCGTAATCGTTCTTGGAAGTCCTGATACCATGTCACGGCCGCGGATTTCCATTTCCTCGTTTCTGCCGCCAGGAAATACAGTTCCAATCGAAATTTTAATATTTTCAGCCGTTCTTTCACCAATAAGAAGTTTGTACTGCTTTTTAATATACTGAAGAATTTCGTTATCAAACTTATCTCCGGCCATTTTTATTGAGGAAGATGTAACAATGTCACCCATTGATAAAACAGCAACATCAGTCGTACCGCCTCCGATATCGACAACCATATTTCCGCTTGGCTGGAAGATATCCATGCCTGCCCCGATTGCCGCTACCTTCGGCTCTTCTTCAAGATATACTTTTTTGCCGCCGCTTTTTTCAGCAGCTTCTTTTATTGCTTTCTGTTCTACACCTGTAACGTTTGTAGGACAGCAGATCAAAATGCGCGGCTTGGACAAAAAGCCTTTTACATTTAACTTATTGATAAAATGCTTCAGCATTGCTTCCGTTACATCAAAGTCAGCAATGACGCCGTCCTTAAGCGGACGGATGGCAACGATGTTTCCGGGCGTGCGGCCAACCATGCGGCGCGCCTCTTCTCCCACTGCCAGCACTTTATTTGAATTTTTATCTATTGCCACAACAGACGGTTCATTCAATACAATTCCACGGCCTTTGACGTGAATAAGCACGTTGGCTGTTCCTAGATCAATCCCAATATCCCTTGCAAACATTCCTTTTCCTTCCTCCTTGCAAAATAGCCAGCTTATGTCCGCAGCTTTGAAGGCTCTCTCTATTTTTAGCTTCCATAAAGCGAACGTCGCTTTTAAATTTTTCGATAAATGTTTTTGTGATTATCATTCGCAACAGAAGTTTAAGCCACGCAAAAAAATCAGTTCTTTTTTCAAAAGAAATGATTCTTGCCCGGCGTTCTTCAGGAGTCCTAGTCTATACGAACCAAGTTCTATCCTAATTTTATATTTTAACACATTCCTTGTGAATAGAGTAACATTTTGTCAAATTAGGTGAGACTTTTTGAGGAATTTTGTCATATAAAGGGGAACTAACGAAGGCGACTTAAGAAGGGGCTTAAAAGCATAAGGGAAGGCCATGAAAATAGCCATAGAAACAACTTATGATCTCGAGCCCCCGGGAGCCGCATTTGAGGTTACATAAAAATGAAACCTTTTGGAACTGTAAAGCTTTAAAGAAACAGGACACCGCTCGCCTAAAAAAGCAGGTTTTAGCTGTTATGCCTTAAGCGAACACTCTTCTCATTTGACTGGCTCTTCTTCCATTTCTTCTTTTTTATATTTCATCTTTGTGGCTTCACCACCGCGCAGATGGCGGATTGATTTATGATAATCCAGTATTTCCTTTACTTCGTTTGCCAGTTCAGGATTGATCTCAGGTAGTCTTTCTGTTAGGTCTTTATGGACTGTACTTTTGGATACGCCAAACTCCTTCGCGATTACGCGAACCGTTTTTTTCGTCTCCACGATATACTTTCCAATCTTGATAGTTCTCTCTTTGATGTAATCGTGCACACCACTCGCCCTCCCCGATTTGGATGTTGAGAAGTGTGAAATGAGACTCGCTTTTTGCCTTGTTTTATACTGTATTCCGCATGGTCCCTGACTAAGCAGAAACAATTAGGATAATAATCCACATACATGCGGCTGAAAGACAATGCCTTCAGCTTGCGATAATTAAACATGTCCTCAACTCATTCATTGGTTTCAGTAAAACGATCCCTCACCTCATACATTCTCTTTGTAAGGTTTGTAACAGTTTATTAGCTTGGTTGATGTAATATGCACGAAAAACTCAATAGGGACAAGGTTTTGTGTAAATTTTTTGAAAATAGGACATCTGGAGCCTAAAAAGAAAAAAAGTTGTCATAATATTCTTTGGGGTCAAAGGAAAAGAAACAGCCCAAAGACCAATGATATATTACCCACTAAACTGTCATCCTTACTACATAAATAGGTATATTTCCCGTTAAATCGACAAAAATCGATTTTCACCTAATTAAATATTCCATTTGAAAAAACCACTTCTTTTTCATTACATAAATTCAATAATTTGAGAATTATTGTGATTATTTTAATATGACTCTCCCTTTTAAAACAGGCAGAAATAATCATGGCTGGACCATAACCCTATAAGCTATCCTTCCTATTGTTATAGCCTAAGAAATCGCTTACCATGATTCAGGGGCTATCATTCATAAATATGGTTATATGACCAGTTTTATCCAAGTTTATTTCATATGATGGAGTGGGGAATAATGGAGAAACATGTTCGGCGAACAAGAAAAGAAAGAATTTTAGAAAGTAAGAAGAACCAAGCAAAAGCTAAGAGAACCAAATTAGCTGGAGTTACTTTAGCTACTGTAATTGCAGCAGGCGGTTTCCAAGGAAGCCCGAATGAAACAAAGGCCGCGGCAGCTGGAACCTACACTGTGCAAGAAGGCGACAATCTTTACCGGATTTCAAAAAAATATGAAACATCCGTTAAGGAGCTTAAAATAGCGAATAAGCTGACATCCGATACCATCTATCCAGGGCAAAATCTTAAGGTTCCATCAGCTGGTGAGCCAGCCAAACAAACTGATAAAGCGGCAGAGCCGGTAAGTGACTCTTCCGGAACCTATGTCGTGAAAAAAGGGGACAACCTTTATCAGATTGCCAAAAAATTCGATATGACCATTGAAGAACTTAAAAAGGCTAATAGCCTAACATCTGATTCGATTTATCCTGGCCAAACGCTTAACGTACCTACTGAGTGGCATACAGCCGAGACATTCCTGCAGCATGCTGCTATCTATACCGTGGTGCCAGGCGACACGCTATTAGGGATTTCCAAACGATACAACATTTCAATGAACGAACTTAAAGCGATAAACAACTTAAAAAATGATATGGTACTGATCAATCAAAAACTGATTATTATGGAAGACATTTCTTATACAAAAGCAAAGCTCATTGGTGCAGCTGACAATTTCACCATTGAATTTAAAACGGGAAATAAATACCTTTCACTAAAAGTTCCATACGGGACAGCTTCATCCTACCAGAGAATGGCAGGAAAAGAGGTCATTGTTACACATAAAAATGGGGCATTAATCAATATTCAGTGATGAAACAAAGCCGGATTTATTAGATCCGGCTTTGTTGTATGGTTACTAATTTCAGGCCCATCACTTATTAATGCATGTCAGCACTGTCTTTTTTCATCAGCTGGGTGAGAACTATTCAATCACTCTAAAAATACCGCCCTTTAACCCACTCACCCATCACCGCTCACCTGCCCACCAACATTCCGACCACATAGCTTTTTCTCTAAAAATGCATGGATCTCATCTGGCTGTCTGTTGCTTTGAGAAGCTCCCCCCAGGTGTTATGTCCCCTATCCCTGAATTGAAAAAGCAATTCGACAAATAGATAGGCGGTGGTTAGTGCATCTCCCACTGCACTGTGGCGATCATAAATGCGGGTCCCAAAAGCCATTGCGTATCTTTCAAGGTCCCGCATATCATACGAAGGGGCAATAAAACCTATCAAATCAAGCGTATCGATGGACAGGAATTTTTTCAACGCTACCTTCTCACGCTTAAACTCGCTTTTCATTGCCAGTGCATCAAAGCTGACGTAGTGGCCAACCAGGCAGACAGTTTCCCTTGATTCAACATAATCAAAAAAGCTCATCATTGCCTCCAGGGCTTGCGGAGCTCCTTTTACCCGTTCTTCGGAAATGGAGGTCAATTCTTTTATTTCCCGAGAAATTTGTCGATTTGGGTTCACATAGGTTTGAAAAAGATCCTGATCGCACACTTCCAGTCCCCTCACTGGAACTGCCCCTATTTCAATGATACGGTCGGCAGTGGAAACCTGAAATCCCGTTGTTTCTGTATCAAATACAACAAAATGCAAGTCTTCCAAAGGGGTGGATAACGGGATGTTTTCATAGGTTAAGGAACAAGATACATTTTTTTTGCGAAAAAGCATTACCAGCCTCCTTCTGGAGAGCTATACAGAAAAGTGTGCAAACACTTGGCTTTGCAGCTCTCTTAATGTTTTCAAGCTTAATATCAATTCTTCTTTTTCACGTGTAGACAGCCTTGCAAACGATACAGTGGAAGTTAGTTCATTGCCCGCTTTTGCCTGCTGCCAGCGCTGGGTGATATACATGGTCAAAATGGTGTTCACTGCCTCTTTTAAATCAAAAGCATACTCCTTGGAAAATACCTTCCTCTCTTTTAAAAAATCTATTTTTTCAATGGGGGTACCAGTTTGCTTCCCGTTCAGGAGAGAAAGTATTTGCAGGCTATGATGGTATGGAAAAAGCACCTCTTTTTTCATGTCAATGTTTTTCCGTTCAAGTTTAAATAAAGAACGGATTGGCTGATCGAGTGTAGGAATCTGATTTTCCTTTTCAAGCTGCGTGAGCCGGTATAAAAAAATCCTGGATCTTTTCATCTGCTCAGCAATCATTCTTTCAAAATGGGCATGCAGCATTTCACTGCCGTAGATCAGCCGATATGAGAAAAAATTTTGTGCTAATAATAGATTTTCGTTAGTAGATTGGAGCATCCATTTTCGGACCCTTTCTCCCCATTCATCCATTGAGCCGCGCCAATTCTTTTCACTGCACATCATTAATCCTTTGCAGCGGGCATACCCGGCTGCTTCCATATTAGCTGTAATCTCTTTTCCGAGTTCTGCAAAATAGGAAGATGCCTCTCCTTTTTCATAGATTAAAAAATGGTCCTGGTCGGTAAGCATAAACTGCTCTCCCCGGCCGCTGCTGCCCATTTGATAGAAGGCAAACCCGCAAGGTGCTTGCTTCCCTTTGGCCTCCAGATTTTTAATGGAGAGCTCTGCTATTCGGCCCGCAAGGCGATCATATAGCCTTGTTATCATTTCTAATATTTTCAAAGCAGGAACCTTATCTCTAATAAGCGTGTCGATAACATCATATATTGCCGTTTTCACCTGAGGGAGGCTTTCCCTGTCCGCCTGCTCGATCTTTTGAATGGTTTTCATCACATTCTCGTTTTTCTTTCTCAATAAATCCGATAGAGTCACAATGCCCACTACTTTGGAATCTTCTACAACCGGCAAGTGTTTAATTCCTTTCGAAAAGATTAGTGAAATAGCGTCATAATAATAAGCGGACCTCGATATGGAGACCGGCTCCGGTGTCATAATCGTCCCGGCTTCTGCTGACAGCTTGATTCCCCTGGCTACCACCCGTTCAACCATATCTCTTTCTGTAATAATCCCTTTTAATGACTCTTTTTCTGTAACCAGAACAGAACTTGTTCTTTTTTCATGCATCAGCTGGGCTGCCTCCTGAACGGTTGCCCTGGGGCTTACAGCAGCTACCTCTTCACTCATCACATCCTGGACACGGACCATAAATGCCTCATTTTCTCCGTAATCAGTAGCGAGCTTTACCTGTTCAGCAAGTGAGGTATAAATATCCTTCAAGCGGATGGCGACCTGTGTAAGCAGATAGTCGTGAACAGCCGGGTCTTCCCATCTTCTGGTGACCACTTCAAACGGGATAAACATCGCCTTAACAGCACTAACTGCTTTGACTTCAACCATCACTTCCACTTTCACCTGCCTGGATACCCCGAGGAAGTCAGCAAGACTGGAAAATCCAATCATTTCACCTTTTTGGACCATTTCCAGCACTTCTGATCTTCCGTTGTGTTCATTCTTTACAAAAACCTCTGAAAGACCTTCCAATATGAGCAGAAGGCCTTCCCGGGGTTTATCTTTTTTCAGCATGATTTCATTTTTCTCAAAATGGCGGACTTCACATAGTGAGATAAGTGAAAGGGCCGTGTCAGAGTCCACCCCTCTAAAAAAAGGGTGGAACCGCACAGCCTCGAGATTGTATAAATTATACTGATTTGGATCCATCGTCATTGATCCAGACATCGCCGTTTTTGTAAACCATTTGCTCAGGATAGCGAAGATCCATTACTTCATCCTGAATCTTCTGTGAAGGAGCTGCAGTCATAAGGGAAACCACGATGTTGGCGATAAATGCAGCTGCTGCCCCGAATACGCCCGCTCCTGTATCAATGATGCCAAGTATCGTAAAGCCGCCATATTTCGCTGCGAAAATGTAACCCAATGTAACACCTAAACCAACGAGCAGTCCGGCAATAACACCTTGTGAATTGGAGCGCTTCCACCATACACCCAATACCAGAGCCGGGAAGAACGTTCCTGTCGCGAGCGCAAATGCCCAGGCAACAATTTGCGTAATCGCTCCTGGTGGGTTAAGCGCGATAAGACCAGCCAATAAGGTTGCTGTCACAATAGACCAGCGAGCAACTGCTAGACGTGTTTTTTCAGTTGAATTCGGCTTCAATACGCGATAGAAAATATCATGTGCAAATGCAGAGGAAATGGCAATCATTAAACCGCCGGCAGTTGATAATGCTGCCGCCATCGCACCTGCAGCCACTAGACCGATGACAAACAAACCAAGGTTTGCAATTTCCGGCGTTGCCATAACGACAATATCGTTGGAAATAATTAGCTCGTTCCACTGAAGAATGCCGTCACCATTGGCATCCGCTACTTGAAGCTTGCCTGTATCCACCCATGTTTTTGTCCATCCAGGCAATTCTGTAATTTTGCTTCCCGCAACCTTTGTCATGAGGATGAAGCGGGAGAATGCAGCGTAAGCAGGAGCTGTTAAGTACAGCAAACCGATGAATAGCAATGCCCATGCACCGGACCAGCGCGCTGCCTTCATCGTCGAAACCGTATAGAATCGGACAATTACGTGCGGAAGGCCTGCTGTTCCGGCCATCAGCGTAAACATCAGCGCTAAAAACTGCCACTTTGTTCCATTTGTAAATGGCGCAAAGTATTCCGAGATTCCCAGCTCCCGATCGAGTTCACCCATTTTTCCGACAAGCTCTCCATATGAAAGCCATGGTGCCGGATTTCCTGTAATTTGCAGGGACATGAAAACAACTGGAATGATGTATGCAATAATTAAAATGACATATTGGGCTACCTGTGTCCATGTGATCCCCTTCATACCGCCAAAAGCAGCATAAAAGGCAATAAGTACAACGCCAATCATTGTTCCAAGCTTAGCGTCAATTTCAAATAAGCGGCCAATAACCACTCCGGACCCGGAAAGCTGGCCAATCGAGTATGTGAAACTGATGATGATCGTACAGATTGCGGCAATCACACGCGCGGTATGACTGTCAAATCGGTCACCAATAAATTCAGGCACCGTGTAACGCCCGTACTTCCGCAGCTGCGGGGCTAAAAGAAATGTCAGCAGCAAATATCCGCCCGTCCATCCCATAATATAGGCAAGGCCATCATAGCCAAGCAGCATGATTGTTCCGGCCATACCGATAAATGACGCCGCACTCATCCAGTCAGCGCCAATCGCCATCCCGTTAAAAATTGGCGGGATTCCCCGTCCGGCCACATAGAAATCTGATGTTGCTTTTGCTTTGTTATATATGGCAATTCCAATATATAAAGCGAATGTGGCTAAAATAATGGATAATGAGACCAAAAATTGTGTATCCAACTGCCATCCCCCTTTTTCAGGTTCAATATTTTTTTATGACGCCCCTTTTATTTCTCTAATTTAAATCCGGCTTGAACAGCCGCTCATTTTTTTCTGATTAATGATCAAGCACTTTTCCGGAACTGATCTGTTTATTCTTTTCTTCGTCAATCCCATATTTCCGGTCAATTGCGTCACCCATTTTCGCATTAACAAACAGCAAAATAATAAAAGTCAGAACAGCTCCCTGCGCTCCCATGAAGTAATGGAACGGGAAACCATTAATCGTGATGTCGCTTAGAGGCTCTGCAAATAAGACCGCTCCAAAGGAAACCAGAAAACCAATAGCAAAATAAATGATCATATTCCGAGTCTTTTCACGAAAATAACCGTCTGCTACTTTCTTATCAATTTTCTTCACAACTCCACCCCCGGTTAGAATGATTGAATTAACATGAATGAATAATGGCTGATTAACAGATTTTCAGCGTGAGAAAACCACTCCTTTTGGAAAATAACTGCAGCAGAATACGCTGCTATTTCACCGGATCCGCTTAAAACGGACCCGGAAAAAATATTACCTTAGACTGAAGATGAATTTGACTGTATCCATAAATGGTGCGGGAACAAGGATGATTTGAACGAGGAAGTAGGCAAAAATCGACAGGAAGGGTATCGCCAGGAAGATCGGCCTTTTCTTTCTTAAAGCAAGAAAAAGGCAGACACCGGTGATCACCATCATAGACATTAAAGTAAGCAAATTTGTTTCCCCCTTTTTAAGAAAGCGCTATCATTTTTTGTCGCTTTCTGCTTTAAGTTTGCGGTGGCCGTCCGGATGTTTTTTCTGATTTAACTAAATTTTAAGAAAATTTATACTTCATTATGTACAAAAATTAATTCCAGGTCAAGTACATGCTGTAAATATATTTATTTTTTTTTGTAAAAATTCATACTAGGAGGCTTTAAGCATTGGCAGGCATGGTTTTTACAATGTTATGCATCCTTTTCATCATTTATAAGCCTTTAGGGTATTAGAGGAAAACACTATAGCGGTAATAACAACCTAATTGTAAATTATTATAGCGATAGTTTAATTTAACAGAACAAAAGCGGAAGCGCCTTGCCATAGGAACTTCAGCTAAAAACCGCCACGTCCTGTGGCGAACGCAGAAGCCAGCACATCCTGTGCAAGTCCGACAGGCATAAGACGAATCACGCAGGAAACCTCCCAAAGCTCGCTTTGGTCGGGCGATGTATCGCTGCCGAAGCCTTCCTTGTCCTGATTTCTGGAGTGATTTGGCTTATGACCCGAGCTGCTCGAAGCATCATTCTCCGAATCATGCTCCTCGCAAGATATTCAAGGGAGCCTATACGGGATGAAAACTGGCTAGGCGCTGGAGCTAGATGCAGACAACTTTTCACAAAGTTGTTCAACTGATTGGATTTTATAATTTCCTAACCAAACGAGAAAAGGAGCCAGGTACATTTGGCTCCTCAATCTAGTACTTCTATTATTATTGTGATTGCCTTCAGCAAATCCGCATCAGACCAGCTTGCCATGCTCTTTTTGCTGGCAGCTGCCAAAGCATGGGAAGCAGGAATATGCACAAAACCTGCAGGTATGTTTCTGCCTGCTGCCTTTAATTCATGAAGAACTGAATACATGACATTATTGCATAAATAGGTTCCCGCTGTATTGGAGATGGAGGATGGATAGCCTGACTCTTTTAGGCTATTAACCATTCTGCGGATTGGAAGAGTTGAAAAATATCCATCGGGGCCATTTTCCTCTATGCGTTTATCCTCTGGGCTGAACCCGCTATTATCCGGTTCCCCGTCCTGGCAGTTAATAGCAATTCTTTCAGGCGTAATAGCCGTACGCCCCGCAGCAAGCCCTAAAGAAATAACCGCATCCGGCTTTTCCGAAGCAGCGGCTTCTACTATTTTCTTAGGTCCCTGCTCAAAATCTACTGGTAAATGAAGTCCTTTAATTTCATAGTTTCCAATCCTTTTTCCATCCAGCTCCTTCACAATGATTTCAGTAGGATTAATCGGATAGTCCAAAAAGGGTTCAAAACCCGTTAAAAGCAGCTTTTTCATATGTTCACGTCCCCCTGTATAACTTTTCGCCTATCGAAATATTATACAGGAATATGGCGGAATTGTCGAAATTTTACGAAGGGATGACTGCCCCCTAACATCAAAAAGAGCCCGCCAATCTGGCGGACTCCATCATATTATGCGTCAGTTGATTCAGTTGTGTCTTCTTCAACCTGGTCGTCAGTTTGACCTTCGTCTTCAGAAGTTCCAGCTGGATCTTCTTCTGTATCAGTTGACTCGTCTTCTTCCGTGTTTCCGGCATTTTCATCAGTAGTTCCAGATTCTTCAGCAGAACCTTCTTCTTCTGTTTTGCCAGAATCCTCCGCAGACTCGTCCTCAGAAGGAGCAGCTTCATCGTTTTCTTCCGTTGCACCGCTGTTATCAGCAGCATCTTTTTGATCAGTTGTGTCTAACTCCTGTAAAGCGCTAAGCGGCTTATTGAAGTAATCAAGCGGATTGACAGGCAGTCCATCTTTGCGGATTTCAAAGTGCACGTGAACGCCTGCTTCTTCATTAAACAAGCTTTCGCCTGCTTTAGCAAGGACATCACCTTGTTCTACCTGGTCGCCAACCTTAACATTCATCTCTGTAACAGATTGATATTGTGTTACAATTCCTTTGTCATGCTCAACTTCAATGACATTGCCCAACAGTGCATCTTCTTCAACCTTAGTAACTTTTCCGCTTAATGCAGCAAGTACATTAAACGTTTCTCCATCCTTTGTGGCAATATCAATACCCGTGTTCGGATGGTATGTGTTATTGTAAAATACTAGAGCAGCTTCCTGTTCTTCCGGTTTGCCGTCATAGTCATAGAATTGTTTTTGAATGACAGCTGAATCTGGATCTTTAACAGGCATTACAAAGTTTTCCATAGCACGGTTAACTTCCAATGCTGGCTCATCGTACTTCTTTCCGGTAATATCAGTGGCTTCGTAGTCGTAGCTGTCTGTGTCTGTAGCGTTGTCGCTGCTTTGGTACCAAAGAACACCGGTTAGAATGATTGCTGCACTTGCAATGTAGATAGCTGGGAATGCCCACCGCTTTTTCATAAAGCGTTTAAAGCTGGAATTTTGAGAAGACTGTTTCTTTTCTTCCTCTCTCATTTATCATCACCTCAGCAATCAGTCTGAACAGATTGAGAGGATTATATACATTTCTCAAAAAAAATTTTTTGGTTTTATTTTTCGACAAAGGTTTTATGATTATGCATGATATGAGAAAAAATTTTTAAAGGAGTTTTTCGGATATGCTTAAGTGGATCATTAGGGTTCTTCCCTTCTTCTATATGGCGCTGATCTGGATCCTTTCCGGCTTGCCTCATAATGCGGTTGTAGAACTGCCCGATTCTGCAGTTGACCGGTTTTTTAAAGAATCCCTGCATCTTGTAGAGTTTGGCATTTTATACGTTCTTCTGGTTTTGGCAGGCTTGACTGCCGGCAAGCTGACACCATCTGCAAACTTCCTGCTGGCTGCCTTTGCCTGCTTTTACGGGATCCTGGATGAAATTCATCAGTCTTTCGTTCCTTATCGCTCTGCCACCCTTATCGACGCTGTAAAAGACATTACAGGCGTTTTGGTGTGCTGGTACTTCATTAGCCGCGCCCTTTTCCATGGCCGGTTTAAAAAGCTTGCTTCTATTCTTTCTTTTTTTAAGGCCCTTTTCTCCTAAATTGTTGTTTTACTTATAATTTCTGCGTTGATTTCCGCTACGGGCACTCATGCTTTCCCGCGGGGAGGAACGAGAGCCTCCTCAGCCCGAAAAGCAAAAAGCCTACGAAAACAGCCTTTTTTAAAAGGACAAATAAAAGAAGGCTGATTCTGCGATAGAACCAGCCTCTTTCTGCTATTTTTTCGCCGTAATTTTAGTGAGCAGCTGATCAGATGCTGCAATCTCCACACCTTGATAGTAATGTGAGACAATTTCTTTATAATCCTTCCCCTCAGCTGCCATTCCATTTGCGCCATATTGGCTCATGCCGACTCCATGGCCGTAGCCTTGGGTATTGATAATAATGTTATCGCCCTTGCGTTCCCAGGTAAAGTCTGTCGATTTCAAACCAAGCTTCTCCCTGATGTCCTGTCCGCTAACGGTTTTTCCATTAATATCTACCTTGGCAACCCGCTGTCCGGCTGTACGCTCGGTTACAGTGCCAATCGTGCTATCGTTAGGAAGCTTCACACCCAATTTCTTTTCGAACTCCTGAACTGTGAATACTTCTCTTCCGTTAAATTTCGGTGACTGCAGATCCCATTTGCTTTCCACACTCTTTAGATATGGAACAGAATTTGACCAGATGGCCTCGGAATTCTCTGTAAAGCCATTGCTTGTGGAAAAAAAGGAAGCCGTAATCGGTGAGCCGTCAAAAGTGAGGATTTGCCCTCGGGTTTCGGTGACTGCTTCTCTGACCTTTTCGATTTTCCACTTGTAATCAGATCCCCAAATTTGCTTGAGTTCATTTTCATTTTTATAAACCTGATGAACGACTGTATCATATACTAAGGCTCCTTCAGGCAGATCTGCTTTATTCTCATTCAGCATTTGTTCAACAATAAAAGTCCTTGCTGCAAGTGCCTGTGCCTTCAATGCTTCTTTTTCAAATTCAGCCGGCATTTCCGATGCAACAACTCCGACAATATAGTCCTCCAGCGGAACGGTCTCCAGCTTTTTTTGTGCAAGGCGATAGACACCTACCTCTATGGCAGGCCCTTGCGGAATTTCTGCGGCCGTCTCTTTTTTAGTCTCCTGTTTTAGCTCCTCCCCAAGCTTCCCGCTCACTTTCCCTTCTGTAAAAGGAATCACAAGCAGCGCCGGAATCACAAGAGTGACGGCAAACAACAATGCGGCTAGTACGATGAAAGGTTTGAATTTTGTCATGTTTTAAGCCTCCATAGCGAAAAAATAATTCTAACTCACTTCATATTTATGGCTATGGACAAGCTAATATGACAACAGAATGAATCGATATAAAAAACAGTTTGAATGATCTGAAGTTCAGTCTTACACATTATCTAGCATATTTCTGATTTTATCTTACAGATTTTGAACTTAATCTAACAGAATTCCGGATTTATCTAGCAAAATCCGAAATATATCTAACATTACACACAATTTCCGGCGCACAACTCGACTTGGTGTGCGTCACTTTTCATTTATATGCGTCACTTTATACTATTACGGCACTGCTTTTAAAATTTATGCGTCACTTTGCTTCATTTTTGCGCCATTTTTCAAATATATGCACCACTCCGCGCCAGATCAGCTGTACCGGGTCAATCAACTCCAAAATAAATTAAAAACCGCAGAATCGATTTGTCAGTCATCTGACAGCTCGATTCTGCGGTTTCATTTAGGAATGCACGCAAGGCGACTATTTTCGACGACATCAATGGCCGCCTTGATTGGCATTTCTTATGCGTTCATGTCAGAAACATAGCTTGTTTCTTCAGCTGGTGTTTCTTCCGCTACTGTAATGCGTTCGATATCAGCGCCTAAAGCAGCAAGCTTTTCATGGAAGTTTACGTATCCGCGGTCTAGATGCTTAAGCTCTGTTACGCGCGTTACGCCGTCTGCAACCAATCCAGTCAGGATTAGTGCCGCAGCTGCACGAAGGTCTGTAGCAGCCACTTCTGCGCCCTGCAGGTTGCATGGTCCGTTCATGATTACTGAACGTCCTTCAATTTTAATATCAGCGTTCATACGGCGGAACTCTTCCACGTGCATGAAGCGGTTTTCAAATACGGTTTCCGTAATCACACTTGTTCCTTGTGCATGAAGCAAAAGGGCCATCATTTGTGATTGCATATCTGTAGGGAACCCTGGGTGAGGCATTGTTTTAATATCAACTGCCTTCAGCTTATCTGGACCCAATACGCGAATTCCTTCAGCTTCTTCAATGAACGTCACACCCATTTCTTCCATCTTCGCGATTAAAGAAGTAGAGTGCTCAGGAACAGCGCCTTTTACAAGAACGTCTCCGCCTGTAATGGCTGCTGCCACCATGAAGGTTCCTGCTTCAATACGATCAGGAATGATGTTGTGCTCTGCACCAAACAGAACGTCCACACCTTCAATGCGGATTGTTCCAGTTCCTGCGCCTTTAACCTTGGCACCCATCTTGTTAAGGAAGTTAGCCAAATCAACAATCTCAGGTTCCTTCGCTACGTTTTCCAAAATGGTTGTACCTTTGGCCAATGTTGCAGCCATCATTATATTTTCCGTAGCGCCTACGCTAGGGAAATCTAGATATATTTTTGCTCCTTGCAAGCGGCCTTCTGGTGCTTCCGCTTCAATAAAGCCATTGCCAACCTTTACTTTTGCACCCATCGCTTCAAAGCCTTTTAAATGCTGATCGATTGGGCGGGAACCAATTGCGCATCCCCCAGGCAATGCCACACGGGCACGGCCATTTCTTGCTAATAAAGATCCCATGACTAATACTGAAGCACGCATTTTACGTACATATTCAAAAGGTGCTTCTACCTTCAACTCTCGAGATGCATTTACTTTTACTGTATTATTTTCAAACTCCACTTCGGCGTTTAAATAGCGTAATACTTCATTAATAGTATATACATCGGAGAGTGTTGGGACATCACGAATTACGCTTTTGCCATCACTTGCTAACAGTGTTGCGGCGATAACCGGTAAGACAGCGTTTTTTGCTCCTTCTACTTTGACAGTACCGCTTAACCTATTTCCGCCGCGGACGATGATTTTATCCAAAGTGTATTCCCCTCCGCGTCCAATTTCTCTATATTAATATTCAATCGTTATGATGGGTGTGCCAATAACTATGTTTGTCTTGGCGCCCATTCCTTTAGTCCGTAATCCAAGCTGCATGTTCATATCCTTGCCATTCGTCTCAATGGATTCACCAAAAAGCGGTGAATGTGCTGATGTTGAAATGAATTGGTCTTCTTTTAGCGCTTCTATTTCTGTTGCATTAAAAGCTGCCAATAATTGATTTACAGTATCAGGCAAAGACTTTTTAATCTTACCACTGAATTCGCCCTGGATACAAG
This sequence comes from Bacillus sp. J33, assembly GCF_000518885.1. Lineage (GTDB taxonomy): Bacteria > Bacillota > Bacilli > Bacillales > Cytobacillaceae > Cytobacillus. The sequence continues at coordinate 10,871 of NZ_JAEL01000066.1, read as the reverse complement.
AGAAAATTGTGGCATTTCCACGAAAAATGTCAGAAATTTTGCTGTTAAGAGCTGCAGCCAGATTCTGTTGATCTTTCTCCCACCCTTGACCTTTGGCCTCATAAATTACATACGTTTGAACTTGACCTTTTGTGAGGGTCGATAAAATTTTGACAGCCTCTGACCGAGTGTCGCTATCTTCTTTAACAGCTATTGCTTCCCAGGACTTTTCCGTTTTTTGAAAACTCCATTCCCAATCAGGATATTTCTTTTGCAATTCTTCTGTGAATGCTTTTGCTTCCTGAATGCTTTGAACATTTTCCATTTTTTCTCTTGCATGCAAAGACCATTCTTTGATTAAAATGTTCTCGTCCTGCATTACTGAGGCCATCGTCAGCAGGTCAAGCTCCCCTTTGGCTACAGTCGTCTTATTCCCAATGTTTATTAACATGAAACCAATTATGCCAATAATCGATAAAAATAATGCTAAATTTTTCATCTTTAAACCCCTCCCCTTAGTACCATTGTTACCAAGGAAACGAGGAGCATACTTGGGAATTGTCGTCACTTTTTGACAAGCCAGAAATGGAGTTTTTACCTCTGTTGCAAATGCCTTTTTTTGCCTCTTTGTGCATACTTTGAAAAAAACTTCACAATATCGTATGTATGCATGAAACAAGCAACAACAAGATTTTACTTAAAAATTTCCAAAATGAAAACATGTATGAAGACCTATATTTATAAAATTTTCAGCCTTGCTTGCTGTTTCCAGTTCTAAATTCAACAGTGAGCATTAATATAGCGAAAAATTTATATTCTGCAAAATAAGCGGCAGCTGCTGGGACCATAGAAGATAATCGAGAAAGAAATTGCTGACTGTTGATCCGATGACAATAGATAACAAAACATACAGAACCCGGGCCTGAAAAACATGATTTGCCCGTAAAAGAGTTTCAAACCTTAAAGCCTGAAGCGCCCACCAGGCCAGCGCAATGAAAACCAGATGAGACATAATGCTAATCAACGCCTGCTGCCCAAATCCTGAAATCATCTTCTTCCCTCCCTAAAAAATCTTACTACCTTGCTTACCTGTTTTGTGCGCTACAATACCATTTGACGTTTATACTAGCAGGTAAGTTTCATGATTGGTTATTTTTTGAAAATTAAGTTTTCGCTATTTTTTGCGGTCCATATAAACATTATAGCGAATTTTTTCTTTTTGTCGAAAAAACACGAAGAAAGAAATATGTAAATAGTTGGAGCCTAAAACGAAATAAGAAGGGGAATGTCCCCTTCTTATTGTTATATAACCCTATTTTTTAGGCTTCTTTCTTATAAATTGTTGTTTTACTTATTAATTCAGCCCGTTGGTTTATCTTAGTCAGCTGCCGATAAGCAACAAACTTTACGAAAACAGCAATTCTTTAATGCCCTTTTACATCCCCATTAAAAGGCTAATTACTGAAAGAAATCAGTGAACTGATTGAAATTTCCCTGCAGGAAATCAAATGCAATATTTGGCGCTACTCCAAACAGGATGGTAGCCACAATACTAATGCTGATGACAGCTTTCAAGGCTGCAGGAATTTTTACCTTCCCTGCCTCAGCTGCTGGCCTGAAGAACATTTGGACCATGACGCCGAAGTAGTAGAAGTATGAAACTACTGTAGTGGCAATCATAATGGATACCAGTACATAATGCCCTTCCTGCGGAACCAATGCACCCATAAAAATATTCAGCTTTCCAATAAACCCGGCTGTTCCCGGAATGCCTGCAAGCGAAAGCAGGAAGACCGCCATTGCAATCGCAAGGAACGGTGCACGGCGGTATAAGCCGGCAAACTGGCTGATATCGTCAGATCCCGATTTATGCGTCACATACTGGATAATGGCAAACGCCCCCAAGTTCATGAACAGGTAAGCGCCAAGGTAAAACCACAGTGTATCAAACATAAACAATGACATTGTGGCGATGACCACTAACAGGTATCCAGCCTGGGCAATACTTGAATAAGCAAACAGGCGCTTAATATTTCGCTGCCTTAAAGCTATCAGGTTACCAATAATCATCGTCGCTCCTGCCAGGAACGCTATGTAATCCTGAAGTGTCAGGATCATCGGTGTCCCCCCGGCATCACCCGATGGCGTATTGGCAAAGATTGAAAACAGGATACGCACAATCAATACGAAGCCTGCTGTTTTGGATACTACACTCAAGAAGGCTGTTACAGGTGTCGGTGCACCCTGGTAAACATCCGGAGCCCACATATGGAATGGGGCTGTTGCCAATTTAAATGAGAGTCCCGCCACAATCATGAAGAATGCAAGGCCAAGAAGATAAATATGCTGTTCATTGTAAACAGAAGTTAAAAATCCGGCCATGGCCTTTAAATTTGTAGTTCCTGTTAAACCATAAACATAACTCATGCCAAACAAAGTGATTGCCGTTGAAATACCCCCGTTAATGACATATTTCATAGCAGATTCGTTTGATTGGATATTTCTCTTTCTCATGCCTGCCAGAATGTAGGAGGAAATCGAAAGCAGTTCGAGACCGACAAACAGCGTAATTAAATCACCGCTTGATGACATCATCATCGCACCAAGCAATGCAGCCATAAACAGGTAGAAAAATTCCCCCCTGAATTCTTCCAGCCCCTCATTTGGCTCATAGCTGATGGCAATCAGCATAACCATTGCCGCTCCAATCAGCAGCAGCAGCTTAAAGGCCTTTGCAAAGGAATCCAGCCTAAAGGTATCAAATAAAATCGATTCTGTGCCATGCTCTACTAAACCCAATAAGGAAACAAGCGCGGCCAGAATTCCGGCAAAGCCAATCCAGCCGAGGATTTTGCGGCTTTGCGTTTTTGGCATAAATAAATCCAACAATGACAGAGCGGTTGCAACACCAAGGATGATGAACTCCGGCGCCATGATGCTCCATTCATATGATAACAATGTTTCAAGATCCATCCTTCATCACCCTCCTATCCCCAGCATGATCGTTTCAAGTGTAGATGTCAGCGGTTCGCTCAATACACTTGGATATACACCAATCAGTACAATTAATCCGACTAAAACCAGGACAGGCACAAACTCAAATTTTCTCATATCCGTAACTCCGGCAAAATCCCGATGCGCTTGGCCGTACGTAATTCCGAGTACCGCGCGCAGCAAGTAGACTGCTGTCATGATAATGCCGATTGCACCGACTGCAGCCAATACCGGCATTTCTTTGAAAAGGCCCAGGAAAGCCATGAATTCACTTACGAAACCAGACATTCCAGGCAAGCCAAGTGAAGCCATTGCTCCTGCAAGCAGGAAGCCTGCCGCAATCGGCATGCCTTTAGCCATGCCTCCCATGTTCTGAATGTTGGATGTTTGTACACGCTCATAAAACACACCAACAAGGAAGAATAATAGCGCGGCAATAAGTCCGTGTGAAACCACCTGGAAAATAGCCCCCTGAACACCTGCCTCATTTAATGCGCCCAATCCGATTAAGACGATTCCCATGTGGGAAATAGAAGAGTAGGCGAGCACCATTTTGAAATCAGTCTGCACGAATGCCAGGAAGGCTCCGTACAGTAAATTCACTACTCCGAGCACAGCAAGCAATGCGGAAAGGCTCTGGAATTGCTCGGGAAATATCCCCATTCCGAAACGGATTAAACCAAATGCACCTATTTTTAGAAGCACACCGGCATGCAGCATAACAATGGAAGGCGGTGCTTGAACGTGAACCCTTACCATCCAGCTGTGCAGCGGAAAAATGGGAAGCTTGATGCCAAATGCTATTAAAAGAGCAATCAGCATGCCCATTTTCATATTTTCAGTGATTGGCGCAACAAGCTGAGGATTGTCAGCATTCATTGCCGCCATCAAAGCATCAATATTCGATGTGCCTGTACGTGCAAACAGCACCATGATGACAATCAGCAGGACAGCAGAGCCAAGTCCGTTATAGATTAAAAAGCTGTACGCTGCATTTTCTTTTTCAAAGTAACCCCATTTTCCGATCAGGAAGAAGGTTGGTATGAGCGTTATTTCAAAGAAAATAAAGAATAGAATCAGGTTTTCAGCCGCAAACACGCCAAGCATGCCGACTTCAAGCAGCAGGAATAGCATAAAATAGCCTTTCCATTCTTTTTTAATATGAATGGAGGCAATGGCTGCGAGTGTTGATAATACAGCTGTAAGCACGATCATGATCAGCGAGAATCCATCAAGTCCCAGCTCGTAATCAATGGAGAAAAGGTTTCCCAGCTGATTGGAGTTTCCGAATTGAATCCAGGTGATCTTTTCATTCAGGTCTTCCAGGCTTACACCAGCCCTGTACTGAAAGTAAGCGATCAGCGACAATGCCAAAGCCGGAAGGGTGGCCAAAAATCCAACCATCTTAATCAATGATTCCTGTGTCTTTGGCAGAAACGATAATACTAAAATACCAACTAAAGGGGAGAAAACTAAGAGTGATAGAAAATATTCAAAGTTCATTTTAAGTACCCCCCTGTTACCGCATAGATGACAACCAAAATAGCGAGCCCGACAAAGGCAACCGTTCCATACGTCTGAATCTGGCCATTCTGGAATTTGGAGCCCAGTTTGCCAAGAGATGACGCAATGCCTGCTACTCCTTTAACAATTCCTTCAACAAAGAAGACTTCCAGGAACCGAAGGAAGGAGCTAATGAATTTAGCGCCATTAACAGCTGTCAGCTGATAAAACTCATCAATATAGTATTTGTTAAATAAAACACTGTACGAAAGCGGCAGTCTGCTTGAGAGCCAGTCACGAGACAGCGATCCCTTGCCGTACATCAGCCAGGCGAGGAATATACCCAGCAGGGACACAACTGTTGCCACAATCATTATCCAAGCTGGACCTTCAATATGGCCATGGCCAAATGAATGGTTTCCTTCTACTAGCCAATCGCCAAGGAACGTGCCGAACCATGGAGTATTTACATAACCGGCTCCTATTGCCAAGGCGCCAAGCACGATCATCGGCATGGTCATCACACTTGGAGACTCGCGGACATCTTTCATATCGCTTCTTGATTCTCCTGCAAAAACCATAAAGAATAGGCGGAACATATAAAATGCAGTGAAGAAAGCGGCAATCACTGCCAGCCAGAACAATCCTGTGTTTCCATGCGCCCAGGCGGCAATTAAGATTTCATCCTTACTGAAGAACCCTGAGAATAATGGCACACCGCTGATTGCGAGTGTCCCGATCAGGAATAGCGGACCGGTGATGCGGAGCTTTTTCCATAATCCGCCCATATGTTCAATGTTCTGTGTATGAACAGCATGAATGACACTTCCTGCTGCAAGGAATAGCAAGGCTTTGAAAAAAGCGTGTGTCATTAAATGGAACACACCTGCCACATATCCGGCAGATCCAAGTGCCAGCATCATGTACCCCAGCTGGCTGACGGTTGAATAAGCGAGAACCCGCTTAATATCTTTCTGCACCAAGCCAATGCTTGCTGCAAAAATGGCCGTGAAGGCACCAATTACTGCTACAGTCATCAGCGCTGTTTCACTTGCTGTAAAGAGCGGGAATAAAGCCGCCACTAGGTATACCCCTGCTGCAACCATTGTCGCAGCATGGATTAAAGCTGAAACAGGCGTTGGACCTTCCATCGCGTCCGGAAGCCATGTGTGCAGCGGGAACTGGCCGGATTTTCCGACTGCCCCAACGAAAATAAGAATGGCTGTTAATGTAATCATTGTGGCTGAGATGGAACCAGCCTCAACAGCAGCAAAAATTTCATCATATTCGAAACTGCCAACTTGCCAGAATAATAGAATCATTCCGATCAAAAGGCCGACATCGCCAATACGGGTCATAATAAATGCCTTTTTGGCTGCTGCCTTTGCTTCTTCTTTGTAAAAATAGAAACCGATCAGCAAGAATGATCCAAGCCCGACAAGCTCCCAGAAGATATAGGTTTGCAAGAGATTAGGCGAGATGACAAGGCCCAGCATCGCAAAGGTAAATAAGCCCAAATAAGCATAGAAAACAGGGAAACGGTCATCTCCGTTCATATAGCCTTTCGAATACGTATGTACCAAGAAACTGACGAGTGATACAATCACCAGCATGAGTGCATTTAACTGATTAACTTCAAAACCCGCTGTTAAGTGAACATCCCCTATGGTCAGCCAAACGCCCTCCGCCTTGTATGTAGGTGCTGCAAATCTTTCAAAAAGCACCCATAATGAATATACAAGCGAAGCTAAAGTAAACAAGATTCCTATATAAGCACTCGCTTCTTTAAGCCGTTTGCCGAATAGAATAAGGAACAAAAACGATAAAAGCGGGAAAAGCGGTATGATCCATGCATTCTCCATCATTATCACAATCCCCTTTTTTGAACACGCCCTAAAGCTTGGCAGTCCGAATTGCCGGCGTGTCAGATTGGGACCCTTTAAAAAAGGTCCTTTCAGGCTCTTCATTCAGCCTGTCTTTCTTTATCTTTAGCCGCGTTTGGCGGCATTTTCCGCAAAGTCATTAAACATTAGTGCTTCATCGTATCCATCTCATCAATATTAATGGTCTTTTTGTTACGATAAAGCGCAATCAAGATCGCTAAACCAACGGCTGCTTCTGCTGCAGCTACCGTTATGGCAAACAAGGCAAAGATTTGGCCTGTAATAGATGGCGCAATGCCATATTTGCTGAAGGCTACAAGATTAATATTTACCGCATTCAGCATCAATTCAATCGAAATCAAAACAATAACTGTATTTCGTTTGGTCAAAGCCCCATAAAGGCCGATACAGAATAGAATTAAAGCCAATGCCAGGTAGGCTTGAACCGGAACTGCACTCATTCCTTCTCCGCCTCCTTCTCATCGTCTCTTTTTGCCAAAACAATTGAACCAACCAGAACTACCAGCAATAAGACAGAGGTCAATTCAAATGGAATAATGAATTTTGAATAAAGCTCTACCCCAATCTGTTCTGTATTATTTACATGAAGGTCACTTGGCGTTTGCGGAATATCAAGGTTATAGATTCCGATATATACAGCAAAGGCGAAGCCCAACACTCCCAGAAATAATAATAGTTTCCGCCAGCGGCCCGCTTTTGGCTCGCTTGTGTCGTTATGGCGTGTGAGCATAATTCCAAACAGCATAATAATGGTAATCGCACCGGAATAGATAAGTATCTGCACAGCGGCTACGAACTCAGCCGATAGGAGGACATATATTCCAGCTATGCTTACAAAGGTAAAAACAAGTGCGACAACCATATGCACCACTTTGGAAAGGTTCAATAAAAGCACGCCGCCGATGACCGCTACTAAAGCAAGAGACATAAACGCTAAAAACTCACCTGAAAACGTCATGCTTTATTCACCTTCCGTATATTCTCGTCATTTTCATCAAGCCACTCGAGGTTCTTGAATAATTCATCACGGCTGTATTCAGCCAGTTCGAAGTTATTGGTCATAATAATCGCTTCCGTCGGACAAACCTCTGTGCATAAATCGCAAAGGATGCAAATTTCAAAGTTAATATCATAGGTATCGATGATTTTTCCCTTTTTAGAAGGATCAGGATGCTTCTTTCCTGTCAGCTGGATGCAATCCGTCGGGCAAATGTTTGCACACTGGTTGCATACGATACACTTTTCAGGATAAAACTTTTGGATTCCACGAAACCGGTCCGGAAGTGGAAGAGGTTCATTCGGATAGTCATACGTAACTTTTTTGCGCGCCAAGTTTTTTAGGGTATACGATAATCCTTTCGCTAAACCAAGCATGTTTTTCACCCCTTGTGCTTAAGAAATCCCCTTTAAAGAGGTCGTTGTTAAAACTTATTTAAAATATGTTCAGCCATTCCTTCAAGATCGCCGTTAAGAAAATATTAGCAAGTGCTACCGGCAGCAGAACCTTCCATCCAAACTCCATGAGCTGGTCTGCGCGCAGGCGAGGGAATGTCACACGGAACCAAACTAAAATAAAGATTACAACCGTAAATTTAAGTGCAAACCAGACTGCACCCGGAATGAAATCCAGGAACGGAAGCGGCAGCCATCCTCCAAGGAATAAAACAGTTGTCAGGGAAGCCATTGCAAAGAAATAAACGTATTCTGCAAGCATAAAGAACGCCCACCGGAAACCGGAGTATTCAACATGGAAACCGGCAACCAGTTCAGATTCGGCTTCAGGCAAGTCAAACGGAACACGGTTAAGCTCTGCTGTTGAAGCAATCAGGAATACAATGAAAGCAACTGGCTGCCAGATGATAAACCAGCCATTTTTTTGCGCTTCAACGATCTCATTTAGGTTTAAGCTTCCGGTTAAGAGGACAATGCCTAATACAGACATAACGAGCGGAATCTCGTAGGAAATCATCTGTGCAGCGGCACGCATTCCTCCAAGCAGGGCGTATTTATTGTTCGAGGCCCATGCCCCCGTTACGATCCCAACTGTTGTTAACCCAGAAATGGCAATGTAGTAAAGCAGCCCGACTCCAATATCCGCAAACTGCAGCTTATCTGTAAATGGAATCGTTGCAAGCACCATAAATGCCGGTGCAAATGCAATGACCGGTGCAAGAATAAACAGCGGCCTGTCAGCAAGCTTCGGAATCGTGTCTTCTTTTAATAGTAGCTTTAATACGTCCGCAACCGTTTGAAGCAAGCCCCAGCGGCCCCCAACCTGATTCGGCCCATGGCGAAGCTGCATAAATCCCATTACCTTTCGCTCCGCCAGAATCGCGTATGTAACAAAGCCTAAAACAACTAATAGTAAAACGGTGGCAAGCAAGAAGAAAATACCGAAATTCAGCAGACCGGCTTCGGAATATAAAAGTTCTTCTACCATTAACCGTCCACCTCCCCAAGGACAATATCAATTGCCCCTAAAATAGCAATCAAGTTTGCAATATTTTCACCTTCAAGCAGTTTAGGGAGAATTTGCAGATTATAGAATGATGGTCTTCGGAATTTTAAGCGGTAAGGCTCCTTTTTGCCATCACTCGCAATATAGCAGCCAATCTCTCCCCGTGGAGACTCGATCCTGACAAAAGCCTCTCCTTTTGGCGCTTTAATGATCTTCGGCACTTTTGCCAGAATATCTCCCTCAGAAGGAAATTGCTCAACTGCTTGTTCAAGAATCTTTAATGATTCTTCAATTTCCTTCATCCGCACGTGATAGCGGGACCATGCATCGCCGCCCTCCTGGACAGCAACGTCAAAATCGAATCGGTCATAGATAGAGTATGGCTCATCTTTGCGAAGATCCCATTTCACGCCTGTGCAGCGAAGATTGGCACCGCTTAGCGAGTAATTTAAGGCATCTTCTTTCGTATACTTCCCTACTCCTTTGACACGGTTCATAAAGATTTCATTTCCTGTTACAAGCTGATGGTATCCTTTTAGCTGTTCACGCATATACGGAACAAACTCTTTTACTTTTTCAATCCAGCCTTCTGGAGCATCCCATTTTACACCGCCGACACGCATGTAGTTAAACGTTAAGCGGCCTCCGGAAATCTCATTCAGCATATTAATAATCATTTCACGTTCTCTGAATGCATATAGGAATGGACTTGTTGCTCCAATATCAAGTAAATATGTACCCCACCATACCAGATGGCTGGCAATCCGGCCAAGTTCCATCGTAATAACCCGCAGATACTCGGCGCGCTCCGGAATTTTTAAATCCATCATCGTTTCAACTGCATGCACGAGTATATAGTTATTCGTCATGGCTGCCAGATAGTCCATTCTGTCTGTATAAGGGATAATTTGAGTGTATTGGAGGTTTTCAGCCAATTTTTCCGTTCCGCGGTGCAAATAGCCAATGACCGGTTTCGCTTCTTTGATAATCTCACCGTCGATTTTTAATACAAGGCGGAAAACACCGTGCGTACTTGGATGCTGAGGTCCAACATTTAATAGCATTTCTTCAGTTCGAAGCACTGGTTACACCTCCACATCATACGGTTCATAGTCTTTGCGCAGCGGATGGCCGATCCAATCATCCCCAAGCATGATCCTATATAAATTTGGATGGCCCTTGAATTTGATGCCCAGCAAATCAAATGCCTCGCACTCAGGCCAGTTGGCACCAGCCCATAGCGGCTGCAGGGAATCGATTTCCGGTTCATCCCGGCTGATTTTCACCTTCAGAGCAACTGATTGGCGATTTTTGTATGAGTACAGGTGAGCATACACTTCCATATGCGTTTCAAAATCGGTACCATGAAGCTCTGATAAATAATCAAAACCCAGCTGTTCATTATATTTAAGGAATTCTGCCAATTTATAATACGACGCGGCCTTCGCCACTAATGTCGGCACTTCCTTGGAAAGATTATTAATATAGTAATCTTCAAGAACATCACTGCCGAGATTTTTTTCTATTGCTTTTACATATTTATCAAGGTAAGGCTGGTTAACCGAAGGAGCCTTCTCTTCTTCAGGTTCTGCGGCTGCTTTGCTGCCAGCTGCTTTTGCTTTGGCTGCTGCCGCTGCGGCGGCCTTTGCCTTTGCTGCGGCAATTGCCTTCGCCTTCTCATCATCTCCACCAGCCCCGCCGGCTGCTGCCAATTTTGCTTTGGCTGCTGCGGCGGCTTTCGCCTTTGCTGCTGCAATCGCTTTCGCTTTTTCGTCATCTCCGCCGGCACTGCCTGCTTGCTTTGCCTGTGCGGCGGCTTTCGCCTTCGCTGCTGCTGCCGCTTTTGCTTTCGCCGCTGCAATTGCCTTCGCCTTCTCATCATCCCCTGCTTCGCCCGCTTGCTTTGCCTGGGCTGCAGCTTTTGCCTTCGCTGCTGCCGCAGCCTTTGCTTTTGCTGCAGCTGCTGCCTTTTGTTTAGCTAAGTCCATATCCTCTGCTGGAGATTCTTCCTTTGCTTCTCCCTGCTCTTTCGC
>NZ_JAEL01000065.1 GCF_000518885.1 Bacillus sp. J33 | reverse complement strand
ACTCAAGGGGCTTCCAACAATGCCAGCACGTTGGACAAAGCTCATTGGATTAGCACAACAATGGATAGTAGAACAAAGACAAGCCTAACTTTTTGTTTAGCTGAGCCCTTAAGCTAATTCAGCAATCGGCGGAGCGAACTCTTGACAAACCGAACTTGCCAATGGTTTAAAATGGAAACAACCAAGGGCTTATTTGGTATGCCTTCTTTTGTTCCCTTCGCCCTTGTTAAACAATCCTCAAACCATTGGCGTGTTTGTCAAGAGCGATTGCGGCGCATCTCCATCCAGTAAATAGGAGAGAAACTAACCCTTTAGGTAGTTTTCATAAATCTTTTGACACTACCAAATGTAAAAGACGCCTGCCCAATAGCTCATAATAAGCTATTGAAACAGGCGTCATTGCCTATCGATTCTTTTATACGTAAATATTATCGCGTTTTTTGAATTAATCAAATATTGATTTCGGATAACCTTTTAAAGAGGAACATTTTCAAAATGTTCAACTGTTGGAAATGGCTCATAGAAATGATGCAGCTGTTTTTTCCATTCTTGATACTCTTTCGATTGTCTAAATCCAACTGTATGGTCTTCTAATGATTCCCACTTCACCAGCAATAAATATTTTCCCTTAACTTCCATACAACGTTGTAATTCGTGAGATATGTACCCTTTCATTGAAGAAATAATTTTTGATGCTTCACAAAATGCTTCTTCATATTCCTCTTCCATACCTTCCTTAACTTTTAACATTACAGCTTCTAATATCATTTAAATATCCCCCTATTTAAAGTAGATTTTTTTGTAAATTTTTCTTATATTCTTATGCATGATGGTGAAATTATAAATTCATCTTCTTTACTTGGCATCACCACACCCAAAAATGAAAGTTTCAGTAATCAATAGATCTATTTATTTTCTAAGATTAGCTTCTGCGACTCTCCCCAGCCTTTGAATTCCCTCTACTATTTCCTTTTCACCCTCATAACTGAACGAAAGGCGCAGAAACTCGGTTCCATCTATTTGGTCCAGGAAAAAGTATTTACCCGGGATAAAAGATACTCCCTCCGATATCGCCTCCTTTAGCATTTTCGATGTGTCGACACCAGGAATTTTCACCCATACGAAGTAACCCCCTTTTGGTAAATACCATGTAACCGATTTTGGAAGGTACTGTTCCAGTGCCGAGAGCATCACGGTACATTTGGCTCGGTACGTGTCTCTCAAGGTTACGAGTTTTTCCTTAAAATCGATGTTTGCTAAGTATGCAGCCATGGTGGCTTGAGCAAATGGGTGGCCCTGGTCCTTTTTAAACCATGCGGATGCATGAATGATTTCACTTGAAGCAGCTATCCACCCAATGCGCATTCCTGGTGCCACTACCTTGGATAACGATCCGACATGCAGAACTCTGGACTTTTTATCCATTCCTTTCAGTGTTGGCGGATTCTTATAAAATGATAATTCCCCGTACGCATCATCCTCCACAATGAAAAAATTATAGCTGTCGGCTAGTTCCAATACATGCTGCCTCCGCTCTGCTGTCATAGTCGTCCCTGTAGGATTTTGAAAGGTTGGAATGATATATAGAAAACGCGGCTGGGCTAGCCCGCTTCGTTTCCTTTTGGCTAAAACCTCTTCTAATACATCGGTTTGAAGTCCATGCTCATCTACCGGAATACTGATAATTTGCTTCGTATAATTCTGAAAAATTTCCAAAGCCTCCATATAAGTGGGAGACTCTACCGCCACGATTGTATCCTCATCAAGGAAAATGCGGGCAATCAAATCGATTGCCTGACAAGCGCCGGAGGTTATTAACAGCTCTTCTCCTGAAACCGAAATGCCGCGCTCTTCCAATCTTTCTTGAATCTGTTCCTTCAGCATTGCAATTCCCGGACTTCCAATATAATGGAGCGGTAAATCCTTCTCTACATCCAATAGACTGACAACTGCTTCCTTTAGCTCCTCAACTGGAACAAGAGATGGTGGCGGATATCCGGAATGCAGACGAATGCAATCGTCTGGAAGATCGGGAATCCACTCGCCAGGCGGGGTATTCTTAAGTGCTGCTTGATGTTTTCAGGAAAAAAAGATGCTACATTCACTACAATCCATCACCTTTCACATTGTGTTAGTTTCTACTATTAATTTTACCCTTCTTGCCTGATATGCTCTACCAATTCCACTTAAAATTCTGAAAATATAAAGGAGTCCCTAACTTTGGAGACTCCCAGTGCATTACTCCATTTGAAAGCATTTGTCCCATCTGACTTATCCCGCAAGCAAGAACCTAAATATATAGATGCCTTAGATTACTAACCATGTCCTATATTAAACAATAGAGCAATGCATGAGGCAGAATTTGCTCTGTTACTGCACTCATTCCATTTAAGGGAATGGTGTTTTGTTAAAGGTGAAACGATGAACGTTAAAGTAAACCTGTCATTGAATAAAGAATGAGATAGAGGGGTGCCAAAAGCTAGGCTTTTGGCACCCCTCTATCTATTTCAATCTCAATCTGCTTTAAAAAAGTTAAGAGCTTTTCCATCCAGAGAATATTTTGGTCTGACTGGCTGAATGCATGTTCACTAATAAATTGCAGGGCCATCTGCTGTTTATCATCTAGTAATTCAAGTCGTTTTTTGAATTCTTGTTTATTCTTAGCCTCTCTATATTCAGCCCAACGTCTCTTTTCTTGTTTTATCGCATCCTCCAGGAAATAAGCTGCTTTAATTGGATCAATATATTTCAGAAGATAAATGGAGATGTATAGATCTTCCAATTTTGAAACATTTTTAAAACTGTCGTAAATCTCTTGTTCAAGAAATTGTCTTCCACCCTGAGTAATCCTGTACAGGGTTTTGTTTGGACGATTTTCTTTTTGAATGGTTTCGACAGGTTCAATCAGCCCTTTTTTCTGCAGTGCCTCAAAATTATAGTAAAATTTTCCTTCGCTTATTTTATTTATAGGCAGCGCATCTTGTAAAATTTTCTTTAGTTTATATGGATGGCTATTTTCATCAGCTAAACTGCCGAGTATAAATAGTGAAAGAGACAAGGGGATTCTCCTTTCTGATCATGAATCTATTCTTTAACCCTTAAATTTTATCATATTAAGCCTCAACATACTTCAAAGACTCTTTTTTCTCCCCAGCTAATTGTTACTTTTCCTATAAGTCAAATTTTTTTCAAAAAGCCATTACGCCATAAAAATAAATGCCATTTATATACAGGCTCAAGGTCCTATTACATCTTACTCTATAAAAATTACTCTGATTAGAATAGTATGAATATAGAAAGTGTTCAGGGAAGGATCACACTTTTCAACAAAATTAAGAAGCTAATCGTATTATTCTTAAAACCATTTATCTAAGTAAGTTTTGTATTCCATTTAAAGGAGGAATAAGAATATTATGAATCAAGAAGTAATTCCACTTAACGAAATCCCTAATTTCCAAACACGTACAGAAGAATTTTTTCCGATGGATTGGTATAAGGAAATGCTTCACAATCATCCTGTTTATTTTCATGAAAAAACGAATACATGGAATGTATTTAAATATGAAGATTGTAAACAGGTGTTAAGCAACTATGAATTCTTTTCAAGTGAAGGCCCTAGAACAACCATTTTTGTAGGGGATAACAAACAAGAAAAAACTTCTCCTATTGTGAAAATTACATTATTAGATCCACCTCAACATCGGAAGGTACGCTCCTTGTTATCGGCAGCTTTCACTCCCCGCAGTTTGAAGATCTGGGAACCTCGTATTCAACAGATTGCAACTGAACTTGTAGACGGCATACAAGAAAACTCTACTGTCAATATTGTTGAAGCCTTGGCTGCCCCTTTGCCCAGCCTGGTGATAGCAGATTTATTTGGGGTGTCGGTACAAGACAGGGATCAGTTCAAAAAATGGATTGATATCCTTTTCCAGCCTTATGACAAAGAAAAGCTGGAAGACATAGAGCTGGCCAAACAAAATGCTGCCAAAGAATATTTCCAATTTCTCTACCCGATTGTTGTTCAAAAACGTTCAAACCTTTCCGATGATATTATCTCTGACTTAATCCAAGCTGAAGTAGAAGGCGAAAGGCTGACGGATGAAGAGATTGTCCACACCACCATGATGCTTTTAGGTGCTGGGGTCGAAACAACCAGCCATGCGATTGCCAATACATTCTATTCCTTGCTCTATGATGACAAGTCATTATATGGAGAACTAAGAAATAATTTGCAATTAGTCCCGAAAGCTGTTGAAGAAATGCTTCGATATCGTTTCCATATTTCCAAAAGAGATCGTACGGTCAAACAAGATAATAATTTGCTAGGGGTTGACTTAAAAAAAGGAGATGTAGTCATTGCCTGGATGAGCGCCTCCAATTTGGATGAAAGCATGTATAGCGATCCTTTCTCTATCGACATTCATCGTGCAAATAATAAAAAGCATCTCACATTCGGAAATGGCCCGCATTTCTGTTTAGGTGCACCTCTTGCACGATTAGAAATGAAAATTGCACTAGAGGCATTCGTACAAAAGTTTTCTCGTATCGAACCAGTAGAAGGGTTTGAATTAGAAAAAAATTTAACTGCTTCAGCTACGGGACAGTCCTTAACTTATCTGCCGTTGAGGGTTTATAGGGAAGGATTTAAAAGTCAATAAGATATGTCACTTGAATTCGGGAACACCAGATTACTTCTGTTGTTCTCTTTTTATTATTTCTTTAGTTAAATATCTAACTATTTTAATCAGCCTTCAGGTATTCCCAATGGTCTTTTCTAGTTTGAGTCGAGCATTGGAATATACATTCTCCTTACTGGAACAGGACGATAGCTTTTGCTTTTAAGCCTACAATTTCTACTATTAATTGTACCCTTCTTGCCTGATATGCTCTGCCAATTACTCTTTAAAATTCTGAAAACACTAAGAAGTCCCCAACTTTGGAGACTCCCATTGCATTATTCCATTTGAAAGCCATTGTCCCATCTGACTTATCCTGCAAAACAAGAACCTTAATAAGCAGATCCCGGATATTATTGAGATAATCAATGTTTTAGAAAGAAATCAACCATCCTGTTATATGCTTCATACTCTGAATTCACATTATATTTTGGAGAATATGGATCACTAAACCCATGTTGTCCGCTAAATTTATACACCTCAATATTCTTTTCTTTTAAGCTTAAAATTAATTCGTCAACATGAAAAGATTGCTCTCTTTCCGGGAAGAATAGCATTGTTGGACATAAAGGGTTTATTCCCAAATAGCTCCTAATTCGTGAACCATAGTATCCGACTATTCCATCGAGACAATCTACCTCACTGCACAGCCAAGCAATGGTTGCCCCGACACTAAACCCAGCAATATATACTTTTTCATATTTATCTTTCATATCAAATACTACACTTTTAATTTTGTCAGAAGCATTCGTAAAACCTATGTTCTCCATAAAATTCTGATAAGCAGCTTCCTCTTGGGAATAATTAAATGGTTCTTCTTGTTTTAATAAATTAGGACAAATAACATCAAACTTCTTTTCTGATAATGATTGACAAACATTCTTCATATGCCGGTTAATCCCATAGATTTCATGAACTACAATGATTACAGTATTTGATCTTTTATGTATGTTGATCAACTTATACCTCCTATAGATTTTTCCCCTTTTTTATAAGGTTATTAACAAACAAAATGTATTTTGCAATAAGGCCTTCAGAGCATGATAAAAATATCGCATTTACTATTCCATAATCACTTCCTATGATATTCTGTTCATGTATTCCTTATAAAGTGCCATACATAAAAAATAAAGGCGGGTTCCAATGTTTAAGATCATGATTGTCGAAGATGATGAAAAAATTAGGAATATTGTAGCCGATTCCTTAAAAAAATGGAAATATAATGTATTTGAAGTGATCAATTTTGATGACGTGCTAGCTGAATTTGAAAAAGTCCAGCCTCATTTGGTTTTATTAGATATTAATTTGCCAGTCCTGGATGGCTTTTTTTGGTGTCAAAAAATCCGAACCGTTTCCAAAGTTCCAATTATCTTTCTATCTTCAAGAAATCAAAATATGGATATTATTATGGCTATTAATATGGGCGGCGATGATTTTGTGCAAAAACCTTTTGACTTGGATATATTAGTAGCAAAAGTCGCAGCGCTCCTGCGCCGGAATTATACTTATCAAGATGAAGAGAGTTTGGAATTGACTCACCGTGAACTCGTATTTCGCGTTGCAAACTCCACGATTGAATATCAAGGGCAGACGACAGAACTTTCGCGCAACGAGTTTATCATTTTACAGCGGATGATGCGGCAAATTGGCAAAATTGTTTCCAGGGAGGCATTAATGGAAGCTTTATGGAATGATGAGCAATTTATTGATGATAATACATTAACAGTGAATGTGAATCGTCTCCGACGTAAAATCGCCTCGCTCGGTTTAGAAGATTTTATTGTCACCCGCAAAGGAATGGGGTATCTAATTCCATGAGATTTTTGCGGTTTCTTTCATTTGAAAAGCCTTATCTCTTTATACATGCCATTTCTTTTTTTACAGTGGCTTTCATATTTTTAATGGATCCTTACACAGATTGGGAATGGAGAACGTTTTTCTATGCTTTGTTTTTAAACCTTTTGATTCTATGCGGTTTTCTCCTTTATCGCTATTATCAAAACATCCAAGCTGTAAAGAATAGGCATAACGAAGACCATGTAAGTGTCTCACTAGAAGGATACGAACTTCAAAAATTAATGGAAGAAATGGAAAGGATGCATATTCAGCATCTTAATGAGGTTCAGGAGAAGCAAAATGAACACTATGATTTCATAGTCTCCTGGTTCCATGAGATCAAAACACCCATTTCAGTCCTTCGTTTAATGTCACAAACAGAAATAGATCCGAAAAGCTTTCGGGAAGAGGTAGAAAAAATTGAACACTATGTAGACCAAGCGTTGTATTATGCAAAATTGGATAATTTTAGCCAAGATTATGAAATCAAAAATTGCCATGTGGAGAGGATCATCAAGGAATTGGTAAAAGGTCATTCCAAGACATTTATTTCTAAAAAAATTCGCATTCAATTGGCTTTACAGCCCATGGCCGTTCAAACTGACCCCAAATGGCTGCAATTTATCTTGAATCAGCTGATGACCAATAGCTTGAAATACACAGAAGAAAATGGAGAAATATCAATTTCTACAAAGGAGACATCGGAGGAAAAGCAGCTGATCATTCGAGATAATGGAATTGGAATTGAATCGAAGGATCTTCCCCGTATTTTTAACCGCGGCTTTACTGGCAATAACGGACGGCTTTACACAAAATCAACCGGAATGGGCTTGTATTTAGCCCAGGAGCTATCCAATAAACTGGGGCATTATATTACCTGCCAATCTGAAGTCAATTCTTATACAGAATTTATCATCCACTTCCCGACAAATTACGATCCTTATTTACATATTAGGAATCATAACCATGAAAAAATCAACCATCAATGAGGATGACCTCTCCCGCTGATGGTTGATCCGCTTTTCATATTCAATATTTCTGCTGAACAATTTTATAATAAATATTTGTGGCTGATGCATAAAACAATACGTAAATCATCAAGAATGCGGCAAATATAATGAGAGTGGCGCCAGTTAATCCATCGTTGCCTTGTATAGAGTCTAAAATATAGTATTTTATCACTAGCCAGCCATGGAGAAGGGCTAGAATCAGAGGCGGGAAGAAAACAAATAGCATTTGCTTCCGAATGACACTTTTTATCTCCTTATTCCCTACTCCCAATTTACGAAGAATTTGGTATTGCTCCTGCTCTTCTGTTGCTTCACGTAATTGCTTAAAGTAAATAACACTTGCTAAGGCAAACAATGCAATTACCGCAAGAAACATGGCCGCAAAGAACATTAAGGCAGAATTCTCTATTTGCCTTGAATACACATCGGCAAAAGAGGAGTAGTATGCACCTTCTGTTTTTGAAACCATTCCGTGTACCTTTTCCGACAGCTCCTCTGCATTTTTCGCATCAGTAATATGATAAATTTCAAAGGATCTTGAATCACCAGCAGCTGCCAGCTCTTTATAAGCTTCATCAGAAATCACCAGCACAGCGGGTTTTTCGATCATCGAGGTGTTTGGATCAGTAGCCCACCCTAATAATGCATAATCCTTCATTTCCGCAATCTGAAAAGTAGTTTCCTCTTTTGTGTTCACCGTAAAGTGAGGCCGCTGATTTTCTGCATATGTCTTTGGAAAATCTGCCCCTTGTGCTAAAGAAACCGCTTCTGTTCCGGTTAAGTTTACTTTTTCATCATCCCCGCGCAGCGAAATGATTTCATTATAATCTGTATTGGAAACAAGCAGAAGACCTGCTATTTTATGTGTATCAAAGGCTGCGTTTATATCTGTTTTTGGCGTTGCCCTTATGGTTTCGATTGTTTCATGGTATTCAATCTCATGTTTGGACTCTTTGATGGCTTGTTCAATTTCCTTGTTTGTTGTTTCATCTAAAGACTGAAAGGCAATATGATTTGGTATATTTCTTCCTACTGATTCAAATTGAACTTTATAATTAATGAACACAAACGATATTAACATCATAATAACCGCACTAAAAAGAGCGATAAATGTTAAATTTAGCGTATTTCCTCTAACTTGGAAACGTAAAGAAGATGTCCATAGCACCGAATTTCCTTCGTGATAATGCTTTTTCTTTCTTAACGCCTCTAAAAACCACCCCGTAAACTGGCGGAAAAACAAGTATGTTCCTAAAATAATTCCAACTGTTGCTGCCAGCATGCTAATCGTTGTATAGTCCTGCCAAACACTTGACTCTTTTCCGCGGGTAATCAGCACGATTGCAAGTCCTATCAAAAAGATCGATAGGAAAGCTAATAATGGAGATGATTGAAATGGTTTATCCATCTTTTCTTTGGCATGGAATAGCTCTATTAATTGTACCCGTCGAATATTGAAATAACTTTGTACACTAATAATGATGGCCAACAGGAAAAATAGCAAGATCGTCGTACCAATGGCTTCAATCGGAAATGACAATGAGATCACATTGTCATACTGCATTAAATTCATTAAGATCATCCCAAATAATTTCGATAAGAGCCCGCCAAGCAATATCCCAGCCACTAATGAAACCGCTCCAAGCATCAGCGTTTCATAAAATATCATGAAAGTAATTTGCCATTCACTCATGCCAAACAATACATACATCCCAAACTCTTTTTTCCGCTGCTTCATAAAAAATGAGTTGCAATATAAAATAAAGAAAATAATAAACAAAAATACGGCAACAGATGAAATGGTTACACCAGTTTGAAAGTTGCTTTTATTTTCGATTGCCGCCAAAATGTCCTTATTATACATAAGAGAAGAAAAAGTAAAATGGATCATAACGCCTATGATCATGGAAAGGAAGTAAATGGTATACAAACGAAAATTTCTTTGTACATTTCTGATCGTTAATTGGAACAGATTCATTCCCCGCTGCCCCCCATCACACTTTGAGTATGAAGGATCCTGTCATAAAACTTTTTTTGCGCTTGGTCTCCTTTATACAATTCGTTGACAATTTTCCCGTCACGCAAGAAGATAACACGTTTACAATAGCTTGCCGCATAAGGATCATGGGTGACCATTAAAATGGTTGTCAGGAATTTTTCATTTAATCCATTTAACTGTTCTAATAATTGTGTGGCTGAACGAGAGTCAAGTGCTCCTGTCGGCTCATCTGCAAAAACAATTGCCGGCTCAGTAATGATGGCCCTTGCCGCTGCTGCCCGCTGTTTTTGCCCCCCTGAAATTTCGTGCGGATATTTATCAAGAATATCTTCAATTCGTAAAGCTCCAGAAATTCTCTTTAATCGCTGTTCCATTTCTTCTGTAGCAAACTTGCGTAGAGAAAGCGGCAATAATATATTTTCTTTTACGTTTAACGTATCAAGTAAGTTATAGTCCTGAAAAATAAATCCCATATTCTCCTGACGAAATTTACGTAAATTCTTCTTGTTCAATTGCAGCAAGGATTGTTCCTCCAGCCATACTTCTCCGCCTGTAAAGCGATCAATCGTAGACAATACATTCATTAATGTCGATTTTCCTGAACCGGATGGACCCATAATCGCAGTAAATTCCCCTTGTTCTATATTTAAATCGATATTTTTTAATACCAGCCCTTTTCCATAATGTTTCGATAAATTTTTTGCGCGTATAATGGTTTTCATTTTTTCTGCCTCCTCATAAGAAAAGCTAAACGGCTATGATAGACCCGTCTGGCAAATGATTTTCCACTTTACCTGACGGGCGGTGTGTGAGTTAAAACAAAGGCCTTGCCGTTCGTGCTAAACATTTTCGTTATGTAACAACTATAAACTGCCTCACTCTTTCCAGCCATAGAAGTAACATGATGTAAGGTGACAGTTTTGTCACTTTCGATAAGACGAAATGGATGGTCCGGAAAACAGTTCCCATCTTATTATAGAATGCTCACTTTCTAACCTCATAAGACTTTTGGAAAATCAAAAGGCACCATCCTGAATCTGGATGGTGCCTTTCACTTGTCATTTTCTTCCGTTATTGAGTTTGCATTTCTCTTTTCCAAGTTAGCTTTTATTCTGCTGAATGATTCCTATCTAAAAAAATTTTTTATTGCTTCAATGCGTATCTTATGGCTGCAATCTTCGCAGCAAAATATTTTGCTCTTTTTTCCTTAAATAGTTTATACTCCAGGGTTTCTTCGTATAATCTGAATATTTTTTTGCAGCTATAGCAAAGCAACTCATAGTAAATTATTATTTATCCCCATAAGTGACACATTACCTTATAGCGGACTTATCGAAAATGGTTAATAGCTCTTGAATATATTCCTTAACATCTAACTGGGGGTTCCTCATTAATTCAATTGTGAATCCATCAATTGCAAGCCTGATGGTTAATGCCATAACCCGTGCAGATTACGGGGAAAATTGACGATTTTCACATTAAATGGAGTACAGCTTGTTAAATATCGCCACTATACTATTTCCCTGTTTTATGAATCCAATAAAGTAAAATTCTTACGAAGCTCCCTTTCATTAATGGAAATCCTGATCGATAAGTCTTTCGTTCGCAAAACAAAATCTTTGATTCCTATAAATTCAGATTCAGCAATTAAATAGAATTGTGTTCCCTTTTTTAAACCCTTAAAATGATTTTTTAGCTTATATCTCTTCATGATTTATTCTAGCTGCTCCCATAATCTTTCATTGATATCCTGCTCGATAGTTCATTAAATGCTTAACATGCTTCAACTTGATTTTAACACAAAATTACAAGTATCTATATTGTTGATTAACCGAGTTGGAGGAGTGCGCATCCCGCTCCTGGCTATTGGGCTATTTACTATGACTAGCTTTTATCAGCCAAAAAACCCTTTAAGAAGATAAACTTAAAGGGTTTAACATAAAAAATATTCAATCATTCATCCAAATTTTTTACAGGGAGTTTCCCTAAATAAATGGCGGCACGGCTCGACGTTTTCTCCCCTTATGAATTCAAAGGGTTTGGGAACTTCTCACTTTTGGAAAATTCCTCATAAATTAATTTAACAAAGTTATATCATTAAAATAATTTTCCAGTTCCTCTTTAAGTTTTCGTGTTTCGCTTAGAAGGTTAGTGTGCCTGGCAAAGGATGCTTTGTCTCCGCTTTCAAGGTCTTGATCGATCTTATATTGCAGATAGTTTATTTTCAAGTCTATGTCCAGCATTGATTTGATGTTTTCATTTAATATATACTGCTCCAAATCTTCCATGGCCATATAAAAGGCATGTTGCTCATTAATGACAACGAAAGTATACCATCCCTTTGCCATCGTAAATTTGCGTTCAGGGGTGACTTCGATTAGATCTCCTTTTTGGAGCGTGATCGAGAATGCATGATAATCATCAGGACAAAAGCAATCAATATCATGTTGAAATGTGTTTATAGCAATATAATGTTCATTCATGTTCTTCTCTCCCTTTAACAAAATTAATAGATCGTGCATTTTTTTTCCTTATGAGCTTTCAGCAGCTTCGATGTCATCTAACCCGCAGCAAGGGCATTGAAAATGCTGATCTTGATCCTCATTCTCTTCAATAAAACCACACCAATCACACATATAGAGTGCAGGCGATTTCATCCCCTCCCTTTGGTCAGCTGATTTTTTATTAAGTTTTACTTTTTATGTAGACTTGTATAATTGATAATGATTATCACTAATAAGAACAGTTTAAGTGAAAATGATTATCATTGTCAAGGGTGTTGATTAAGTATTTGTTTTTGTTTATGACCGCTTGAATCCCAATCCCGAACAGGTAATCTGACTTTGCGATTGTTTTCATCATGGGCTATATTTTTCACTGCTTCTTATCCTTCAAGGTTGCCGTGAACTTCTATATCGACGTTATTCTTCCCTGGGCCACTATTAATGTCGACATGAATCTTTTATAGCTACCTTTTTCTTCCCTCCGCTTCCATTAACGTCGACATGATCCTTTTATGGCGACCTTTTTCTTACCTGCGCTTCCATTTACGTCGCCATGAAACTCTTATGGCGACCTTTTTCTTCCCTGCGCTTCCATTTACGTCGCCATGAACCTCTTATGACGACCTTTTTCTTCCCTCCGCTTCCATTAACGTCACCATGATCCTTTTATGGCGACCCTTTTCTTCCTTCCGCCTCTTTTAAAGTCGCCATGAACCTCTTATGGCGACCTTTTTCTTCCCTCTGCTTCCATTTACGTCGCCATGATCCTTTTATGGCGACCCTTTTCTTCCTTCCGCCTCTTTTAAAGTCGCCATGAACCTCTTATGGCGACCTTTTTCTTCCCTCCGCTTCCATTTACGTCGTCATGAACCTCTTATGACGACCTTTTTCTTCCCTCCGCCTCTTTTAACGTCGCCATGATCCTTTTATGGCGACCTTTTTCTTCCCTGTACCTCTATCATCGTCCCCATGAACCACCCATGACATCCACTCATCCATCACTCTCACATATCGCCTAAATCTTATAACCCAAAACTACCTTTTCCTGTTCCTAGTAATACCCTAACTGTTCACTATTTCGTCACAACTTCCCGAAATTCACCCTGCCCTTTTTCCCATTTCATTTCTATATATAAAGGTGAAAGGGCGGTGCATTAAAATGAATTTAAAATCAGGCAGTGTTGACCAGTTTGATAAGTTTTCGCAGTTTAAAAACCTGCAGGAGTTTAATGCTCATTTGGAGATGTGGCTTGCGGTAAATAAGGACAAGTTTTCGAAAGGAGAACTGATAGGGTTAAAGCGGCTGGCCCGTTTTGCAGCCAAGGTTCCGGGAGTGTCCAATGCCAAGATCGGGACCGTTCTAAAAGCCATTCACGAAGAATACAGCGGCAACGGAATTTCCCGTTCCACGTTTAAAAGAATGATCGTAAAAGCAGCTGAGCTAGGCATTTTTACAGTCTATGAAACAGAAAGGAAAAACGGTTCGCAATCCAGCAACCTCTACATTTTCAATTGTTTTCCTAACAGTGAACCACCTAAGGAGAAAAAAATGGACCACCCAAATAAAACTATCAATCTTTCTAAAACTAGTAAAAGTCAAGAGAATACTAAACGTAGCAAAACCGCGCTCGATCATACTTTTACTAGTGATCGGGTTCCAAAACCATTTGCCGACGCTGTGAAGTACTTTTTTCCTGAAGCCAGACAAATTGAAGAGTTTTGGAGGATGACGGCCATCGCAGGCTACAAAAACAACCGGGAACAAGACAAAACCGGACTCCTCGACATAGCCATTCATTCCTTTAAGCAGCTGATCCGCAAAATGAAAGCCAGCACTGTAGCAAAACCGATCGCATACTTCTACGGCATTTTGAATAAAAAATTGGAGGAGCTTTACTTCGAAGAGTTGTTTGAAATGGGCTTTACAGCAGATCAGGATGACTTATGCATCAACTTTTTTTACAAAAAATAAAAAAAGTGAATTTCCCCCGAAAGTTGGCAAGTTTACCCCCCTTAATCCGGAAGTTTGGTACCTAAACCCGGGAGTTTAGGGGGTAAACTCCCCGAAACTCGACTTTTTTTCGATTCGCAAAAACTGCTTATTCCCGCTATGTTAGAGCTACCCGGGAATACAAAGAGAGCGCGCTTTCCAGAAAGGTTATTAACGTGGAGAGCTTTGAACAAATTGCAGCACAATATGAACCGATGATCCATAAAATCATGAACAGACTGAGGATTTATAAAAACAGAGATGAGTTCTATCAGCTGGGGCTGATTGCACTCTGGAGAGCTTTGAAACGGCATGATCCAGAGAAAGGGCCATTCTTACCATATGCGTATAGTTTTGTAAAAGGGAAAATGATGACCGAGTTAACAAAAGAAGCAAACCAAAAGGCGCAGTATGTCTATCCGAAAGAAGAATTCTGGGAGATCACCGCAGAAACTTCAGATTTAAGCGGCACTGAGCTGCTTCAGGAATTGCTTTCGACCTGCGGAACTCTTTCAGCCAACCAGCGAAAATGGCTGGAGTATACGTTGTGTGATCAAATGACAGTCAGGGAAATTGCCGATAAAGAACAAGTCACCCTGTCAGCAGTGAAAAACTGGCGACAGGGTGCCCGGGAGAAGTTAAAAGTCATCTATAGCAGCTATTTAAATGCTCATTTTTCATAAACAATAATCATATACCAAAAAGCTTGCATTTATCGTAAAATTTCGTTTTTCCAATTCCCAGGAGTTTAGCAGCTTCCAATTTATTCCCTTCCGTGACATGCAGGGCATGCAGGATCGCTTTTTTTTCAGCTTTTTCTATTGTATCCTTCAAAGGCTCGACTATTGCAGCCGAGGAATCAGGTAAAGGAGAAACTCTTGAATCCTGCACTTTTCCCTTTACCTCTTGATCTGCAATATAAAGCGGCAGGTGTGATACCTCGATTTCGGAGCCATCGACCACATTGATGGCTCTTTCGAGTACATTCTCCAGTTCACGGACATTTCCAGGCCATTTGTGTGCCGTCAATTTTTCAATCGCTTCGGGGGAAATGGCTGTTCCGCTCCGGTAAAATTTCCTCTCCAGCTTATGCAACAGATTTTTCGCAATCATTTCAATATCTTCTTTCCTTTTTCTTAAAGGAGGAATTTCGATGTTAATCACATTTAGCCTGTAGTATAGATCCTGCCTGAATGTGCCGTCTTCAGCCATTTGGAGTAAATCCCGGTTTGTTGCTGCGATGATTCTGACATCAACAGGAATCGCCTTCTGCCCGCCAACCGGCTGAATTTCTTTTTCCTGCAGGGCTCTTAATAACTTGCTTTGCATGCTAAGCGGCATTTCCCCAATTTCGTCCAAAAAAATCGTTCCCTTGTCAGCCACTTTAAATAAGCCTTCTTTCCCGCCTTTTACAGCCCCTGTAAAAGCTCCTTCATCATATCCAAAAAACTCGGATTCAAATAAAGCTTCCGGAATAGAAGCGCAGTTTACAGGAACAAACGGAAAATGGCTTCGCATGCTGCTGTGATGAATGGCATGGGCAAATAATTCTTTTCCCGTGCCGGATTCTCCGGTAATCAAAATAGAAGAATCACCCCCGGCAACCTTCTCACCCATCCGTTTTGCTGAAGTAAACAGAGGGCTTCTGCCAACAAGATCATCAAATGTATACTTGCTTTTCAGCTCATTAATGGCTTTATTTTTATAAAAGTTCAATTCTTCCATCAGGTTATTCATTTTATTTTTAAAGTGCCTGAGGTTATCCGGATCAGGAAACATCACCGTCCCTAAAGCTCCGACTAACTCCCCGCCGATGACAATGGGATAGCGGTTTGCAATCATGACACTTCCGTTAATGGGCTGAAGGTCTTCCAATTCTTTTTCGCCTGTTTTTGCGACAATGTGCATGCGCGTATTCATAATTACATCTTGAGCGGGCTGCCCAACTGCTTCTTCGAAGGGGATTCCTATGAATTCACAATAAGCTGAATCAATATAAACAATGATCCCTTCATGGTCAACGACGACAATACGTTCGATACATAAAGAAATAATCTCCTCTAACCACTCATAAGGAAGCTTCATACCATCACACCCCGTTCCAACGCCTCTTAAATAGTCATTATATCAAATTTTCATTCAAAAAGAAGAAGCTGCCCTCTCCGACAGCCTCCAATTCATCATTAATAGATTCCCATTGCCGCAAGCACAATCGCTGCAGCAGTTGCAATAATCGGAATAACAATCCCGACAACCGCAATATCACGGTAGCTCTCTTTATGCGATAAGCCTGTGATGGTTAATAGCGTCAATACAGCCCCATTATGCGGAAGAACATCCAGTCCGCCGGATGATAAAGAGGCAATGCGGTGGAATGCTTCCGGATTAATGCCAGTCGCTTGTGAAATTTCAAAATATTGTTTTCCTAATGCTTCAAGAGCAATTCCCATTCCGCCTGATGCTGAACCTGTAGCACCAGCCAGCAGGTTGATCGCAACAGCTTCAGAGATCAGCGGGTTGCCTGGTATATTCATCAATAGCTCTGTAATCTTTTTAAAACCTGGAACAGCCTGTACAACTGTGCCAAATCCAACGGCAGCACTTGTATTGATGATGGCTGTAATCGACCCGGCTGCACCGCCGTTGATTGCTTTAACAAACCCTTTGATTTTCGTAATGTTCAATAACAAGATCAACATGATACCTGAAAGCAATGCTACCACGATATGCCAATCCAATAGATTAAGCGTTAATAATACCGTTAACAGTGGAAGCAGTGATAGAAAAACATTTGGTGCATGTTCTGAGACATCAAGCAGGCTGTTATCTTTTGGCTCCGTAAACACCTTGCCATTTTTCGCAAGCTGCTTTTGCCTATAAAGCAAATACCAATAACCGCCTGCACCCATAATCAACGCCGACACAATCCCCATAATGGGAGCTGCCATCGCATCTGTCTGGAAATATGGCATTGGAATAAGGTTCTGGATTTGCGGCGTTCCCGGAAGCGCTGTCATTGTGAACGTAAAGGAACCCAATGCAATCGTAGCTGGCATGATTCTCCGGCTAATATTTGCTTCTCTGAACAGTGATAAAGCAAGCGGATAAACCGCAAAGACCACAACGAACAAACTGATGCCGCCATATGTCAGCACACCGCAGGACAAAATGACACCAAGTATCGCACGTTTCGTCCCCATCCATTTGGAAAGAACAACAGCAATCGATTTAGCCATGCCTGTGTCTTCCATCAACTTACCGAAAATGGCGCTCAGCATAAAGACAGGAAACCATTGTTCCGCAAAATTAACAAACCCGCTCATATATGTGTTTGTATAGGCATCAAGCAGATCAAGTCCGCCTGTTAAAGCCACGACGCCTGCTGCAATTGGCGCGACCCAGATAATCGACCAGCCAAAGTAAGCCAAAACCATCAAGACAATTAACCCTAATATGATTCCAAACATCATTTCACCTCTTATGCAGTAGTTAATATGCGAGCATTTGCATAGACTGATTCTTATAGCGCGGACTATGCAACATGCCTGCATATCATTCTCATGTAGTTATATCCCGCATTAACGGGCAGTAAGAACCCCAGTTTAAGAGTTTGAATGCCAAAGATTGTTCTAAAATGGGGGATCAACTGCCCGTAAATGCCCGATTGGTTCAACTAACCATCAGTGAAAAACCGCCACTGATGGAAGTTTCACTTTATCCCGCATTAACGGGCAGTAAGAACCCCAGTTTAAGAGTTTGAGTGCCAAAGATTGTTCTAAATGGGGGATCAACTGCCCGTAAATGCCCGATTGGTTCAGCTAACCATCAGTGAAAAACCGTCACTGATGGAAGTTTCACTCTATTGAGCTGTGTATCCGCCAT
Organism: Bacillus sp. J33; assembly: GCF_000518885.1. Lineage (GTDB taxonomy): Bacteria > Bacillota > Bacilli > Bacillales > Cytobacillaceae > Cytobacillus. The sequence continues at coordinate 14,367 of NZ_JAEL01000065.1, read as the reverse complement.
CCAGTACAACAGCCTGTCCTGTAACGCCTTTTGCTTTTTCACTCGCTAAGAATAAAGCATAATCAGCAATTTCCTGTACATCCAATAGGCGCTTTTGCGGTACAAGCGGGTAAAGGACTTCTTCTTTGACCTTTTCGACCGGTACATTGCGAGTTTTAGCCAAATCTTCAAACTGTCCCCGTACCAGCGGAGTATCAACATACCCAGGGCAAATTGCATTCACGGTGATATTATGGGCCGCGGTTTCAAGCGCCGCCACTTTAGTTAAGCCTATTACACCATGCTTGGCGCTGTTATATGCCGCTTTTCCGGCAAACCCTATCAGCCCATTGATGGATGCCATGTTGATAATACGGCCAAATCCCTGTTTCTTCATAATAGGAATCGCATGCTTCATCGCCACAAAAGGTGCAACCTGCATCACTTTAATCATGAATTCAAACTTCGCAGTCGGGAATTCTTCGATTGGTGACACATGCTGCAGACCTGCATTATTTAATAGAACGTCGAGTCTGCCATATTTCTCTACCGTCTGGTTAATTGCATTCTTAATATCCTCTTCACTTGTTACATCCACCTTGATTCCTAAGCAATCAAAGCCTTTATCTCTTAAAGACTTTGTAACTTCCTGAATCTTTTCATCATTAATATCAGTAAAAACCACTCTTGCCCCTTCATTTAAAAAGGCTTCTCCGATTTGGTAGCCAATTCCGCTTGCTGCACCTGTCACAAAAACAACTTGATTTACCATTTGCCCTTCCTCCTAAACTATCAATCTATTATTTTTCCAATTCAACAACACTTGCGACACCCATGCCCCCGCCGATACATAGAGCAGCAAGGCCATACCGGGAATTTCTGCGTTTCATTTCATGCAATAATGTAACAAGGACTCTCGCGCCGCTTGCACCAATTGGATGTCCCAGTGCAATCGCACCGCCATTTACATTGAGCTTCTCTCTTGGAATCTCAAGGTCTTGTCCCACCGCCAATGCCTGGGCTGCGAACGCTTCATTTGCTTCAACCAAATCCATGTCTTCCATTGAAAGACCTGCTTTTGCCAGCGCTTTTTTGGATGCAGGAATTGGTCCGATTCCCATAATTTTAGGGTCTACCCCGACTGATGCATTTCCTTTTAATACAGCTAATGGCTTAATGCCCAATTCCTCTGCTTTTTCCCTGCTCATAAGGACAAGTGCCGCTGCTCCGTCATTAATGCCTGAAGCGTTGCCGGCTGTCACAGAGCCTTCTTTTTTGAAAGCCGGCTTTAAACCGCTAAGCTTTTCTGCTGTTACCCCTGCACGCGGGAATTCATCTGTATCAAAGACAATGGGATCCCCTTTGCGCTGCGGGATTGCAACCGGAACAATTTCATCCTTGAATTTGCCTTCTTTTATGGCAGCATCAGCTTTTTGCTGGCTCCAAGCTGCAAATTCATCCTGTGACTCACGGGATAATTCATATTGATCTGCTATATTTTCAGCGGTAATACCCATATGACAGCTATTGATGGCACATTGAAGTCCATCATGAATCATGCTGTCAATCACTTTTCCGTCACCCATGCGGAAACCTGTACGCCCATCCATTAGCAGGTATGGTGCGAGACTCATATTTTCCATGCCGCCAGCAACAACGATATCTGCCTCTTGAAGCTGAATAGCCTGTGCTGCATAATGCACCGCTTTCAATCCGGATCCGCATAGCTTGTTAATTGTCGCAGCAGGAACTTCCTCAGGCAAGCCAGCCTTTAAAGCCGCCTGGCGGGCAGGCCCCTGTCCCAAACCCGCCTGAAGGACATTTCCCATGATCACTTCATCTACCTGATTTTCCTTCACTCCTGCTTGTTTAAGTGCTTCCTTTATAACAACAGCACCCAGCTCCGTTGCCGGTGTCTTGCTTAGTGTTCCCATAAAACTTCCGATCGCTGTTCTGACAGCGCTTACGATAACTGCTTCACGCATATTCAGTTCCTCCTATAAAACTAGTTTTGTAATGTAAATTCAGCTTCTGTTTTCTCGATAACGGTTTGCAGGTCAACACCCTCCTGGAGTTCAACCAAAACAAGGCCTTCTTCTGTCACCTTGAACACTGCGAGTTCTGTAATGATTAAGTCGACAACACCCTTGCCAGTAAGAGGCAGCCTGCATTCTTTCAAGATTTTAGGCGCTCCCTTTTTGGAACAATGCTCCATGGTCACAATCACTTTTTTCGCACCTGTCACAAGGTCCATGGCACCGCCCATTCCAGGCACCATTTTTCCAGGAATCATCCAGTTTGCAAGATTTCCTTGCTGGTCAACTTCAAGGCCCCCAAGAACCGTTACATCCACATGTCCGCCTCGGATTAATTGGAATGAATACGTACTATCAAAAAAAGCTCCGCCAGGATTAATCCCTGCAGGCTGCCCTCCGGCATTCACGATATCCGGCTCGACTTCCCCTCTAACCGGACCTAATCCAATGAAGCCGTTCTCAGATTGCAGGAAAACATTTACCCCTGCTTCCAGATAATTAGGGATCAGAGTCGGCAGCCCTATTCCAAGGTTTACAACATCTCCATCATGCAATTCCTTTGCTGCCCGCTCAGCAATAATTTCTTTAGCTGTTTTAGTCAAGATCATTTTACTTGCCTCCTTTGACAATCACTTTATCTACTATAATTCCCGGAGTGTCCACATCATGCGGGTCAATTTCGCCGACTTCAACGATCGCCTCTACTTCCGCAATAACTAAATCCGCTGCCATCACCATCATTGGATTGAAGTTCCTGGCAGATTGGTTATAAACGAGATTGCCAAGCTTATCAGCCTTCTTCGCTTTTATGATGGCAACTTCTGCACGGAGCGGCTTTTCCAGCAGATACTCGCGTCCATCCACCTCGATTTTCTGCTTTCCTTCTTCTACAACTGTACCGACACCAGTCGGGGTTAATATTCCGCCAAGACCTGACCCTCCGGCACGAACTCGCTCAGCAAGCGTCCCCTGAGGAACAAGCTCGACTTCCAAATCTCCCTGAATCATCTGCCTGCCCGTTTCCGGATTTGTCCCAATATGGGAAGCTATCAATTTATCTACTCGTTTATTGACAATTAATGGTCCAACACCTGTTTCTTCAGTCGCAGTGTCACTGGCAATCAACGTTAAACCGCTTACATTTGATTCCAAAAGGGCTGACACTAATAATTCCGAAGTTCCAATCCCCATAAAACCTCCGGACATGATGGTCATGCCATCTTTAAATATTTGCAAGAGCTCCTCATAAGATGTCATTTTACTCATTTATTGCACCCCTAGAATATTTGTCTGTTCTCACTATTGATACTTTGCAAGATACGTGCCAACTTTTTATGAAATAAACTTTTAAAACTACGAAAACGTTTTCTTAAACGGGTAAAAAATATTTAAAAATACTATTTTAAAGGCTTGAAGAATGAAAACGTTTTACTAGTTTTATTCCGTATATGCGGAATTTTCCGCTTTCCCGGAAAAATTTTTACCCTTTTTTCCGTATTTACGGAATTTAGTGTCTCTTCAAAAATTTAAATCACTTTATAAATTCACCCTGTCCTATTGCCCAATAAAAACGTATATAGAAGGTGAAAGGAGGTGATCAGCATGGCAGTTGCAAACATCATCGATTCTAAGCTTCGCCTGGTATTTGAAACCGGATTGGACGAGCAAGGCAAACCGGTACACAAGTCCAAAACTTACAGCAGCGTAAAGCAATCCGCAACGGCAGACCAGCTTTTCACAGTTGGGCAGGCAGTTGCATCTCTTTCCAATGATCCATTAGTTGCGCTTAACCGCAGCGACAGCTTCGAGATTATCGGCTAAAACATTCTATTAAAATCTTAATCTTATGAGGAGGTGAAACAGAATGGCAAAAACATTAGAATTGACTTTCCTATCTACAATGGGCAAGCCATCCAAACTAACCATTGATAATCCAGTTGAACCGATTAATCCAGCTGCTGTAAAGGCGGCGATGGATCAAATTATTGCTGCCAATGCATTTGACGGCAATGGCGGCGACTTTGTTCAAGCAAAAGAAGCCAGATTGCTTGAGCGCAACGTAACCGAATATGAATTAGCATAATGGCAAGAGGCCGGATTCTTTTGAACCCGGCCTTTTTTATAGGAAGTTTACTTATAGGATGCCAGTCCAGATGACCTGGCACCGGAAAGGAGCAGATACTATGGAACAGATGATCACATTGATTAGTGAGCTCGGCTTCCCGATTGTTGTCACGCTTTTCCTGCTGAACAGAATCGAAGCAAAGCTCGATGTGGTGGTATCGTCAATCCAGGGATTGCCGGATCGGTTGAGGGAATAGGCAGATAAAAAGCATCCTCCCTGTTTTTTTGAGAGGATGCTTTTTCGGCTAAGCTGAATACCGAATTTGCTGCTTTCCGTCTCATAATTTAAGACGGAAACATCATTTACCGGCTAACCGTTATTTTTCCTGCTTTGAAAATGAGCCCAGCCCAAAATCATAAATTTAGACCTTCAATCCCCCTCTTAGCGGATTATAAGGAGACAAGTCTATTTCTGTTTCATTATTTAAGGCTAGCTTTGCAGCAACACTACCAACATATGGCCCCATGGTAAGTCCAGAAGCTCCTAGTCCTGTAGCAATGACCAGCCCATCTGCTCCTGCCACTGTGCCAAGCAAAGGCAAAATATCAGAACCTGCCGGACGGAAACCGATTCTTACTTCCTTTAATGTACTGTCAGCTAAACCGGGAGCCACGTCTAATGCTTCCTCTAGAACTTCTTTTACTCCATATGCCGTTAGCCTATAGTCAAATCCAGAACCCGTTTCTCTAGTTGCTCCCACAACCACTTTTGAATGGTCAAAAGCTACAAGGTAATGACTGCTTTGAGGGAGCACCACTGGCCATTTAGAGGTATCCTCGTTTTTCATTTCCAGGTGGGCAATCTGGCCGCGCTGAGGCTCTATATTAAGGTCTACACCTACAGGAGCCAGCAGCTCTTTGGCCCATGCACCAGCCGTCACAATTACAGCATCAGCCGAAATAATGTCACCGTTAACTTTAACTCCTGTAACCTTATTATTCTGCAGTACAAGCTCCCCTTCCCCATAATGAGTCACTGCACCATGTTTTTGCGCTGCTTTTTGCATGGCGTCCCTTAATAACCTGCCATCCACTCTCGCTGCACCGGTTACATGAACTGCTTGCAAATCCTCACGAAGAGGAGGGAAAAGTTTTCGGGCTTCCTCTGCTTGCAATCTGCTAACTTCCCCTACTTCAGGTGTTTCTTCCTTTTTTTGACGGACTTTTTGCTCTATGGCATCTAGTTCTTCTGCATGGCTGCTGACTGCCAGGGCTCCTACCATTCCGTAACCAAAGCCCTCTTCTCCATCTTCTTTAAGATTGGCTATAAGTGAAGGATAGTAAAGGGCACCTTTTCTGGCTAATGTGTACCAGTCTTCATTTTCCACTCTGGAAATCCACGGACAGACAATCCCTGCGCCAGCTGCGGTTGCCTGTCCCTCATGTTCTTTATCTATAATAACTACCTCAGCACCTTCTCTTGAGAGGTAATAAGCTGCACTTGAACCTGCAATGCCGGAGCCAATTACTGCTACCTTCATTGTTTTTTCCTCCCCTCTTTATGCTTGGCGGAAACTTTTATTCTTCCGCAAAACTCTTTCCATTTAAATAATAGTCAGTTTCCCTAAATGCAGTAAATGCGACTTCTACCTCTGGTACCCCAAGTGACTGAACGTGGATGGCAACAATCTTCGCAAATTGATTTTGAACCTCTTTTCCCCGGTCAAACCATTTAACTTCTATAAATGGATAAGCTGACACTTCATTTTGGTTAAACACGAAAGTAGAGTTTACCACTTCCAATGTGAAATTGTCCTCCCCACAGAGACATAGTTCAGCTAAGTCTTTTACTAAAGGGGCACTTATCTCTTTTGTCTGATTAATTGAAATTCCTCAAAGAATAAATGCGGCATTTTACTTCCTCCAATGAGTTGCTGTTCCTTCTAGCCCGATCTCAAAATGAATTGATAAAAATTATAATATTATAACTTAATAGTGTTTCTCTTGCAGATCATCCAAACCTGCTCAGCGAATACCGGTCAATCGGGATGGATGTTTCCCCATCCAGTATTAACTCCGTTAATAGGGTTCCAATTAACGGAGAAAGTGTAACCCCGCTATGTGTTGCTGCCACATACAGATTTTCGAAGCCAGGCACTCTCCCGAGAATCGGAAACCCGTCTTCTGGCATGGCACGAATTCCTGAGAAAGCACGGACAATCTTGGCTTTTCTTAATGCAGGAACATAGTGAACTGCCATATTAGCCGTTTCCTGGATAACATCGAGCGTTGTCGCCCGGTTAAACCCTGCCTGCTCCATGGAGTATCCCATTAGCACTTCACCATTGTTCGCCTGCCTTAGCCCGCTGATAGTAAAATTCAGAAACGGCTTCAATGGTTCCGATACGAGAATCTGCCCTCTTAACTGATTGACCGGAATCTTAATCCCAAGCATTTCCCCTAATTCCCGTGACCAGGTTCCGCCAGCCAGTATGAGGTTTTTGCAAACATAGGTCGCCTGATCAGAAACAACCACATATTTACCTTCCTGCTTCTTAATATCAGTGACTTTATTGTAAGTTGAAAAATGAACGGCATTTTTCTTTGAAGCCCTCATATACATATCAATCAGCCGAAAGGGATTTACATTGCCATCAATGGAGCTGTAAGTGGCTCCAGCGACTTCCGGGTTCATATAGGGTTCTTTTTCGAGGACCTCTTCCCTTGATAGCACTTTAATCTTTATGCCGATTTTGCGATAGGATTCAGCAAGCTGCTTTGCTTTTTCCCGGTCGCTTTCATTGAAAAACGGCGACAGACCTCCTGTACGCTTGTATTCAACATCACCAATTTTTTTAGATAAATAGGGATAGAGTTCAGCGCTGTACATATTGAACTCCGCATACCAGGAAGGGGTTTTATTATGTACCCACACCCAGGCCTGGGTCGATCCGGATGTGCCTGACATGGGGTATTTTTTATCGAGCACAAGCACGCCCTCTTTGTATCGTTCGGAAAGGTGATAGGCAATCCCGTTGCCCACTACTCCTCCTCCTATCACGATCGTTTCATAGCTTGTATCCACTTATCTCACCTTCCCATCCTCTATTTCCACCTCATCCAAGACCGACTTGACTGTGGAAAAGGCTGTGCTGTTTGTAGCTAAAGTCTCAAGCTTGATCGGTGATAGCGGCATCCGCATCCTTGGCAATGGAATCTCGGAAAGGGGTAAACCTGTTTGTTTGCGAATGATCTCTGCCACCAGTCCCGTGCAGATTTTTGCCTGGCACGGCCCCATCCCGCAGCGTGTAAGCCTTTTAACGTCATCAAAAGTTCTACCGCCATGACCTATGACTTCTTCAACCTCTTCATAGCTGATTTCTTCGCATCGGCATATAATCGTTGTTTTATCCACCTTGTTCACCTTCTAGCCTCTTTTTCTATTTAAACTAAGAGATAAATTGATCCTTCAGCACTGGAGCTGTAAAATTCGCAACATGCTTCGTTCTTCCTTTGAAAACATCCTCAGATTCCAGAAGCTCAAGCTCTTTCCACAAGCCTTCTCTTATTTCCTCTGCTTCCCTTCCGCTGGCTGCCTGCAGTTCTTCACAAACACTGATGCCGGCTATCATGCCTGTGAGAAGCAATGCACCCTGATCACTGATGCCGCCGGAATTGCCTGCTAAAAATACATCTTTCCTGTCTGTTTTAAACTGGCGATTATATTGCGGAACCCATCCGCCAAGCTCTTCCTGATAGCCAAACGAACAGCCAAGCTGGTAAAACATATCTAGTATCGGTGATCTTCCCCCATCAATGCATATCACATCTGCCCTTATCGTTACGGTTTTTCCAGTCCCTTCAATATCGACTTCCTCCACCTGTCCATTCCCTCTTGCCTCTTTAATAAAGCTATTAAAATAAAAAGGTATTCCTTGTTCCTTCAACACATCTGCTTTTTCCCGATTTCTGGAAGCAGCCGGAGGGTTTTTCTCGACGATTCCCTTAACTTCTACGCCAACGGCCAATAGCTGACAGGCAACATCAAGGGCAAAATCGCTTGAACCTGCAATCACTGCTTCTTTGCCAGGCATCACAAAGTCCCGGTTTATTAGTGTTTGTGCAGCACCAATTGTCATTACACCTGGAAGGGTCCATTTTGGAAAAGCAACTGCCTTTTCAGCTGCACCTGTGGCAGCAATGATTTTTTTGGCTTTTACTGGATACACCTTTTCTTCATCAGAAATGCCCGCACTGCCATCTGCATACAGCCCGATAACGCGATGATTTAAAAGTATGCCTGCCGGAAACTCTTTTAGTTGTTCAGTTAATGCATTTGCCAATTCAAATCCGCGCATCGGCTGATAGATGGAAGGCAGAGGCCGAATCAGCTGTGTTTGCTGGCAAAGCTGTCCGCCAAGCGAGGAAGATTCATCGACGATTGTGACATTTAATCCCCTAGATGCTGGTTCTATTGCAGCGGCAAGGCCAGCAGGTCCTCCACCTATGATTAGAACGTCAGTCTCCATGCTGTTCCCTCCTTACCTCAGGGTCTTCCAGATTTGGATAAACGCTCATTCCTTCTTCAACCTTTGTCATGCAGGTGCGTACATGATCTTCTCCATCAACCGTCATATAGCAGCTGCAGCATCGTCCGCGCGAGCAAAACAAACCTCTTGATTGGACCAGCTTTCTGCTTAATCCAAATTTCTTTACTCCATTCGCCATTAAAGCGGCAGCAACTGTCTGCTGTTTATAGGCTTGATAGGGGTCATCATTGAAGTAGAAGGTTACAGATTCTTTCAGCTGCTTCCCGAGGACGGGATGATTCTCAATATGCATAAACCCACCTCTTCTTTAATTTTTCGAGGAAAACACTTTTCCCACGCCTAGTACTCTTTCAATCACAATCATTAAGGCCACGGTAAATAGAATCATAATGCTTGATACAGATGTAATGATCGGATCATATTGATATTGCATGTAAGTATAGATGCGTACCGGAAGGGTCACAACGTCCGTACTTACAATAAATAGAGCGACTGTTAGATCATCAAAAGAAGTAATAAAGGCAAAGATTGCACCTGCGATAACGCCTGATTTAATAATCGGGAGGGTGATTTGAAAGAATACTTTCATTGGGTCCGCTCCCAGGTTCATAGCTGCCTGTTCAATCGAACGGTCAAATCCTACTAAGCTGGCAACCACCAGCCGCATCACAAATGGCACAGTTAAAATAATATGCCCCAGGATTAACGCAAGCGGGCTGGCCGCTAATCCAATCCATGAATAAAACTGCAAAAGGGCAACCCCAAACACGACTGAAGGAATCAATAGCGGTGATCCAACTAGTTGAACTATGGCTGTTTTCCCTTTAAACTGGCGCCGGACAACAGCGATGGAAGCAAGGGTGCCAATAGCAGTTGCAATGATCGCAGTTCCAAACGCAACCATAATACTAAGCGAAAAAGACTGCATAAATTCCGGGTGTTCAATTAATTCTGTATACCATCTGAGAGTCAGTCCTTTTGGAGGAAACACAATGTATTCTGTTGTGGTTAAGGAAGACAGCAATACAACAACAATCGGTGCCAGCAAAAAGATATAGACTAATAAACAAACAAAGTTAAAGAAATATTTCGGCAGCCTTTTGCTCATTGTATTGCCACTCCTTTCTCTGACCTTGCAAGTATTTTACTGTAAGCAATGATGGTAATTGTCGCAATCAAAATCAATAGGAATCCAATTGCTCCTCCATACGGCCAGTTCAGCATGACGGCTACCTGTTCATACGTTAAATAGGACATGACTTTTACCTGCGGACCACCCAAAATGGCCGGTGTGACAAAGGAGCTGACGCTTAAAGAGAACACCATGACAGATCCGGCAAAGACGCCTGGCAGAGTTAGCGGAAGCAATATGGAAAAGAAAGTTCTGAAGGAGCTGGCCCCGAGATTTTGCGAGGCTCTGATGACAGAAGGATCTATTTTTTCCAGCGAGCCCATGATGCTTAGCACCATGTATGGAAAGAGGACATGCACCATGCCGATAACAACACTTAATTCGGTATATAAGAGGGTTAAGGGCTGATCAATCCAGCCAAGCTTTAATAAAGCATTATTGACTACCCCGTTATTGGATAACAGAATCACCCATCCATAGCAGCGGATGACCATGCTGATCAACAGTGGAGATAATACTAGCAGCGTTAGATAATTTCTAGCCCTCCCCTTAGATCTTGATATCTGAAAAGCTACCGGATATGAAATAATAATCGTAATCAGCGTAGTTAATAGAGCGATTTTTACAGTCCGCCAAACCACTCCCAGGTAAAAGGGGTCTGACATGAATTTAATGTAGTTTTGGAGTGTCCACTCCTCCCCTACCCCAGTGCTGGCGTCAAATGTTTTAAAGCTGGTCATGAAAAGAAAAAACAAAGGAAGCATGAAGAAAAAGATAAAGATGCCAAGAGTCGGCAGCAATAGCAGCCAAGTGTCAAGCCGTTTCCTTTTTAAATTCTTTTTCTTCTGCTGAAGCAGCAAATCATCTTCTGTACCGATTCCGGCTTGCATTCATTATCACCTCACCATTCTAGAAGGCAGCAGATCTTCAGGATTCCAATACGTATAGACGCTGTTTCCTTCTTTAATTTGGGCCGGATTCAAGACGGTATTTGAGATATCTGCAACAAGATGCTTATCCTGCACCTTCAAAATATATCTTGTCTTGGCACCCAGGAACATTTTCCGCTCCACTTTCGTTTGGAAAGCCTCATTCCTTTCTTTCGATTCTGCTAACGAGATTTGTATTTTTTCTGGCCTGATAAAAAAGTTCATTTCTGAATGGTTTGCTGAGGCTACTGAAACAATTTGTTCCTTACCGAAAAAGTGCATTTTACACTTTTTATTATCATAAGCTTCCAATACCTTTCCCTGAATATGATTTACTTCGCCAATGAACTGGGAAACAAAGTCTGTCTTTGGATGATTATAAATGCTTGCAGGATCATCCACCTGCTCAATTCTTCCCTCATACATAACAGCAATCCGGTCCGATATCGCGAGTGCTTCTTCCTGGTCATGCGTGACAAAAATGGTCGTAATGCCTACTTGCTTTTGAATTTCTACTATTTCTTCCCGCATTTCCTGGCGCAGCTTCGCATCAAGATTGCTCAATGGCTCATCCAGGAGCAGCACTTTTGGCTTAATCACAAGGGCCCTGGCAAGTGATACCCGCTGCTGCTGCCCGCCGGATAATTCCTTTGGATAACGTTTTTCATAGCCTGATAAACGGACCATCTCAAGGGCTTCAAGGACCCGCTTGTTTATTTCATTCCTCTGAACCTTACGCAGCTTAAGCCCGTATGCTACATTTTCGAAAACCGTCATGTGCGGAAACAAAGCATAGTTTTGAAAAACCATACCCATTTCTCTTTTATTTGGAGGAAGCAGGTGAACGGGCTTGCCGTCCACCTCAATTTTCCCGCCATCCACTTCCAAAAATCCTGCGATCATATTCAAAGTGGTGGTCTTTCCACAGCCTGATGGTCCGAGAAAGGAGACCAGTTCCCCTTTTTGAATATCGAGACTGAGCTTTTTCACTACTTCTGTTTTATTAAAGGTTTTAACGACATTTTCAAGGCTTAAGTAACTCATCTTTTCCCCTCTTCCTTAATGGGCTACTTCGATTTCTTTATTGGCCCGTTCTGTCCACTCTGCCCGTTTGGCATTTACGACTTCCCAATTTACTTTGATTAATTTTTCTATTTCGTCTTCGCCATAAACCACCTTATCAGCAATGTTACCTTCAAGCTTTACATTTTTATTAACAGGGCCATCAAAAAGGGAATTTGCAAATAAAATCTGTGCTTCTTCATCAAGAATAAAATTAACAAACTCCTGGGCAAGTTCGGCATTTGGGGCATCCTTTATAACACTTACCGTTGCCATTAATGCCGGCACACCTTCTTCCGGAATGACATACTCAATTGGGAATCCGGTATCTTGAAGCGTGAATACCCGGCTGCTTCCCCAGGCGCTTGCAACTGTCTGGCCTTGCATAAAATAGTTGGAGACATCTGCCGTTTTATCAAAAGTTACAGCATTCTGTGCAATCTCTTTTAATTTTTCAAAGCCCGGTTCAATGTTTTCCTCACTTCCTCCATTCGCAATCGCAGTCATCAAAAGGAAATGAACACCGTACGTATTCGCTATAGATGGCAGTACAAGCTTTCCTTTAAACTTCGGATCAGCCAAATCATTCCACGATGTCAGCGGCTCCCAGCCATTCTGTTCGAATACTTCTTTGTTGTAGGCCAATCCTGTTGAAATGATTCCAAATCCAACACCTACGTTGTCTTTGTCTTTCGCAATATCATATACATTCTCTAGATTCGTAACAATACTCTCATCAAGCGGTGCCAGCAATCCAAACGCTTTTGCCTGTGCTTGTGGGCCATCATCCAGGAATGCGACATCAATTTGCGGGTTATCCTTCTGTGCCTGGAGCTTTGATAGAGTATCAACAGAGCTGCCTGTAATATACTTCACCTTCACGCCATGTTCTTTTTCGAACTTCGGTATCAAAACTTCTTTCATTTTTTGTTCATAGCTGCCTCCATATGCTGCAAGGACAAGTGTTTTCCCTTCGCTGTTTCCTGATTCTTCATCTGCAGAACTTCCTGTTTGGCCGCTGCACCCCGCAGCAATGACAAGCAACAAACAAAGCCATACGAATAGATAAGCTTTCTTTTTCATTCTCCATTTCCCCCTCGCTATTTTTTCATACTTATACAAAAGGAGCTGTTCTAAGATGAAGAGTCAACAATAAAGGAATCCCCCCTTTATATAGTGAATCAATCTATTTCAATGATTGATTATTAACAATATTCAGTAATTTAAAATTAAAAATATAATATTATAACTTTATATCTTTTATGTTTTTAAAGAGGTCCTCTTTAAAGAGACCTTTTTTATAATTGGACCTCCGTATAATAAACCTCTTTATCATCTCGAATGTAGAATTTTGAGTATTCGATAATGTCTTCTTGCTTCGTATAGGTAATCCGTTCCCATTCAAATACAGCGGTTCCCGGCTCCACTTGAAGCAGTTTGGATTGATTCTTTGGAAGGATATACGGCCTAATAAACACCTTGGCTCTGACCAGTGAAATATGGAATCTGTTTTTTAATAGGTTAAAGATCAGGTCATTATTAATATCATCAGGTGTGAGCCCCGGGCACCTATCTGCAGGAAGGTACGTATATTCCAAAGCTAATGGATCGTTGTTTTCTATTTTTAATCTCTCAATTTTGATCACTTCATCTGCAGAATCAATTTTGAGTTTCTGGGCAATTTCAGCGCCTGCTGCTTCATATTTAAAACTGAGCAGCTCGTGGGGATGCTCCTGATCTGAACCGGTGGAAAGGGCTATTATTGAATTAAGGTCCTGTTCCTTTGCAGCGCCTGAAACAAAAGTCCCCTTCCCTCTTTGCCTAAAAAGGTAGCCTTTATTTACAAGCTCAATCACTGCTCTTTTAACCGTAATAGTGCTGACTTCAAAAAGATCGGATAATTCCTGTTCTGTCGGAAGCTGCCTTCCGACTTCCCACTGGCCGGCAATGATTTTTTCTTCTAAAATCTTCTCTACTTGTCTATAGAGAGGGATATGTAAACTTTTATCTATCTGCATTTTCTTCTCCCTTTAATATAATGTTATAACTTTATAATTATTAATAATTTAACGATAATCAAGATAGTTGTCAATATTTTTTGAAAATTTATTCATTAAAAATTGGGCGAGGAAATTGAAATGACCGCTTATACCTCTAGCTTTCCAATTCTAAAATTTTTTTGAACAGCTGCATTAATCCTATTATTAACGTAAAAATTCAGTAATATTGATAGGACGCGAACTGACCGATATATGATTATTTTGACTGATAAATATGGAAATTTGACCAATATTGATGCTAGACTAAAAAACGGACACGGTAAATTGACACTTTCGTTATAATGATTAACAAAGAACAATTAAAGGACGTGTCTAAATGGGGAAGCATTTTGATCTCGAATACAAAATACAGATTGCACAAATGGTCGTAGAAGATGGTAAAAAAGCAACTCAATTAGCGAGAGACCTAGATATTCCAGTCGGAACCATTAGGAACTGGGTTGATGCATACAAGAAAAAGAGTCAAAAGGGTTTCGTGGGGAGTGGCAATACGTCCCCTGAAATAAAGCCCTACAAGGACCTTCAAAAAGAAAATACAGACTTGAAACAAGAGGT
>NZ_JAEL01000064.1 GCF_000518885.1 Bacillus sp. J33 | reverse complement strand
GACAAAGCTCATTGGATTAGCACAACAATGGATAGTAGAACAAAGACAAGCCTAACTTTTTGTTTAGCTGAGCCCTTAAGCTAATTCAGCAATCGGCGGAGCGAACTCTTGACAAACCGAACTTGCCAATGGTTTAAAATGGAAACAACCAAGGGCTTATTTGGTATGCCTTCTTTTGTTCCCTTCGCCCTTGTTAAACAATCCTCAAACCATTGGCGTGTTTGTCAAGAGCGATTGCGGCGCATCTCCATCCAGTAAATAGGAGAGAAACTAACCCTTTAGGTAGTTTTCATAAATCTTTTGACACTACCTAAAAATGAATGAACTTTTGCTTATTATATGTTGGTTTCCTTTAAATCTACCCATAAAAGTAATTCGAAAAATATAAATTTTAAAAATATGGGATTGAAATCGTGATTTCACATGGTATAATGTACAAATTAATAACTTGTAAAGAAGAGGGTGGCAAAATGGAACAGAAGGTTATGACAAAGAAATGGGTGCAGTTGGAAGACATTTTAATTGCATACCAGCAGCTAAAGGATATTGTTGCCCATACGCCTTTACAGAAAAATGAACGGCTATCAGAAAAATATGGGTGCAATGTTTATTTGAAAAGAGAAGACCTGCAGCATGTCCGCTCATTTAAATTAAGAGGTGCCTACTATAAAGTTAAATCTTTAGATGCAGCAGAACTTAAAAACGGAGTTGTCTGCGCAAGTGCAGGAAACCATGCCCAAGGAGTTGCGTATGCCTGCAGGCATCTTGGCGTTCAGGGGAAAATATTTATGCCGGCCACTACGCCCAGACAAAAAGTAAGCCAGGTCGAACTGTTTGGACGGGAATCTGTTGAAATTATCCTTGTAGGAGACACGTTTGATGATTCCTATTATGAAGCTATAAAATGTGCAGAGGCTGAGAGCAGGGCATTTATACATCCATTCGATGATGAAAAGGTAATTGCCGGACAGGGTACCGTAGCAGTTGAAATGCTAAATGACTGCGAGGAGCCCGTAGATTATGTTTTTGCTAGTATTGGCGGAGGCGGGCTTATGGCAGGCCTAAGCACATACATAAAAAGCATCTCTCCGGAAACACAGATGATTGGAGTAGAGCCGGAAGGAGCCCCCTCAATGAGTGAATCAATTAAAACTCAAACAGTGATTCCTCTCAATGAAATTGATAAGTTTGTAGATGGGGCAGCAGTAAAGTGTGTCGGTGAAAAGACCTATGAAATTTGCACTGAGCTTGTTGATGATATTTTAATGGTTCCTGAAGGAAAAATCTGCACAACTATCCTGGAATTATATAATGAGCATGCGATAGTGGCTGAGCCCGCTGGAGCGATGCCTATTGCAGCGCTTGATTTATACAGGGAACAAATTAAAGGAAAGAACGTTGTTTGTGTGATCAGCGGAGGCAACAATGATATTGGACGCATGCAGGAAATAAAGGAAAGATCCTTGCTGTATGAAGGCCTGCTTTACCACTTTATTGTTAATTTTCCTCAGCGTGCGGGTGCCTTAAGAGAGTTTCTTGACGAAGTGCTCGGACCAACTGATGATATTACCCGTTTTGAATACACGAAAAAAAATAATAAAGAAAATGGGCCTGCTCTCGTCGGGATAGAATTAAAGCATAAGGAAGACTATAGTGATTTAATAGTAAGAATGAATAAAAAAGGGTTCTCCTATAAGGAGATAAACAAAGACAGCAACCTTTTTCACTTATTGGTCTGATATGAAACTATCCATTGTAATTGAGCATTTAAGCTGTAAGCTTCTTTTGTGAACGCTGTTTTCGTAAAGTTCGCATCTATTCAGGTAATAAAGGTTAACCAACTGAGTTGATTGCCGCGGAGGTACTCATTCCTCCCTGGGGAAAGCTTGAGTACCCCGGGCTGAAAGCGACGGGCAGAATTTATATGTAAAACAACAATTTTTGATAAAAGAGTGCCTTTGTGAATTAAATATGAACTTTTTTCTGTACCTGCGACATTTGCCTTGAAAAATACTATAATCATTTTAGATTTACCACATTGTATTTTAAAGGGGATGTACTCCATGCTTTCAAATATCGGCTTTCCAGGGTTAATTTTAATACTTGTTTTGGCTCTTATCCTTTTTGGTCCAAAAAAACTGCCGGAAATTGGGCGTGCTTTTGGGGATACCTTAAGGGAATTTAAGAAGTCAACCCGCGGCTTGACAAGTGATGTAATGGAAGAATTGGAAGAGGATATAAAGAAAAAAACGGCTAAATAAGATGAGGGGAAGTATTTCTTTCCCACTGTTCTTAATAAATTCACCGTTTTCTTGCCGGCAGACTAACGACTCTAGCATTGTTGATTTTGTCCCTCTGCTGATTGGAGGTGAAGGAGCAGGATTCCAATCGGAGGAGGAGTCAAAGGGTGAACTTCAGGCTCAAGGAGTAAGAGAAGCATCTGACCGTCCCGAGAAGCAGGCATCCCTGAGAAATAAATCAGCAGGCAAGCTTAAATAAGGCAAAATAAAAAAATTAGTTTGGCAGCATATTCAGACACATTTCGAGTTGTACTTGGGGTATAATATAAACAAACGGGTGAAAAAGAGGATTGATATTTTGCTATTCAAAAGCCTAGAGTTCAAAAATGCTGTTGGACAGAAGGTAAAAATTGTTGAAATTCCTGTATTGGAAAAAGATAGCCCCTATTATTTTATGATCCAAGTCCGTTTACAAACCTTTATTACTGCCGTATACGGCAATGAAAGAACAATTAGAAGCAGGTCATTTAGAGAATATTTAAAAAGAGTTTTGAAATGGCCGGTGTATGAAGAAATCTTTAAAACTCCAGAATTAAAGAATAATGCCTAACACCTTGGGTACCGGCAGTTGCCGGTACCCTTTTTATTTTTGTGATAAAGCGTCCAAGAAAGAACTGAAAGCGATTGCTCGAATTTGATTTTGCTTTATTTGTGGTTTTGGTAAATGTATAATATGAACTAATTGTGAATGCAGGGAAGTGAATGTTTTATGAGTAAAATTAAAATCGTAACAGATTCAACAGCTGATCTTTCAAGCGAGATCATTGACAAATATGCTATTGAAGTGGTTCCATTAACTATTCACATTGAAGGAAATACATATTTGGACAGAGTAGATATTACTCCCTCGGAGTTTATAAGAAAAATGAAGGAAGCCAACGAGCTTCCAAAAAGTTCACAGCCGCCTGCGGGGGCATTTGTAGAGGTTTATGACCGCTTTGGCGAAGAAGGGTATGATATAATTTCCATTCATATGACTGGCGGAATGAGCGGGACAGTCCGCTCAGCTGAAAGTGCAGCAGGAATGTCATCTGCTAACGTAACTGTTGTAGATTCAAGATATATTTCCAAAGCATTGGCCTTTCAAGTCTTGGAAGCAGCCAAATTGGCCAAGGAAGGTAAAAGTGTTCAGGAAATTGTAGAGCGATTAAATACGGTTCGGGAAAGTTCAAAATTATTTGTCGTGGTAGACACACTTGAAAACCTCGTAAAAGGTGGAAGGATTGGCAAAGGGAAAGCAATGATTGGCTCCTTGCTTAATATTAAACCAATTGCTTCGCTCGAAGGAGGAGTTTATACACCTGTTGCGAAAGTGAGAAGTCATAACCAGGTTGCTAAATATTTGGCAAAACAATTTGCTGAAGATGTAAAAGGAAAAGCTATTAAGGGTGTTGGTCTCGTTCATGCAGAAGGATATGAGCTTGCTTCCAAACTGAAAAGGCTTATTGAGGAGATGACGGCATACGACAAAGTTGAAATTGAAGAAACAACACCTATTATCAGTACTCATACAGGGCCTGGTGCAATTGGCTTTATGTACTATCTGGAAGATTAAATCGAATAAGCAAGCATGGTTTCTATTGAAGCCATGCTTTTAAATGTTAGGCTCTGTTAAATTTGCCTGTTGATTTCCGCTGCAGGCACTCGCTTTCCGCAGGCGGTCCGACGCTCCTCGGTGCATTCGCACCTGCGGGGTCTCCCGCTGACACGCTTCTCCCGCAGGAGTCTCGCACCTTCCGCTCCAATCAACAGGGTGCTAAAATCAACAATAAGCTTTAACACAGCCTAATGTTATTTAAAAAATAATAAACCTCAATCATGTGAATATCTTTGTGCGGAAAAGAAAAAATACAAGATTCATAAAATAGCCGTCCAAATCAATTATTCTTTATTCATTAAGTCCTTTTATGAAAGTATGACAAATGATAAGTCAAATGCCCCTAATCATTTAATAAGGGTGTTTTTTTTCATTTGGCTCCTGAGGAAGGCAGGCTGAAAGCACGAGCATCGGGGACTGCAATTGATGAATGATAGTGCTTTACCCCATGTTTATTATGATTTAGGAAAAGGCAATAAAAAATAATTCAGGGGAATAAGGATTTATCTAATTGGCATTTATTACGACGCGGCAGCATGCGGAAAAAGGCCAGAGAATGAATGGCGGTAACAAATCAATAATGCTGCCCTTAAGAATAGGCCGGTCAGTAAAGGAGTAATATGATTGATGAAAGCGATTCTGTTCACACGTTTGTCACAAGTATTTCTTTCTTCTATCATGAATATTTGCTAAAATTAGCTTCGTAACTAATTAAAGCAGGTGAAATTATGAAATTAAAGGTTTTAGCAGTAATTGGAATTGCTGCCATGCTGTTTCTATCAGCATGCGGTCAAAGCGGGATAAAGAATGCGCTAAATTGGGAACTTGCAGACTTTACTTATAAAAACCAAGAGAATAAGGAATTTGGATTAAAGGATCTGGAAGGCAAGGTATGGGTTGCAGATTTTATTTTCACAAATTGTGAAGATGTTTGTATGCCAATGACAGCCAATATGAAAAAGCTTCAGCAGCTTGCAGAGGAAGAGGGAATTGAAAATATCGAATTCGTATCCTTCAGTGTAGATCCGACAGTGGATACACCAGAAGTCCTGAAAGATTTTGGCTCGCAATACAATGCAGACTTCAGCAACTGGCACTTCCTGACTGGCTATCAACAGGCAGAAATTGAGCAGTATGCGATGGAAAACTTTAAAGCAATTGTAAAAAAACCCCAAACTGGAGACCAGGTAATTCACGGAACTGACTTTTACTTGGTTGACCAGGAAGGAAAAGTTATGAAATACTATACCGGACTGGCAGAAATTCCTTTAGATGAAATTATTAAGGATATTAAAGCTTTGCAATAGACCTTTTGAAAGGTCTATTTTTCTTTAGGCTGTTTTCGTAAGTTTTTTGCTTTTTTTATTCTAAGAAAGGTTAACGAGTTGATTGAAGCGGAGGCATTTGGCTCCAGCGGGCAGTATTCATAAGGAAAAAAACAATTTGTGAGAAAAGAGCCTTTTCCTTCTGCTGAAATTGAACAGAATTATATAGCCGTTTGTTACTTGTATAAAAAGGGCACATGTTATAATATGAATGACACAAATAAGGCAGGTGATAGAATGCTAAAAAAATTCACCTTCATTTTTTCATGCATGATGCTTCTGGTTTCCTGCAGTTTAAGTTCCAATCAGGATACCCTACAGCCTGTTAAAAAATCTGAATTAAAACCTAAAGAACAAGTTCCGCTGAATTTCTTTCCAAGAAATCTTACAATTGCTACAGTTGGGGATTCTTTAACGCAAGGTGTAGGCGACAGTACTGATAGGGGTGGCTATCTGCCTTATCTGGAAGAGCAATTGGAAAAGGATAAAAGTGTTCAAGATGCGGCTTTTTATAACTTTGGGGTTAAAGGCAACCGGTCCGATCAATTATTAAAAAAATTGGCGTCTGAAGAAGTACAAAATGTAATAAAGAAGTCAGATGTTGTGGTTATCACGATCGGCGGAAATGATGTCATGAAGGTAGTGCGTGAAAACTTCTCAAATCTGAAGCTTAAAGCTTTCGCGAAGGAAAAGATAAATTATGAAAAGAATCTCATAGCGGTTTTAAATACGATTCGAGAGGTAAATCCAAATATCAGGATTGTTTTAATAGGATTATATAACCCTTTCTTAAAGTGGTTTTCTGAAATTAGGGAAATTAATGATATTCTTGAAGGGTGGAACCGCACTAGCCAATCCATTCTGGAACAGTATCCAGGAACATATTTTGTGGAAATAGATGATATCTTCCAAAATACACAGGAAAACCTTCTGTTTACCGATTATTTTCATCCCAATGATAAAGGGTATGAGTTAATTGCAGGGCGTGTTCATGAAACATTGACAGAGGAAGTTCTAAAAGAGCTGCCGTATAAGAAGGATTCAGCAGGAAATGGAGAGATTGTAATTGAAAGGTAATAAATGGAAAAGGCTCTTTTTTATTTTAATGGCAATCAATGCAATTATTTTGGTTTTTTTGCTTATTCTTATTAGTTTGCCGGCTAAAGATCAAGATTACATAGCAGAAAATATGAATGAAGATAACTATGTTCCTTTTAGCATTCAGGCTAATAAAGAAGACTTGAATAGGGTAATCAACCACTATTTAGAAAAAGAAGGGCTGACAGATGGAGCAATTGACTATAAAGTGCTGCTGAATGATGAAGTAGACTTATACGGTTCTATTCCTTTTTTCAGCCAGGATCTGCAAATGAAGCTTTCGTTTGAGCCTGAAGCTTTGGAAAACGGAGATGTGGTTCTTCAGCAAAAATCGATTTCCGTCGGGCAGATGAACCTGCCAGTCTCACATGTTCTCAAACTGGTCAGAGATCGGTACAAGCTGCCTGAGGGAGTGATCATCCAGCCAAAAGAAGAAAGAATCTACGTATCGATGCAGAAAATGAAGCTTAAAAGCGATGTGAAAGTGAAAGTGGATGAATTTAATTTAAGACAAAACGATATTAGATTTACACTTCTGGTTCCGGTAAAATAGTAAAGCATAAAAAAGGAATCCTCTCACTGCTGAGGGATTCCTTTTTTGTGCAATAATGCGTCACCGCTTCAGCCTGGAATAATCATAGCTTCCAATTCAGGTTCACTTACTGCCGATCCAACAGCCAGGATAGTATACGCCTGATCTGCTTTAAATTGAATACGCGGCATGGATAGAACCACATTGGAAGTGCCTGCTATTCTTGCTTCGAGATCGACAGTCATTGGTGTTAGAGCCAGGTATTCGCTAGCTTTGGGAAAAGATATATCCTGAAAAATCACATCACGGTTCTTTACGGCAATATCTACAGCAGGGGCATCTGGTGTAAGATGGACAAACCTGATTTTCGTTTCACCTGGAGATACTGCTGGCTGATCTTCCAGTAAGAGAAGTTTTAATTTGGAAGCATTGCCGGCAGCTGCAGCCGTATAGAATTTGCCAGATTCAACGGAAATCTTTCTGCTAAAAACAGCAGAAACCATGTTGCCAGCTGGATATATATCAACCTGGTATTGTCCCCCAGGGAATGATAAATAATCACTGTCTTCTTTAAAAGCGAAATCTTTTAGAATTCTAAAGCCATTTATATAAATATCAACCGGGCCTGCATCAGGTGATGAATGGAATATGCGCACTTTTGCCGGCCCTTGCCGAAGTGAATCTCCCGCAGAAATCCTATTGCCTGTACGCATCATTTGCACGGCATAGTTCATACAGCGCAAATGTTTATAATAATAGTCAATATGCTTAGCAGGATTTATATATTTAAAGTACTGAGCCAGCAGATCATACTTAGCAGCTTTTTGGAAATACCATTGAAGGTTTCTATTATTTGGCATACTCCTCGCTCCTATCTTCCTTTGCTTTCTTCATTAACATATGCACTTTTTGGGGGCAGTGTCACATTCGAAAAATGTTTAAATAAAGACTTTACTTTTGGCGTAATCTTCCATATAATGAATACAAATAAACGAAAGCGGGTGATGTGTTATGAAAAGAGAAATTTTTGTTTATAAGTCCATTGTAAATAGTTCAGGCACAGCCCAAATGGAATTCGTTTATTAAGTGAGAGCATCAATGTGTTTTCTATGCTTATTTAAACTTGCTTATCAAACCATGGGCTGCTAGCCTATGGTTTTTTATTTGCAAAAATAATGGAACAGGCATCAGATATGCCTTCCAATTACTAATAAGCGTGGAGGAACTAACATTGACAATTTATAAATATGGGTTTGATGAGTTTTTTAGAGAAGCTTTTTCAGCATATGAAGAGAATGAGTACCAAATCGGCCGTGTCGCATTAGAACATAAAAAGATGTACCGTGTGTGGACAGAAAATGGAGAGCTGCTTTGTGAAGTAACGGGCAAATTTTCCTTTGGGGCTGCTGACAGGGAAGATTATCCTGCAGTAGGCGATTGGGTTGTAATTAAAGAAAGGGTTGGAGAGCAGCGTGGAACAATACATGCTGTTCTTCCTAGAAAAAGCAAGTTTTCAAGGAAATCTGCAGGATTAAGTACTGAGGAACAAATTGTTGCAGCTAACGTGGATACCATATTCCTTGTCAATTCACTTAATGAGGACTTAAACTTAAGAAGATTGGAAAGGTATTTGCTTTTATCCTGGGAAAGCGGGGCTAACCCTGTAATCGTTCTAACAAAGGCAGATCTCTGCAGCAGTGTACAGGAGAAGATGGCCGAGGTTGAGAGTGTTGCCATGGGAGTCCCAATTGTATCAATAAGTGTATTGGAAGAGAAAGGGATAGACAGCCTTAAACCTTATCTTTTGCCAGGAAAAACAATTGCACTGCTTGGATCATCTGGAGTAGGAAAATCCACCCTTATAAATTACCTCCTTGGACATGAAAAGCAAAGGGTCCAGGATATTAGGGAAAGCGATGATAAGGGAAAGCATACAACTACCCATCGCGAACTCATACTGCTGCCTGAGGGGACAGTTCTTATTGACACCCCGGGCATGAGGGAGCTTCAGCTTTGGGAAAGCAACAGCGGACTTTCTGAAAGCTTTACAGATATTGAAAAAGCCGCGGAAAAGTGCAGATTCAGGGACTGTTCGCATGATAATGAACCAGGATGTGCCGTAATTCAGCAAATCGAGGAAGGAGCCATCTCTATTGCACGCCTAAATAGCTACAAAAAGCTTCTCAGGGAGCTTGCTTATTTGGACAGAAAGCAGGATAAAAGGGCTCAATCAGAGGAACGTAAACGCTGGAAGAAAATCAGTGCAGGTATTAAGCACAAAAGAATATAAAAATTCCGAAACCTCTTCTTTGAAGGGGTTTCTTTTGCATATATTAGATAATTTCATTAATCTTATGTATATGGCTTAAAATCACCTTTTAAAGGGAAAAAGTAAAAGGTAGTGCCGGAAAGAGGTGGACAAAATGGGAGATAAACAATATGAAAAAGCGACATTTGCAGGCGGGTGCTTTTGGTGTATGGTGAAGCCGTTTGATGAACAGCCCGGTATTAAGGAAGTGATTTCCGGCTATACCGGAGGAAATGTAAAAAACCCAACTTATCAGGAAGTCTGTTCAGAAACAACTGGCCATTATGAAGCGGTTCAAATCTTGTTTGATCCACAGGTCTTCCCTTATAAGAAGCTTTTGGAGCTGTATTGGCAGCAGATAGACCCAACAGATGAAGGCGGCCAATTTTATGATCGCGGCCAATCTTACCAGACCGCTATTTTTTATCACAATGAAACCCAAAAACAATTAGCAGAGGAATCTAAACGAATGCTTGAAGAAAAGGGCCCTTTTACAAAACCGATTGTAACCAAGATTCTTCCGGCTTCAGACTTTTACCCTGCAGAGGATTATCATCAGCATTATTACAAGAAGAATCCGGAAAGATATGAAGCCTATCAGACTGGGTCTGGAAGAAAGGCTTTTATAAAGAAGCATTGGGGTGAAAGCAAATGACTAAAAATAAAGAGGAATTAAGGCAAAAACTCAGTCCGATGCAATATGAGGTTACCCAAAATAATGGAACTGAACCTCCATTCCGCAATGAATATTGGAACGAATTCAGGGATGGAATATATGTGGATATTGTATCAGGAAAACCTCTCTTCAGCTCAAAGGATAAATACGATGCAGGCTGCGGATGGCCGAGCTTCACCAAGCCTATCGAAGATGCAGAGGTTCTTGAAAAAGAAGACCTCAGCCATTTTATGGTCAGAACAGAAGTAAGAAGCAAAACAGCAGATTCCCATCTTGGCCACGTTTTTGATGATGGCCCGGGACCTGAAGGCCTTCGTTACTGCATTAACTCAGCAGCACTTAGATTTATTCCTAAAGAAAAGCTTGAGGAAGAAGGCTACAAAGAATATCTGCAATTATTTAAAGATGCAAAATAAGAATTGGAAGGTGTATCTATGTTTAAGAAATTATTTGGCAAAAAGGAAACTGTAAAATCGGTAGAAGTTAAAGCTGTTCTATCAGGTACCGCCGTAAATCTTGAAGAAGTACCTGATCCTGTATTTGCTGAAAAAATGATGGGGGACGGTATAGCCATTGAACCTTCAGAAGGAGTAGTTGTTTCACCGGTAAATGGAGAAATTGTGCAGGTATTCCCTACAAAGCATGCTATTGGCCTCCGCGCAGAAAATGGTGCAGAGATTTTAATTCATATCGGACTGGAAACTGTTTCCATGAAAGGTGAAGGATTTGAAATGCATGTTACTGAAGGATCCAGGGTAAATGAAGGCGATAAGCTTGTTACGTTTGATTTGGCGCTTGTAAAAGAGAAAGCCAAAAGCACAGTAACACCTATTATTGTGACAAACGGCGACCAGTTAGCATCCCTCGAGAAAAAAGCAGCAGGGTCTGTAACAAGAGGTTCTTCTACAGTTATGACAGTTACAGCAAAGTAATTAGGAAAAGCCGCCTTTATTGGGCGGCTTTTTGAATCTGTTTTTTACAAATTGCGTTCCTTCTCAGGAGTTCCCTTAGAGGTCATCCCGCCTGAAAGGATAAACTTCATTGCAGCTTCAGGTCTAACATCAATGATTTCCACTTGCTCTTTCGGTACCAGAAAAGTGAAGCCTGCAACCTGAAATGTTTGGGGAACGTAAACCGCAATGTGTTCCTTCAGCGGATGGTAAAATCCCTCTAACTCTTCAGAAGTTATGAATCCAAGACTCTTCATTTCAGTTCCTGGTATTGTAACAAGTGCCACTTTGGAAAAAGATTTCTTTTCGCCCAAGAAGGAATGAACAGTATCTTTAATTACTGAGTAAATGGTTTTAACTAGAGGAATTTTTTCAAGAAGGCGATCAACAAGCCGGATTATGGAACCAGTAATAAATTTTGTTGAAAGCCAGCCTAAAAGTGTAATCAGAACAAGTGTAGCCAAAAGGCCGGCACCTGGGATATAATCTTCTTTCAAATAAGGCTTTAATAAATTCCCCATAATGCTATCAAGAAACAAAAAGGTTTTTACCACTACAAAAATGGCTAAAATGATGGGTACAATGGTTAGAATCCCATTTATGAAATTCTTTAATAAGCTCTTCATTATTGTATTTCCCCTCTTCCACTCAGGAAAAAATTAATTCTATTCTGCTTTGGTCAGGATGGAAGAAATCTGTATAACTGTTTCTTCCCTGCTGTTATTAACCGATATTTCATCTGAAACGATAAATTTCACATGGTGTGGCCCGTTTTCCAGACCGCTTATAATATACTGATATCTTTGTTTTTTAAGGGGCCACCAGGCGGATAGTGAAGTTACAAAAGTTTCATCTATAATTACATCCAATTTCCCGCCCACTTCACTTCTTACCATATTTACTCCAAGGAATGGTCCCTCGAATTCGTATTCTAGACTATCACCAGGACTGCTGCTTTCCCAAAGTCCGTCTTTGTGAATAAATGATCCGGATATATTTGTAACATGAGGGATGGATGCTATCTCAAAATCTGTATCTTTACGAATTGGAGCAGTCAGGAAAGCGATATCTGCTTTATTTGCGACCAGATCTTTAATCTTCTCAAATAAAGTATCTGCATAAATTTTGTAGCCAGCATCGTTGGGATGGACCATATCCTTTGTCAGTTCCTCAGCAGGGAGTCCAGCTTCTGCAAAAGGCTTTCTCATATCAATGTTTTTTGCTCCATAATGATGTGAAATAGCAGCAATAGCCTGGGCGAAGTCCTCATTGTCAAGGGGATTTTCAGTAATTGTGATGATTTCTGTATCAGGGTAAAGCTGCTTTGTCTTTCGGATCAGACTTTCATAAAAATATGAAAATTGAGTGTCATCCATATATTTGCGGTCGTTCTCGCCGAAGACGATAAAGGTCAAATCAATTTTGCCGAAATGCTTGGATTCCTGAAGCTTATAGAGCCCTTCAAAAGCTGTAGCACCGCTTTGAACTAATGAATGACGCTTTGCTTTAATGCCATATTCTTTACTTAAATGCCTTTCAAGGAGGGTAAACCAAGCTGTTGACTTGGAGGAAGCCCCTGAACCCCTGCCAATGCTATCGCCGATGATGAAATAATTGATATTCTCATTTCCGGCGAGCTTATTATATACGCTAGTAGGATTGGCACTTTCAGCCTTTGATAGGCTGTCAAATAAATGATACAAACCATAAATGAAAGTGATGAAAATAATATATATGCCGATTTTCTTTTTTTTCATTGGCTTGAATCCCCCATTTTCTTTTGGTCTTCTAATGTTATCGTACCCTAATAAAGCCAGCGTATAAAGGCTTAAATATGCGGAGAAGCGTTTTTTTATTAAAATTGGGCGAATACACATGCGGGTCAAGTCTCTGCCACATACATTGATATTGAAAATGCCCAAGAAAATTTGTTGAGGAGTGATTGTTAATGTATAAAGGTGCAGTTGCTGGTGCAGGTTACGATCCTTGCTATCCTGGGTACGGCTACCCAGTAGCAGGTGCTTACGCAGGAGGCGGTTATGGCGGCTTTGCCCTAATCGTCGTATTGTTCATTTTATTGATCATTATCGGAGCATGCTGCTGCGGAAAATGGTAATAAAAATGGATTTTAAAGGGGAGGGCTGTCTTAAAGGGGCAGCCCTCTTTTTTGTGTCCAAACGCAGAGGGACCGTGCATACGGGAAAAACCGCGCGCATTTGGGGAAATACCGCGAATCAAAAATCTCAAATTTGGTACCCAAGGCGAGCACTTGAAGAAAGTCATCGCGAAACGGGAGGAAATCCAGCCGTAAACGTCATGTTCCCTCCTATCTATTCAGCAATTACAATACTAGTAAGCGTCTATAATTTAAATTGATTGAATAATAAATAATCTGCTTTAAATACGAACATTAATAAAAAGTAATAAAAATATAGTTCGTAAATAAATTGACCAATTCAATTATATCTGATATAGTTACCTGTGGTTAAAGAAATTAACGAAAAATGCGTCTGGGGGAATGGACGATGAAAACAAATTATGATGTAATTGTTGTCGGCGCTGGTCCGGCCGGAATTTTTACTTGCTATGAGCTAACGCTGAAAATGCCTGAGGCGAATATCTTATTGATTGATAAAGGCCATGATATATATAGAAGGAATTGTCCGATTTTACAGAAAAAAATAGAAAAATGCCCGCCAGCAGCAGGCAGAAAAGAGTTTGCAGGATGCCTGCCTGCATGTTCAATTACGAATGGATTTGGTGGAGCAGGGGCTTATTCAGATGGTAAATTCAATATAACAAGTGAATTCGGCGGATGGATGACCGACTATCTCCCTGACTCCCAGGTTGTTGAATTAATAAAATATGTAGATGAAATTAACTTGAAGCATGGAGCTACAGAAAGCATTACCGATCCGATGACTGACGAAGTAAGAGATATAGAGCGCCGCGGATATGCAGCTGGCTTGAAGCTGCTTCGTGCCCAGGTAAGGCATTTAGGTACAGAGCAGAACCTTGAAATCTTAAAAAGCATCTATGAATATCTGCGTGAAAAAATTGATATGTCTTACAAGACTGAGGTAGAGGATCTCATTACGGAAAAAACAGCTGATGGTCATGAAATCAGAGGAGTAAAGCTGAAATCCGGAGATGAAATCCATGCAGAAAAAGTAGTTGTAGCACCTGGAAGAGATGGCTCTGTCTGGCTTGCGAATCTTTTAAAATCACGCCGCTTAAAGATGATCAATAACCAGGTGGATATTGGCGTCCGCGTGGAAACTTCTAATATAGTCATGGAAGAGATTAATAAACATCTTTATGAAGGCAAGTTTACCTTCAATACATCTGTGGGTACAAGAGTCAGGACTTTCTGCAGCAACCCGTCCGGCCATGTAGTAGTAGAGAATCACTCTGGAATAATGCTTGCGAACGGCCATGCCTATAAAGATCCTAAACTGGGAAGTCCGAATACAAATTTTGCATTGCTAGTATCGCATACCTTTTCTGAGCCATTTGATAAGCCTAATGAATATGCACATGAAATTTCAAGGCTTGCGAACAGCCTATCAAATGGAGGCATCATCGTCCAGAAGTATGGAGATATTTTAAAAGGCAGAAGGTCGACAGAGAAAAGGATCAAAGAAGGATTCCTTGAGCCGACTTTAAAAGAAGCAGTACCTGGTGATTTAGGTCTTGTTCTTCCATATAACACCATGAAAAGTCTTGTAGAAATGACTGAAGCATTAAACCATGTATCGCCTGGCCTTGCATCCGAGCATACACTTTTCTATGGAGTTGAAGCTAAGTTTTACTCTGCACGTCCGAGATTAAATGATCGATTTGAAACAGAAATCAGCGGCCTTTATGTAGGCGGAGATGGTGCAGGAATAACAAGGGGGCTTGCACAGGCAGGCGCTTGCGGAGTTTGGATTGCAAGAGATATTGTTGAAAAAGCAAAGAATGCCCCAAGAAAAGAATCTGTAACTGTATAAGACATAATAAAGGCCCCGCTTTCATAGCGGAGCTTTTTCCTTTACGTGATAACTTTCATTTTTCTTACATTTGTTCTCTGATAAAATAGTGATATTTAACGGAGAAGGGGAGGAAGCAGAGTGCTTGCAGATCGTTTAAAGCCAGGTGATGAAATCAGGGTTATTGCACCGTCCAGAAGCATGGCAATTATTAAGGGAGAACAATTAAGAATCGCTCAAGAGAGGTTGAACCAGCTAGGTTTTACAGTAACTTTCGGAAAAAATGCAGAAGTTCATGATGCGTTTTTTAGTTCCTCTATTGAAGAAAGAGTTGATGACCTTCATGATGCATTTGCGGACCCGAATGTAAAAGGGATACTAACGGTAATCGGCGGTTATAACGCTAACCAGCTTTTAAAATACATAGACTTTGAATTAATAAAAAGCAACCCGAAGGTATTTTGCGGATTCAGTGATATCACTGCATTGCAGGGTGCAATTTATAGAAAGACAGGATTAATCTCATATTCGGGCCCTCATTTTTCCAGCTTCGGTGTGAAGCATGGATTTGAATATACCCTCGAATCTTTTATAAGTGCTGTTACGAATGATGCTCCATATGAAATCTTCCCTTCTTCTCATTGGAGTGATGACCCGTGGTATTTGGATCAGGAAGACCGGGAATTTATCAAACAGGATGGCTATATGATTCTCCATGAAGGGCAGGCAGAAGGCACTTTGATCGGCGGGAATCTATCTACCCTAAATTTGCTGCAGGGAACAGAATACATGCCATCACTTGAAAATTCAATCTTGTTCATTGAAGACGATGAGGAATCCCATCCACTTGCGTTTGACAGGGATCTCCAATCATTGCTGCATCTTCCTGATGCGCGAGGCATTAAAGGAATTTTGATTGGCAGATTTCAGAAAAACTCCCAAGTGACTGAGGAAGCTCTCCGAATGATTATAGCTTCAAAAAAAGAGCTAAAGGGAATACCGGTGATTGCTAATGTAAACTTTGGACATGTACATCCCTTTGCAACTATCCCGATTGGCGGAATAGCTTCCATTTCTGCACATGGACCTTCTATTGAGATTTGGGTTGAACAAAGGTAAATGATGCCCCGGCAGATTGCCGGGCTTTTTATTTGCAAAAAATACAACCATTTCCTGTAGTATTTCCCTGTAAAACTTTGTATTATATTTCTAACTTATCCAAATGAGGTGCAGAATGGAATTCATTATTGAATTAAAAAGATTGGCAGACAACAGGCAATTTTTAAAAGCGCTAAATATTCTAATGGCAGAACTGGGCATGATGAAAAAATTAAAGTTCTCAGGTATTAAAAGGAAGTTGGCTGAAATCTCATCACTTGAAGATTTTCAGCTGCTCATTCGATTATTTGACCGTGGATTAATGTACCAATACAGTGGGTTTCTTGCACGAAATGCGCACCGGCGTTTCGAAACGCTTCAAACGGCGGTTTGGTATTGTGATGAGCTTATTGACAGCGGAAGACCATTGGAAGCGGAAGACATTATTACTGAATATCTGAATGGCGGATTACTAGAAGAAGATTCGGAACTGGCTGCAAGTGCGTTATTTACAAAAATACATTGTCTGCTGGAAATGAAGAGGACGAGAGAAGCGGAGAAATGGCTAGCTCAAATGGAAACGATCAGCAAAAAACCAATATGGGATAAATTGGGCTTTTATTATCTGCAAACAGGTGACCGGGCGAAGGCGGAAACTTACTTAAAGGCGGGATTGAAGGAAAAGGAGCGAGGACATGTTTGCTACCTGTTGCTTTCAGATGTATATGCATCTAATGGTAATCAGGAAGAATCTCTTAAAACAATAAAAGAAGGCATCGAAGACCATCCTGAGGCCCCAGCTTTAAAGATGGAATTGATCCGACGGTACAGAGATGCTGGATTGAATATGGATATGATCAATATAATGGACGAGTTAGATCAGTTTATTCCCTATCATGCATACAAGCATTATTTTGAATATCTTAGAGCACTATCTTATTATCAAAAAGATGAACTTACCAATCTGAAGGAATATGTGGATCAAAAAAAGCTTAAGGACGGTCCTTTTAGAACAAAATATGACATCAATGAAAAAGGAGCAGTAAAAAAGCTTGCCATTAAGCCCGTTATTCAAAAAAGCAATTACTGTGTGCCTGCCAGCTTTGAAATGCTTCTTGCCTATTTTGGCAAAAAGGCAAATCAGGATGAAATTGCCGAACATATTTTTGATGTTACAGGTTCCAAGCTTTCTGCATCAGTTGAATATCTGGAGAAAGAAGGATTCGCTTGCAGGTTTTTTTCAGGAAGTGACAAACGATACAAGACTCTGCTGCTAAAAGGAATACCAATCATTCTTAGTGTGGACTTTGAGCACTCCTCACATGTCCAGCTAATGAGTGGTTTTGATGAACGATTTGGCTTTTACATGGTTCAAGATCCCAATTTTCTTGAAACTATGTACGTTACATATGAAGAGTTTCAGAAGCTGCATATTAATTCTGGCTTTTTGTCTATTGCAGCAGTCCCAATGGAGAGGGAGTATGATCTGAGTTTCTTAAATGCTGAAGAAGATCAATATTATAGAGAACTACACTCCCTTTCAGAGAGGGTTGAAGAGGACGAAAAGGAAAGTGAGCCTATTCTGGCTGATTTTTTATCTTCCACAATGAACAATCCTTATACGCTTATATATGCAGTGAAATATTTCGCTGGTGATAAGTATAAGCAACTTGTTCTTCACTGTGCAGAAAAACTTCTTGCCATGTATCCTGAGTCTGACTTTTTTAAACTTCATGCAGCTCAGGCTTTTATCCGTTTTCAGCAAACCGAAAGGGCTGTGGAAACCTTATCGGTGGCTGAAAGAAGAACGTTTAGTCCTTTATACCAGTTTTTGCAGGGAAGAATTCATCTAAATAAGGATTATTACGGATCCGCTATTAAATTTTTCAGAAAATCTTTGCAGCTTGATCCGGATCAATTTTATACATGGAGTTATCTTGCCTTATGTTTCCTTTATAATTCTGAACCCGATAAAGCAAGGAAAATGTCTGACATTGCAATGGCGTTAAATAAGCAAGACCGTTTTATCAGGGTTAATCATGCTTTGATTCTCTCCGATTTGGAAAAGACAGAAGAAGCCCGGATTATATATAATCAGCTCCTGCGGGAGGATAAATGGGATGCACATATATGGTTCGAAAGAGCAAAGCTCCATCAAATCGAAGGAAAGCTGCGTAAAGCTGAACGAGGATTCATCATATCGGCAAGCCTGGAACCTGAAATCCCTTACCCATATTTGGCACTTGCAGACCTTTATGAAAATGGCTTGGAAGATGAAACACGCGCTGAAGAAATTTTAATTAAAGGAAAGGAGCTTACAAAAAACGCCCAGATTCTTATCCGTTTAGGAGACTTTTACAAGGAACATAAGGAATTTGAAAAAGCAGGACAGATTTATATTTCCTGCATAGATAATGATCCTGAAGAAGTTTTCGCCTATCTCGGATATGCATTAGTCCTTTCAGAAATGAAGGGTCCAGAGAGTGCAGCCGAGTTTGTAAGAAAATATGCTGGACGCTTTGACGAAGATAGTGAATTTTTGATCAATGGGGGAAAGATGCTTGCAGATTGGGCCGCAGAGATTGAGAGCAGCAGCCTGCTGGAGGAAGGATTGGCACTAATTGAAAGAGGATTTAACTATGTTGATCAGAATCTTGATGAGGCACTGGAGCTATATGTAAACATTGTGGAAGAGAGTCCATATCTGGAGCAAGGTATTTCTTTCCTTATAGCGAAGGCCGAGAATGCAATAGGCAACACTGATTATCTATGCTATGCAGGTACTTTATATGAGACTGCTGGACAATATGGAAAGGCAATCCGGGTTTACGAACGGGCCATTGGAATAAAGGAAACGGGTTTTCCCTATTACAGGCTAGGCGAAACTTATTTTAAGCTTGAACAATTTGACCTGGCATTAGAAGCATTAAAAAGAAGCATTTTGCTCAATCCAGATGCGGAAGGAGCATACACTCGTCTTATACAGATATATGGAATAATGGGAGATGAAAAGCAGGAAATAAGCTGCATGCTTCAGCTGCTTGAAAAAGCTCCATTAAGAGTTAATGTCGATTATTTAACAAGCCTGCTTTCCAATGAAGACCTTCATGAATTTATCGAAAAAATAGAGAGGATGAAAGGGGAGGTTCTTGAAACATGGAGGCTGGACAGCCTTTCATATGCATATGGTGCAGCAGGTGACAGTATTAGGGAAGAAAGCTGCCTGCAGGAAGCTTTGCAGCTGGATCCAGAATTATCTGAGTTAAAGCATCACCATGCAAGGTGTCTAATAAAGAAAAGGAAATATAAAGAAGCAAAATCTATGCTGGAAGGCCTAATAAGGGAAAACTGGGAAGAGGACGAATTATATGAAACTTTGATTTTGCTATTTGCAGAGTCTAAAAAAATCTTACAGCTCCCTGTATTTGCGGCAAAGATTAGAAAAGAGGGAAGAGATAAGAGCCGTGTTTTCCAGCTGGCTGCTGAAGCTTTGGAACAGTATGCAAGTACGATAGATTGGGAGCCCCAACAAAAGCCGTCCTTCTTTGGAAGGGTTGTTCGAAAAATGAGGGATAAGACAAGGCAAATTGCTCTGTTTGGAGTAATTATTGATCTATATGAATTATCAATCAAGCATGATTCTGCGAATAAGGGTGCTTCGTTGGGCCTGGCCAGATTCTATGAATCTGTGAATTTGGAGGAAGATGCCAAAAAGGTATTGAAGGCTTCTCTTGATAAGGGATGGGATTTCCTTACAGCCTATCAGCTTGCCCAGCTGCACCTAGCTGGAGGCGGTAATCCGCTTGAGGATGCGGGCGAGGTAAATAAAGCCATCAAGCTGCTGGATGCCTGTCTTGAAGAAAAGCCTGGCGATTCCCATCTTATGCTTTTAAAAGCGATTGCATTTACTCTGAGAATGAGATTTGCCCAGGCGGAACAGCTTTTCGCCAAAATTATTACGGAAAATCCGTATGAGAATGAGGCACACTCCAGATTTGGGAATCTGCTCAATACTAGGAAAAGATATGAAGAAGCTATAACAGTAATGGAGGAAGGGCTTAAGATACACCCTAAGGATTCCTCACTATTTCTTGAATTGGCCGTTTCTTATCATAAAATGAAGAACGTTGAAAAATCGCTCCAGCTCATGGAGGAAGTGTGTGCTATAGATCCGGAGCTTTTATTTGCCAGATATAATAAAGCATGCTATCTATCAATTTTAAATAGACTTGATGAAGCTGAGGCAGAACTGGAGTATGTTTTTGCCCATGACGAAGACGGGTTTTTTCACGATCTTGCAGAAGAAGATGATGATCTTGTAAATTTGAAAAAAAGTACGATATAAATATTCTTTCAGCCACCAAATGCGGTGGCTGTTTTTTTGTGTTTTCATCGTAGTTCAAATTGGGGATATGAGCATTCTTTATGAAAGATTTAGTAAGTCATTTCATACAATTTAATATATTGGCCCGGAAGGCAGCACTCACTCAGGGCGGAGTTTAAGCCATAAGCTGGCATTCTGTATAAGGCAGCAAGGAAAATATTTATGCATTAGGCGCTTTTTGCATTTCTTTAAAGTGGAGGGATATGTTAATGGATCAATCAAACTTAATTAAGCCGATGCTTGATGCACAATATCCAGTAATTGATTACGGCAGGGGCGTCTATTTATATGATACCGATGGGAAGGAGTATTTGGATGCATCATCTGGGGCAATTACGGCGAATATTGGCCACGGTGTGAATGAAATTATTGATGCCATGCATGAACAAGCCAAAAAAGTTTCCTTTGTTTATCGTTCTCAATTTACAAGTGAGGCTGCTGAAAAGCTTGCCCATAAAATAGCGGAGGTCTCGATTGGCGATTTGAATTGGTGTTTTTTTGTGAACAGCGGATCAGAGGCCACTGAAACTGCGATGAAAATTGCGATTCAATATTGGCAGGAAAAAGGGATCCAAACAAAAACAAAAGTGCTCTCAAGGTGGATGAGCTACCATGGCATCACTCTTGGGGCTTTATCAATGTCAGGGCATACGGGAAGAAGGGCCCGCTTTATACCGCTGCTTGAGGATTTTCCTGTCATTCACCCCCCATATTGCTATCGATGCCCGTATAATCTCGAAATGCCTGATTGCGGCTATATGTGTGCACATGAGCTCGAAACAGTTATTAAACGCATTGGGGCTGAGAATATAGCTGCATTTATAGCAGAACCGGTAATTGGAGCTGCAGGGGGCGCCATTGCACCCCCGCAGGATTACTACAAAGTAATAAAAGAAATTTGTGCTGGATATGAGATTTTGTTCATAGCCGATGAGGTAATGACCGGCTTTGGAAGAACTGGGACAATGCTTGCATCGGAACACTGGAATGTAAAGCCTGATATAGTAGCGCTCGGAAAAGGGATGGGAGCTGGGTACGCTCCGATTGCTGCCGCACTTGTGAGTGATGCGGTCATGGAACCCATTTTGGAAGGATCCAAAAGCATTATGAGCGGGCACACATTAAGTGCTAATCCGCAATCATGTGCTGTTTCTCTCGCTGTACTTGAATATATCGATAAAAATAACATCATCCCAGAGGTGGAAAGCAAAGGCGATTATTTGAAAAACAAGCTGTTAAAACTGCAGTCAAAATTTTCTTTTATTGGCGATGTAAGAGGAAAAGGTCTCATGCTGGGACTGGAATTTGTTAAAGATCCTTTCACTAAGGAATCATTTTCAAGAAAGTTAGGCATGACTCAAAAATTAATACAGGAGGCACAGGCCCAAGGCTTGCTTATTTACCCTGCTGGCGCTGGTACCAATGGTGCTGACGGAGATGCCATTTTGATAGCACCGCCCCTGACAATAACAAAAAGGGAAATTGACGAGCTGGCGAAGCGATTTCAGACAGCATTGCAGATTTTTACTAAGAAATACCTGAACCTTGCAGAGGAAGAGGCTGAGTAGCATGGAGAACGCATTTAATAAAATCATTGATATCGATACAGCTATGGAGCATTTCCGTGATGGCGTGACCATCATGTTTGGCGGATTTGGAGGTATTGGTACCCCCCCTACCCTTATCGATGGCATTCTGGAAAAAGGGATCAAAAACTTAACGCTTATAGGCAACGATTCAGGATTTCCCCATATCGGGATTGGAAAAGTAGTAAGCCAGGGGAGAGCTAAAAAAATGATCGCTTCCCACATTGGCTCAAATCCAGTTGCCGGCCAATTAATGACAGATGGGAAAATGGAAGTTGAATTTTCACCTCAAGGAATACTTGCAGAACGAATTCGTGCAGGAGGAGCCGGAATTCCTGCGATTCTTTCCGATATCGGCATGGATAACAGCATCGTAACAGGCAATAAACCAAGATGCACATTAAATGGGAAAGAGTATCTCGTTGAAACTGCCTTGATTGCCGAGATTTCCATTGTGTTTGCCAAAAAGGCTGACCCTTACGGAAACTTAATTTATGACAAAAGTGCAAGAAATACCAACCCGCTTGTAGCTATGGCAGGTGATATTACGATCGCCGAAGTGGAAGAAATTGTGGCTCTTGGCAGCTTGGACCCCGATGAAATTGTAACGCCCGGCGTTTTTGTCGATTATATTGTCCCTTCAAAAGGAGTGAATTGGAAATGGGCATGGGAGTAGAGATCAGAAACAGAATAGCCAAACGTGCTGCAGAGGAAATAAAGAATGGAATGATTGTCAACCTTGGCATTGGAATCCCATCCCTGGTGCCCAATCATCTGCCTCAAGGGATAAAAGTTATGTTCCATGCTGAAAATGGCATCATTGGGATGGGACCCAGCCCTGAAAAAGGAAAGGAAGACGAAAATCTCTGCAATGCTGGCGGTTTCCCAGTTTCTGTGGTCAATGGGGCATCCTATTGTGATAGTACAGTTGCCTTCGGGATGATTCGGAGAGGACGGGTTGATATGACTATTCTCGGCTCCTTGCAGGTAAGCCAGCAGGGGGATTTGGCCAACTGGATTGTTCCAGGCAAAAAAGTGCCGGGGATGGGAGGGGCGATGGAGCTTGCCCAAAAGGCAAAAAAAGTGGTCGTCCTAATGAACCAGACAGATAAATATGGGAATTCTAAAATCGTTGAGGAGTGTACTCTGCCCCTTACTTCTGCCCGCTGCGTTGACATGATCATTACAGATATGGCAGTTTTCCATATTTCAGAGAAAGGATTAATGCTGACTGAATTGTTTGCTCCTCATTCGATTAAGGAGGTAATAGATAAAACTGGATGCAGGTTTGCAATTGCTGAAAATGTAAGAATCCTTGATTAATAGATTCTTTTTTATTTTTCATAGGTTTGGGATCTGAAAGGGAGGGAGAATATTTGGAAGTACAACAAAAGATTAAAGAATGGCTTGAAGATAATAAGCATAGGGGAATTCGAATCCTTCAGCAGCTTGTCCAGGAAGGAAGTACACGCGGAAACGAAAGCAGCGCACAGGCTGTGATTATTGAAAAATGCCGCAAACTGGGACTAACTCTTGATATTTGGGAGATTGGCAAGGACGATTTGATCAAACATCCTGCTTTTTGCTCTGACAGAAAGGATTTTTCCGGAAATCCCAATGTGGTGGCTACCTTGAAGGGATCAGGAGGCGGGAAATCCCTAATCCTCAATGGACATATTGATGTTGTGCCTGAGGGGGACAGGAATGATTGGAATCATGATCCATTTAGCGGAAGGATTGAAGATGGAAAGCTGTATGGACGCGGATCATCGGATATGAAAGGCGGAACTGTCTCGCTACTCCTGGCTATGGAAGCCATTATATCTTTGGGAATTAAGCTTAAAGGAGACATAATTTTTCAAAGTGTCATAGAAGAAGAGAGCGGCGGCGCTGGCACATTGGCTGCTGTCCTGCGTGGATATACAGCTGATGGGGCAATCATTCCGGAACCTACAAATATGAAGCTCTTTCCGAAACAGCAGGGTTCCATGTGGTTCCGGATAACGGTTAAAGGCAGGTCTGCCCACGGAGGCACCCGTTATGAGGGCGTTAATGCCATTGAAAAAGCAATGATTGCCATTGCAAAACTTCAGGAGCTGGAGAAAGCAAGAAACCTTAGGATAACAGATCCGCTCTATAGCCAGATCCCTATTCCAATCCCTATTAATATAGGAAAAATAAAGAGCGGAGAATGGCCATCCTCTGTTCCGGATATTGCGATAATCGAAGGAAGGATGGGGGTTGCGCCTGATGAGGATATGAAGTCTGCTGAACAAGAGCTGGAAAGGTGCCTGATAGAGGCTGCTGAAAGTGACCATTGGCTTAAGAAAAATCCTCCCCATGTTGAATGGTTCGGCGGCCGTTGGCTTCCGGGCAATCTGGAAGAAGGTCATTCGCTTATGTCAGTTTTATCGAAGTCGTATGAGGCAGTAAAAGGCAAGCAGCCTGCAGTTGAAGCATCGCCTTGGGGAACAGATGGAGGAATATTATCCAGGATCGGAAATACTCCAGTTGTTGTATTTGGTCCGGGCGTAACAGAAGCGGCACATGATGTAAACGAGTATATTTCCATTCAGGAAGTTTTCGATGCTGCTGAAATTATTGCTCTGGCCATTATGGAATGGTGCAGCACAAATTAGGAAGCTCTGTTAATGCTGAATTTTGTTGTTTTAGCCCCGTGGGGATTGGAGAGAAAGGTACGATTTTATGTGGGAGTGCGAATCAAAGATTACCCCGCTGGTACGGTTGAGACGAGGAGTGGCATCACCCCTTGAAATCATGACAAAAAAACGTTCTTTTTAAGCACTGGGGCAGAAGCATTAGAAAATGCGGTTAAAATAGCAAGGAAATTCACTGGCAGAAAAGGAATTATATCTTTTGAGCGGGGATTTCATGGGCGTACATATATGGCCATGAGTTTAACGAGCAAGGTAAAACCCTATAAATATGAATTCGGCCCATTTGCACCTGAAACATATAAATGGCCATATCCGAATTATTATCGCAGTGAAGGCTTATCTGGTGAAGATCCGATAACGCATTACTGAAAAAATATGAAACATTTTTCCTGAGTGAAGTGCCTCCGGAAAAGATTGCGGCGATCATCATGGAACCTGTACAGGGCGAAGGCGGATTTGTCATGCCATCCGCGCATTTTGTAAAAGGTGTTAAGAAGATTTGTGATAAATATGGCATCCTTTTTATTGCCGACGAGGTGCAAACAGGATTTGGCCGAACCGGAAAAATGTTTGCCATGGAGCATTATGATGTCGTGCCGGATCTCATTACGATGTCAAAGTCGATTGGTGCAGGATTGCCGATAAGTGCTGTAACGGGAAGAGCCGAAATTATGGATTCACCTATATTGGCGAAATCGGCGGAACTTATGGGGGAAGCCCGCTTGGGTGCATAGCAGCGATAGAAGTCATTCGCACTATAGAGGAAGAAGATTTATTGAACAGGGCAAATGAAATTGGAAGTGTATTTAATGAAAAATTCTCAGGGCTTCCTTTAAAATATAAGGAAGTGGGTGAAGTTCGTTCATTAGGAGCAATGTGCGCAATGGAATTTGTAAAAGATCAAATCACAAAGGAACCAAATAAAGAAATTGTTCAGGAAATCTTGGCAAAAGCGCATAAACGCGGACTGATCATTATGAGTGCTGGATTGTACGGCAATATTATCCGTCTTCTCACCCCGCTTGTCACAACAGACGAACAGCTTACAGAAGGATTGGGAGTTTTAGAGGAAGTTATAGGTGAATGCTGCACATAAGGAGGTTGTTTGAATGAAACAACATTTATGGATTAATGGAAAATACATCGAGGCAAAAAATTACAAAGCATTAAAATGCCCTTTTAATCAGGAAGTTATTGCAGAGGTTGCTTCAGCTTCCTCTTCAGATGTTAAATCGGCTATCGATGCGGCAGACTGTGCGAGAAAGATAATGGCTGAAATGCCTGCACATAAAAGAGCGGAAATACTGGAGAAAGTAGTTGCCCTCATGAAGGAAGATAAGGAAGAATGTGCAAGGATTATTGCGCAGGAAGCTTCAAAACCGCTTAAGGCAGCAAGAGGGGAAGTAGATCGTACGATCATGACATATACATTTGCTTCCCAGGAAGCACGCAAACTTTATGGTGAAACAATCCCAATGGATGCTGCCCCAGGAGGCGAAGGCAGAGTTGCCTATACTGTAAGGGAACCCCTTGGAATTATCGGAGCAATCACCCCTTTTAATTTTCCCATGAATCTGGTTGCCCATAAAGTCGGCCCTGCAATTGCAGCAGGCAACACGGTTGTCTTAAAGCCTGCATCTCAAACACCAATGTCCGCCTATAAGATTGCGGAATATTTTCATAGGGCGGGACTGCCGGATGGTGCACTGAATGTGGTTACAGGAAACGGCGGAACAGTTGGAGATGTACTTGTTGCCGATGACCGTATTTCGATGATTACTTTTACAGGCAGCCCGGCAGTCGGAAAGCAAATTCGCGAGAATGCGGGTCTGAAGAGGGTAACACTTGAATTGGGATCAAATTCGGCTGTAATTGTGGATGAAAATGCAGATATTGATAAAATTGTACCGCGTATAGCAGCGGGGGCATTTGCGTTCCAAGGCCAGGTTTGTATTTCGGTTCAGCGGATCTACGTACATGAATCTCTTTACCATCCATTTGCCGAACG
Organism: Bacillus sp. J33; assembly: GCF_000518885.1. GTDB lineage: Bacteria > Bacillota > Bacilli > Bacillales > Cytobacillaceae > Cytobacillus. The sequence continues at coordinate 6,215 of NZ_JAEL01000064.1, read as the reverse complement.
GTTTGTAGAAGAAGCCAAAAAACTAAAAATGGGCAATCCGCTTGATGAAGATACAGATATTTCCGCAATGATATCTCAGGGAGACACTGACCGGGCGCAAAGCTGGATTAAAAGCGCGGTGAATAGTGGGGCAGAGCTAGTCCTAGGCGGAAACGCAGAAAATAATACGTTACATCCGACAGTCTTATTAAACGTAGACAAAACAGAAAAGATTTCCTGTGAAGAAGCATTTGCACCTGTTGTCCATATTAATTCTTTCAAGAACTTTGACGAAGCACTGGCCCTCGTAAATGATTCTAATTATGGACTGCAAGCTGGCGTATTTACTAAAGATGTAAACAAAGCCTTCAAAGCAACTAAAGAATTGCATGTTGGCGGCGTAATGATTAACGACTTCCCGACATTCCGTGTAGACCATATGCCGTATGGCGGTGTAAAAATGAGCGGAATGGGCCGAGAAGGCATTAAATATGCAGTTGAGGAAATGACGGAAATGAAACTGGTCAGCTTTAAGCTTGATTAACCAGCTGTCCATTTAAAAGGCTGGCGATAAATGTAGTAGTTGGGCAGGCATTTTACTTGTTTGGGATGGTGGATTAGCCAAATTGTCCGGTAAATTACCGGGAATGCAGCAAGCCTTTTTTTATAATCATATATTGCCTGGCCGAATGGCCGGGCAATTTTATTAAGAATAAGGGGGTCTGGAAATGAATAATACTGCATCCGTTAAAAAGGTAAAAAAAGAGAATTTTTCCGCGGAAATGTACATTGATTCTTTCAATAACCGCATCAGAGTAGACGATTATTTGGGAAATCTGGAGGAAGCCATCCGTGAAGCAGAAGCAACTGCAAAAGAACAGCAGAGTGAAAAATTAATTTTCAGAGGGAGAGCGGAAAGTTATACGGAACTTCTTGCTCATGGGTTTCAATGCGAAGCGATCATTGACGGCTATTTTCTCGGATCTGACCAATATTTTTTCTGCAAATACTATACAGACCAAAGAAGGGCAAGCGTGCATTGGATTAAGGAAGACGATATCGTAAAGAATGTCCTGGCAATTGAAAGAATCAGGGCTGTTAATATGCCGCCTACTGAATACAAGCTGAAAAAAATAACATACGAAGATGCGGAAAAGCTTGCTGCCCTCTACCGGGAAGTATTTCAAATATACCCAACACCCCTCCATGATCCAGTTTATATAAAAAAAACAATGAAAGAAGGAACCATTTATTATGCATTCCAGTTTGGCGATGATCTGGTCAGTGCAGCATCGGCAGAAGTGAATCTTTTTTATAAAAATGCAGAACTAACAGATTGTGCCACACTGCCTTCCCACCGCAAGCACGGGCTGATGAAAATCCTGCTGGAGAAATTGGAAGAAGATCTTCAGTCGCAGGGAATCTTTTGCGCATACTCCATTGCCAGAGCCCTTTCATTTGGAATGAACGCGGTTCTCCACCAGTTGGGATATGCCTACCGGGGACGTCTGCTAAATAATTGTTACATTTTCGATAAACTTGAAAATATGAATGTTTGGGTAAAGGATTTGGCGGAAGCGGCGGATTAAACATTTCACCCACACCTAATGGTCATTATTCGATGTTAATTAACGAAGTGATAGCTAAAGGGGTAATAACGCCGAAAAAGGGTGTGGTCCTGAAAAAATGGTAGTTAATGGTGCTGAATAACGCCGAAAAAAGATGTAACTTTAAAGAAATGGTAGATAATCAGGCTGATTAACTACAAATAATGATCCGGTCCTCGAGGAGGGAGTTAATCCAGCAGAATAAAGACAGAAAAAGGATGCCCCCGAGAAGTGGCAGTTAATCCCGATGGATAGCGAACAAACAAAAAAATATGACAGCCTTTATAAATCAAGTGCCATATTTTCGGCACCAACATGACAAGTTTTCGGCACCCCATCATATACATGGTAGGGGAGGGGGATATCTAATGATTGAAAAACAAGCCATGTCCAAAGAAGTTCTGGCTGCCATTTTAAAAGGGATTGATGAAGGAATCCATGTGGTTGATATGAAAGGAAATACTATTTTTTATAATGAAATCGCTGCCAGGCACGATGGTTTAGAGGTGTCCGAGGTTCTCGGCAAGCCGGTTCTAAAGGTTTTTCCATCATTGGATAAAGAGACAAGCACCCTGCTAAAAGTTATCAAAACGGAAAAACCTATATATAATCAAACCCAGTCGTATGTAAATGTCCATGGCGTTCAAATTGAAACAATAAACACAACATTGCCAATTGTGGTTAATGGGAAAGTTGCAGGTGCAGTTGAGATTGCCAAGGATTACTCAAGATTGAAGCTTCTTTCAGAAAGTCTGCTTGATTTGCAGAAAAAGATAAAGAGGCCTGCGAAAAAAACGAAAAACAAAATAAACAATGTGCAATACACCCTGGATAGCCTGCTTACGATTAATAAGGATATGCAAAAAATAAAAAAAGAAGCAGCAAAACTTGCAAAGTCTGATTCTCCCATTCTTGTGTTTGGAGAAAGCGGATGTGGAAAAGAGCTTTTTGTCCAGGGAATCCACCATGCCTCTTCAAGATTTAGCGGCCCCTTTATTGCCCAAAATTGCGCTGCGATTCCAGAGTCGCTTCTTGAAAGCATTCTATTTGGGACAGCAAAAGGAAGCTATACGGGTGCTGTAGAAAGGCCGGGGCTGTTTGAGCTCGCTGATGAAGGCACTCTCTTTCTGGATGAAATCCATGCCATGCCGATTGAGCTGCAAGCAAAACTGCTCAGGGTGCTTGAGGATGGAATGGTAAGAAGAGTGGGCAGTCCAAAGAGCTCACAGGTTGATGTGAGGGTAGTTGCTGCCATGAACATTCACCCAAGGGAAGCGCTTGAAAAAAGTCAAATCAGGACAGATTTATTTTATCGTTTAAATGTTCTTACATTCGGACTACTGCCATTAAGGGATAGGGCAGAAGATATTGGGTTCCTTGCTGATCATTTTATAAAGCATTTCAATCAGCAATTTAATAAAGACGTTAAGGGTGCTGGGAGAGGGGTGCTTACATTCTTCAAACAATATAACTGGCCAGGAAATGTCCGGGAACTGAAGCATACGATTGAGTATATGATGAATGTATGCGAAAAGGACTTACTTGAAGAAGAAGATTTGCCTGTCATGATGAAGCAGCAAATACCTACCAGCAAAAAAGGTCTGTCAGCAAGGGTAAAGCCCTTAAGGGCAAACATAGAAGAATTTGAAAAAGAATTAATTGTGAATGCTCTTAAGCATACAGAGGGAAATATTAAACGAGCCGCCACACTGTTGGATATTCCACGGCAAACTCTGCAATATAAACTCTCGAAATATAAAATAAGGGTTCACGAAGCAGAAGCTCCAAGCAAGTCTAACTGAATATAACAAAAAAGTGCCGGTTAATCGGCACTTTTTTGTTTCCATCTAACTTATTTTATAAAAATTTCCCTTCAAAATGATAAACAATCTTCCGCTCATGCCCCTTTTTCATAGGAAAATACAAAGAAGATCCACCTGGCACGATTCTTGCAAGATATATAAATAAGAAACTCGCATAGGGGGAATTTGAATGAAAAATTTTTTATATAAGCCTGATCGGGATTGGAAGGATATAGAGCTTTGGAAGGATGTCACAGAGGAACAGTGGAATGATTGGCTTTGGCAGCTGACAAACACTATACGCACAATTGATGATTTGAAGAAGGTTATTAATCTTACACCTGAAGAGGAAGAAGGAGTAAGAATCTCAACAAAGACCATTCCACTGAACATTACACCTTACTATGCTTCGCTTATGAATCCGGATGATCCGCGCTGCCCGGTTCGGATGCAGTCAGTTCCCATTTCAAAAGAAATATATAAAACAAAATATGACCTAGAAGACCCTCTGCATGAGGATGAAGATTCACCAGTGCCCGGTCTCACCCACCGCTATCCTGACCGTGTTCTATTCCTGGTGACGAACCAATGCTCTATGTATTGCAGGTATTGTACAAGAAGAAGATTTTCCGGCCAAATTGGCATGGGAGTACCGAAAAAACAGCTTGATGCAGCAATTGAATATATCCGAAATGCACCACAGGTCAGGGATGTACTGATTTCCGGCGGTGATGGTCTATTAATCAATGATAATATTCTTGAATATATTTTAAAAAATCTGCGGGAAATCGACCATGTAGAGATCATTAGAATTGGAACAAGAGCCCCAGTTGTTTTTCCGCAAAGAATTACTGAAAACCTCTGCAATATTTTGAAGAAGTATCATCCTGTCTGGTTAAATACACATTTTAATACTTCTATTGAGATTACTGAAGATTCGAAGAAGGCATGTGAAATGCTGGCTAATGCTGGAGTACCGGTTGGAAACCAGTCTGTTATTCTCGCTGGAATCAATGACAGCGTTCCAATTATGAAAAAGCTCATGCATGATCTTGTCAAAATCCGTGTTCGCCCTTACTACATTTACCAGTGTGATCTTTCAGAGGGTATTGGCCATTTCCGTGCTCCCGTTTCAAAAGGATTGGAAATTATTGAAGGCTTAAGAGGCCATACTTCCGGCTATGCAGTTCCAACATTTGTAGTCGATGCACCAGGAGGGGGCGGAAAAATCTCGCTTCAGCCAAATTACTTGATCTCGCAAAGTGCTGATAAAGTGGTGCTTCGAAATTTTGAAGGAGTGATCACTACCTATCCGGAACCGGAAAACTATGTACCTGGCCGGGCTGAAGACTACTTCAAAGAAATTTACCCAGATATGGAAGAGAAAAATTCAAATGTAGGCATTGCAGCCCTGATGAACGATCAGCAGTTTAACCTTGTGCCTGAAGGGCTCGCAAGGTTGGACCGCCGTGAAAAATATGAAACTGACCCGTCACATAGTTCATTAAAAGATAAGCGCGATAAACGGGATGAATTAAAAGAAAAGAAATTTAAAGCACAGCAGTCAAAGCAGGAACCAAAAACTGCATCTGATGTACAGACAGCAGCGACAAAAGAATAGGAGGCTAAAAATGCAAAACAGATGTGCTTGGTGCGAAAGCAATAATATTGCAGAGTGCAGGGAAACAGTCTACTGGGAGCTTCCAGATGGAACACGGGCCATTCAAATAAATGAAACACCTTCCACGGTCTGCAAGGATTGTAATATGGTCTATCAGTCTGAAGATCTTGTGAAGGAAATCGAAGATCAATTATTTTTAATTGATACCAAAAAGATTGGAAAAGAAATAAGTTATGCTCAGCTGATGGAACAGCCAAGGCTTCTGAAAAGAAATTATTTTGATTTTACTTCTTAGGTGATAAATCACATCAGGAAAAATTCCACAGCACTTTCATTGGTTCGTCGCAGGCTCCTTCTTCCTTTTCTTTATAATAGACTATAGGTATGCAGTATTCATATATATTCACAGGGGAAGAGCGGTGGAGCTTGCGTGATGGTATGCTTGCAGCAGCAATGGCTGTTTTATTCTCGTGCGGTTATTTTGTAAGCGTAATTAAAGAAAGGGATTGAAAGAATCGGCTCCATGCAGAGCCCGTAACGATGGCGATCTTATGTTTGCTGAAATAACCACTGATCGCTTGCACTAAAGATGCAACCCGGAAATTTTTGGGGTTGCTTTTTTAGTGCAAAAAAATTCCTGATTAGTAGACGTACTAACCAGGAATCCCTTATAGTAAAAGGTAAAAAACAGAACGAGAGATTGTAAAGGAAGGGATAAATATGTCCAAAACCTTTTATCATTTTTTAATGAAGTACAGACATCCTAAGCCAAAGGATAGCATTAGCCATTTTGCCAACCATGCATATGAGGACCACAGTTTCCCGAAAACATCCTATGATTATGATGAAATTAGCTCATACCTCGAATTGAACGGATCCTATTTGGATAGCATGTCAGTTTTTGATGATGCATGGGAGCTGTATGTATTTTCCGAAAGCTAGCGATCAATGTTCTCTGTTGATTAGAAGTTCTTAAGTTGTTGGGGATTAGTACCTGAATATCCATTGGAAGTGCTAATTGATTCGTGTTATACTCTTTATACATAAGAAAATCGTTCCTTTCTCGTATGGTGGGTTGTGGTGACTTAATTATACCCAAAAGGACGATTTTCTTCTTTTTTTGTCTTAGTATTCATGCTGATATTGATTCTTGCACCCTGTTGATTGGAGCGGAAGGGGCGAGCTCCTCGGAAATGCTACCGCATT
>NZ_JAEL01000063.1 GCF_000518885.1 Bacillus sp. J33 | reverse complement strand
TGAATCGTTTCACAGTATTATTAAAAAAGAATTGATCTACCAGAAAAAATATAGGACAAGAGCAGAGGCAACAAAGGAAGTTTTTGAGTATATCACTTGTTTTTACAATCCAGAGAGGATTCATTCAACCATTGGATACCAATCACCGATGGAGTTTGAAAAAGCTTACTACTCAAAAATGAAAGTCGCCTAATTTAACCTTTTCCTGGACAAATNATGATGTAACGCAAGTTAGATCATCATTTGTCCAGGTTACCAAGCGATAGCGCGGTAGGAAGAAAGTAAGAAAGTGCCCAATTTAATTTGTCCGTTTTCTTGACGTAGTATCAGTAATATTCTTTTTTCTGTTCTCTTAATCTCTTATATTGTGAAAAGAGCTGCTTATATGGAAGATGTATTCATTTTGAACCTGTAAACCAGATATTGCTGATGAATTTTTAATATAACTAATCTTTTAAGCTGAATTTTCCCCAATAAAAAAACCCCGGATTTCTCCGGAGTTCTGCATCAGCCTTATTTAGATTCGAATCTTTCCACCAGCAATGCCAGTGTACGGACCATAACGCCAGTAGCGCCTGCCGGGCCAAGGTCATGGTTTTTCGTTGTGGTTGCTGTTCCTGCTATATCGAGATGCACCCAAGGGGTGCCTTCTGCAAATTCGCCTACGAAGCCTCCCCCCATGATCGCATGTCCGGCACGGCCAGGAGAGTTGTTCAAGTCAGCAATTTTGCTGTTCCTGATTCTTTCCTTATCTTTTTCAAAAAGCGGCAAGCGCCAGATTGGTTCACCGGCTTCATTTGAAGCTTCAAGCACCTGCTCGAACCACTCTTCGTTATTGGTCAGCGCACCAGTTGTTTCCTCGCCAAGCGCGACGATGACACCGCCAGTCAGAGTAGCGACATCTACAAGGTAATCCGCTCCATGATGCTTGGCATAAGTTACTGCGTCCGCAAGAGCAAGGCGGCCTTCTGCATCTGTATTAAGCACTTCAATTGTTTTGCCGCTCATGGATGTAATCACATCGTCCGGCTTTAAAGCTGTTCCGCTGATCATATTATCTGTTGAAGGAATGACAGCGACTACGTTTTGCTCAGGCTTCAGTTCGCCAATGACTTCCATGGCGCCAAGGACTGCTGCCGCTCCGCCCATATCGGTTTTCATGCCGACAATGCCATCCTTCGGCTTAATGGAGTAGCCGCCTGTATCGAAGGTAATTCCTTTTCCGACCAGGCCAATGACATCTTTCCATTCTTCCTTGCCCTGATACTTAAGGACGATCATTTTAGGAGGCTCTGCCGAACCTTGGTTTACTGCCAAAAGGGCACCCATGCCAAGCTTAAGCATGTCCTCTTTATCAAGGATTTCAACTTCCATTCCATATCTCCATGCAAGCTCTGACGCGTAATTTGCCATATCTGTAGCTGTCAGCATATTGCCGGGCAGATTCACGAGTGTACGTGCTGAGTTCGTTCCCTTTCCGTATGCATATCCAACCGTTAAAGATGCTTTAACATCTTCTTCATCCGCTGCATCGCTATAAACCACAATGTTTTCAATTTCTTTTTCCGGTTCATTCGATTTCTGTTTGTAATCTTCAAATTTATATGTAGCAAGAGCAAACGCTTCGCTGACTGCATGGGCAGCATCCAGCGCATCTACTTTTTCGCTTGTGAAACTATCAAGGTAAACCGCCGCCTCCTGAAGCTTGGACGATTTCACTTCTTTAAAAGCTCTGCCCAGCGCTTCGCGCAGAAGCTCGAAACTATATTCTTTCTCCTTGCCAAGCCCTACCGCAATTAGGCGTTTTGCACCGATCTTTCCAAATGTATGTATTTTGGCAACTGCTTTTTTCTTTGAAGAAATATCTCCGCTTTTCACAAGCTCTGTCAGCTGCCCGTCAAACTGCTCGTCAGCCCTGGCAAGAACTCCTTCGAATTTGTTTGGTTTATCAAACACACCTACAATCAGGCATTCGTGTTCAGCTGAATAATTGAATTCCTGTTTAACTGAAAACATCATTGCACCCCCATAAATCATTTAATGTATTTCATCTTATTATATCGAAAATACAGAATTATTTCGACTATCTAATTTTTATAGGCTAATCCTCTAGATACAATATAAGCTGAGGAAGCTTTGGAAGATTTCCTACCCCTTCAAAAGGTACACGGTCAATGTCTTTCGGAAATATCGAGAGGCTTTCTTCAATAAACCTGTACACATGCTCCAGGTCGATCCCCCAATGCTTCGGGCGATATGACTGCAAGTAATCATGGGCCGCCTGCATCATAAGCCTTGCCCCCTTTACATTGCCATACTCATAGTGATAGATGCTTACACTCATCTGCAGCAAACCTTTTAAAAAGAGATTTCCCTTGTCCGTCATCCACATTTCCTCAAGAAGATCGTGGCATGTATAGTAGTCGCCTTCATTAAAACTGATGAAGAACTCGTAATATTCAATCGGATAATCTTCCATACAAATCCACTCCATTTTACAAGTTCCCATACTTGCTGGTACTGCACATTTTAGCAAAAGGGAAGAGTATTCGCACATTTTCAGCATCTAACATTTATTCTTAGTATATTCCAGGATAAGTGAGTAAAGAAGAAGATAGACAGTAAGGAGAATGAAATGGATACAATCTTATTTGCTGTATTCGCTTTTGCTTACATAGTACTTCTAATGGTTCTGTTTTTTTTAGGATGCATAATCACGATCATCAGAACCGCCATAAAGCTCCCGATTGAAAGCGCAGCTGCCCTTAATGCCTTCCGAGTGGGTCCTTCTGCTATCCTTGATTGTGACAGTTCATTTTCAAAAACAGAGCAGCCCTTCTTAAGAGAACCGCTTGCAGGAAGAGCAAAACTATTAGAGAATATGAATATAAGTTTAAAGAAATTTCAGCTAATCTGTTGAACTGCATTTGCCAGTTCCAGTGAAGTATGTTGCAGCTAAAGGTGGTCTCAAATGGAATTATTCACGAACTTTCCTTTATGGTCTGCTCTTGCAGCCATCTTTTTTGCCCAGTTTGTAAAAGTGCCGATTCAATTTATCGCAACAAGGCAAGTTGATTGGTCCCTGCTGACAAGTACAGGTGGAATGCCCAGTTCCCACTCAGCGGCAGTAACAGCTCTTTCCACCGGTGTTGCACTTGAAACAGGAATGGACTCTGCTGTATTTGCCGTCTCTGCCATTTTTGCCATCATCACTATGTTTGACGCTACCGGAGTTCGCCGTCAGGCAGGGGAACAAGCCATTGTTTTGAACCAGCTTGTTGCCGATTTCAATAAATTTGTTGAAGAAGCGAAGATGTGGCAAAAGAAAGAGGAGCAGGAAAAGCAGAAGGAATTGAAGGAGCTGCTTGGCCATAAGCCAATTGAAGTATTATTTGGCGGTTTAACAGGCATCCTGTTAACTTTGGGACTGCATTATTTATTATCCTGATAGGTGTGAATTGAAATGAAAATCCTTTCTTTGTGCCCAAGCAATACGGAGTTAATTGAATATCTAGGCTTTACCCATATGCTGGCTGGGGTTGACGATTACTCCGACTGGCCTGATCAAATTAAGAGCCTTCCCCGGCTCGGGCCAGATTTGTCCATCAATATGGATAAAGTTGAAGAATTAAATCCTGACCTGGTACTTGCTTCTCTTAGTGTACCCGGGATGGAGAAAAATGTGGAGGACCTGAAGAAAAGACAAATTCCCCACATAGTTTTAAACCCCCAAAGCCTCGAAGATATTGAACAGGACTTAATATCTGTTTCGGAAAAAATCGGAAAGCCTGAAGCAGGCATATCTGCGGCTAAAACCTTTCGGACAAAAATAGAGGCTCTCAAGAAAATCTCAGCAAACATACAAAATAAGCCCAGCTTATATTGGGAATGGTGGCCAAAGCCCGTTTTTACACCTGGCGAGGTAAATTGGCTTACAGAAATCAGCGAAATCGCTGGCGCTGTTAATTTATTCAGAGATGTGGAGCTTGCAAGTGTCCAAACTGATTGGAATGATGTACTACAGAGAAATCCAGACTATATTTGCCTTGCATGGGTTGGTGTTAGACGTGAAAAGGTGAATCCGGAAATTGTTTTGAAGCGTCCTGGCTGGAGCAATCTCGATGCAGTAAAAGAGAACAAAATTCTTGTACTTGAAGAAGAACTCTATTGCCGCCCTTCTCCCCGATTAATTGAAGGGGCCGTCCGGCTGGCTAAAAAGATCCATCCGGAGGAATTTGCTTCAATATAAAAAGAAGGCTGGCTACAAGAACCAAATAGAAACAGGCAAATCCGAACTGAACCGGATTTGCCTGTTTAAGCTGCTATCTCTTCTCAGATTTAATATATTGCTGTCTAAAAACCTGCATAGATTCATTTTCATTCAGTATTCTTAAATCTTCCTCCGTAAGGGTGCCATCGCCCATCTCAACGATATAGACATCCAGTGTCTTTTTTCCCCAATTATTATAAACATCTTCAACCGTTTCATAATAAAGATCCAGTTTGTTTCCTTTGATGGCGCCGCCTTTGTCGGCAACAACGCCATATCCATAGCCAGGAACAAACAGGATTGTCCCAATCGGAAAAACATTTAAATCTGCTGCTACAGTAGAATATAAATCTCGCTTTACTTTAACTCCTGAATATGTAATGCCAAATGACGGGTGATCAGGATTCTTACCCGTTGATTCATAAAATGCCGTATACCCTGTCGCAACCACTTCCTTAGTCTGGTATTGCGACCAGTCAATTGATTCCTCCAGCGTTAGAGGCTGGCTCGCAGCCGCTTCGCTGGCTAAAATCTTTGGATCCAGGCTTGCAGCACGCTGCAAAAACTTAAAAGCCACGCCAACCGACTTAAATGTATGATCAAAACCTGATAGCTCATCATTGCTAGTTTGTTTAGTTTCATTTTGGTAAAAATGAATGATTGTTCTCGCTTCCACCCCAGATATCGAATGAAACGTTGTTAGCAAAGCTCCCAAAAACAAAACTGACATGATGGAACGTTTTGTCCATTTTTTAAATCTGTTCATCTAGAACACTCCTCCCAAAGTTATTCATTTCCCATCATTCAGAGAAATATTCATAACTTTTGGACGGGCAGGCTTCCATCATACCCTTTTTATAGCGGGAGAAACCAATGGTGCCAAGGGTTCCTCTAATTTAACACACTATTCAAAAAAAAATAAAAAACCCCTGCCATCAGCAGAGATTTTTGTTATAAATAATTAAAACATGCGGTAGCCTTTTTTACGGAGCAGCCTGATTGTAATTCCGGCAACAATTGCCCCTGCCATCCCGCTGCTCAAAATCAGGATATCCGCCAGAGCAAGGCTGGATAACTCTACACCCAGGCTGGAGAAAGCTTCACCTGCATTTTGAAAATATTCGATAAACCGAACTTTATCAATAATCCTAATTGCTATAATCGGATAGATAATGGCCATAATCCAGGACATTCTTAACAGCATATTCAAAATAAAGCCTATTCCAAAAAATAGCACAAAGAACAAAAGCATGGAAATAGGCAAAACAAAAATCGTCATTTGCATGGACTTGTTCCTCCCTTAGCACATCAATATTTAGTGTACTTAATGTGGGATAGGGAGTCAATAAGAAAAGCCACTAGACATCAGCAGGTCTCCTCACTATTTAAAAGAGGGGATTCTTTTTTCCAAAGAAAAAACTTCGCATTCCGCGAAGTTTCGTCTTATTCCTTCTTTTTTCCGGTACCGCCGCAGCAAGAACAGGTTTCCGAACCACCTAATAGCAATTGGAAATAACCTTTCCCTGAACAATAAATGCATTCTTTGTTTTCATAATTCTTAGCTGTCATTTTATTCATCTCCTTATTTCGTAACTGAATTTTCTGATAATATACCAAGGATATGAGTAAATGAAAAGCTTCAAATTTCATGAAAAACCATTGATGGAAACGCATACAAGCATGTTTTACTTCTAAAATCTCTCTGTATCTCTAAATTTCAGAAAATTATAAAAATATTTTATAAGCAGTATAGCCAAACGTATCTCCCGGATTTATACCGTCTATTAACGGTTTTATAGAGGACTCCGAAGAATTTAATATGTATTGGAGAAGGACAGACGCATTCGGGTCGCTAGCCAGTTCCCCTGGATCGCGATATTGAACATCAAAAAGCTCGCTCTCCTGGACTTTCAAAGACTGTCCTGGTTCAGCTTCAAGCGTAAAAAGGATCATATTATCGCTGACTTCCCCTTTAATCACTCCTGTTCGCATGCCAATCATGCCCTTCACTGCACATTTAACACCTGTTTCCTCTTCAACTTCCCGAACAGCGGCTTCATCCGCTGTTTCTCCCGGCTCAACGAATCCCGCGGGCAGCGACCATTTCCCTTTCAGACCGCCGTATTTCTTTTTAACGACAAGCCATTTGCCATCAGGAGAAACCACTAGCCCCGAAACCGCCAGCCAGACCTTGCCTCTTTTATTCTCCACTCCCATCTGACAACCCCCTTTTTATAAAATATTGTAACACGATCATTACGAGATTAATGAGATGAGCATTAAAAAAGGGATGGACTAAGCAGTCCATCCCTTAAAAATGTATAAGAGCTGTTTTATTAAAGAATGTTGAATTTACCTTTTTTCAGTACCATTGAAGGTCCGCCAATCATGTATAAAGCACGGTTATCAATCATTTTCTTCATAAATGAAGCTTTAGAGCCAACCATTTTCTTTCCAAACGCAACACCAATTGCATCGTCTTCGCCAAGTGAACATACAGTTCCTTTAATATCAGGAGTGAATGTTTCCAGCTCAGTCTTGTTGCGGATTAAAGCTGTTAGGTTTCTGGCGCATACTTCACCTTGCTGCATGGCGATCTGGGCAGTAGGAGGGTATGGGCGGTTAATTTCTTCATTGATGATCAATGAGCAGTCTCCAATGATGAACATGTTATCATGCCCAGGAGCACGCAAATCAGGCTGAACTTTTACACGGCCGCGCATTGCTTCGATGCCGGAGTTCTCAATAATAGAGTTTCCGCGTACACCTGCTGCCCAAACAACAGTTCCAGCTTTGATTTCTTCGACTTCATCTTCACCTTTTCCAACGATGATGCCTTCAGGTGTAGCTTCTTTGATCGCAGTGCCAATCATGAATTGTACGCCTTTTTTCTCCAAATGGGAGACGGCATAATTAACAAGCTCAGGATCAAAACCTGGAAGCACCATTGGCGCTGCTTCTACACAAATTAATTTTACTTTATGGTAGTCTACATCGTACTCTTTGCAAAGCTCAGGAATGCGGTTTGCCAATTCCCCTAGGAATTCAATTCCTGTGAAGCCAGCTCCGCCGACAACGATTGCCAGGCGCTCATCTTTCTTCTCAGCCTCTGTATTATAAGTAGCAAATTGATATTCAATATGCTCTCGGATTTGGCGTGCTGCATTTACATTGACAATTGAGAATGCATGCTCCTTAAGTCCTTTGATTCCGAACGTTTCAGGCTCTGCGCCAAGGGCAACAACCAGGTAATCATAGTCCAGTTCGCCGCTCTCTAATATGACTTTCTTTTCTTCTGTTTTAATTTCAAGAGCAGTTCCCTGAACAAACTCAACCTTGTTGCGGTCGATAACATCTTTAATATCGTAGCGTACTCGATCATGATGAAGTGTTCCGGCTGATGCCTCATGCAGCCATGTTGTTTCGTAATGGTAATCATTTTTATTCACTAATACGATTTCTGCTTCATTTGTTCCTACAGACTTCTGCAAACGGGTTGCAACCATTAATCCGCCGTAGCCTGCACCCAGGATAACAATCTTTGGCTTTCTCAAGTGTATCACTTCCACCTTTTTTAGTATTTTCTAATGTTTTTCTTATCTTCCGCTGCTTTATATTTTTTATTTCAAAAAAATATAAAAAACTTTGTGATGTTATTCACTAACTAGTTCAAAAAAATGCCTTGAAAATGTCACAAAATATTAACATTATGCCTACAATACATATTATTCTACTTCCTAGTGTTTTTCAAGCCTTAATAAATAGTTGAAAAACTTAAAAATTTTAAGACTTTTATATAAGAATATACGTGTTTTTAAATTTTCACCTTCTTTAATATCCCATTTAGAGTGTTGTTATTATTCATAATATTTACCACGATTAGTGAGGTTTTTGTTGATTTATGTTAGAATTAAGAGTGGAATTGCAATACATACTTGGGGGGATATAGCATGAAAGAAGATCAAAAAGTGTATGACATAACCATTATTGGCGGGGGGCCAACTGGTTTATTCACTGCTTTCTACGGGGGTATGAGACAAGCTTCAGTAAAAATCATTGAAAGCTTGCCGCAGCTTGGGGGACAATTATCTGCTCTTTATCCTGAAAAATACATATATGATGTTGCTGGCTTTCCTAAAGTCCGTGCTCAGGAATTAATCGATAACCTTAAAGAACAAATGGCGAAATTCGAGCCGACTGTATCACTTGAGCAGTCTGTAGAAAAATTGGAAAAGCAGGCCGACGGGACTTTTAAGCTTACCACCAATAAGGAAGTACATTATTCCAAAACCATTATCATTACTGCTGGAAATGGCGCGTTCCAGCCACGCCGCCTTGAACTTGAAAGTGCGGCACAATACGAAGGAAAGAACCTTCACTATTTCATTGATGACTTGAATAAATTCGCTGGCCAGAAAGTGGTTGTTTTCGGCGGCGGAGATTCTGCAGTTGACTGGGCATTAATGCTGGAGCCTATCGCTGAAAAAGTAACGATTGTTCACCGCCGCGATAAATTCCGCGCACATGAACACAGTGTAGAAAACCTGCAAAACTCCAAGGTTGAAATCAAAACACCTTACGTACCTGCCGAGCTTATCGGCGACGACGAAGGAATCAAACAGGTTGTGCTTGAAGGCGTAACTTCCAAAGAAAAAGAAGTATTCGATGTGGATGCTGTCATCGTCAATTATGGATTCGTTTCCTCCCTTGGCCCGATCAAGGAATGGGGGCTTGAAATCGAAAAGAACTCAATCGTTGTTAATTCCAGAATGGAAACAAATATCGAAGGAATCTATGCTGCCGGTGACATTTGCACATACGATGGCAAAGTTAAGCTAATTGCCTGCGGCTTTGGGGAAGCGCCAACTGCAGTCAACCATGCCAAATCATTCATCGATCCAAAAGCAAAAGTGCAGCCAATGCACAGTTCTTCTATGTTTGGCAAATAAGATAGGAAAAGGGCAGCCCTGTTGGGGCTGCCCTTTTTTGTTGGAATGCATGAGTAGTCTAGTTTGTGCTTTTAGGGTTTCTGCGTGATGAGACCCATATTTTGCGTTGTTTCGAGCTGCTTTTGGGTCTCTTCTGGTTGTTTTTGCTTCTTCTTGAGCAGGGTTTGTATCATGAACGGTTTTTACGTCATGCAGACTGATTTATGCGTCGCTTCAGGTTGTTTTTGTGTCTACTCAGACCGGGTTTGCGTCGTGGTCGTTTTTTTGCGTCGGTCAGACCAACTTATGCGCCGATCCAACCAGCTTTTGCGTCTTTTCAGGTCGTTTTTGAGTCCACCCGTGCCGTTTCGTTGAAGCCGGTTATTTGCTTCAGTAAGACCCACATTTGCGTCATTCGGACATTTTATGCGTCACTTTTAATCAAATATGCGTCACTCGTTTTCAGAGGACTGTTTAGCACTCTTCTGGAGTACCAGTATTCGTAGCTGTACGGAAAGAGGATCCGCAGCCGCATGATGCGATAGCGTTTGGATTATCGATTGTGAATCCTCCGCCCATCATGGATTGTTTGTAATCGATTTTTGTTCCTTTTAAGATAGGCGCATCTTCCTTGCTGACAAGGACCTGAATCCCATGGTGTTCTGCCTGGATATCATTTTCTTCAACTTCATGGGCAAATCCCATTCCGTATGAAAGGCCGCTGCAGCCGCCACCTTTTACTGCTACACGCAAGAATGCATCTTCTTCCTCGTTTTGTTTCATCATTTCTTTTATATGCAAAGCCGCTGCTTCTGTAATTACCACTACTTGTTCCATTTCCATTCCCTCCTGTCAATGTAAGGATACTTCTATATTCATAGTATATACAGTAAACAATATGTGCTCAACTTAAGAAGCTTAACTATTTGATCTACAACTTTCTATCACTCACCAAAACCAATTCTCCTTACATAGTTTTGCATTCAGTCTTTTTTACATACCGACATTTAAGGGTGAACGGACAAGAAAAGAAAAAACTGACTTAAAAAGACATGTTTCAATGACCTTTTTAAGTCAGCCTCCTTTACACTATAAATTCCAAGGAAAGAAAGGGTTTGTTTTTTTCTTATACTGCATCTTCCACTTCATTTGTGATTCTTTTTGCATTTATATCTGACAGCTTGACTACAGAAAAGCCAATTATTGAAAAAATAATGGAAATAATTGGAACCGAAAAATTTAAAATAGCATATGGGGCATAAGCAAATGCAGAGACGCCTAATGTACCGAATATGAAAACTCCACAGGTATTCCATGGAACAAAAACGGACGTAATGGTTCCGCCATCTTCTAAAGCACGTGAGAGATTCTTTGGATGCAAGTTTCGACCCTGATAGGCCTTGGAGTACATACGTGATGGTACAACAATGGAGAGGTATTGGTCAGCCGATACAATATTGGTAAAAAACGCTGTCAAAACGGTAGAAGATAGTAATCCTTTGTCCGACTTTACCAACTTTAAAATCTGCTTTACAATCGCTTCCAGCATTCCGACACTCTCCAGTACTCCTCCAAAGGCAGCTGCAACCAGAATTAAAGAGATGGTATACATCATGCCATCAATGCCTCCGCGGTTCAGCAGGGTATCTACCATCTCATTTCCCGATTCCAGGGTAAAGCCCGCCTGCAGAGCAGTGACCGCTTCCCCTACTGAACTGCCCTGTATGAAAACCGAAGCCAATGAACCAAGGATAACACCTAATATAAGAGCAGGAAGAGCCGGGACCTTGCGTGCAACAAGAACAATAACAATAACAGGGATCAGGAGAAGAAATGGAGAAATTACAAAATGCTCCTGCAGGGTTTTTAATACACTATCGATTTCCCCGGCCCCAGTTGTTGCAGGTGAAAATTGCCTCCCGAGATACCAATAGACGCCAAGTGCAATAATGAGCCCCGGGATCGTGGTATAAAGCATATGTCTAATATGATCAAATAAATTCGAACCAGATAGGCCTGATGCTAAAACCGTAGTATCGGATAAAGGTGACATCTTGTCCCCAAAATAGGACCCGGAAATGACAGCCCCCGCAATCATCGGGGCAGGAATCCCCATGCTCATACCAATTCCCATTCCAGCTACCCCGATTGTGGCCATAGTAGACCAAGAGCTGCCGATAGCTAAGGATACAACACTGCAAATTAATGTAATAGCCACAAGGAAATAGGCAGGGGATAGCAGCTTTAATCCGAAGTAAGTCATTGATGCGATAACTCCGCCGCCGATCCATGATCCAATAATCATTCCAACCACGATAAGAATCAGCACAGCAGGTAAAACTAAACGAATTCCTTTGTATAATCCTTCCTCGATATCCTTCCAGCCATATCCAACTCTCCACGCGATAAAGGCAGCGATCAATGTACCAAAGATAAGCGGAACATGGGGACTGCCCTCAAAAACGATAATTGTAAATGCCATAGCAGCCATCATCGCAGCCAAAGGTAAAATAGCTAAACTAAAGGAAACTTCTTTCTTTTTAGTATCCAAATATTTTCCTCCTTCATTGAATATTGTGCCATTACAGGTATGTGCGAAAGTTTCCAGCCACTTAATCATAAATACAAGAAAATGGAATTTTTTCCAAATATTCAGATTATTTACACAAGATCAATCCTGAATGACGGATTTTTTTAAACTATTAGTCAATAATAACATAAACTTATACGTTCCAAAAGACGGCAGTTCTCCACTGGAATTGCTCGTCTTTTAGAACGAATCTTCTTTCCCTCTATTAAATCTGCCGTGAAAAAGATTTACTATTTATTGACTGAAATCAAAATAGTTTCTTTTTAATAAGCGAGGCTTTGACATTAATTCTTCATAGCTTAATTTTTTTTCCATGTTACGTGTATCAATTAAATAAAGTTGATCTTCAATGGCTTTTACCGTTTCTTCTGATTGGTAATTCATTCCGCAGCTGCGGCAATAGATTGATGGAGTCTCGTTTATTTCAATAGACAGTTTTCCATCTGGCAATTCCCAAAACACAGTATCTCTTGACTCTGCTACGATTCCTTCCTCACACCATTCACAAATCAAAGCTTACTCCCCCTTGCTTCCTGCACCGGCAAAGTACTTTTTCAATTGTGTTTGATACTTTTTCTCCTTTAACTCATCACGTTTATCCCGTTTGTTCTTAAGAGAATCATGGTTAGGATTTTCTTTATAGGATTCACGTTTATCCAATCTTTTTAGTCCTTCCGGCACGATATTGAAACTCTTATCATCCAGAATCGATAAAACGCCAGTGCTTTCATAGTTTTCGTAGACTTCAGGGTATAACTTATTATAATAAGAATCCGCCTTACCAGGTTCGTACGTGCTTGGTTCCGGATAAGAAGTAATGACCCCTTCAAAGTTTCGAAGAACGACTTTACCAGCACTTTGTGAAATGATGTAATTTGGCTGAAGCGGTATTTTGCCACCGCCCCCTGGTGCATCTACAACAAACGTTGGCACTGCATATCCTGATGTATGCCCTCTCAGGCCTTCCATAATCTCTAAGCCTTTACTGATTGGTGCTCTGAAATGCCCAATCCCTTCGGATAAATCACATTGATAAATGTAATAAGGGCGGACTCTAATTTTGACTAAATCATGCATCAGCTTTTTCATAATTGGTACGCTGTCGTTAATGCCAGCTAAAATAACGGACTGATTACCTACTGGCACTCCGGAATTTACCAGCATTTCACATGCGCGTTTTGAGTCTTCAGTGATTTCAATTGATGTATTAAAGTGTGTATTCAGCCAAACTGGATGATATTTTTTTAGGATATTACATAAATTTTCTGTAATTCTTTGAGGGAATACAACTGGTGCTCTTGTCCCGATACGAATAATCTCAACATGCGGAATATCCCGTAAATTTTTAAGAATGTACTCTAGAATATTGTCATTAATTAATAAGCCGTCCCCACCGGAAATTAACACGTCCCTTACTTCAGGCGTTTCGCGAATATACCCGATTGCTGCATCTAATTGCTTTTTAGGAACGCCCATTCCTATTTGGCCGGAAAATCTTCTTCTTGTACAATAGCGGCAATACATTGAGCATTGGTTAGTTACCAGAAATAATACTCGATCCGGGTATCGATGGGTTAATCCTGGTACAGGTGAATCTTCATCTTCATGAAGAGGGTCTTCTAAATCATATCTTGTTTTATTAATTTCGCTTGAAATTGGTACAGATTGCATGCGGATTGGACATCTGGGATCATCCGGATCCATTAAAGAAGCATAGTAAGGTGTAATATTCAATGGAATTGTTTTTGTGGAAATTTTAACTCCTTCTTCTTCCTCAGGCGTTAAATTAATGATTTTTCTCAAGTCTTCAACATTTTTGATTGTGTTGGTAAGCTGCCAGACCCAATCATTCCACTGCTCATCTGTTACATCCTTCCACAGTTCAAATTCCTTCCAATGCTTTTTAGGTTTATAAAGTTGCTGTAACATTTTATTCCCTCCTAAAATAGGTTTTTATTTTAATCCTAAAATCCAGGAATGATACTATCTGATGTCCTTCTCCATATAATAGCGGTCTTCACCTGCACCAAACTCAGAAAACCTGGTTCCTTTGATCTCAAACCCTGTTCGTTCATATAGCTTTACAGCACTAGTATTATGGGTACTGACCGTTAGGCAGACTTTCTTAAAGCGATCTTCTTTTAAAATAGGGAAAATATCCCCTAAGAATTTTTTGCCAATCCCTCTGCCTTGCTGATCAGAACGAACATAAAATCCAAAGATATATGCCTTGTTAACATCCTGGTAGTCCCTCATTAATTCACAAACAGCAATGGGCCTTGAATCTCCTTCCTCCCGATAAAGAATAATTTTTCCATATCTGGCCAAAGGAACAAGAGTCTGTTCATCGATGGCACCAAGTCCAGGAAAGGCATCCTTCTCCATCGCCATCATAATCTGCAGCTGATCCGGGTTTAATGAAGAAGGAACTTCAATGTAAAAAGATTTCTCTGCTATCGTCATGTCTATTTCCTCCTTAATGTAACGAGTAGGTTGGGCTCTTTATGGGCCACATATTTTCCGGTATATTCCGATAATTGAAATTTAATAGGTTATTAGACGATACACCTGGTGCATCTACGTAAATCACTTTGCTAACCAGGGGATCAAAAGCTGCCCGAAAATGATTTTTTGCCTTTAAACCAAGTATTTTTTTGTTTTTTGGTTCAATCCCTATGTGGCGAAACAATTGAGGATCGTTAGCTGACATCGGCCTTCCAATAAGTAAGATATCTACTTCACCGACCCGGATATGTGCAGCTCCCTTAACATCTACTCTTAAATGTTTATTCATGGGTCCGCTGTTACAAAATACTCCATCTGATAAAGCGATTACCTTAGCCATAACAGGGACAGGGAGCCCGAACTCAGGAGAGGTTTTCCCACCGAGATTCAATTGGACCATTTGATTTACACCAGCGTTAGTACATGCTTCTATAGACTGAGGATCGGTTAGTGCGCCAAATAATGTATTTGGCACATTTGCATCAATCATCTCTCTTAATAATAGTGTTGTATCACCGCTTCCACAGCTTAAGGGATTATCAGATATATCTGCCAAGACGACCGGCTTATCCGTATTCAGAGATATTGCAAGCTGCAATCCTTCTTTTGCGCTTGGAAGCTTTACAATGAATTCCTCTCTAATATCCCAGTATTGCTTTGCAAGAAAATCAGCTGTATCTTCAGCAGCTTTTTTATTCCTCCCGATAACATGGACACTCGCACCAGCCATCGGGATATCTGAATAAGGAAATCCGCCAAAAACGGACACATTTGCGATTTCTTCCTTGCTTTCCATTTTAAAAGCCAAATCAATCATTTTCTTCATGGGACCTTCTTCCGTCCTCATATTGATAGAAGGAGGCATCATCGGGAGCTTTCGGAAGGCTGAATAATAGCTCGCGTCTCCCCTGACATGTTCGACTAGCATTCTGGCAGCATTTATTCCTTGCTCATACATATCGGTATGAGGATATGTTTTAAACCCGAAATGATACGGTGTGTAACCCATCATTTTCTCACTTAAATTAGCGTGCATATCAAGCGTAGTGGCGATTGGTGTTCCAGGACCCAACTGGGATTTGATTTTTCCCATTAATACCTCTTCAGGATCAAACATGTCTTCAACGATCATCGCACCATGCAAAGCAAGTAACATTCCATCCAGGTGTGAAGCTTGTTGAATTGAATTGAGCATATCCTCTTCTATCATCATGTAAGCTTCTTTCGAAACAATACCTGATGGAGTGGCAGCTGCGCATAATAATGGAACGATTTCAATATCCTTTTCCTTGCTAAGCTGATCCAGGAAACCGCCAACTTCCGTCATTGTGCCATTATAGGCTTTGACAATTTGGTCGCCCTTAAAATACCCTTCATTTTTAAAATCGATAATTTCAGTCTTCACAGGACTAAAACTGTGTGATTCATGATAGAAAAATGCGATTCCAATACGATAAGTCTTCATCATTAGTCACATCCAATGCTGATTAATAAGATGTATAAATTGATTTCCATTCTGTCATCACATCAAAAGCGTGATAAGAAACCTCACGGTGGCCGTTGCCTGATTGTTTCATTCCGCCGAAAGCAACGCCCAGCTCAGCATTTGAAGTTCCATTATTAATGTAAACAAGACCGCTTTCTACATCTCTTGCTCCCATGTTTGCAAGCTTAAGATTATTTGTGAAAATAGAGGTTGATAGTCCATACACTGTATCATTATTTACTTCAATGGCTTCTTCAAATGAATCTACCTCAATAAAGGCTAATACTGGTCCAAATATCTCTTCTTGAGCAATGCGATGATGCGGCCTGATATTCGAAAGAATAGTTGGTTCATAGAAATAGCCTTTTAAGTCATGAACCCTATTTCCGCCGCAAACAATAGTTCCGCCTTCTGCAGCTCCAATTTGCACATATTCTTCAACAATTTTCAGCTGATTCTTATTAACAAGAGGCCCGATATCGCTGTCTTCATTGAGCCCATTTCCAATCTTTAATGACTTTGTAAGATTAACTGCCTTAGTTAATAGTTCAGAGGCGATATTCTTTTGGGCAATCACCCTGCTCGCAGCGGTACATCTTTGGCCAGTAGTGGTAAAAGCAGACTTTACAATTGCTTCAGCTGCCTTATCCAGATCAGCATCCTCCAGGACAATGACTGCGTTTTTTCCTCCAAGCTCCAAAGAAATCCGTTTAAGAGTTTTACTGCATATCTCTGACAGCTTGCATCCAACAGAAGTAGATCCTGTGAATGAAACTACGTTTACATGTTTATGCATGGATAGCTTCTCCCCAACGGTTCTTCCAGAGCCCATAATGAGGTTCAGCACTCCTGGAGGCAGACCGATTTCATCAAAAACCTCTGTAAATAGTTTGGCGGATAGCGCTGTTTCAGAAGCCGGCTTCCAGACTACTGTATTTCCCGTGATTAAAGCTGCCAATATTTTATATCCGGCAAGAGCAACCGGAAAATTCCATGGTGTGATGCAAGCTACAACACCAAGCGGTTCCCTGATCATTAAGATGTTCCGGTCAGGGGAACCAGATGGAACCGATTCGCCAAAAAGTCTGCGGCCCTCACCAGCCATATATTTACAGGTTTCAATTACAACATTAACCTCTCCCAAAGATTCTCCGAGAACTTTGCCCATTTCCTTTGTCATCATTTCAGCAATTTCCAGCTTTTTCTTTTCGAAAGCGTTAGCAGCCTTCCATAAATAATCTGCTCTTTCTGATACTGGGGTTTTGCGCCAAGTTTTAAAAGCCCGTTTTGAAGCATCAACAGCCAAATCTATTTGAGCTGCAGAAGCGCTGGCACAGACTCCTGCAACTTCAAGCGTTGATGGGTTAACACTATCGAAATAGGACTGATCGTGATCACAAACCCAGTTTCCATCAATATACAAGTCTGCTTTTTCAAGTTCGGCCTTTACGTTCTCGTACATAAAATTACCTCCCCTTTAATACTGTAATAATGGATTGCTCTAATATGGTTAAGCCCTGGTCTAACTCAGCTTCATCAATATTCAGAGGCAGCATAAGCCGAATGGTTTGGCCTTGAACGCCGCAATTCATAATAAGCAGCTTATTTTTTAGTGCTTCCTCTTTAATTTTTGGAACAGCCTCCATGGCTAGCCTGGTGTCAAATTCAATGCCAATCATCATCCCTAACCCGCGTATATCAATGATTCCAGGAAGGTTCTCCAGCGTTTCTCTTAATCTATTCACTATCCTATTTCCTACGTGATGACTGCGCTCAACTAATTTCTCTTCTTCAATAATGTTAATATTGGCCAATGCAGCAGCACACGAAATAGGATTTCCTCCAAATGTAGAACCATGAGCTCCTGCACTCCATTTCTCGTGGAGCTCTCTATTTGCTACAATTGCACCTAAAGGCATTCCTCCAGATAATGCTTTTGCCAAAACCAGAATATCTGGTGTGACATTAGCATGTTCAGCAGCAAACATCTTCCCTGTTCTTCCAAAACCAGTTTGTACTTCATCAAAAACCAGCAATATCCCATGCTTCTCTGTTATCCTTCTCAGTTCCCGCAGGAACTCGGCTGGTGCAGGGTAATATCCTCCCTCTCCCATGACAGGTTCAATAATAATAGCAGCAACTCTGGATGGATCCACTCTCAGATCAAACAATTTTTGAAGCTGGCTGAGACAATAGGAAACCACCTTCTCTTCATCAACTTCTTTCAATTGATTTGGGTTTGGATATGGCACATGATATACCTCTCCCAAGATTGGCTCATAATGGCGCCTGTATTTTGAACTTGAAGCAGTAATCGCTGTAGCACCCAGAGTACGCCCGTGGAATGAACCTTCAAAGGCGATTATGGCCGGTCTATTGGTTGCCGCCTTTGCTAGTTTAATAGCTCCATCAATGGCTTCTCCCCCCGAATTAGAAAAGAAGACAGTGTCCAAATTACCAGGTGTGATTTGGGCAATTTTCTCAGCCAGATTGGCTGCCGTTTCATAGTATCCATAATTTAAGCCAAAATGGATAAGCGACTCCGCTTGTTCTTTAATCGCTTTAACCATTTGCTCGTGGGAATGGCCAACCGCATTTACCGCAACCCCTGATACAAAATCTAAATATTCCTCGCCATCTGCAGTCCAAAACTTGGCTCCTTTGGCCTTGTCAATAACCATTTCCGTTACTCTTGTCATTACAGGTGAAAGATGTTTTTTGGATTTTTCAGCAATTTCAATTGATTTATTCTTCAATTTCATAGTGCTAACTCCTCCTTTAATTCATGTATAAGCAGTTTTAGTGAATGATCTAATATGATTATTAGTTCATCAATTTCATCCTTCGAAATATTCAGGGGCGGACTAATAATAAAATGGTCCCCGGCCACGCCATCTATGGAGCCGCTTCCTGGATAGATAACCGCACCCAGCTCCATGGCTAATTCATTTAATCGTTCTGAAATCTTATAATTTGCAGGAAAAGCAGCGGAAGGCCGTTTATTTTTCAATAGTTCTATTCCGATTAGCAGCCCTTCGCCCCGAACATCTGCAATAAAAGGATACTTCTCTTTTAGCTCAAGTAATTTGTGAAAAAGATACGATCCCATTTCCTTTGCGTTTTCCACAATATTTTCCCGCTCGTATATCCTTAATGCCGACAGTCCTGCTGCAACTGAAACTGGATGACCGCTATACGTGTACCCATGAATAAACTTTCCTTGGCTGTTCTGGATAAGGCTGTCAATAATCTTGTCACTTGCGATCATTCCTGCTAAAGGAGCATATCCTGCTGATACCCCTTTCCCAAAAGTAATAATGTCCGGACTAATCCCAAAATGTTCTAAAGCAAAATGTTTCCCAGTTCGCCCAAACCCCGTCATTACTTCATCTAGAATGAGCAGGATATCATAGCGGTCACAAATCTCTCTAATCTCTTTAAAATAATATTGCGGCGGTGCCACAGCTCCTAATTGGCTCCCTGTAATCGGCTCGGCAATAAAGGCTGAAATGTTTTCCGGGCCTATTTGCAGAATGAGACGCTCAAAGTCCTGGACGCATGACCAATCCCGATGCTGTTCGCAGACTCCTTTTTTCCTGTTATATGGACAATGGCGGCAATTTGGGGAATAGATATGCTCAAATGGCAGGAGATTAGGTGTATACGGCTGCCTTCTTTTAATATCCCCTCCCGCGGAAAGAGAGCCAAATGTATTGCCGTGGTAGGATTGCCAGCGGCCAATAACTACGTGTTTTCCATGCTTGCCGGAGTCTTTATGGTATTGCCTGGCCAGCTTAATGGCACTCTCATTCGCTTCAGAGCCACCAGTAGTAAAATAAACCCTATTTAGCCCTTCAGGTGCTAATTTGCCAATTTTCTCTGCCAATAAATGAAGTATGTCTGTTTCAAATCTCATCGTATGAACAAATGCAGCCTTTTTCGCTTGATCAGCAATAGCCTGGGCAATTTCGTCGATACCATGGCCAAGGTTGGCCGCAACTGCACCTGAACAAGCATCGATATAGCTTTTTCCATTTTTGTCGTATAAATAAATTCCCTTGCCATAAGAAATAATTGGATATTCCTTGGTAAAATCGCGATGAAACACATAGTCATTTGTCAGTAGTCTTTCCATCTTTCCACCACCATGGCTATTCCTTGCCCTCCAGCAACACAAAGAGTCGCAAGGCCATAAGATAATTTTGTTTTGTCTATCTCATGAAGCAAGGTCACTAAAATCCGAGCCCCTGAGCAGCCTAATGGATGCCCGAGTGCAATGGCTCCTCCATTTACATTGACCTTGTCCAAATTAACATCCCAGTGCTTCAAAACGGCTAAACTTTGAGCAGCAAATGCCTCATTAAGCTCTATCAAATCGATATCTGATAAAGTAAGACCTGCCTTGTCTAACGCTTTTTTAGTTGCAGATACCGGGCCTATTCCCATTTCACGCGGTGAAACGCCAGATAAAGCAAATGAACGGATGATTGCCATTGGCCTGACCCCTAACTCTCTTGCTCTTTCTTCTGCCATAAGCAGCACAACAGCCGCTCCGTCATTTCTGCCAGATGAGTTCCCAGCTGTCACCGTTCCGTTTTCCATAAAGACAGGAGACAGTTTAGATAATTTATCTAAAGTGGTATTTCTAGGATGCTCATCCACTGCAAACAGTCCAACATCCCCTACTCCTTTCTGAATACTGATCGGAACTGTTTCATCAAAGAATTGCTGTCTTTCAATGGCTCGCCATGCTTTTTCCTGGCTTTTATAAGCAAAACGGTCTTGTTCATCTCTAGTTATCTTGTATTTTTCAGCTAGCCATTCAGCTGTTTTCCCCATCGAAAATTTCCCATATATGTTTTCAGGCTGGGAGCGTGGCTGGCTTCTTACATTAGAGTCGAACAATGTCAGGTCCCCAGGCTTTGTTCCAAATCGATTGCCTGTAAAGTAATACGGGGCCTGTGACATACTTTCAACCCCGCCTGCCAAAACCGCTTGGGCATTACCCGTTAAGATAGACATTGCACCATTTATTATTGCCTGCATTCCTGAACCGCATTGAAGATGGACTGTATGCCCAACCACTTTTTCAGAAAAGCCTGCTTTTAATGAAGCAACTCGAGCGATATTGGGTGTTTCAGCGCTTTGCTTTGTTTGGCCTATAATGACTTCATCGATAATTTCTGAACCGTATCCTACAGAAGAGAGGTTGTTATTCATTACGGTTGTGAGCAAATCTTCGGGCGGTATTTCGGCTAAGGAGCCCCCGTATCTGCCTATCGGCGATCTGAAAGCGTTTACAATCGCAATCATTATTTTGCCACCACTCCATCCAAGTCGTTACTATCAATTAGATTTTGATCCACTTCAAAATGTGCTCCAGTTTTTTCATTGATTTCTTGCAATGTGACATTCGGCTGTTTGTCTATTAATAATAGGCCCTCTTCCCGGACACTAAAGACTGCCAATTCTGTAATAATGAGGTCCACCTTTCGTCTAGAAGTAATCGGATAGCTTAATTCCTCAACGATTTTTGGCTCTCCTTCATTTGTTGTGTGCTTCGTTGTAACAATGACTTTTTTTGAACCTTCCAATAAATCCATTGCCCCTCCGACACCTAACACGCTTTTACCTGGAACTGCCCAGTTAGCAACACGTCCATTCCTATCAACTTGAAGCACTCCAAGAATTGAAACATCGATATGGCCTCCGCGAATCATTCCAAATGACGCTGCACTATCAAAAAAGGATGCTCCTTCCTCTATAGAGACCGGCAGTTTTCCCGCATTCACAATATCCGGATCAACAGCGTCTGCTTTTGGTGCTGGACCCACTCCCAAAATTCCATTTTCAGAGTGCAAGAATACTTGAATATTTTCTGGAATATATTCTGCCACAAGTGTAGGAATGCCAATTCCCAAATTAACAATGTCCCTATTCTTCAGCTCCTTGCTTGCCCTCCTGGCAATTCTCTCTTTTGGATTCATCACCTTCCTCCTCCCTTTAAAACCAAATAATCTACAAATAAGTGGGGTGTGACAATTTCTTCTGGTGATAGCTCGCCAGACTTTACAATTTCTTCAACCTCTGCAATTACAATGTCTGCGGATGCAGCCATTAAAGGATTAAAATTTCTTGCTGATTTCGAGTATGTTAAATTCCCAAGTTCATCTGCTTTACAAGCTTTTATTAAGGCAAAATCCGCTTTAAGAGGGGTTTGTAAAAGATAATGCTTATTATCAATTACTCTTTCTTCTTTCGCTGCTGCAAGCTCTGTGCCAGCTCCAACGGGAGTATAAAATCCTCCTATACCTGTTCCGCCGGCCCTTATCGCTTCTGAAAAGGTGCCTTGCGGAAGCAACTCCACTTCCAATTCCCCTTTTTGGTAAGCTTTCACTACATCAGGGTTAGACGTAAAATAGGAGCCAATTGCTTTTTTTACTTTATTCATTTGAACTAGTACCCCAAGACCTTTTCCTGGTTCACCAAGGTTATTGCTGATGATCTCTAACTGGTTTACATTGGTTTTTGTTATTTCTTCTATAATCGTTAAAGGACTGCCAACCAATCCAAATCCTCCAACCATGATTCGTGAGCCATTTTTTATTAAATTAGCGGCTTCCTTACTTGAAATGATCTTGTTCAAAGAACCTTTCCCTCCCTTTTCCTCAATTAATAAAAAAAGCCGAGCAAAACATGGCTCAGTCATTAAGACACCCAGGATGGGGTCCCAATGATTCTGCATGTTTGCCCGGCTTTAATAAGACCATGGAAGAGGGTGATCTCCCACTTTATTAGAACCAAACTCTGCTATTCTTCTATTTCTTTCGTGTTAGATATATTATCCCAGTACCTTTGGATTGCAGCTTGCAGTGCTACAATAATTGCTTGCTGTGATGGAGCAAAATAATGGCGTTTTATTGTTTCTAAAAGAGGCTCTACTCCATCTTTTAGTGAGTAGCCGATCAAAATCCCTTCAAAGAAGTCTTTTGTCAGCTCCGTTACGAATGTAAAATCAGCTCGAATAATTTCATGGTTCGTAAAGTTTATTTCCAATACAATACCAGCATGCTTATATACCTCATGCATAGATGTCCCTTGTGGAGCTTTTGCATACCCAGTCACAACTACTGATTCTAGCGCCAGGATAATAATTCCTCCCCTACAAGAAACCAGCTATCGACATTGGAAAATTCAGAATATTGATTTAAAATCATATTATAGCCTTTATTATGCAATGTCAATAGTGGATTCTATTTTTTTATTAAAAGTTTTTTTTCTCCTTCGTTTTGAAAAGCTTTTGGTTCAATTTCCATTATTTTATATCTAAACCTTTATACCTCCTCTGAAGTCATAATTTGTTAAATCAACTTATCGTTTCTCTAATGCAATAACTGTGCCAATTAAAAACATAGATTAATCGGCATCATCTTCATGATAAAACCGCAAAAATAAATTGCACTGCAAAAATCTTTTATTGAAAATACTGCAAAATTTTTTTACCTCTCCTTATTCGACTGTCATACAAAATTATTTATTGGATCATAAACATGGTTGCGATTTTAAAAACCTGCTACATTCTCTCGTTTCACCATAAATATAAAAAATTAATAATTATCATCTTATATCACTAAAAATTTCGTATATGGTCCAAGAATGCAAATTCTGTAAAAAAAGCTGCAGCAGTCTAATCAAAGCGCATGCGCCGGATCTGGACCATTTCTAAGTGTATGTAGAAACCATGTTTTTTTATAAGCAAAAGGAGCGAATTAAATTCGCTCCTTTTCTTAATATTAAAACATCGGATTTTCTTCCAAATATTGATATATATTTTCAACCAGTTCTTCTGATGTTTCCCCAGTTACAACTTCACCGTTAACAAGCGCAAATAGAGTGCTTGCACATTTTCCGCAATAGCCCAGGCAGCCGTATTCAATGACATCAAGGTCATAATCCTTTTCGAGCGTTTCCAGCGCTTTTTGAGAGCCGCTGGCCAAATTGCTGATGCAAAATTCGATGATTGGCTTGATCACTTCTATCACCTCTCTACCCTGTTAATGCTACCTTTTTTAAAAGAAATCCGCAAGATAAGGATGCCACTCCTGCATATAAGTGCACATATTTACCACTTCATGTCGTATATTGTCAAGTTTCCTACTTATATGTGTTGTGATTTTGTCACAATTTCGTTATACTTTTTATGGGATTAAGGTTATTAATATCATTAATTTATTTTTTTTGATAATAAGTAAACGTTTCAGTGAAAGTTCGGAGAGAAAAGCTTACTTCTGCTAAACAGTACGGACACGAAGGGGAATAATACTATGAAAAAT
This sequence comes from Bacillus sp. J33, assembly GCF_000518885.1. Lineage (GTDB taxonomy): Bacteria > Bacillota > Bacilli > Bacillales > Cytobacillaceae > Cytobacillus. The sequence goes on along the minus strand of NZ_JAEL01000063.1, from coordinate 8,786 downwards.
CTTGTGATACTTGGCGGCGGCTATGGTGGCATGAGGGTGCTTGCCCGTCTTTTGCCTAACCAGCTTCCAGAAGATGTCTCCATTACGTTAATAGACCGCGTGCCATACCATTGCCTGAAAACTGAATATTACGCGCTTGCTGCCGGTACCATTTCCGATCAGCATGTACGTGTATCTTACCCTGAACATCCAAGATTAACAATTAAATATGGTGAAGTTACAAAAATCAGCATTGAGGAAAATAAGGTGTATCTTCAAGACGAAGAGCCTATTTCATATGATGATATAATAATAGGCCTTGGCTGTGAGGATAAATACCATAACGTTCCTGGAGCTGACGTACATACATTCAGCATCCAAACGATTGAAAAATCCAGAAGAACCTACCAGGCTTTAAACAATTTATCGCCAGGTTCTGTTGTTGGGATTGTCGGAGCAGGACTAAGCGGTGTGGAACTTGCTTCTGAATTGAATGAAAGCCGTCCTGACCTGAAGATAAAATTATTTGACAGGGGTAAGCATATTTTATCCGCATTCCCTGAGAGATTAAGCACTTATGTAGAGAAATGGTTTAAATCGCATAATGTTGAAATCATCAACCGTTCAAATATCACTAAAGTGGAAGAAAAAACTCTTTACAACCATGATGAAGCGATCCATTGCGATGCGATCGTATGGACTGCCGGGATCCAGCCTAGTAAAGTGGTCCGTGAAATGGATGTGGAGAAAGATCAGCAAGGCCGCGTGGTTTTAACCAAGTATCATAACCTGCCTGATAACGAACATGTATATGTAGTAGGGGATTGCGCAAGCCTTCCGCACGCGCCAAGCGCCCAGCTTGCTGAAGGCCAGGCAGAGCAAATTGTACAAATCCTATTGAAACGCTGGAAAGGTGAGGAACTTCCTGAATCATTGCCTGTCATCAAGCTTAAAGGGGTTCTCGGTTCTCTCGGCAAGAAGCACGGGTTTGGATTGGTTGCTGAACGTCCAATTACCGGCCGTGTAGCCCGTTTGTTAAAATCGGGCATTCTTTGGATGTACAAATACCATAACGGGTGATAAACATATTAAAATAACAAAATGAGCATCCTGCCCGGATGCTCATTTTGTTATTATACTGCCTGATACCCGTACTTTTCCATTTCTGCATATATTGTTTTAAGCTTTGGATTGCCTTCCCCGACAATTTCGTTCTCAATAAGAACGACCGGATAGAACATATCTTCTTCAATAACCCGCTGGGCAAATTCCTTTTTATCCGCCTCCTCAGGAGGATTGTGGATATCCACATACACAATATTAAAAGGCTGGTCCGCAAACTTGCGCGCCAGTGCCGCTTCCAGCCATTCGTAAGTCTCCTTGGATGAAGGAAGGTTCACACAGCTCGGGCAAAGCTGTTCAGCACCATAAACAATGATCTCTACTTCTTTTTTCAAGCTTAACTCCCCCTATTGCACTTATGTTTTCTAGTTCCATTTTACAACATAACCATATAGCTAACCTAAGAAAATATTTTCCTAATGAGTGGAAATTAAGTTCCGGGAATAGATTTTTAGCTGTGATTTGATTATAATAAATAAAAGGAAAGGAGTCGATTTTACATGGCAGAACAAACGACTATGACTGAACAAGTTCAGGAAGTATTAGATAAATTACGCCCATTCCTTCTTCGCGATGGCGGGGACTGCGAATTAGTGGATGTTGAAGATGGCATTGTTAAGCTGCGCCTTCTTGGTGCATGCGGAAGCTGCCCAAGTTCAACTATTACGTTAAAAGCCGGTATTGAGCGCGCTCTTTTGGAAGAAGTACCGGGTGTAGTCGAAGTAGAACAAGTATTTTAATCCCAATTACAAAAAGCGATGTCTGTATGAGACATCGCTTTTTTTCTTAGTAAATATAGCCAAATTCCAGCTCCAGTTCCTCAGCTAGGCTTTTTTTTAAAACACTGCTTCCTTTCTGGTCAATTTGAAGGCAAAGAATATCCATGTCCGGAAAGATCTCCTTCAGCCCCACTGACACAGCGGGAGCAAGCCCGGCCTCTGCAAGGCAAAGAACTGCTGGCCCTGCACCGCTTAAGGCAACACCAAAAGCGCCTAGGCCAGGTGCCACTTTCTCAATAGCTGCCAAATGGGGAACCATTTTTTTGCGGTAAGGATGATGATATAAATCAGCTTTCATCATATTGCCTGCAAGAGAGTAATTCCCGCTTAATAAAGCTGCTATCATGACATTCCCTACTGCTCCTGCTTGTACAGCCTCTTTATAGGACCAGGATTCCGGCAGCACGCCCCTTGATTCTTTCGTGAGAAGTTCTTCTTTTGGTATGACTGCTACAATATCCAATGACAGATTTTTAATGGACTGCACATTTACCTCTTCCTCTGACTGGCAGCCAATCACCATCCCGCCAAGCAATGATGCTCCAGCGTTATCAGGGTGTCCTTCCATACGCGAAGAAAGCTCCAATTTCTCCTGCTGGCTTAATTGCAGACCGCATAGCGCGTCAGCTAATTCGATTCCGGCTACAATGGCTGCTGCACTTGAACCAAGGCCTCTAGTCAATGGAATTTCACTGGAAATTCTCGCTTTACAGCCTGGAAGCTCTCTTCCGTACTTCTTTGCCGTCTCATTCGCTACTTGAAAAATGAAATTCGATTCATCTGAAGGGTAAATGCTCAAAGGTGCAGATAAGGGGATCATTTCAAAGTGATCAGCCCTTTCTGCTTCAAGAGTTAAATATAGGTTTAATGCGAGACCGATGGAATCAAAGCCTGGCCCCAGATTTGCCGTGCTGCCTGGTACTTTGATGACAAACATTTCACCTTCGCTCATACGTGAACGACTCCCTTAATATGCTCGGCAACAGCTCTTTCGTCATTTGGAAGCAAAACCGGCTTAACAGGGCTGCAGTCAATAGCTGTATTCGGATCCTTGAGCCCGTTGCCTGTCAGTATCGCCACAACTCTTGTTTTATGCGGGATCTCGCCATTGCGGAGCTGTTTGTATATTCCTGCAAGAGAAGCACAAGAAGCAGGTTCAGCGAAAATTCCTTCTGAAGATGCCAGCTTGCGATACATGCAAAGGATTTCTTCATCGCTGACTTCATCAATTTTCCCGCAGGATTCGGCCAAAGCCTCGTTTGCTAAGTGCCAGCTTGCCGGATTCCCAATTCTAATCGCTGTTGCAACTGTTTCGGGATTTTCAAACACACGGTTATGAACGATTGCAGCCGCTCCTTCTGCCTGAACACCGTGCATTTTTGGAAGTCCCGTCTGTCGTGCTTCATGATATTCTTTAAAGCCTTTCCAGTAAGCAGAAATATTGCCTGCATTGCCGACCGGGAGAGCAAGAATATCAGGGGCGCCCCCAAGCTGGTCGCAGATTTCAAAGGCAGCTGTCTTTTGGCCTTCAAGACGGTATGGATTTACCGAGTTTACAAGAGTAATAGGTTCGGTTTCACTTATCTTCCGAACCATGGCAAGGGCCTGGTCAAAGTTCCCCTCGATTGAAACCACCTCTGCACCGTACATGACAGCCTGCGCAAGCTTGCCCATGGCGATTTTGCCCTCAGGAATAACGACAACGCATCTCATGCCGGCCCTCGCTGCATAAGCAGCCGCTGCAGCAGACGTATTCCCCGTTGAAGCACAAATGATTGCATCGCTTCCTTCTTCCTTTGCTTTGGCAACCGCCATAACCATTCCTCTATCTTTAAAAGAACCAGTCGGATTGGCTCCTTCTGTTTTGACATAAAGATCAATGCCCCAATCTCTTGAGAGCTTATCAAGCCTGATTAAGGGAGTGTTCCCTTCATTTAAAGTAAGCATAGGTGTGTTTTCGTTTACCGGCAAAAAATCCTTATATGTTTTTATAAGCCCTTCCCATCTCATACTCTCGCGCTCCCTTCCACTCGGTACGAACTTTTAATGTTCTGTACAGCAGGCAAATCTCTTAAATTCACTAAAATATCCTCATAATCCTGCAAAGATGCCTGGTGCGTAACCAGTACGATTTCAGCAAGCCCCTTTTCTTTCAAAGGCAGCTGCAGGATCTTTTCAAAACTGACATGATGCTCCGAAAAGATAGATGTAATATTGGCGAAAGTTCCTACTTCATCTTTTACATGGAGCCTCAGAAAATACTTTGAATAAATTTCATCTGCATCTTTTAACTTCTTCTCATACTGTGGTGTAACGGCGCTTTTCCCATTAACACCCAGGCGCATATTTTTCATGACGCCAACGAGGTCGGAAACAACGGCAGTGGCAGTAGGCAGGCTGCCCGCCCCTGGTCCGTAGAACATCGTTTCTCCTACAGCCTCACCGTATACATATACAGCGTTATATTCGTCCTGAACAGATGCTAACGGGTGAGATTCGGCGAGCAGCGTTGGCTGGACACTGACCTCCACCTTTTCTCCTTCCCTATGGGCAATCCCGATTAGCTTCATCGTGTAGCCAAGCTGCTTGCCATATTGCAGATCCTCTTCAGTAATTTCCGTGATGCCCTTTACTTTTACATCATCCAAATCAATGTTCATGGAGAAGCCAAGCGTTGACAGGATGGCCATTTTTCTTGCCGCATCCAGGCCTTCTACATCAGCTGTCGGATCGCTCTCAGCATAGCCAAGCTCCTGCGCTTCCTTCAAAACCTCGTCGTATGCACTGCCGTTTTTGCTCATTTTTGTCAAAATGAAGTTTGTTGTCCCGTTTACGATTCCCATCATTTTTGTAATTCTATCGGAAGCCAGTCCATCTACAAGCCCTCTTAGAATTGGAATCCCGCCGGCAACACTGGCTTCATAAAATAGGTCACAGCCATTTTGCGAAGCGGCATTCAGCAGTTCCGGACCGTAAACAGCCATTAGATCCTTATTCGCTGTTACTACATGCTTTCCACTGTTTAAAGCCTTCTTTAAATGATCTCGCGTTTCTTCAATTCCGCCCATTACTTCAATTACTACATCTATATCATGGTCATTTAAGATTTCGTCGGGATTTAAAGTGAGCAGATTCTGGTCAACCTTGACCGCTCTATCTTTATTTAAGTCTTTAACAAGAACTTTTTTTACAACGACTGGACACCCTACCTGATGCATGAGCTTATCTTGATGTTTCTCAATGATTTGCACGACACCCGATCCAACTGTTCCTAATCCTAATAAACCGATTGAGATTGATTCCATGCTAGCTCCCCCTTAATGTTCACTATGTAAGTACACTTGTATTTGTATAGTAGACATTATATGGCTGATAGTTAATTTTTACAATAGGAAATTTTCCGAAAAATTACGATGAAAACGCTTAACACCCTAAGGTATTAGGGTTTTATTTTTAAAAAATATTTTCAGAAGGCCTGATAAAGTTGCCTGCTGATTTCCTTTTCAGTCACTCGCTTTCCGCCAATAGTCCACACCTGACGCAGTATCCCTTTGACAAACTTGTTACGCAGGACATTGAATAAGCATCCTTGATTAACGCATAAAAAAAATGTGAATGCATTTTCCACTCCAGAAGGCAAAATTTAAAAAACACCCAGCTTTTTGGGTGCTTAAGAATCATTCACTTCTTATTAACCGGGCTTTTAGGCGGATTCCCTGACAGAACAAGGTCGATATTTTCCACACAAAGCTTCATCATGGAATAGCGTGTTTCCATACTTGCACTTCCGATATGAGGCATAGCCGCCACATTCTTTAACTGTAGCAGCGGATGTTCTGAGCCGATTGGTTCTTCAGCAAATACATCCAAACCGGCAGCTGCTATTTCTCCCTCCTGGAGCGCTTCATATAAATCTTGTTCATTTACAATCGGCCCCCTTGATGTATTAACAAAAACTGCCTGGTTCTTCATCTTTTTAAAAGTATCCCGGTTAAATAGATTTCTCGTCTCTTCTGTTAAAGGAGTCAGGCAGACTACAAAGTCAGAGCGCTCCAATAATTCGTCAAAGCTTACATATTGGGCTCCCAGCTCCTGCTCGGCATCAGGTTTCCTGGAGCGGTTATGGTATAATATCTCCATTTCAAATCCGGCGGCCCGTTTTGCTACGGTTTTACCAATGTTCCCCATGCCGACTATGCCAATGGTTTTATGATGCACATCCTGTCCAGCCAAGAGCAGCGGACTCCAGCTCTTCCAATTGCCTTCTTTTACAAACTCAGCGGCCTCCACCATCCTGCGGGCCGCTGCAAGCACAAGCGCAAACGTCAGATCGGCAGTGGAATCATTTAAAACATTTGGCGTGTTGGTCACTGTAATTCCCAGTCTTGATGCTGCCTCCACATCAATGTTGTCAAAACCAACAGCCATGTTAGCTACAATTTTCAGCTTTTTTCCTGCTTTCAGGACCTCTTCATTTACCGGCTCTGAGAGCATGGTCAAAAGGGCATCCGCCTTCTTCGTTTCCTCCAGAAAAATTTCATACGGAACAGGTACATCTTCCCGATCCCACATATGGACATCGTACTTTTCCCTTAAAATCGCTATAGCCTCTTCTGGCAATTTTCTGCTTATAAATATATATGGCTTCATACAGCATCTCCTCTTTCCTTTCTCTGCTGTATGTTTCTTTCGTCAGCAACGGATGATATCCCTTCCTCTTTTTTAACTTAACTCTTAATCCAATCCAGAAGCGGGATCCTAAACTTTTTTACAGGCACTTCCGCAAATTCATAAAAGCTGCCAAGAAAACGTTCATGGTCATCTGACTGCCAAAGGTACTTTTGGAGCCGCTCCTGCAGCATTAGCTTCTTCTGTTCAGAATCTGTCACATAGTAATCCTCAATCGTCTCAAAATAATGCAGCGGGAAAAGCAGACGTGAGTAGTAAAGCCTCCAGGAAAAAGGAGACAGCGGGGCTACACTTTGGTATTCAGATAAAAATTGGCGCAATTCCGGCTGGTAGGTTTTAATATTTTGGAAGTATTTCTCCCTCGTCCACTCGGCCAAGTCTCTCGATGAATGGTCAAACACCCAGTCAAATGGATTTTTCATATAATATGAATCTCCCCAGGTCGAGGATGTTAACCTGACATGGCAAACCGTACCGCTATCAATCATAACAGGCTCATCATCAAGCTCTGTATCAACCAGATATTGAATCGAATTTTCAGCAAGGCCCATATAGTAAGGAAAGGATTCCAAAAACATCCGCTCGAAATCGTTGTCAGGATTCTGGAAAAGCATCTCATTCCAAACCTTCTCCATCTGATCCAGCCGCTGCTCCCACATCTGCTTCCACTGGCCAATCCTGCTCGTCTTTTTCACCGGAAAGGAAATGGTCCTGCCCCTATAATGGAATTTGGCCAGCTTTCGGCCAAACTTATTTATCTTTCGGTTTTGGGCATGCTGATTGACTAAAACACAAAAGCGGCTGTCATTCCAATCGATATACCGCTTGCCCTCTTTCGTTTTTAAGAAAGTACTTATATTTCGATCACCATTTGTCCTTAGGTGCTCCGCCATTTTCTCCAGTTCCTCGAGCTCTTCTTCAGCTACATGCCCAGCAGGCACAAGTAAATACAGCTGTCCCTGTTTACGGCATGCATCATACTTTCCGATTCGCATCGTACTTTCCGCCTCTATGCCAAATTGCTCCTTAAGCAACTTTGTAAACACTATTACCACCTCTTTGGGAATTGGTCCTTATGGAATATATATGAAAGAGAGTGACAAAACTTGTTGTTTTCCTGAATAAGAGTTTGTACCATGGAGATGATGTTAAAAGAAATATCGGATTAATCCTCAGCGGGCATAATTTTTCAAAAAAAGGTATATACATAGGGAAAATAAAAAGAAAAAGGTGAAGCCAATGAATGAAGAAGAAAAAGCAGTAAGTGTCACAGAGCAAACAGCGCGCAAATGGCTCCATGAAAGAGGAGTAGAGATTCAGGATATAGCTGAGCTGGTATACTTTCTCCAGGAAAAATATCTCCCTGATTTAAAAATGGAGGATTGTGTTGAAAACGTGCAAAGAGTCCTGTCAAAAAGAGAAGTCCAGAACGCAATTTTGACAGGCATTCAGCTTGATATGCTGGCAGAGGAAAAGAAGCTATTAGAGCCGCTTCAATCCATCATTTCAACAGATGAAGGATTGTATGGAGCGGATGAAGTATTGGCATTATCCATTGTTAATGTGTATGGTTCGATTGGGTTTACCAACTTCGGCTATATTGATAAATTAAAGCCTGGCATTCTGAAGGAGCTTAACGACAAAAGCTCCGGCAGATGCCATACATTCCTTGATGATATTGTTGGGGCTATCGCTGCGGCAGCTTCAAGCCGTCTGGCGCACAGTGCTGCGCATGCTGAATAAGAAAAGCGGAGGTTCCCTTCGGAACAAGCAAAAAAGCAGTTTGTTCCTGCAAAGCTTATTCAAAGCAGATTTCCTTAGAGCACATCGACGGAACGTGGAGGACTGAGGCCTACATTCCGAGATCTTATTATATTATAAAAAAGGATGGAGAACACTGATATGATCCCCCTATAGTAGACAGAAAAAAGAAAGCATACTAATCTGTCTACTATGGGGGGATTTTTGATGGGGAAAACAAGACAGACATATGATGTTAAATTTAAGAAAAGAGCCGTAGACCTTTACTTAAAAGAGGGGATGGGTTATGAAACAGTCGCTAAGGAGCTGGATATTAATTATTCAATGGTAAGACGCTGGGTTAAACATTTTAAGGCTGAAGGGATAAAGGGGCTGGAAGAAAAACGAGGGAAAGCAAAAGGACCAGGTCAAGGCAGACCCAGGACCTCTCCGGAAGATCCTGAGGCTAAAATAAAA
>NZ_JAEL01000062.1 GCF_000518885.1 Bacillus sp. J33 | reverse complement strand
TTGTTACAGATAGGTGGGGATAAACTGCCCATAAAGGCCCGATTGGTTCAACTAACCATCCGTGGAAGAACACCACGGATGGAAGTTTCACTTTAAGAACGAATTTCTTCTTCAGCAATCACTTCTGTCAAACGGCTAACAAGCTCGCTGATTCGCTCATCCTTCATGCGGTAGCTGACAGGATTGACAATCAGCCTTGAAGTAATGCCGACGATTGTCTCGTATTCCACAAGTCCATTTTCTTTAAGTGTACGGCCGGTTGAAACGATATCGACAATCCGGTCTGCAAGCCCGATCATTGGTGCCAGCTCAATGGAACCGTTCAGCTTGATGATTTCAACCTGCTCTCCCTGCTCGCGGAAATAAGCAGCCGCGATATGCGGGTATTTTGTAGCGATTTTAGGGGCAACAGCATTTAGCTTTGTGTTTGGCAAGCCTGCAACGGCAAGATAGCAGGCACTTATTTTCAAATCGAGAAGCTCGTAGACATCACGTTCTTCTTCCAGCATTACATCCTTCCCTGCAATCCCGAGGTCGGCCACACCGTGTTCCACATAGGTTGGCACGTCCATCGGCTTAGCAAGGATAAATCGGAATTTTTCTTCCGGCACATCTATAATCAGTTTTCGCGAATCATCAAATTCAGGCGGCAGCTGAAAGCCTGCCTGGCGGAGCAATTCGGCCGCTTCCTCGAAAATGCGGCCCTTAGGCATCGCAATCGTTAATACATCACTCATTTTACGCTCTCCTTTCCAGCTTTTCCGACTAAAAAGGTAATATCCTCATACTGATTTGTGCAGGCATCGAGATCTTTCACACCGCTGATATCCTGGAGGACAACTTTCCTTCCAGATTCACGCTGTTCCTTTGCAAGCTGGAATGCTTCTTTGCGGCGCTCCGGGCTGTATAAAATGCAGTATACTGGTTCAGCTGCTTTATTATCCTCGAGTGCTTCTAGCAAGCGGTCCAATCTGATTGCAAAACCAGTTGCGCCAGTGTCTTTTCCGAACTTTTGAAGCAGCAGGTCATAGCGGCCGCCATTTCCGATTGGGAAACCAACATTGCCGGCATATACTTCAAAAAGAATGCCTGTATAGTAGCTCATATGGCTGACAAGCGTTAAATCAAATCTGACCGTATCGTCCTGGCCGTAATCCTGCATGATTCCCCATAGCTGCTGAAGCTCGGAAAGGGCTTTTTTGCCAGTGCCGTTTTCGAGCAGCCCATAAGCCAGCTCAATCACTTCTTCCCCTCCCCTTAATTTAAGGAAATCCAGAAGCCTTTGTTTATCGATTGAAGACAGGGCCAGGCTCTTTACATGCTCCCTATACCCTACATAATTCTTTTCATATAAGAATCTTGTTAAGTTTTCGACTCTTTCTTCCGTTCCTAAAATCTGCTGGAAAAAGTCACGCACGAATCCGATATGACCGGCTGAAAGCTGGAAATTTTGGAGGCCCGCTTCTTTTAAAGCTGAAATCATCAGCGCCATACCTTCTCCATCTGCACTGATTGTATGGTCGCCGATGCATTCAACGCCGATCTGTTCAAACTCCGCTGGGCGTCCTCCTTCCCGCTGCTGGGCGCGGTATACGTTCGCGGAATATGCCAGTCTGATCGGCAGTTCATCTTTTAATAGCCTTGAAGCAGCAACCCTGGCGATTGGCGCTGTCATGTCCGGGCGCAGAACGAGTGTATGGCCCTGCTGATCCAAAAGCTTGAACAGCTGCTGATCGAGAATCGCAGACGCTGATCCTACCGTTTCGTAATATTCCAGCGCAGGCGTTTCAATAAACTGGTAGCCCCAGCGTTTCATTTCTTCCTGGATGGATGATCGGACCGCTGCTTTTCTTTCATACAAATCAGGTAATGTATCTCTCATGCCTAACGGCTTTTCAAACATAAATAATCGGCTCAAAGTATTCACCTCTACGAATTAAAAAATTCCGAATCCTTTAGTTCACTAATATGGTAGCAAATTGAAGTTATATGTAGTTTAACGTGCAATCCCGATGGCGTCAACCAAAAGAATGAAGAAAAATAGGGCCCTGCATAAAAAAAGCTCCTTTTGGCTTAAAAGGAGCTTTTTTACATAGTTTGTGCTTTTAGATGGAAGGTTATTTGAACGATGAGTGGATTTTACATGTTTGCGGCACGGTCACCCTAATATCTTAAACAAGGCAGTGGCCAGGATTACGCTTTGGAAAGCTGATATGCGCGACTTTCCAAATTTATGCTTTATTTCGCAGCATTTATGCACCACTTTCAAATTATATGAACCGCTTTCTAATGTTTTTGCGCCACTTTTTAAAAATATGCACCACTCCTTGATCTGACGCGTTTTCACTAAAGGTCTGATTTAGCATAAAAAAACTCCGCCAGCCTATGCCAGCGGAGCCTTCTTGCCATATATCGGATCGTCCGCCCAGCGAGCGGCGAGTTCTTCCTTTGTATAAATCACACGCATCGGGTTCCCGCCGACGAATGCACCAGCTGGAACATCCTTATGGACGAGTGTCCCAGCCGAGACGATGGCGCCATCACCGATCGTAACCCCGGGCAGGATCGTGGAATTGGCGCCAATCATGACTTCGCTGCCAATTTCAACCGCGCCGAGGCGGTACTCTTTGATTAAGTACTCATGTGCGAGAATCGTGGTATTGTAGCCGATGACCGTGTTGCGGCCGACGCTGATTTTTTCCGGGAACATGACATCCAGCATGACCATGAGCGCGAATGACGTCTGGTCACCGACCTTCATACGCAAAAAGGTCCTGTAAAGCCAATTCTTCATGCCGAGAACTGGCGTATAGCGCGCAAGCTGGATCACGACAAAGTTTTTGACGACCTTCCAGAACGGAACGGTTTTATACACGTGCCAGAGAGAATTGCCGCCCTCAACCGGGTAACGCTCCGTTTTCCTCATTTCTTTTCTGCCTCGAGGATATCCAGCAGGTCAGCCATATTATCTATCATATAATCAGGCTCGAAACGGGCTAAAAACTCCCGGCCTTTCGCTGTCCAGGCGACCCCTGCTGTTTTTGTGCCAGCGTTTTTCCCGCCTTCAATGTCATGGGAGTTATCCCCTACCATGATGGCCTCATCCGGCTTCGCATCCAATAAATTCAATGCTTTTAAAATCGGCTCCGGATCCGGCTTCGGTTTTTCAACGTGATCCAGCGTAACTACGACATCAAAGAATTGATCAAGCTTTGTCAGCTTTAAGCCCTTTTCAACTACGTTTGAAACCTTTGTTGTTACAATGCCAAGCTTATAGCCGGATTCTTTTAATGTACGCACTGTTTCAAAGACGCCTTCGAATTCCTTCACAAGGACGTCGTGGTTTTTAATATTGTACTCCCGGTAGACAGCGATCATTTCCTCCACTTTTTCCGGGTTGATGGACTCAAATGTTTCATGGAGCGTTGGCCCCATGAAAGGAAGGACATCCTCCCGCTGATAGCGGTCAGGATAATATTTTCCGAGCGTATGCAAAAATGAAGAAATAATTAGTTCATTTGTGTCGATCAGTGTTCCATCTAAATCAAATAATATCGTGTTAATGCTCATAGGTTGCTTCCTTTCTTTTTGCCAGATCAGCACGGTTCCAGATCATTGCGACCACAAGGGTCAGGACAATCGCCACACCCAGCCGGATAAGCAGGAGCGGCAATACCGGAATGCCCAGCGGCACAAAAATCAGTGTATCCTCCACGACTGCGTGGCAGGCAACGAGGAACACAAATGCGATCGTTACATCTTTTTTGCTGACGCCATCTTCCTTCACTGCCTGGATCATGACGCCAGCCCCGTAAGCGAGGCCGAACACCAATCCGGCTGCAAGCGTTGTTGACGTATTTTCCTTCATGCCCAATACTCTGGTAACAGGTGCCATCCATTTTGAAAAAACAGCCAGCCATTGTTTGTCTTTTAAAATTTGAATCGCCACCATTAGCGGTATAACAATGAGGGCCAGCTGGAAAATACCAAGCAAAGCAGTTTGCAGTGCATCCATCAGGATCGGCACCACTCCGGATACCTGCTCCTCTTTTCCCGGGACAAATCCATACTTAGCCTTTTCTGAACCGCCATGCCAGACAAGATTGATGATAATCGCACTTAAGAGCGCAAGGCCGAATCTTACAGCCAGAATAATCCAAAGCTTAACGCCGACCTTTAGGGCTACACCCGTTTCAATCAGTATATTATGAGAAAAAGACAGCATGACTGCGATAATAAAAACTTCTTTTACCGTGAGATCAAGGGTTAAAATAGCCCCGATTCCGGCATACAAATTTAAAAAATTCCCCAAAACAAGCGGTATGGCTGCATCTCCTGACAGCCCAATCAGATTCATGAGAGGCGTGATCAGCTTTATTACCCACGGAAGCACTGGCGTATGCTGCAGAAGCGCCACGATCAGCGTAACCGGGAAAATGACTTTCCCAAGCGTCCATGTTGTCTTTAAGCCGACCATCAGCCCCCGTTTGGATGATTCAACCAGCATCTTTACTCTCCCTTTTTCTGTGCTTCTTCTTTATCCAAATAGCAGGCGTCTGCAAGGCCTGCTTTTCTTCTATAGAAAATAAGGGCCAGCGCGACAATGATGAGAACAATTGAAATGGTCTGCGCGATTCTTAGCGATTCGGTAAGCATCAGGCTATCTGTCCGCAAACCTTCTACGAAGAAACGGCCAATTGAATACCAGATCACATACGTGAGGAAAAGCTCCCCGCGGCGGAGATTCACCCTTCTTAATAATATAAGGATAACAAACCCGATAATATTCCAAACCGATTCATACAAAAATGTCGGATGGTAGTAAGCTCCATTAATATACATTTGGTTAATGATAAATTCAGGCAGGTACATATTTTCCAAAAAGGCGCGGCTGACTTCCCCGCCGTGCGCTTCCTGGTTCATAAAGTTTCCCCAGCGGCCGATTGCCTGCCCTAAGATTATGCTTGGTGCCGCAATATCAGCAAGCTTCCAGAATGAAATCTTCTTTTTCTTTGCAAAAACATATGCAGTAATGACGGAACCAATTAATGCTCCATGAATAGCAATTCCGCCATTCCATATTTTTATGATTTCTCCGGGGTTTTGCGAGTAAAAGTCCCATTGGAAAATAACATAATAAATCCGTGCTGAAATAATGGCAATGGGAATGGCCCACAGCATTAAATCGGCAAAAATATCTTTTGGAAGTCCCCTTCTTTCCCCTTCCCTCATCGCGATAATGAGAGCCAGTGCAATCCCGATCCCGATAATAAGGCCATACCAGTGGACTTGAATCGGTCCAAGGGAAATGGCAATTGGATCGAGCGGCTGAATATTGTTTTCCATGATCACTTCTCCTTCTCGTCTTTTGGTTTCTCTATTTATGGAGTCAGTAGCCATTTTTCAGGTTTCAATCAAACGTTTGATTGAATTTAACGGTCTTCATGATCGCCGTCTTCAATCACATCTGACAAGCGGTTTGTAAACTGCTCGGCCGCATTCACGCCCATTCGTTTTAAACGGAAGTTCATCGCTGCGACTTCAATAATAACAGCAAGATTTCGTCCAGGGCGGACCGGGATGGTCAGCTTCGTGATTTCCGTATCGATGATTTTCATTTTCTCTTCATCAAGTCCAAGGCGATCGTACTGCTTTTTCGGATCCCATAGCTCGAGATTCATGACGATGGAGATTTTTTTATAACTTCGGACTGCCCCTGCTCCAAACAGCGTCATGACATTGATAATGCCAAGGCCGCGGATTTCAAGCAAATGTTCAATTAGTTCCGGCGAGTTGCCTACTAAATAATCTTCGTCTTCCTGCCTGATTTCCACACAGTCGTCTGCAACAAGGCGGTGTCCCCGTTTTACGAGTTCAAGAGCGGTTTCACTTTTACCTACTCCGCTTTTTCCGGTAATCAGCACCCCTACACCATAGATATCGACTAGAACGCCATGGACTGCAGTCGTTGGTGCAAGCTTGCTCTCCAGAAAATTGGTCAGCAAGCTGGAAAAGCGGGTTGTTTTTTGCTTGGAGCGAAGAAGCGGTACAGACTCGCGCTCGGCTGCCTCCACTAGCTCTTCAGGTATGTCCAGTTCGCGGGTGACAATGATGCCCGGTGTAATATCCGTACACAAGCGCTCAAGGCGGCTTTCACGGTCTGTATCATTTAATTTTTCCGCAAAGGTAAGCTCTGTTTTTCCCAGCAGCTGAATCCGTTCTGCGGGATAGTAATCAAAATAGCCGGCCATTTCAAGCCCAGGGCGTGAAATATCACTTGTTGTTATCGGCCGGTTGATCCCTTCCTCTCCGGCGATCAGTTCAAGGCCGAATTTTTCTATTATATCTTTTGTGCGCACTTTTACCATAATGAGCTCCTCCTCTATGCTGGCAATTCCGATGTGATTTTCTTTTATATAAAAAAACAGCCTGCTATAAGTTCCCTCTAACGCTGATTAACGGACAGGAAAATTCGCTTATTTCATATTATCTTAGAATCCTGATGCCACTTTCAGNGAATTANCTGTCCGTAAAGGCCCGGTTTTGAGCTCAGGCTATAAGCGACGTCTCCCAAAAGCATCCGCTTTCGGTCGTGCGAAGTCTCTCTGCCGCAGCTTTCCTTGTCCTGTCGCAACGCCTGAGTGNCCCGCGTCCTGCNGGCCTCAACTAACCGTCAGCTAAAGAACAGCTGACGGAAGTTTCACTTTATCGCTGATTAACGGACAGGAAAATTCGCTTATTTATATTATATTAAAATCCTGATGCCACTTTCAGTGAATTAACTGTCCGTAAAGGCCCGAATTTGAGCTCAGGCTATAACCGCGACGTCCTGTCGCAACGCCTGAGTGGCCCGCGTCCTGCAGGCCTCAACTAACCGTCAGCTAAAGAACAGCTGACGGAAGTTTCACTTTATCGCTGATTAACGGACAGTAGAATTCACTTATTTTATTTATCTTTTAATCCTTATGCCATATTCAGTGAATTAACTGTCCGTAAAGGCCCGATTGGTTCAACTAACCGTCAGCTAAAGAACAGCTGACGGAAGTTTCACTTTATTTTAGCACTTTTTAGCGCAGAACCAAATTTCTGAAAACGATTTTTACAAAAGTTTAAGTATGGGCCCTTTTGCTCAATCCGGTTATGTATGGACAATTTTTCGGATTGGACGGCGTATAGTTATGGTAAGGCATGCATGAACTCTTTAACAATATAAAAATATGAATAAATGGTATAGACAACTATACTGTTCCTTGGTAATATTAGTATGTAAGCGGATTCATTGACATTTTTAGTTTTTTGCACTTGTATTCTATTTTTTGGCTGTGTTAAAGATTTTTGTTAATTTTAGCACCCTGTTGATTGGAGCGGAAGGCGGGAGACCCCGCAGGTGCGAATGCACCGAAGCGCTTCGGACCGCCCGCTGTAAGCTTGAGTGCCTCGTGCTGAAATCAACAGGCAAATTTAACAGAGCCTACTTTTTAAAAAGAGGGGGAAAAAGCTCATGCGTAAAGAAGAACGCTTGGCGAAAGAGATTACGGAGCAGTTGGGCGGCACCGGCAATATCGCAGAATTGGCTTCCTGTATGACCCGGCTTCGTGTAAAACCGGTTGATGCAAGCAAGGTCAGCCTCGAAGGCATCAAGGATATTGATGGAGTAATGGGCGTTGTTGAAGCGGAGACACTGCAAATCATTCTCGGGCCGGGAATCGTCACAAAGGTGGCAGACGAGGTTTCGAATATGACAGGAAAGCGAGTGGCGTCTGTGGATGAAGACGAGGAGGTCGACACTTCATTAGAAGGACTGGCAGCCCGTACGAAAGCCGGACTAAATGAAAAAAATGCGACTCCTTTCAAGCTATTCCTGAGAAAAATAGCGAGCATCTTTATCCCGCTGATCCCGGCGATTGTTGCATCTGGTTTGATTGCAGGGATCAATAACGTAGTCATCAGATCAGGAGCAGATCCGGAATCAACGATCGTTCAAATGCTTGACTTAATTGGCTGGGGTCTTTTCAGCTACCTCGGTGTGTTTGTTGGGATTAACACGGCTAAAGAATTTGGCGGATCTCCAGCACTTGGCGGCGCGGCCGGTATCCTGTTAATTAACCCAGGCCTTGCGAATGTGACTCTTTTCGGTGAAGCCCTTGTCCCTGGCCGAGGCGGCTTAATCGGCGTCATGCTCGCTGCTGCGCTTGTGGCATTTTTGGAAAAGAGAATCCGCAAAGTGGTTCCATCAGCTGTTGATATTATCGTAACTCCGACACTTGCTTTATTAATCACCGGCTTTGCGACATTCTTTGTTCTGCAGCCTTTGGGCGGATTCCTCTCTGATATCATTACAAAAGGATTGCTTGGCGTTCTTGATGTCGGCGGCATCCTTGCAGGTCTGGTACTTGCGGGAACATTCCTTCCGCTTGTTGTAACCGGATTGCATCAGGGCTTAACACCTGTTCATATGGAATTGATCAATACAATCGGCGATGACCCGCTCCTGCCAATCCTTGCAATGGGCGGCGCCGGCCAGGTTGGTGCCGCATTTGCCATCTATTTCAAAACAAAAAATGCCCGCCTGAAAAAGGTCATCAAAGGCGGTCTTCCAGTTGGAATGCTCGGCATTGGCGAACCGCTTATTTTCGGGGTAACCCTTCCATTGGGACGCCCATTCCTAACAGCATGTCTCGGGGCTGCTGTCGGCGGTGCTTTCCAGGCCTTCTTTAAAATCGCTACAATTGCCATCGGGGTTTCCGGCATACCGCTTGCCTTCCTCGTCCATACAAATCAAATCGTGCTGTACCTGATTGGCCTATTAATCGCCTATGCATTCGGCTTCCTGTTCACATGGATGTTCGGATTCAAGGAAGAAATGGCTAAGAATATCTAAAACAAGTAAAGAAGGAGGAGATGTTCCTCCTTCTTTACTTATGAGGACACATTTTTTAAAAATTCGGACAAAAAAGAGGTAAACATGATGCTTGGTATATCAGTGTATCTATCAGAAGAACGCCAAGCCCAGAACGCGGAATGGATTGAGCGGGCAGCTTCTTTTGGCCTTACATCCATCTTCACTTCCCTCCATATTCCTGAAGATGACCACAGGACATATAAGCATTTGCTTCAGGACCTTGGGGACCTTGCCAAACAGCATGAGATGGAGCTGCTGGCGGATGTTTCTCCGCAGTCTTTGGGCCATTTGGGATTGGATTGGGACTCGATCGAGAGCTTGCTCGAATGGGGCCTCGCTGGCATCCGGGCGGATTATGGATTTTCCTCCTCTCAAATCGTGGAACTCTCGAAAAAAATGAAACTAGGAATCAATGCCAGTACGATTTTTGCAGAAGAGCTGCAGGAATGGCTGGGTCTTGGTTTGAATGCCAGTAATGTAGAGGCCTGGCATAATTTTTACCCGCGGCCTGAAACTGGCTTGGATCGAGCTTTTTTAATAGAACGAAACCAATTTCTAAAGAGCATGGGGATAACGACAATGGCTTTTGTTCCTGGGGATGGCGTTCTTCGCGGGCCAATTTTTGCGGGATTGCCGACCTTGGAAAAGCACCGGGACGGTTCCCCTGCTGCTGCGGCGGCTGAATTAATGAACAGCTGCCATACAGATAAAGTGTTAATCGGCGACCATTCGGTAAAGGACGAAACACTGATTCAATTAGCTAAAATTTCTGAGGGTGTTGTCCCTCTTCGCGTAGAGCTGCTGAGTGCACAGCATCATGGGGATCTTTTTAATAAAATCCATACAAACCGCATGGATCCTGCACGGGATGTGGTCAGGTCAGTCGAATCAAGGTCATATGCCCAGCAGGGACAGCAGAAATGGGAACCAAATAACCAGCTTGATCGTAAAAAAGGAATGGTGACAGTTGATAATATCCTTTATGGGCGTTATGCAGGGGAAATGCAAATCACGCGGGCAGACCTTCCGCAGGATGAACGCGTTAATGTGATTGCAAGAATTATAGAAGAAGACCTCCCCCTGCTGGATGAAATCAAGGCGGGAACCAAATTTCAATTAATCGTGAGGGATCAAGGATGAATCTTACAAAGCTTAATACAGAGCAGCGAAATCCGAAAACAATGGATATCGATTTAATGACAACAGAAGAGATTATTACAATCATTAACCAGGAGGACACCATTGTTCCCAATGCCATTGAAAGGGAAATTCCCCACATCGTAAAAGTGGTGGACGAAATTGTGGAAAGCTTTAAAAAAGGAGGCCGTCTTATTTATGTAGGCGCTGGTACATCAGGGCGCCTAGGCATTATCGATGCTTCTGAATGCCCGCCAACGTATGGCACTGATCCGGAAATGGTTGTCGGTATTATCGCGGGGGGCAAGGAAGCAATGACCGAAGCGGTTGAAGGTGCTGAGGATGACAGCGCGCAGGGCCGCCAGGATGTAATCAATATTGATTTGACAGATAAAGATGTGCTTGTTGGAATTGCGGCAAGCGGCCGCACTCCTTACACAATCGGCGCACTTCAATACGGAAATGAAATCGGTGCAGTTACGGTATCCGTTGCGTGTACAAAGGATTCCGAGATGGAGAAAATTTCTAAATATACGATTGCGCCAATCACCGGCCCGGAGGTGGTTACAGGTTCTACCCGGATGAAAGCTGGGACGGCGCAAAAGCTTGTGCTCAACATGTTAACGACCGCTTCCATGATCAAACTTGGAAAAGTGTATGGAAACCTCATGGTGGATGTGCAAATGACGAACGAAAAGCTTTTTAAGCGTGCTGAAAACATCATCAAAATGGCAACAGGTGCAACAGATGAGGAAGCCAAAGCTGCCCTATTGGAGCAAAAGCATAATACAAAGGCGGCAATCCTGCAGATTTTAACAGGATTGAAAGGTGAATCGGCTGCAGAGCTGCTGAGAAGGCATAACGGCTATTTGCGGGAAGCGATTGCGGAATTTCATTCGAAGTAAGTGTGTATCTTCCTCACAATTTCTGCTGCGGCATTGCATTAGAAATTGGCAATATTGAGATATCTGCGAAAAAGCTTGATATATCCGCGATATTTTTAATAAATCCGCGAAAACCAATTATTTATCCGCAAAACTAATTAAAGGGATAGAAATCAGCACCCTGCTTTCTATCCTTTTTCTATTGGTTGTATAGACCAAATTCACGCAGATGCGCATTTACCTTGACTGGTATAGACATCTATATCCAAACCTTTTATAATAGAGATATACTCTTAAACAAGACCTGAACGGAGATGAAACAAAATGAGCCGTCTTCTTTTAAAAAATGCAAAAATTATTTTAGAGAACGACCTGCTGGATAGCGGTTTTATTTTAATAGAAAATGAAAAAATCATAAAAGTTGGGAGCATGGATGAGCTTCCCCCTGCTGACCAGGCTGCAGAAGTAATAGAACTTTCCCCTGATCAAACCATCAGTCCGGGCTTTATTGATGTCCATATCCATGGAGCAGGCGGAGCAGATACAATGGATGCAACGCCGGAAGCCCTTGCTACAATGGCGGAAGTCCTTCCGGCAGAAGGAACTACAAGCTTTCTTGCCACTACTATTACACAGGAAAAAGAAAAAATAGAAGCCGCTTTGGCAAACGCGGCCCTTTATCAAAAAGAACAAAATTCTCGAGGCAGAGCCGAGGTGGTCGGAATCCATCTCGAGGGGCCTTTCATTAACGAAACAAGAGCTGGCGCCCAGCCGAAGAATCATATTCTTGATCCTGATATTGAGCTTTTCAAGCGCTGGCAAGCTGCAGCAAACCATACAATAAAGCTGATTACTCTAGCACCTGAAAAGGCAAACGGCTATGAATTCATCCGCTATTTGAGAGAAAATGGAGTGGTTGCCTCGATCGGCCACAGTGATGCCATTTTTACCGAAATGGAAAAAGCTGTAGAAGCAGGCGCCACGCAGGTTACCCACCTTTTTAACGGCATGAGGGGCTTGCACCACCGCGAACCAGGCGTAGCTGGAGCAGCCCTTCTATTAAAGGAATTGATTGTTGAGATGATAGCCGATGGCATTCACGTCCGTCCTGAAATGATTAAACTTGCCCTCAACGCCAAAGGGCCAGACGGGATGATCCTGATTACCGATTCGATGAGAGCCAAATGCCTGAAGAATGGACATTATGATCTTGGCGGCCAGGATGTCACCGTCGAAAATGGCCAGGCTCTGCTTGCAGATGGAACACTTGCTGGCAGTATTTTAAAAATGAAAGATTCGATTAAAAATATGATTGATTTTACAGATATTACTCTAATGGAAGCCGTCCGCCTCGCAAGCAGCAACCCGGCCAGGCAGCTGAACATCTGCGACCGGAAAGGCAGCATATCAGAAGGTAAAGATGCCGACTTGGTTGTCCTGGATGAAAACCTTGAAGTGGCTATGACCTTCTGCAGAGGTGTTAAAGCTTTTGAACGCGAGGTGAAGCTTTCTTGAACATCATCCGAGCAGCCGATTACAATGATATGAGCCATAAAGCGGCACAGCTTATAATTGAAAAAATCCGTTCCAAACCAGACATGACATTAGGGCTGGCAACCGGAAGCACACCAAAAGGAGTATATGATGAACTTATTAAAGATCATCGTGAAAATGGCACGTCCTATGAAAAAATCACTACCATTAATTTGGATGAGTATATCGGCTTGCCTACATCCAACCCTAACAGCTACCGATATTTTATGAATAGCGAGCTTTTTAATCATCTGGACATTCCGCTCGAAAATACACATCTTCCAAATGGGACGGCCGATGATATTAGCCGGGAATGCCAGCGCTATGAACAGCTGATCAAGGACCTTGTTGATATTGATCTGCAGCTATTGGGGATTGGCCGCAACGGGCATATCGGCTTCAACGAGCCAGGAACCGCTTTTAACAGCCGAACACATGTTGTAAAGCTGGCAGAGAGCACCCGAAAAGCAAACGCAAGATTTTTTAAATCTATTAATGAGGTTCCGACCCATGCCATCACGATGGGGATTGCCTCCATTCTGGGTAGCCAGGAAATTATCTTGCTCGCTTCCGGTTCAGCCAAGGCCGAAGCCATCCAGCAGCTAGTCAACGGAGAACCAAATGAGCAATTTCCTGCATCTGCCCTTAAGCTTCATTCCAATGTGACGATCATTGCCGATGAAGATGCACTGAGTCTGGTATAATGTTTTTTAGAAAATCGTGTTAGGAGAATTTCCAATGATCGATAAACAATCACCCATTCCGATTTATCATCAACTAGAGGAATATATTAAACACTTGATTGAAGGCGGTATTTTAAAGCCTGACGAAGCGATTCCATCTGAACGGGAATATGCGGAACAGTACCAGATTAGCCGGATGACGGTCAGACAGGCCCTGAATAATCTGGTGAACGATGGATATTTGTACAGGCAGAAAGGCCGGGGCACTTTTGTGAATAAACAAAAAGTGGAACAAAAACTGCAAGGACTGACCAGTTTTACAGAAGATATGAAGGAGCGTGGAATGGTGCCGAGCAGCCGCCTCATCTCTTTTGAAATCATCCCGGCAGAACCGCAGCTTGCAAGAAAACTGGGAGTAAAAGAAAACACCCCTGTCTATGAAATTAAGCGGGTGCGTCTCGCCGATAACCTGCCAATGGCGCTGGAAACCACCTACCTCCCTGCCAATCTCGTAAAAGGCCTAACAGAAGAGATTATCAACAAATCTCTGTACCAATATATTGAAGAGAAATTGGCGCTGACAATCAGTGAAGCAACCCAGCAAATAGAAGCATCGATTGCAAAGGAAACAGAGGTAAAGCATCTCCAGGTCGAACCTGGCTCCCCTGTTCTTCTCATCGTCAGAACTTCATTTTTGCAGGACGGCACGCCTTTTGAACTTGTAAAATCAGCATACCGGGCCGACCGGTATAAATTTGTCCATACGATGCAGCGCGCATCCAAATAGGAGAAGCCTCAAGAAGGGCTTTCTCTTTTTTTTTGCAGCTTTATCCATTTAACCATGTCCTTTAGAGCGGTTTGTCCATATTATATAAGTGAGAATTTCTTTTTAACATAGATACTGAAAGGAGTGATACTAATGAAAATCATGCTGGATGCCGGGCATGGGTATGATACCCCCGGAAAGCGTTCTCCCAATGGCATGCGTGAATACGAGTTTAACCGTGCTGTCGCAGCCCTGGCAAAGAAACTGCTGGAAAACTATCAAAATGTGACTGTTTATTACGCTCATTCGGACGAGCGTGATGTCCCGCTCAAAGAAAGGACTGACCATGCAAATAGCCTAAACGTTGACTGCTACGTATCGATTCACGCAAATGCGTATGGAACTGGCGGCTGGAACAATGCAGGCGGCATTGAGGCATTTGTCTTTCCTTCCAGGCCGAAGGAAGCGCTGGGATTGGCCCAAAAAGTTCAGCGCTATTTAATAAATGCGACCGGCCTGCGCGACCGCGGAGTTAAAACGGCTGACTTCCATGTCCTTCGCGAAACGAAAATGACCGCTGTCCTCGTGGAATGCGGGTTCATGACAAACAGAGAAGAAGCTGCACTCCTTCGCACGCCAGCCTACCGTAAACGATGTGCCCAAGCCATTGTAAAGGCGATCGCAGAACAATATGGCTTAAAGCGAAAATGGAATGAGCCAAAACAAGTGAAAGTTCAGGTCACTTTTGCAGAAAAACAGGAAGCTGAAAAGCTTGCAGGAGATTTGCGGAAAAATGGCTATAATGCGGTGGTTACCGAATAGAAGAAGCCAGCACATATGGATGTGCTGGCTTTCTTTGGGTGTTGAGCTCATTTTTTAGCATATTTTATGTGTTAATTGGCTTTTTTGATATTTATTTTACAGTACATTCGTTTGCAGGCTTATTTTTTTGAAAGCTCGGCGGCTTTATGTGCTGCTTTCGAATAGCCGTCTTATCAAAAATGCGCGCAGCTTTTCAATATTATGTGCCACTCCCTATTCAGAAGCGGCATTCTATTTTTCTCTCGATGGTTCCAAGACTGCTTTTTGGATAATCAAGTTCACAATCGACATGATGACTGACACAAGGATGGCTGTTCCAAAGCCGGCAATCTCAAATGAATCACCCATGAAGCCGTCTGTGATCATTAATGTAATTGCGTTAATAACGAACAGAAACAGGCCAAGTGTCAGGACCGTCACCGGCAGCGTCAATATGATGAGGATGGGCTTCACAAGGATGTTTAAGATCGATAGCATGAAGCTGGCGCCAATGGCAGCCCCAAATCCGGACAGATAGAACGAATCCTTGAAGAATCCGGCAATAGCCATAAAAAGGATGGCGTTAATTAAGATGCCTATGATCCATCTCATTGATTACAGCACCTCTTCGTTCGGCAACACAAATATCAAAAGTGCATAAATCAATGCCATAGGAAATACCCCTGTTGTAAATAGCAAAATAATAAATATCACCCTTGTGATCGTTGGATCTATGCCGATTGATTTGGAAAGGCCTCCTAATACTCCGGCCACTTTTCTATTGTTTCGTGAGCGTACAAGCTTATTCATAAAGCTTCCCTCCTATCATAAAAGCGCAAGTGTCCCGATCTTACGAATAGGATTACCAGACTGAAGATCTTTTTACCGTAATGGCGCCAGTTTTTGAATCAGCCAATAGCTTCAGCCCGCTATCCGTTTCTTTAACAGACTTAAAGCGCATCATCTTTTGAATCACTTCGCTCTTTTCTTCTACTACTTCAATACCCTCAATGCCTACATGGAAACTGCCCAGGTTCGTTCTAAGCTCCCCGCTGACAGCCGCAAAATCCGGTACAAACAGATCGATGCTTCCCGTTGCGGCTTTTGCTTCGATAAGTTCACAGCGTTCATTTTCAGCCCTGCAGGTCACATTGCCATTAAAAGACTGAAGCTCCGCTTTTTTAAAATCCCCCTCCGCTAGAATGGCACCATTCAGTGTTTCAGCCTCCAGACGGTCGACCCGGCTTCTTTGTACTGTAATCTGCCCATTTGCCGTTTCCGCCTCAACATATTTGCTGTCCAAATCGGTAACGGTAATTTTTCCGTTAGCGGTTTTTGCCTTAAAGTTTTCCACTGATAAGTTTTGACTTTCAATCGGCCCATTAAACATACGAATTTTTACATTTTCATATTCTGCTTTTGGAATATAAATCACCGCATCGAGTTTCATCCACTTTTGCTGTGAGGAGAAGCGCAGCTTTTGCCCTTCAATGGCAAAAATAACATCCTTGAGAAAACTCCTGCGGGCTTCGTCCTGGTTTCGACCCGATAAACCTTTGCACGGCATTCAACGCGGACATCCCTTTGTTCCCATGGAACCACTCTCACCGTTCCATTCGCAACATCTATGTCCAGATCCTTTAGATAAGTGTCAGCATGCTGGAAAATATGCGAAATCTCAACGCTTTTCCCAAAGTTGAAATCCAGGTCAAAGTCTTTCACTTTCTTTAAAGCAGAGTCTACAAAATCAATAATTTTTTCTTTGGCGCTCTGATGCTTTGAACCGGCTGGTTCTTCCTTTTTCGCTTCTTCAAACTTCACATAAGCAGATAGTTCCTTTACCAAATCTCCCTGCTTTTGCTCCATTGTCTCTTTCGATTTTTCAAGCTGCTCTAAAAGTGTCAAAGCTTCATCAACAGTCAGCTTGCCTTCCTCTACCATTTTTAATATGCGTTTCCGTTCCTCTTTCATTGTTTGCCCCTCCACATTTATATTTACTCTTGTATAAGAACTTTTACCCCTTTAATAATATTCCAGATTAGTACGATTAAACTTAGAATGATGGCGATTACGACACCTGCCAGAAAAAATACCGGTATCTCCTGCTCATTTACTGTAAACTGGGTCACTCCTGCAAAAATAATAAACGGTACAGGAATCAGCGGGATCAGATGCGATAAGAAAGCACTCTTTGCATGCCGCTTCACTTCCGGATCACCCGATGCAAAAAATACAACCAGCGGGAAAATAAATCCTGCGAACATAATACTGAAATAGCTTAACGCCGATAACACTTTTCTCGATTCCATTGGTTTCAGCTCCTTTGACATTACATACGCACTTGGAGCTTGTAAGGTTTCGTTTTTATAAATCCAAATTGCATTTTGCTTTCATTTTCATTATAGAAAACCGCAGGAATATTTACCTCTGATTTTTCAAAAATACATCTGCAGGCTTAGGCTTCCATGGCCAAAAGGCGTAGAGGCTTGCAAACGATAAAAAACCGCCTTTGTTAAAAAGACGGTTTCATTTCTTATTTGTAGGCTGCAGCCAGATCGGTTCTTGGCGCTTCCTTCCGTTTCACTTCATCTATCTTGTTCACAAACATTTGGAACACTTTTCTTTTTTCATCCAAATCACGTATGTATTCTTTCAGTTCATTGTACTTTTCCTCAAAAGGCTTATGATACATTTCGCGGATATTATCAATAATCTCTTCGTTCACTGTGGACTGAATGACTTGTTTTGTAATTCCGTATTTATAGGAATACACCTTCAGCTCTTTTTTTACGTCTTCATACTCACTATTAATCTGATCCAAAACTTCAGAAATATCCTCTTTCCATTCCTCTAATGACTTCTCTAAATAGTCCTCCATTTTGACCTCCCCATATTGCTCCCAATTTGTCTAATTTTCCTTGCTGTCATTATAACGCAACTTGTTTACACGCTTTTTGCTGGAACATTACATTGTGTTATCAATAATGTTTGCGGGGAGGTACTTATAGTTAGACTGTTTTCGTAAAGTTTGTTGCTTTTCGGGTGGCAAACTAAGTTTAACCAACTAAGTTGATTGTAGCGGAGGGCACTTGACTCCCCGAAAATGTATTCGTATTTTCTTACGACGAGGTGTTTATTCAAGGATGCTTTCCCAATGTCCTCCAGGAAGTGAGGGAAGCGGGAGACCAGCCCCCCGCAGCCGAAGACAAGGGGGCTCTCATTCCTTCCCGCTGACAGCTTGAGTGCCCCGTGCTGAAATCAACGAAGAAAATTTATAAGTAAAAACAACAATCTATAAGAAAATAGCCTATAGTTAAAAAGAATAGCCTTTTAGAATTTTGTCAGCAATGAGCTCATAGCCTTTTCCATTCGGATGGAGAGAGTCTGCAAAATACTGCTTCTTGTTTTTCCCTTTAAACAGCTCATTGGTTGAAATATAGGTAATATTCTTATCTTCCTCTGCTGTTTTTCGAATGGACTCATTCCAATGATCAATATATTTTTCAATTTGGTCGCCATCCGGATAAGGATTATATAGCCCAATAAGGATAATTGGCGCATCACCATTAGCCTTTTCCAGTGTCTCTAAGATTCCTTTTAGCTTATCCTCATACACATTTTTTGCTTCAACAAGTCTTTCATGATGGAGCGGATACAAATCCCCGCCATTGCTCTTCAGCAAATCATTTGTGCCGATATAAACAATGAACATATCTGCACTGTTTAGATCCTCTGCCACATCCGGCTTAAGCATCTGCTTTAAAACATCCGAAGATTTATAGCCGTACACCCCATGATTCTTTATCTGGTAATTTTGATCCGGGTAAGCCTCGTTCAGCTTGCCCTGCAGCCTGCCAATATAGCCCTCTTTCATCTCATCTCCATATCCATAGGTTAGAGAATCTCCAAATGCCACAATCAAATTCTTGGCAGGATCCCCTTTTTCTTCACCTAAAAAGGCAACTGAAAGATATACGCCAATTCCCAGCAGTAATATGCATGCTAGCAGGTAGATTCCATTTTTCATTGTGTGTGTTCCTTTCCTGGCTATGATTATTCAAATTCCCTCTTTTTTATAGTGGAAATACTGGAATGTTGATAGATAGCGAAGTGACCGATATATTAAGATTTTGACCGATATATCGTGTAAAGTGACCGATATACTAAAATTTTGACTGATATATCTTGTAAGTTGACCGATATATTTGTGAAAGTAATCAATATAATGAAAATTTGACCTGATCATCTCGATTTTGGTTCGGTATTATCTCTCATAATTTCCTGGAAGAGATTTCTCCTCAATGATGCTTCCATATTCACTTATTTGCTAAATTTCTGAGCTAGTTTGCTAACTCTATATACTTATTTGGTAAATTTGAACGTTTCTTTGCTGGATTCCATAATTTATTTGCTAAATATAGTTGCTGACTGATTTAACTGATTTTCTTTACCCGGATTCTTTTAAAAATACTCTTGGAAAATCTTATACGAAAAAAAAAAGCCCGCAAGCTCGGAGGACTTTATGCATAGCTATTTAATTCGGCTGCTTCCTTTTTTAATGATGATATTAATAAAAATCAAGCCAAGAATTATGAGTAAGGAATAAAATAAAACGGTTTCTTGCATGTTGCCTGCAAAGCTGACCCTGTCTGTCTTATTTTCCACATTTTTATATCTGTCGTAGATGACTCTTTGAAAATCCTTTACCGGTGTCTCACCTTTTAATAATTCTTTCGTCCTCTCTGTTAAAGGCACTACTGTCTCGCCATTATATAAATACCAGCCATCAGATGGTGCTTCATGAAGCACCCATTCCTTTCCTTTTGAATTATCCAGCTCCAGTGCTAAATCCTTGCCATACCCTAAGGTGGATAAAGTAAATTCACCTGATTCATTTTCATATGTACCGATTACGTTAATAGGCTCTCCATCCTGGTAAACGACAGCGATATACTCTCCACTAGGATATATCCCTATTGAAAGATCAGGGTTTTTTTCTTTGAAAAACTTCTTTGACATTGTATACATCTTAAAAAGAGGCCCAAACGTAATATTTTCAGAGTTAGGGTCCAGATTGAACATTGCTGAATCTGCAGACCCGAGTTCATCTTTAACGATTTCATAGAAGTGATGATTAGCGAATTCCTGTGCACCTGCTGGAATTTCGTTAACTGCATTTACCAATTGTATCGATACAAAAAGCATTATAACCATTACAGCTATTACTCGTTTTATCAAATTTGTCCCTCGCCTCTTTAGGTGGTTTCACCTCATCCCCCCTTTATTTTACAAGATTATTCCATCTAATGTAATACTTTTATCATGTATTCAAAATAAAGAAGCAGCACCCCTAGGCACTGCTTCCTGATTATTATGCGTTTGTAACGCCTTGTTTTTCTTCGATTTGCTGTTTCATTCTCAGGCGGTCTCTTTCCAAAATCGGTTTGAGATATTTGCCTGTGTAGGACTCTGGAACTTCGGCGATTTTTTCAGGGGTTCCTGCTGCTAGGATGGTACCTCCTTTGTCTCCGCCTTCCGGTCCAAGGTCGACGATATGATCAGCAGCCTTGATGACATCGAGATTATGCTCAATAACCAGTACGGTGTCGCCATTTTCAACAAGACGCTGAAGGACAATCAGCAGCCTTGAGATATCATCCACGTGAAGGCCGGTTGTCGGCTCATCCAGGATATATAGGGAACGGCCGGTTGAGCGGCGATGCAGCTCGGAAGCGAGTTTTACACGCTGTGCTTCCCCTCCGGATAAAGTTGTTGCCGGCTGGCCCAATGTGATATAGCCAAGGCCAACATCTAAAATAGTTTGCAGCTTGCGGCGGATTTTCGGGATATTCTCGAAGAACTCGACTGCATGTTCAACCGTCATATCGAGAACCTCTGAAATATTCTTTCCTTTGTATTTTACTTCAAGCGTCTCCCTGTTGTAGCGTTTGCCATGGCAGACTTCGCATGGGACATACACATCAGGCAGGAAGTGCATTTCAATTTTGATAATACCGTCCCCGCGGCAGGCTTCACAGCGTCCGCCTTTTACATTAAAGCTGAATCGGCCCTTTTTGTAGCCGCGCACCTTTGCTTCATTCGTTGACGCATATACATCGCGAATATCATCGAACACTCCCGTGTAGGTGGCCGGGTTGGACCGCGGTGTCCTTCCGATTGGCGATTGATCAATATCAATCACCTTATCAAGGTGCTCAACACCTTTTATTTCTCTATGCTCACCCGGCTTGGCTTTCGCCCGGTGAAGCTTTTGCGCCAGGCTTTTATGAAGGATTTCGTTAATTAATGTACTCTTGCCGGAACCGGACACACCTGTCACGGCAATAAAGGAACCAAGCGGGAACTTGACATTCACATTCTTAAGGTTGTTTTCTTTTGCTCCTTTTATTTCAATAAAGCGGCCATCATTTTTCCGGCGCTCAATAGGCAGCGGTATGAATTTTTTTCCGGACAGATATTGTCCTGTAAGGGAGTTTGGATCATCCATTACCTCCTGAGGCGTACCAGCTGAAACGATTTGTCCGCCATGCACGCCTGCTCCAGGGCCAACATCAATCAGATAATCAGCAGCAACCATTGTATCTTCATCATGTTCCACCACAATAAGGGTATTGCCGATATCCCTCATATTTTTAAGCGTATCGATCAGCCTGTCATTATCACGCTGATGCAGACCAATCGATGGCTCGTCCAGAATGTAAAGGACACCTGTCAGGCGTGACCCAATTTGTGTAGCCAGGCGGATACGCTGAGCCTCTCCACCGGACAATGTGCCTGCAGCCCGGCTCAATGTCAGATAATCAAGTCCTACATTGATCAGGAATCCAAGCCGCTCTTTAATCTCGCGGAAAATGAGGTTGGCGATTTTCATTTCTTTTTCGGACAGATTCAGATTATCGAAAAAGCTAAAAGCTTCTTCAATGGAAAAAGCCGTCACATGGCCAATATGCTTTCCATCAATAAGCACGGCAAGGGTTTCTGGCTTCAGACGGTAGCCTTTGCATCCAGGACACGGATGCTCGGCCATGTATTTTTCCATCTGCTCACGGATATAATCGGAGCTGGTTTCTTTGTAGCGTCGCTCTACGTTGCGGATAACGCCTTCAAAACGGATATAATTTTCCCTTACCTGGCCAAAATCATTTTCATAACGGAAATAGATATTATCTTTTTCCGAACCATATAAAATCTTCTCCAATAGGTGCTCAGGAAGATCTTTAACTGGGATATCCATATCAATTCCGTAGTGATTGCAGACTGCCTCCAGTAACTGAGGGTAGTATTGGGAGCTTGTCGGTTCCCAAGGTGCAATCGCACCTTGCTTTAGTGTAAGCTCCTTGTTTGGGATAACCAAATCCAGGTCTACCTCAAGTTTTGAGCCTAATCCATCGCAATCGGGACATGCTCCAAACGGACTGTTGAAGGAAAACATTCTAGGCTCCAGCTCGCCGATTGAAAAACCGCACTGCGGGCAGGCATGATTTTCACTGAACAGCAGCTCTTCCTCACCAATTACATCCACAAGCACCTTGCCATTTCCAAGGTTCAATGCGGTTTCCAAGGAATCTGCCAAACGAGGCGCTACGCCTTCTTTAACAACGATTCGGTCTACAACCACTTCAATGGAATGCTTCTTGTTTTTCTCCAGTTCAATCTCTTCGCTGAGATCCATCATTTCTCCATCTACACGTACACGGACAAAACCCTGCTTTTTAATATCCTCCAGCACTTTAACATGTGCCCCTTTTCTGCCGGATACAAGCGGAGCCATGACCTGGAGCTTTGTTCTTTCCGGATATTCCAAAATCCTGTCGACCATTTGTTCAATCGTCTGCGAGGAGATTTCGATACCGTGATTCGGGCATGTCGGACGCCCCACCCGTGCAAATAATAACCGGAGATAATCATAGATTTCTGTCACCGTTCCTACTGTGGAACGCGGATTTCGGCTTGTTGTTTTTTGGTCAATTGAAATGGCAGGTGACAGCCCTTCAATCGTATCGACATCAGGCTTATCCATCTGGCCCAGGAATTGCCGGGCATATGCGGATAATGATTCAACATAGCGGCGCTGCCCTTCTGCGTAAATCGTATCAAAAGCCAATGAGGACTTTCCGGAACCGGAAAGCCCTGTCAGAACGACAAGCTTATCTCTCGGAATGGTGACATCGATATTTTTTAAATTATGGGCTCTGGCACCCTTTACGATTAATTTATCCATCGCCATTTTTACGTCATCCTTCCGCTTTAAGCTCTAAAATTAGATCACGAAGCTCGGCAGCCCTTTCGAAGTTCAGGGCTTTTGCCGCTTCCTTCATTTCCTTTTCCATATCGCCGATCAGCTTTTCCCGCTCTTTCTTGTTCAGCTTGCCGAGCTTTGCTGATGGCTTATACTCTTCCTGTTCTTCCGCCGCATGGGTTGCACGGATGACATCACGGATTTCTTTTTGAATGGTCATCGGCGTAATGCCGTGCTTTTCATTGTACTCTTCCTGAATCGAACGGCGCCGCTTCGTTTCGCTGATCGCCTTTTCCATGCTGTCTGTCATTCTGTCTGCATACATGATGACATGGCCGTTCGCATTACGTGCTGCCCGTCCGATCGTCTGGATAAGAGACCGTTCGGAACGGAGGAAGCCTTCTTTATCCGCATCGAGGATGGCGACAAGTGAAACTTCTGGTATATCAAGTCCTTCCCGCAGAAGGTTGATTCCGACCAGTACATCGTATTTTCCAAGACGCAGCTCGCGGATAATCTCAATCCGCTCCAGCGTTTTAACCTCTGAGTGCAGATACTGGACCTTAATGCCGATTTCCTTTAAGTAATCAGTTAAATCCTCTGACATCTTCTTCGTCAGCGTCGTTATAAGGACCCGTTCGTTTTTCTTGATCCGATCCTGGATTTCGCCAATTAGATCATCAATCTGTCCCTCGATCGGACGAACATCAATCGTTGGATCAAGCAATCCGGTCGGACGGATAATTTGCTCAACCATTTCCGGTGTATGCTCGAGTTCATATGGTCCAGGTGTTGCCGAAACATAAACAGCCTGGTTTACATGCTTTTCGAACTCGGTAAAAGTCAAGGGACGATTATCCATGGCTGATGGCAGACGGAAACCATGGTCCACCAGCACCGATTTTCTCGCCTGGTCACCATTGAACATTCCGCGAATTTGCGGAAGTGTTACGTGTGACTCATCGATGACAATTAGGAAGTCTTCCGGAAAATAATCCAGAAGAGTATACGGGGTCGATCCCGGCGGCCTAAGTGTTAAATGGCGCGAATAGTTTTCGATTCCTGAGCAGAATCCCATCTCCCTCATCATTTCAAGGTCATAGCGGGTCCGCTGCTCCAGCCGCTGTGCTTCTAGCAGTTTATCGTTTTCCCGTAAATCAGCCAGGCGCTCTTCCAATTCTTTTTCAATGTTTTGGATTGCAATGCGCATCTTTTCTTCACGCGTTACGAAGTGGGATGCCGGGAAAATCGCAACATGTTCACGGTCTCCCAATATCTCGCCGGTCAGGGCATCCACTTCACGGATGCGGTCTATCTCATCTCCGAAAAATTCTACACGGATACAATGTTCATCCCGTGATGCCGGGAAGATTTCAACTACATCCCCCCGCACCCGAAAGGTACCGCGCTGGAAGTCTATATCGTTGCGCTCGTATTGGATGTCAACGAGCTTATGAAGAAGCTGGTTCCTCTCGATTTCCATACCGGTCCTGAGGGACAGTACCATTTCCCGGTATTCTTCAGGCGAACCCAAGCCATATATGCATGAAACACTGGCAATAATGATGACATCATTTCGTTCAAACAAAGATGAGGTCGCCGAATGGCGAAGCTTATCGATTTCATCATTGATGCTGGCGTCTTTTTCAATAAACGTATCGGTTTGCGGCACATATGCTTCCGGCTGGTAGTAGTCATAATAACTGACAAAATACTCTACCGCATTGTTCGGAAAAAAATCTTTGAACTCGCTGTAAAGCTGGCCGGCAAGTGTCTTGTTGTGGGCAATGACAAGCGTGGGCTTATTTACTTCCTTAATAACATTGGAAATCGTAAAGGTTTTTCCTGTTCCTGTTGCTCCCAGAAGCGTCTGGTGCTTCTTGCCTGAATTGATCCCTTCCACGATTTTTCTAATGGCCTCCGGCTGGTCGCCCTGAGGGGAATATTTTGAGACTAATTCGAATTGATCCTTCACCTAAAAGCCTCCCGTATAAAGAAATACTATTATTTATGGCTCTGTTACACTTGCCTGTTGATTTCCACTTCAGGTACTCGCTTTCCGCGGGCGGTCCGACGCTCCTCGGCGCATAACGCGCCTGCGGGGTCTCCCTTTGACTCGCTTCTCCCGCAGGACTTTGAATAAGCTTCCCCGAGTTAACACCGCACGAAGGAAATGTGAATGCATTTCCGAGGATCTCGCACCTTCCGCTCCAATCAACAGGGTACTAACGCAACAATTAGCCTTATCACAGCAAATATATAAAACACAAACCAGCTTAAAAAGAGTTGAAGGCCGGATGCTGCTGATTTGTCAGTTTTTTACTCAAACTCATATCATCATTCTACCACAAAGTGCATAAAACAAACCAATAATATGCGAACGGATATTCGTTTTTTTAATTTCCGTGATAGGTTTATTGCTCGGGAAATATGTTGGAAAAACAATAGTGATGTCGAAGTATAGTTAATCAAACGTTTGTTTAAAAGCAGGAAACTCAATCAAACGTTTGATTGAATTAGTTTTAGAACTGATTTAGCGGGGACAAAGAAGTCAAATGGAAAGATAAAAACAAAAAACCTGTCGAGAAGTTTTGCCGACAGGCTTCGCAGCATTATTGTGCACTTGGCTTTGTTTTCGGCTTCATTTTTTGTGCGTACCAGAAGCCGGCAGTAAGTGAAAATGCGTCTATAACAATAAGGAAAAATGAATCTGTATAGCCTTTATAAACAGAGGCTGCAATAAGCCCCACAGTCAATACGAGCCCAACAACACGATTATAGCTTACTCTCGTAAAAAGCAATACAAGCAGTCCAGGAAGCAAAAGAGCTGACAAGTATTTTAACGCCATCCAAACACCTTCTTTTGTTTTGTTCACAAAAAATTCAAGGTTATGTATAACAATAGAATAGCTTTTCATGGAAAGATGTACAAGTCTTTTCTTATTTATATGTCTTATTGCTTAGTGGTAAATTTCTAAGATTAGCACATAATAAGAAAAAGATTTTCAGGAGGCTGAAGCATTATGGCAAGGAGAAAACGCCGTCCTTTAGTGGCGGAATCCAGACCTGCACTGGATCAATTGAAAAAACAGGTAATGGAAAATCAGGGGTACCAGACTGACCAGGAAAATCCTGATTATGTGAAATATGAAGTAGCAGAGGAAGCAGGTGTGCCTCTAAAGCAAGGCTATAATGGCCGTTTAACCTCCAAACAGGCAGGAACTGTCGGCGGAAAAATTGGCGGCAGTATGGTCAAAGAGCTCGTCCGTATGGCACAGGAGCGGATGAAGGGACAATAGGATGATCCTGAATGCTCAAGGGGGGGCAATGGTAACTATAAGAATTAAATATGAATAGAGTCCTGATTTTAAGGAATTGACGAACAAATTGGGGAATAATCCCCTGAAAACATAAGACTATAGAAAAAGCTATCCTGGCATTAAAT
The DNA here is from genome assembly GCF_000518885.1 of Bacillus sp. J33. Classification (GTDB taxonomy): domain Bacteria; phylum Bacillota; class Bacilli; order Bacillales; family Cytobacillaceae; genus Cytobacillus. Next base: position 6,582 of record NZ_JAEL01000062.1, on the reverse strand, counting down.
GAGGATAGCTTTTACCATTATTACTTTTCTTCTGCCGCTTTTCGTTCAAGGAACTCTTTTTTAATGGAGTAGAGCACTGCCGGATTGGCTGCCAGCTGAAGTGCTGTTAATGCAAGCCCCTTTGCACCAGTGATCAAAGCTTCATCCCCTTTAGCAGAAGCTGCGGCTTCCCGGAAAGGAACCGTATGAGGAACAAGATCATCTGCACCTATTTTAATATAAGGATGAATGGCAGGAACCACCTGGCTTATATTCCCGGCATCCGTCGAGCCGATTCCGTCTCTGTCCCCTTCCACAACAGTTTCTCCCAGCTCTTCAATGACTTCTTTAAACACTTGGTCATATGCCTTGTTTAACAGGAGGTTGTCTACTTCATTTTGAAAGGCAATGACATTCAGCTTTGCACCAGTTGCCAGGGCAGCACCTTCAGCTACTGCTCTAACCTTCTTTGTAACCTCATTTAAACTAGTTCTCGTTGAAGCGCGGATAAAAAATCTGGCTTTAGCGTATTCAGGGATAATGTTTGGCGCATCCCCGCCATGCGTGATGATTCCGTGGATCCGCACATCATCCTTTAGCTGCTGGCGAAGTGCGTTAATACCGTTGAACAGCTGAATAACCGCATCAAGTGCGTTAATCCCCTCTTCCGGCGAAGCTGCTGCATGGGCAGGCTTACCGATAAATTCAAAATCAAGCGGATCAACTGCCAGGGATGTACTGGTCAGCCTTGTATGATTGGAAGGATGAACCATTAGTGCTGCATCAATTCCTTCAAGCAAACCATGTTTAACAAAGCTTCCTTTCGCACTTCCATTGGGTCCTCCTTCTTCAGCAGGGGTTCCTAGCACAACCGCTTCCCCGCCCGTTTCATCAATCGCCTTGCTTAGTGCAATCGCAGCCGCCACACTAGTTGTTCCTATAATATTATGGCCGCAGCCATGGCCTAGGCCTGGAAGAGCATCATATTCTGCAAGGAATGCGATGGATGGCCCAGGCTTTTCCGATTTCTTCCGTGCCAGAAAAGCCGTCTCATGCCCAGCCACTGCCCGCTCCACTTCAAAACCTTCCTTCTCCAGGATGCCTGAAAGCAGCCTGGATGTAAAAAATTCCTCATTCCCTATTTCCGGGTTTGCATGGATTTGGTGGCTTGCAGAAAGGTATAGCTCTTTATTTACTTCTACATTTTGTATAATTGCTTCCTTAAGTTCTGATAATGTTTTTAAAGGTGCCGCCATCGTATTTCCTCCTTCGGATCGTTTTTACCAGCCGATATCACTTAAAGGAATAAAGGTAGGAATCATGCTTCCTTTATATTCTTCATTGATAAAATCAGCTACGTCATCTTCCTGGTAGAGTTCCGCAATTCTCTTAAGCGTTTCGTTATCTTTGTCTTCAGTTCTTACTGCGATAATATTTACATAAGGAGTAGCGGTTTCACTTTCAAGATAAATGGAATCTTTAGTTGGATTAAAGCCGGCATCTACAGCAATTCCGTTATTGATTACAGAAGCGGAAACATCCGGAAGTGCACGCGGTGTCTGTGCTGATACCATTTCTACAAATTCAATGTTTTTTGGATTTTCAACGATTTTATTCAGGTCCAGATTTCCATCATAGTCTTCTGATAGCTTGATAAGACCTGCTTCCTCAAGTAAAAGCAGTGCTCTGCCGCCGTTTGAAGCGTCATTTGGAATGGCGATTTTGCCGCCTTCAGGAATTTCTTCTGCTGATGTAACTTTTTCTGAATAAAGGCCCATTGGCGCTAATACAGTTGTCGCGATTGGGGAAAGGTCCATATTGTGTTCCTCGATAAATGTGTCAAAATAAGCGACTGTCTGGAATGCATTTGCATCAAGATCACCTTCTGCAAGAGCTACGTTTGGCTGAACATAGTCAGAGAAGGTTACAACTTCAATTTCAATGCCTTCTTTTTCAGCCTTTTCTGCAATAAAATCCCAAATGCGTGTATCGGAACCGCTCACACCCAATTTAATTTTCTTTGCCTCTTCCCCGCTTGATGCGCTCGAGCATGCAGCAGTAAATACCGCCAATGATAGAATAATAAGTGATAATAAAATCTTTTTCATGATGTGTTTCCCCCCTGAATTATCTTCTTCTGATTTTTTTGGATAAAATATTTCCGAATGACTGCAGGCCTTGAACCATTACAACCAAAATGGCAACTGTAATCAGCATGACTGTTGTATCAAAACGCTGATAGCCGTAAGTAATGGCTAGATCGCCAAGCCCCCCGCCCCCGACTGCTCCAGCCATGGCTGATGCTCCGACCAATCCGATTGTCGCAATCGTAAAGCCTAATACAAGCGAACTGAGCGCTTCCGGAATCAGGAACTTAACGATAATTTGTCCCGGTGTTGCTCCCATTGCTTCTGCTGCTTCAATGACTCCGGGATCCACCTCAAGCAGCGAGTTTTCTATTAACCTAGCAATATAGGGCCCTGCATAAAAGACGAGCGGCACAACAGCGGCTGCCGTTCCAATCGATGTCCCTACAATCAGCCTTGTTATTGGGATAATAGCCACCATTAAAATGATGAAAGGAATTGACCTGAAAATATTAATGATGCTGTTGATTACATTAAAAACAGCCAGATTTTCGAGCAGATGCCCTTTTCTTGTTACGACAAGCAATATCCCCAGCGGCAGCCCGATTAAAGCTGAAAACAATAGCGAGAAAGCTACCATTTGGATGGTTTCGATTAACGCCTCTATAATTTTTTCCTGATTAACTAGCACGTGATGTCACTTCCTTTATTGAAACTTTTTCCTGGCTGATGTACTGAATCGCCCGGCTGATTTCACTCTCCGGCCCCTGGAACTCGACAATCAGATTTCCAAACGGCGTCCCCTGAAGTTCAGTAATATTTCCAAAAAGAACGTTGAAATCGATATTAAACCTTTTGGCAACCTGCGAAAGGAGCGGCTGTCCGGCAGAACGGCCTACAAAGCTGATCTTGAATACCTTTTGCAGACCTTTTTGTTTCTCAATCACTTTTTTAATCGAGTCTGGTATTTGATCATTCATGACCGTGCTGACAAAATTTTTGGCGGTCTGTGTCTTTGGTGAGGAAAAGACATTAAACACAGATCCTTCCTCAATAATTTTCCCCGCCTCGATAACAGCAACCCGGTCGCAAATTTCTCTGATCACGGCCATTTCATGCGTAATAATCAGAATCGTAATGTTGTATTCTTTGTTAATCTTCTTTAGCAGCTGCAAAATGGAGCTGGTTGTCTGCGGATCAAGGGCGGAAGTCGCTTCATCACATAACAGGATGGAAGGCTGTGTAGCGAGCGCCCTTGCAATCCCGATTCGCTGCTTTTGTCCGCCTGATAGCTGATCAGGATAGTTATTGGCTTTGTCTGCAAGACCGACAAACTCCAATAATTCATGGACCCGCTTTTTAATCTCTTCCTTTGGAACCTTCGCTAATATGAGCGGCATTGCAACATTAGCAAACACAGTTTTGGAGTTTAAAAGATTAAAATGCTGAAAGACCATTCCGATGTTTCTCTTAACTTCACGGATTTCCTTAACAGATAATGCGGTCAAATCATGTCCGCTGACAATGACCTTTCCAGATGTCGGCTTCTCAAGCCAATTGACACAGCGGATCAGCGAACTTTTTCCCGCACCGCTAAACCCGATTACGCCAAAAATCTCACCTTTATTAATCTTTAAATCTATTCCATTCAAGGCGGCAACCTGCTGCCCTCCGCTCTCATACACTTTCTTCAAATTTTGAAATTCAATCATTATGATTCACTCCTTTGCCGGCATTTTTAATTAACCATGTATCCCGATGCGAATACTACGAATTAAACCATAAAATTTACCCCTTCCCTTCAGAAGAGGTTTTTTTGGGCCTCTTCTTATCTTTCAAGCTTTCGCTTGCTGGATTTGGCACAGTGCATACCGCCTGCTGCCGAAGCTTCATTGGGCCAGATCCCTCAGCTTCTCTTGATAAGAAATATTCATATGTATATGAATACGATCTTTAACATTGTTAACCCGGGCAAAATAAAAAACCCTCTTCTCAAGAAAGAAGAGGGCAGCATTTATCAAATGGTCCTCTTCTTATCTTTCAAGCTTCGCTTGCTGGATTTGGCACGGTACACGATGTCCGCTGCCGAGGTGTCATAGGGCCAGTCCCTCAACCTCTCTTGATAAGAAGATATTTTTATATCCGGTTATTTAATATGTTTAATACTCTATCATGCTGAAGAAAGTGGTGTCAATCATTATTTTAAAATAATCATACTTAATTTATTTTCTATTTGTTCCTTTTCTCTATAATAGATTACCAGCACACCTGCCGGGCAATCCACGGTGGAATTAATAAGTAAAACAACAAGTTCTGAGAAAGGAACTTTTTTCAAAAAAGCTGCTGATTAATCCTGGAAGCATATATAGCGACGGGACTAATCGCTATATTCGGATTTCCTTTGCGTATGCTTCGTTGGAGGAGCTTCAAAAAGGCATTCGCATACCGTGAGAGCTAATTAGACGTTCTCTATGAGGAAGGTACCTATTCCAGTATCTGTTTTAAAGCCAATAAGGTGAAATTTATCCTATATGTCAAACGGTATAAGTCATGTATAATAATGGAAAAGTACCAATTTTCAAAAAGGTGGGTTGGAAAAATGATCATGTCAGAAAATCATGCCGACCTGTTCGCTGACAAGGTTGAAGCAAGGAATTTACAGCTGGCCATCCAGCATTCCAGCGATATAATTGCTCGAGTGACAAAAGAGGGAATTGCCTTATATATCTCCCCCTCCTGTTTGCCCATGCTAGGCTATACACAGCAGGAATTTTATCGAAGCAGCCTTTATACATACTGCCATCCAAATGACCGGGATCTTTTAAGAGAAGCATTTGAAGAACTGGAACAGCTCCCCCATAATCGGGTGACCTTCCGGTTTCGGCATAATGAAGGCCATTATTTGTGGCTGGAAGCGAATTTTTCGGTCATTAATGACGATAAAGAAATGATGTGCATTATCAGGGATATGACTCAAAGAATTACAATGGAGGAGGAAATTCTTGAAACACAGGAAAAGTACCGTTTTCTTGTCGAGTATTCGAAAGATACAATCGGGATGGTGACGCAAAAAGGCATTTGGACTTATATCAATAATGAAGGCAAGAAGCTCTTTGGATTCACCAGCATAAAAGAGATGATCGGCACCGCCCTCCATGATTACACTCCTCCTTCCGAACATTCCACTCTAGACGACTTTTTACAAACGAAACAAAGTGTGAATTTTGAGCTGAATTTGATACGGACAGATGCCCAAACGAGAAAAGCGGAAGTTCAGCTGATCCCGACCACTTTTAAAAATAGAAAGGTCTATCAAATTATCATTAAAGATGTGACCGGCCAGAAGAAGACGGAGGAAAAATTGCAGAATGCAGAGAAGCTGTCGGTTGTTGGCCAGCTGGCGGCAGGAATTGCCCATGAAATCCGCAACCCGCTCACAGCAATCAAAGGCTTTACACAGCTGCTTAATGAAGAAAGGCAAGGGGACTTTGCTGATGTCATTCTAACCGAACTGGAACGGATTGAAGATATCGTTAACGATTTGCTCGTTCTCGCCAAGCCGCAAATCACCGAGATGGAAGAAACCAACCTGATAACAGTTGTAAAAAGCGTGATTACTTTGTTAAACAGCCAGGCAGTCATGGGGAATATTTTAATAGAATTAACACAAACCCAGTGTGAATTCCATGTAAAATGCGAAAAAGACAAAATCAAGCAGGTCTTGATCAATATTATCAAGAACTCGATCGAAGCGATGCCAATGGGCGGCAAGATAAATGTGGATATTCGCCAGGACAACAACTTTGTTATCATCAGTGTTGAGGATGAAGGGATTGGCATTCCAGAAGAACGCCTCGCCAAGCTGGGAGAGCCTTTTTACAGTACCAAGGAAAAAGGGACAGGCCTTGGCATCATGATTTGCAAGAAAATCATTAAAAATCATGGCGGCAACATGTATATTCACAGCAAGGAAAATGAAGGCACGACTGTGAGGGTTACACTGCCTCTCTTATAATTGTTCGTAAAAAGCCAGTGCTGTGAACTGGCTTTTTGCAATGGTTAGTTTCACTTATGGGATAGAAGTAATTCCTTTGTTAATAGCTTGGTGAAAGAAGGTAAACGAACTGGCAACTATTTTACCTATGATGAACTTTTCCCTCGAACTAAGCTGGAGTTTTGGCCTTCATCAAGCCTATGATGAGTCAAGTCCAGATTATTGTGTAAAATTCTATACAATGTTTTCAACTAGCTTATTATGGTATGTTGAATTATCCCCTTACATTTTTTTTGCGTAACTTCCATGGATTTTTATTTACATATCCAGGAAAGGCTGTCAAAGGCTTTTCACTTTGACAGTCTTTTTTGGATATGTGATCATTCCATAATTGGAAGATACGAAAAAGTAACACTAACCTTTTAGGGCAGTTTTCTTAGCGTATACAGATTCTTGATATTCCATTAAGATGGCACCTACTAATCGAAAAGCAGATTGTGTATTTGGAAATATACGAATGAC
>NZ_JAEL01000061.1 GCF_000518885.1 Bacillus sp. J33 | reverse complement strand
GAAATATTTCTTAATTAAGTATTAATATAAAGCCCTCCGGTTAAAGGAGGGCTTTTGTGCTTATTCGCAGCTTTGCAGGGAATAATCCGGTTTCTGAACCCGCTTGATTAATGACGAAAAAATGCCCCGCAGATCAAAAAGGTAGTTAACCCGGCTGATTAACGACGAAAAAATGCCCCGTAGATCAAAAAGGTAGTTAACCCGGCTGATTAACGACGAAAAAATGTCCTGGAGATCAAAAAGGTAGTTAACCCGGCTGATTAACGACGAAAAAATGTCCTGGAGATCAAAAAGGTAGTTAACCCGGCTGATTAACGATGAAAAAATGTCCCGGAGATCAAAAATGGCAGTTATTCCGCGGATACCGATAATGTTTCCAACAATATAAAAGTCCGCTTAGGAATCCTATTCTGAAATTCAACATTTGAAAATCAGCTTCATCGATTCCCTTAACAAAACAAAAAAACTGCCGATGTATCGGCAGTTTTCAAGAAAATATTAACGAGAGTAGAATTCAACGATTAGAGATTCGTTGATTTCAGCTGGAAGTTCAGAACGCTCAGGCATACGAGTGAAAGTTCCTTCTAGCTTGTCTGCATCGAAAGATACGAAGTCAGGTACGAAGTTGTTCACTTCAATTGCTTCTTTAACGATGTCAAGGTTGCGAGATTTTTCGCGAAGTGTAATTGTTTGACCAGGTGCAACGCGGTATGATGGAATATCAACACGAGCTCCATCAACCATGATGTGGCCATGGTTAACAAGTTGGCGAGCCTGACGGCGAGTACGTGCAAGACCTAGACGGTATACAACGTTGTCAAGACGTGATTCTAAAAGAATCATGAAGTTTTCACCGTGCTTACCAGGCATTTTGCCGGCTTTATCAAATAAGTTACGGAATTGGCGCTCATTTACTCCGTACATATGACGAAGCTTTTGCTTTTCCTGCAATTGCAATCCGTATTCAGATAATTTTCTGCGTTGGTTTGGACCATGTTGTCCAGGAGCGTAAGGACGCTTTTCTAATTCTTTACCAGTACCGCTTAGAGAGATTCCAAGACGACGGGATAATTTCCAGCTTGGACCAGTATAACGAGCCATTTAAGACTCCTCCTTTTGTGTTTTTATTTTGGTAAAATAAAAACAGTAACAGATGTGCACAACAATCATGTCCATTTTGTTTTCATGTACCTTCGCCCTAGCAGCAGAGGGTTACACAGTACCCCATCCCCAGATTTTTAAGCCTGACAAACTAACTTCAAAGCCCTGGTTGAGGAACAAAATGAGTACATCAAGGTGCTCACATAGGCTGCAATATTTTACACAAAGAGTATTATATAATTTTCTAAGGATAAAAGTCAAGGTGTTTATGCTAATTTATTTCCGCTAAATTATACTGCTTGATCTCTGCAATTATAAAGGAAAAATGGGGGATAAGCTATTTTTTGCGTAAAATTATTAAACAGTTAAAGAGTACATTGGAAAGATATGATATAATAATGAAAAAATTGGAATAAATATAATGGGTTAATTTGAATAAAACATAGAAGATTCTGCAAGTGGACAAACCCTTCGCATGAAAAAAAATAACTATCAAGATTAAGCATTACAAGGCCTCGGGATATCTGCTCTTTATCTGATAATGCCACTTGTTGCTGTTTCATACTAAGAAGAAATTTGAAAATTGATTAAATTGAAACGAAATAGCCACAAGTTTGTCTAGAAACATTTGTTTGGTTCGCTATAATAGTCTTATTGATTTTAAAATCCTGGTGTGAAACAGTTGATAGGTGATGATGGAGATGGACTCGCTCGAACGCCAAATCATTTTTAAATTGAAAAGCCGCTTTTTTGATATCATCGACACTGAGAATAGGCTCTTTCATTATGAAAAACTGCTGAATGAGATGCTTTTGGCTATAAAAACTCTGACCGGTGCGGAGGAAGTAATATTATATGGCTGCAATGAGTGGAAACAGGAGTTTTTTATAGAAGATTCAACAAACCCCAGCTTTCAGCCAAATGATTTGCCTAAAGATATTTCCTGTATCGAGCTAAAAGCATGGGAAAGGGAAAACAGGGAAATTCGGAATACTTTGGGAGAAATGCAGAGGGAAAAACGGATGCTTCCGCTGATGAAGGATGAACAATTGCTTGGCTGCATATTCCTTAAAGGGGGATTTGACTCTTTCAATTCTCTGCCGCTAAATATTTTACAGGAGCTTAGCGAAGAATGCGGGAAATTTTTGGATAAAGCACACAGGCTTGCCAGGATTATTTCTGAAGAAAACCGCTATAAACAGCTATACCGGGTTACTGAGAAATTTCACTCCTCAATGGATATGGACATGGTGCTCGGTGAAATTATTTATACCTTGCAGGAAGTGTATCCTACTTTTACATATTATCTTCTATTATCCCAGGACAATAAAAACCACGGAGATTTGCCGATCAGGGACCTGGAGTATGACAGTGAAAATATTGCAGCTATGCAGGCTTATGTAACGGGTGCGGTTCAATTCGAGGATTCAGTCCAGGAAAAACGCTCTGTCCTATATGCTCCATTAAAAGGGAAACAGGGGGTTTATGGAGTTCTGCAGGTGATTGCTCCTAATACTTTAATGTTCCCTAAAAATGAAGTTGAATTTATCACCCTGCTTGCCAACACAGCGGGAAGTGCACTGGAAAATGCACAGCTGTATCAGCAATCAAAGCGGCTGATAGCAGATTTACAATTAATTAACGAGACATCCCACCGCCTGAATTCAAATTTGCGCCTGACAGAAATGATAATGTTTATGTCAGAGCAAATTATTCATTCTTTTGATGCGGAGGAAGCCGGTTTTATTTTATTATCTCCTGATGGCATTCACACTAGCATAATTGAGGGGAGTACGGATTTCTTCCATACTAAGGAGGCCTCTCCCTATATTCGCTATATACACGAAAAAATTACTAATGAACGTGAATCCTTGTTTATTGGAGATTTCAGTCTGCAAAACCAAGGGCCGATTTCTCATTTTAAATCCATTATGGCTGTGCCAATGATCCAGTCCGGAGCTTTGAAGGGGTTTGCATTGGTTATGCATCGGTCTCCCTACCATTTCTCTTTTGAAACATTCAAACTATTACAATCACTTATTCACCATTCAACCTTGGCTTTTACTAATTCTATGCTTAGGGAAGAGCTGGAGAAAATGGTTGTAACCGATCATTTAACAAAGCTCTACTCCCGCAGTTATCTGGACGATCGGATACATCAATCCATGAATGAAGACCATGAAGGCACATTTATACTGATTGATATTGATGATTTTAAAGCGATAAATGATACATACGGGCATCAGGTAGGCGATAATGTGATTATTCAGGTTGCTAATATAATTAATGGGGATTTACGCGGAACTGATATTGGTGCAAGGTGGGGCGGCGAGGAACTGGCTGTCTATCTCCCGGGCGTGTCACTGGAAGCAGGAACAGTCATTGCCCAGAGGCTTGTCAGTAAGGTGTTTGAAAATTCAAACCCTCAAGTAACTATTTCCTGTGGAGTTTCCTATTGGAGCAGAGGACGAAAGGATTCTTATCCGGATTTATTCAAAAGAGCAGATAGAGCGTTATATACGGCAAAGCAATCGGGAAAAAATAAGGTTGTTATTAAATCAGATGAAAATTCACTTATTTAAGAGCTGCCTTTTTGACAGGCAGTTCTTTTTTACAGACCAAGCTAAGATAGTTTTTTGGGCTGTTTTCGTAAAGTTTCTGGCTTTTCAATACTAGTTAAGTTTTACCATCTGAGTTGATTGTAGCGGAGGGCACTTGACTCCGCAAAAATGCATTCGGATTGAAAAGAGCCATTTTTTTTTAAACAAAATACTTTCAAAAAATAGGCAATTATCATATGCTGATAAAGAGATTCTTTACGGAAAAATGGAAGCGGTTACATCGAAAGGGAGAGTTAGAATGAACGGGAAAAAACCATTGAAAATTGAGACGCAGGTTATTCATGAAGGATATGAATCGGAGAAATTTGATGGAAGCCTTGCTCCGCCTATTTTCCAGACATCCACTTTTACATTTGGAACTTCACAGCAAGGGGAAAAGCGTTTTTCAGGTGAAGAGGAAGGATATATATATTCACGACTTGGCAATCCAACTGTTAAGATGCTCGAGGATCGAATGGCAGCCCTAGAAAAGGGAGAATCTGCCCTAGCATTTGGGTCCGGGATGGCTGCTGTATCTGCTGTGCTTTTTGCATTAACCAAAACAGGTGATCATATATTATGCTCTCAGGGTGTGTATGGATGTACGTTTGGGCTGTTGGAGATGATGGATGAAAAGTATAAAGTCAGCCACGATTTTTCAGCTATGGAGACAAAAGAACAGCTGCTAAAGCAAATAAAGCCTGAGACAGCCTGCATTTATGTGGAAACGCCAATTAACCCGACAATGAAGCTGGTGGACTTAAAGATGGTCGCAGAAGCAGGGAGAGAAAAAGGAATACCTGTAGTCGTTGATAATACGTTCTGCTCCCCTTATCTGCAAAATCCTATTGAAATGGGCTGCAGCATTGTTATTCACAGTGCAACAAAATATATAGGCGGACATGGGGATGTAGTGGCAGGAATTGTGGTGGGACCAAAAGATTTCTTGGATAAAGTATCAATGACTACCCAGAAAGATATTGGGGGCATCATTTCTCCGTTTGATGCCTGGCTCCTTCTCCGAGGATTAAAAACACTTGCTGTAAGGCTTGACCGCCACTGTGAGAATGCAGAAAAGCTTGCTGAATACTTATTACAGAATCCAAAAGTTGAAAAAATTTATTATCCGGGAGACAGCAAAAATCCGGAATACGAGATTGCCAAGAAACAAATGAGGAAAGCAGGCGGAATGATATCTTTCACTTTAAAGGGGGATAAAGAAACAGCTCAGGCATTTATGAACGAGCTGAAGCTGATTAAAATTGCCGTGAGCCTTGGAGATGCTGAAACGCTGATCCAGCACCCGGCAACCATGACTCATGCAGTTGTACCCAAGGAGTCACGTGAACAGATGGGAATTGAAGATACACTATTAAGGCTTTCTGTCGGACTTGAATCATGGGAAGATATCCGCGATGACTTGGCCCAGGCGCTAGATAAGATTTGAAACAGACCAAAAAAGGAGATGCCCAGTAAATGGGAGCATCTCCTTTTTGGTTATAGGACAAGAAAGTATAACTTTGAACTTCGATAACTGTCTAGCTCCAGCGCCTACCCCCTTGAGGCTTGTGCTTGTCGGGGGTGAACAAGGCGCTTGCGCTTTTCTTATAGGTAAGATACCAGTACTCTTGAAAACTCTTCCAAGTATTCCTGATCGAGCTCATCGAAACGGTTTTTTTCAGGTGAATCGATATCCAAAACACCTAATAGGTTTCCGTCTTTAATAAGCGGAACAACGATTTCAGACTGTGAAGCCGCATCACAGGCAATATGTCCGGGAAATTGATGAACATCTTCAACTCGAACTGTTTTCATTTGCCTGGCAGCAGTTCCACATACCCCTTTTCCAAGCGGAATTCTAACACAGGCCGGCAATCCCTGGAAAGGCCCAAGCACGAGCTCTCCTTCTTCCATTAAATAAAATCCAACCCAATTTGTACGGTCCAGGAATTGATTGAGCAGTGCAGATGCATTGCTAAGGTTGGCAATGCGGTTCTTTTCCCCCTCCAGCAATGCAGCAAGCTGCTTGAGGACCAATTTATAGTTTTCTTCACGGGTTCCTCGGTATAATTCGACATTAAACATCACTATTCACCTGACTCTCTTATAAATATATAAATTTCCTGGCAGAAACACAGGAAATACAGAAGACATTGTCGAGAACTTTTAAAAGGATAAGACGATTTTAGCAAGAATGTTTTAATATAACAACAAATCCGCGTATTATGGGTAATTTTAAAGAAAGAAAGCGAGGCGGGAAAAGTGAGGAAAAATTCTAAAGAGGCAATTGTTCTGGCTGCTATATCCTTATTTAATACAAAAGGTTTTTCCGGGACTTCAATTCGTGATATCGCCGGAAAAGCAAATACTAATCCGGCAAATATCGCCTATTATTTTGATAACAAGCATGGTTTGCTTGAATACTGCTTCACTGCTTTTTTTGAAGGATATATTCAGGAAATTGAAAGGGGATATTCATTGCTGGACCAGGGAGCAGCGATCAGCCTGAAGAAAATAGCGGAGAATATTATGACTTACCAATTCGACAACAGCCATTTGACAAGGCTCATTCTCCGCGAGGTTTCCATAGATTCACAAGTTGTCCGGGAAATTATGTCCACCTATTTGGCAAAGGAGAAATTTTATTTCAGCAAAGTTTTGGAGCGGGGCATAAAAACGAAAGAGTTTCGCTCCCATTCCGGAAATTATATGATTATCCAGCTAAAGGGATTATTGTCCATGCCATTTTTGAATACGCATTATATGGCAGAGGTACTGCATGTGTTTCCCCATGAAAAATACTTCGCTGAAAAATACACGAAGGAAATTTTTAATTGGATTGAAGGTGTCCTGTGCAATCATCATGCAAGAAAGGCATATGCCGCAGTACTATGACAGCAATCTACCACTGCAGGTATTTCATAACACTGCGGCCCTGCCCCATTTCCCTCACCTGATGTGCATCTGAGCCATAGATAAGCGGAATGCCCCTTTTGACGGCTTCTTCAGCTGCCCAATCAGGCGGGTAAGGTTCTTTGCAAAGGGGCTTGGAGAAACCTGCCCCATTATAGTCAAGCTCATAACCATGCATTTGTATGGCATCTAAAATTTGAAGTATTTCGTCCCTGAATTTACGCTCCACGGGATATTTTTTTTGGAATTTTTTAACCAGGGTAATATGGCCGATTCTCCTCGGTTTGAATGGCCCCAGGTCGGAACGTACTGATAAAAGGAGGGTGCGAAAGTAATTTTCATAGACCTTCACGAGAGAGCCGTACTGCTTAATCATTTTTCCAAAAACATCCGGGCTATAGTCCAGGCATTCGTACTGGCTATCATATTTTAAGAAGTGGACGGAAAGAATCGAATCATCCAAATAGTTTCCTGCATGATTCAAAAAGCTGCTGATTTCATGTTCGAATCCTTCAATATAATCCACCTCAAGCCCCGCATTGATTTTGATTTCTCCTTTATAGGCCGCTTTAACCCTGGAAATATCCTCAAAGTACTGTTCAAGATCTTCCTGCCTCATGGCGCTGTCAGAAGCTGGGGCAGGGTCAACAAAACCTTTCGGCAAGGGGGCATGCTCCGTAAAAGAAATTTCCTGGAAACCAAGTTCCAAAGCTCTTTCGACATAATCTTCCAAAGGGTCTTTTGTCCCATGCGGACAATAGTATGTATGGATGTGGCCGTCTTTTCGCATAAGGAATTTCACCTTTCTTTTATATTTAGGAAGGAAATAGGCAATATAAAGCGAATTGTTTGTAATTATGTAACTCGTATTGTTCAATAAAATGAGAAGGAAACTTTTAAATGGTCTTACTTGGTTTACGGAAAAAAGGTTTTCCTAAATAGTTTATATCACATTACCAGCATAATAAATTCATAAAAAATTGAAATAAATAGTCAAAAAATGTCGTTTACATGGTATCATAAAAACATTGAAAATAACACTCGAAATGCCGAAGCGCCTTTGTGTCCTCGAGGGGCATGCGCTGAAGCTGGACAGTTTCCAATTTTTAATTAAGACCTATACATATACATATCGGCTCGGGAACAGAACAGGGGGCTTTAACATGGAGTACATAATTGGAGGCATAGTCATCCTTATTTGCCTTTATCTGACGGGATATTTTTTGAAGAAAAAACATTATAAAGAGATTGACAGGCTTGAAACTTGGAAGATGGATATAACAGATCGCCCTGTTCTGGAGGAAATGTCAAGGGTTAAAAAGTTAAATATGACAGGCCAGACTGAGGAGCTTTTTGAACGCTGGAGAAATGAGTGGGACGAAATTGTTACAGTCCAGCTTCCTGATGTAGAAGAGTATCTATTTGATGCAGAGGAGAATATCGATAAATATCGCTTTAAGAAAGCCCAGGAAGTTCAGCAGAAAATTGAACAGCGTTTAAATGAAATTGAAGAGAACATTAAAAATCTTCTCGGAGAATTAAATGAACTTGTCGGGAGTGAAGAAAAAAACAAGGCGGAAATTGAAGAGCTTAAGGAAATGTATCGACAATGCAAGAAATCTTTGCTTGCTCATCGCCATACTTTCGGAAAAGCAGAATTCCTTCTTGAAAAGCAGCTTGATGAGGCTATGGAAAAGTTTGAAGAATTTGACGAGAAAACAGAAAAAGGCAATTATCTCGAAGCCCGTGAAACATTGCTTAAGATAAAGACGCTGCTTGAAGATGCCCAAAGCAAAATGGAAGCCATCCCCAGCTTAATGGTAGAATGCCAATCAAAAATTCCCTCCCAGCTTGAGGAATTAAAAGATGGCTACAGAGAAATGCTTGATCAGGGCTATATCCTGGAGCATTTGCAAATGGAAAAAGAAATTGAGAGGCTTGAACAGGAAGTAACTGAGTACTCAGATTCTCTGGAAAAAGCAGAAACCTCTGAAATTCAAAAAGGCGTAGAGGAAATTAAAGACAAAATTGAACTTCTATACGATTTATTAGAAAAAGAAGTCCATGCGAGGCACTATTTAAGCCAGCAGGATGAAGCAACCAGAACGATGCTTTATAATAATAAGGATATCAATAAACTGCTGAAGGCAGAGTTGCAGGATATCCGTCAAAGCTACCATGTTCCAGATATGGATCTTGAGGTTCAAGTGCAATTAGAAAAAAAGATAACCCAGCTCTTTAAAAAGTTTGAGGTGCTAGAGCATAAAATTACTAGCCATAGCGCCCCACATACAGTTTTGAAGGAAGAGCTTGCTGAAGTCAAGGAGCAGCTGGAAGAAATTTCAGATGAACAAGCTGTATTTGCTGAAAAGCTCCAGGCATTAAGAAAAGATGAACTGTCAGCGAGGGAAAAGGTAAAAGAATTAAGCAAAAAAGTTGCTGAAACGATGAGGCTTATTTCTAAAAACAATGTACCTGGCGTGTCCCAGGATTATAAGTATTTAATTCAGGATGCAAAAGAAAGCATCGATAATGTGGCAGCAAAGCTTGATGAGCGGCCATTAAATATACCGGCTGTCCAGCAGCATCTCGAAGTGGCAGTCCTTACTGTGGAAAAGGCTGCGGATTCAACAAATGACATGATTGAAACCATTCTTCTTGCTGAAAAAGTAATTCAATATGGAAATCGCTATAGAAGCAAATATCCATCCATAGACAAGGGCCTGAAAGAAGCAGAGTCTTCATTTAGAAGCTATGATTATAAAACGGCACTGGAGCAGGCTGCTGCTTCCATAGAAGAGGTTGAGCCAGGGGCCATAAAGAAAATTGAAGAGATTATGAAGGAGCAATAAAAACCGGATCCAATTTGGATCCGGTTTTTTGTTAATCTAAGCTGCCATCATTTATTCATGTACAGGAATCGGTTTCTTGGATTCACCAAATGCCAGTGCAAGGAAATATCCAATTATGGCTCCAGCTATAGCAGGAACTAGCCATCCTATTCCCTGTGCAAAGAAAGGAAGGAACTGAAGAGAGTCCACAATGGCAGAAACGTCCATGCCTGCTGTATTTAATCCGTCAATAAAGCTGATTACGCCTGTTGGAATTAAAGCGCCTATATATACTAAAGAGTATCCATTAAATGCATTATGCATGAAGGATAACAGAATTAGCACGATTGCCAAAGGATAAATCATTATTAAAATGGGCAATGAAATTTGTATTAACTGTGTTAATCCGATATTTGCCACAACCATGCTGAACAGAGAGAGGATCGCGACAATAATTTTATAAGAAACGCTTGGGATAAGCTTAGAGAAATACTGTGCAGTAGCTGATACAAGGCCAACCGAAGTTGTCAGGCAGGCAACTGTAATGGCCAGCGCAAGTATAGCTGCTCCGGCAGAACCATACAAATATTGTGCAGAACCAGAAAGTATAGCGCCTCCGTTATCCATTTTTCCTAATGCCTCCAGGCTGGATGCACCTATATATGCAAGGGATAGATAAACGACTGCAAGGCCTGATGCAGCAATCAATCCAGCTGTAGTGCATATTTTCATAAGAGACTGTTTGTTTGTGATGCCCATCCCTTTAATCGAACCAATCACAACGATTCCAAATACAAGGGCTGCAATCGTATCCATTGTCAAATATCCTTCAATAAACCCTTTGAAAAATGGGCCGTCCGCATATGCTCCCTCGGGAGCTTTAAGATCGCCAAGCGGTGTGATTAGGCTTTTTATCACAAGAACTGCAAGAATGATAAGCAGTACAGGAGTGAAAACCTTTCCAATTCTGTCCACTAATTTGGAAGGATTCAGTGAAAGCCATGCGGTAATGCCAAAAAAGATTACCGTATACAGCAGCAAAGGCACCCCACCTTTGGAAGCGGTTTCAGGCAAGAACGGAATAACCCCTATCTCATAAGCTACCGTCCCAGTACGTGGAATTCCAAAAAAGGGTCCTATAGCCAAATACATAACGATCGTAAAAATGATTCCATAGACCGGATGAACCCGGCTTGCAATGGTCTGCAAGTCACCATTTTTTGCAATTGCAATTATTCCCAAGAGCGGTAATCCAACACCTGTAATTAAAAAGCCAAAAATAGCCGTCCATACGTTTACTCCAGCTTCCTGTCCAAGAAAAGGAGGGAAGATCATGTTTCCTGCTCCAAAGAAAAGAGCAAATAACATAAGCCCAACCGCCAGAATCTGCTTCGATGTTAGTGTTTTATTTTCCATATATATCCTCCTGAAGATAGTTCCATTTCTTAATGTTTAGAACATTTCTCATATTAGCATAGGTAGTGAAAAAATTGTCGAAGAAAAAAGAAGTCTTAATATTTAGTATTTTGTGATAGCGTTTACATGAAATCGGGTTTAGTTTAAATATAACAATTATAAGCCTTCCACATAGAAAAAAGTTCATTCATTTACTAAAAAAGACCAAACTTGAATAATTTAATAAAGTGCCACCTCTTATTATCAATTCATTATGCGATTAAAGTCATTAACGTTTTCATTCCAAGCAGGTTATGGTAAGATTTACAGTTGGCAAAAGGGTTTTCGGAATGAAAGGAGAAGACCATGATTTATTTTGATAATAGTGCAACTACAAAACCATATAAAGAAGTGCTTGACTCATTTATAAAAGTTTCTTCGGATTACTACGGAAATCCCTCTTCGCTTCATGGCCTTGGTGGACAGGCAGAAAGACTATTGATGCAGGCCAGGGAACAGCTGGCCCAATTAATGAATGTGAAGCATAGCGAGATCTATTTTACCTCCGGAGGGACGGAGAGCAACAATTTGGCAATAAAGGGTACGGCTATAATGCATCGAAACAGAGGGCGCCATATAATAACGACAAGAATAGAACATGCTTCAGTTCGGGAAACCATGGAGCAGCTGCAGGAATTGGGATTCAGCATTACAATGATCCCGCCAGATAGCAGAGGAATCATTAGTGCAAGGGATATCGAGAAGGCAATAACCCCTGAAACCATTTTAGTTTCAGTTATGCATGTTAATAACGAAATAGGTTCTATCCAGCCTATTAAAGAAATAGGGGATATGCTGAAAAATCATTCGAAAATCTTGTTCCATGTGGACAACGTTCAGGGGATCGGCAAAGTTCCTCTTGATCTCCATGATGCCCATGTAGATATGTGCACGATATCAGCCCATAAATTTCATGGCTTAAAAGGGAATGGGGCCCTCTTCATTCGTGATGGTGTCCGTTTATCACCTTTATTTTCCGGCGGCAATCAGGAATGGAGACAGAGAAGCGGGACGGAGAATGTCGCAGGGATTGTTGCAATGGCAAAGGCGTTAAGGCTTACGATGATTCAGAAGGAGAAATACCTTAAACGGCTTTTTGCAATAAAAAAATATCTTATGGAAGAGCTCGGGAAATTGGAGGATATTATTGTCCATACACCTGAAAAACATTCTGCTCCACATATTCTAAATTTCTCTATTAAGGGGTTTAAAGCAGAGGTTTTTGTCCACGCTCTTGAAGAGAAGGATATTTATGTTTCTACAACAAGTGCCTGTTCATCGAAGAAAGCGGCTGCAAGCAGCACTCTAATTGCAATGGGTATACCTGAAAAAGAGGCAAAAAGTGCGATTAGGGTCAGCTTAACGTATGAAAATACACTAGAAGAAGCCGCGGCTTTCATGACTGCAGTGAACGGGACTGTTAAACAGCTAAGAGAGGTAATGAAATAATGATAAATTATGATCGCGTACTTATACGATATGGGGAAATCTCAACCAAGGGAAGGAACCGCAATAAGTTTGTAGATAAACTGAAGAAAAGCATCTTAAATGTGCTCTATGACTTTTCTGAAATCAAAATTGAGGCATCCAGGGACCGCATGTATGTCATCTTGAATGGGGCAGATAGCAGAGAGGTTACGGAAAGGCTCAAGGGTGTTTTTGGAATTCAATCTTTCAGCCCTGCTGTTAAGACCAATAAAGATATGGACGAAATGAAGGCTGCTGCGCTGTCTTTATTTCTGCAAAATTACAAAGAAGGAAAAACATTTAAAATTACAACCAAGAGGGCAGATAAAAGCTTTCCTTTAAGCACTGATGAGCTTAATCATGAATTTGGCGGACATTTGCTTAAGAATGTACCTGGTTTGAAGGTTAACGTAAAAAAGCCTGACATAAATGTCCAGATTGAAATTCGGGAAGAAGCAGCCTATTTATCATGTGAAACAATTCAAGGCGCAGGCGGCCTTCCGGCTGGATCAGGCGGAAAAGCGATGCTGATGCTTTCTGGAGGAATTGATAGTCCGGTTGCGGGGTATTTATCCATGAAACGGGGGCTTGAAGTGGAAGCTGTGCATTTTTTCAGCCCGCCTTTTACAAGTGAGCGTGCAAAGCAGAAAGTTATTGATCTCACAGAAAAATTGGCAGCTATTACAGGTGCAGTTACACTTCATATTGTTCCGTTTACAGAAATTCAGCAGCTGATCCAGCAGCAGGTTCCCCAAAACTATACGATGACAGCAACAAGGCGTCTAATGCTGCGGATTACGGACGAAATTCGCAGAAAGAATGATGGGCTTGCTATTATTACCGGGGAAAGCCTTGGCCAAGTAGCCAGCCAGACACTTGAGAGCATGTATGCCATTAATGACGTGACAAACACGCCTATTCTTCGCCCCCTAATTACAATGGATAAATCTGAAATCATCGAGATTGCCCAGAGAATTGACACACATGATATTTCCATCAGGCCATTTGAAGACTGCTGCACCGTATTTGTTCCAGCATCACCAAAGACAAAGCCGAAACGTGACAAAGTCCGCCATTTTGAAAGCTTTGTTGATTTTGAACCTCATATCGCTAAAGCAGTTGAAGGTACCGAGAAAATGGTTATTAAGCCACAATCCCGCAAAGAAGAGTCTTTTGAAGATTTGTTTTAATTTCTTGGAATGCTTAAAATTTAAGCGGCAATAACTAGATAAATTACAATAAAAATTGAAAGAAATTACCAGTAAAAACTTGAATATGGCCATGTGATTCTACACATTCTATACTCACAAGGAGGTGAAATCACATGGCAAACAACAACAACTCAAACCAACTTCTAGTTCCTGGAGTACAACAGGCTCTAGACCAAATGAAATATGAAATCGCTACTGAATTTGGTGTAAACCTTGGTGCTGAAACTACTTCTCGCGCTAACGGTTCAGTAGGAGGAGAAATCACTAAGCGTTTAGTTCAAATGGCTGAACAGCAAATGGGCGGTTTCCAAAAATAATTAAATAATATGGCTACAAGGAGCAGGAATCCCATTCCTGCTCCTTATTTGTGTACAATAATTATTTTCCAAAAGATAAATAATTTAAAATTTTATAATAATTTAGTATAATAATTTTTATAGAGAGACATCTATGTTCAGGCATCAGCAAATGACATTGTTAGGGGGAGATTTGATGAAACGGGAAGATTTAATTGCACCGGAGAAATACAATCTCGTATCAGAAATGGAGCGGTATGCCAAGGATAAGGACAAGCTTGCAATCAAGTGGGAAAATGAGCATGGTGAGAAAAAAGAAGTTACATACAGTGAACTGATCAGTAATGCGAATAGAATTGGAAACGTTTTCTTGGGGAACGGTCTGCAAAAGGGTGATGTTATTCTAATTATTGTTCCAAGGCTAATTGAAGCATATCAGGTATATACGGCTTCTTTAAAAGCCGGGATTGTCGTCATACCAAGTTCGGAAATGCTGCGGACTAAAGATCTGCAATACCGAATTAATCATGGGGATGTAAAGGGTATTGTAAGTTATTATCCGTATGTTGACCAATTTAAAGATATTAAGGAAGCATCCGGCATTCCAAAGTTTGTAATCGGCAGAAAGGCGGAAGGCTGGATTCATCTGGACGAGGAAATGAAGAAGGCTTCTGATGAGCTGCCGCTGGCTGATACTTCAAAAGACGATATGGCGTTCCTTTCATATACATCTGGAACAACAGGAAACCCTAAAGGGGTTGTTCATACACACGGATGGGCATATGCGCATCTTAAGACGGCTGCTCCAAACTGGCTTTGCATTAATGAAGGAGATACAGTATGGGCAACTGCTGGCCCGGGCTGGCAAAAGTGGATTTGGAGTCCGTTCCTATCTGTTCTAGGGTCAGGAGCAACAGGGCTTGTCTACAATGGTAAGTTCGAGCCGAAAAAATATTTACAGCTTCTGGAGGACTATAAGGTAAATGTCCTTTGCTGCACGCCAACAGAGTACAGGCTTATGGCAAAGGTGGAGAATATACAGGAATATAGGCTTCCTGAACTTCACAGTGCTGTTTCAGCCGGTGAGCCGCTTAACCGTGAAGTCATTGATACGTTCAAGAAGCATTTTAATGTGAATGTGCGTGATGGCTATGGACAAACAGAAAATACCCTGCTTGTCGGAATCACAAAAGATATGGAGCTTAAAGCAGGCTCAATGGGCAAACCGACTCCTGGGAACAGGGTTGAAATCATCAATGAAGATGGAGAAATTTGTGAAGTAGGCGAAGTTGGAGATATCGCTGTTCATGTAGAAACTCCTGCGTTATTTAAGAACTATTATAAGGATCCGGAAAGAACGGCTATGCAATTCCGCGGCGATTACTATATTACCGGAGATAAAGCCAAAAAAGACGAAGACGGATATTTTTGGTTTGAAGGGCGCGGCGATGATATTATTATCAGTTCAGGCTATACAATTGGGCCATTTGAAGTTGAAGATGCACTTGTAAAGCATCCTTATGTGGCTGAATGTGCAGTTGTAGGAAGCCCGGATGAAGTTCGTGGCAATATTGTCAAAGCCTTTGTTGTTTTAAGGGAAGGCGTAGACAAAAATGATCCAAGCCTGGTGTCTGTGCTTCAAGAGCATGTGAAAGAACTGACAGCGCCATATAAATATCCGCGCAAGATTGAATTTCTCTCTGAACTTCCTAAAACTACATCAGGAAAAATAATGCGTGTGGAATTAAGAAAGAAAGAGGCAGAAACAGCTTCAGCTCAAAAGTAAATAGCTTCAAAAATACAGGCGGGAATTCCGCCTGTATTTTTGTTATACTATGTGAAAATGAATTTTTTGGATGGCAAAGGAGAAAAGATTTATGGGAACGCTTTGGCATGGGGGCACTATTTATACCCTTCAGCATGATAATCATCAGACAGAAGCCGTCTTTACAATGGGGAATAAAATTATTGAAATAGGCGGCACTGAGTTCTTAAGGCAAAAGTATAAAGAGGAAATACAAGAAGAAATCGATTTGAAGGGCAGTACAATGCTTCCGGGCTTTGTGGATAGCCATATGCATTTGATTGGCCATGGAGAAAGGCTTATTCGGCTAGACTTATCAAAGCATACATCCAAGCAGGAAGTTCTTTTGGCGGTCCAGCGTTTTTCAGAAACAATTGAGGAAGGGGACTGGGTAATTGGTGAAGGCTGGAATGAGAATCTATGGGATCACCCTGAACCAATATATGCACAGGAGCTTGATAAATATGTGCCAAACCACCCTGTTATGCTTAAGCGAGTGTGCAGACATGCATTAGCAGTCAACACGCTTGGTTTGAAAAAAGCCAATATATCAGAAGATACAGAGTGCCCCCCTGGCGGAGTTATAGATAGAGATGTAGATGGAAAACCAAATGGCCTATTAAAGGATCAGGCCCAGGAGCTTTTGTTTAATGTGCTGCCTGCTGTTTCAGAAACCTATTTAAAGAAGGCACTTCGCGCAGCCATAACAGATGCGTATAGGCTGGGACTGACAGGAGGGCATACAGAAGACCTCAATTATTACGGAGGCTTCGCCCAAACTTACCAGGCATTCAAGCAGGTAATAGAGGAAGAGAATATGCCGTTCCGTGCTCATCTTCTCGTTCATCATGAGGTTGTGGAAGACATGGCTGAGGAAGGCGGAAGATTTCTGGGAGGCAGCGAGCATATTGAGTTTGGAGCTATGAAGATTTTTGCCGACGGAGCACTTGGGGGAAGAACAGCCCTTTTAAGCCATCCATATGCAGACGACCCAAAGACCTCGGGTGTTGCTATATACTCACAGGAACAGCTTGATGGTTTAGTGGAAAAAGCTCGCCGGCATAAAATGCCGGCTGCAATCCATACGATTGGAGATCTTGCTTTTGAAATGGCTTTAAATGCGATAGAAAAGCATCCTTTAGAAGGCAAGGGAAGGGACAGGATGATCCATGCGCAAATTCTGCGCAAGGAACTCATTGACAGAGCAAAAAAACTGCCGCTTATCCTTGATATCCAGCCTAGATTTACAGCTTCCGATTTTCCTTGGGTGATTGACCGCATTGGCGAAGAGTACATGGAGTATTGCTATGCTTGGAAGACTCTTTTAGAAGAAGGGGTACCTTGTGCAGGCGGCTCAGATGCCCCAATAGAACCGGCCAATCCGCTTCTTGGCATTCATGCAGCAGTCACAAGGACCAATATCGATGACCCGCATAAAACAGTCTATTACCCAAGCGAGGCGCTATCTGTTTATGAAGCAGTCAGCTTATTCACCAAAGGAAGCGCTTATGCGGCATCCCATGAAAATAACAGGGGAATCATCAAGGAGGGTTATCTTGCAGATTTCACCATTTTAAAAGAAGATATTTTCAAAATACCAAAGCAGCAGATAGCCGGCCTCACAGTGGACAAAACAGTCATTGACGGCAAAATTGTTTATGATGCAGATCATTAAGTGCATAGCACAGTTTTTAGAGAGAAAATGATTGCCAACATTTTTCAGTTCGACTTATAATATAAATATTTCGATACTAGAAGAATCGAGGCAATGACAATGAAAAATAATGAAGTGCAAATGGGAGCTCTTTATGCAGGTGTTGCTTATTTTCTATGGGGAATCCTGCCTGTTTACTGGAAGTATTTGAATCATGTTAATGCGGATGAAATCTTGGCGAACCGGGTTTTCTGGTCTTTTTTCTTTATGCTGTTTATTTTGCTGGCCACAAAAAAGCGGGAATCTTTTGTGGTGACTTTAAAAGGATTCCGGACCAATAGAAAGCAGTTTTATGCCCTTGTTATTGCATCCCTGCTAATTAGCACAAACTGGTTTTTATACATTTGGGCGGTTAATTCGGATCAAATGATCGAGGCCAGCCTCGGTTATTATATAAACCCGCTTGTAAGTGTTCTGCTGGGCATGATTGTTTTTAAAGAAAAACTTTCTCCTGCTCAATATATATCCTTTGGGCTGGCATTTGCAGGTGTCATGATTTTAACCTTAAGCTATGGACGCTTTCCGTGGATTGCCATTGTTCTGGCCCTGTCGTTTGGCCTTTACGGGCTAGCCAAAAAGCTCATTAAAGTGGATTCGGCTATTGGCCTAACGCTGGAGACTCTTGTAGTAACTCCAATCGCATTTATTTATATGGCTGCACTTTTCATAAATGACAAACAGGCTTTCCTGCATGTTTCCGCAAGCACCGACTTGCTTCTCATAGGGGCTGGCGCAGCAACGGCCATACCGCTGCTGTATTTTGCTAAAGGAGCCCAAAAGATACCATTGTCCATGCTAGGGTTTTTGCAGTATATTGCACCGACATTGACACTAATTCTCGGAGTGTTTGTCTATCACGAGCATTTTACAAAGCTGCACCTGCTTTCTTTTATGTTTATATGGGTGGCGTTAACGATCTACTCCATTTCAAGGACAAGGCTTTTTGTCCATTGGGAAACTAAATGGAAAAGAGGCCGGGGGATCGGTATATAGAAGAAGAGTTTCGCAGCAGCTGCGAAACTCTTTTTTATAGGCTCCGTTAAATTTGCCTGCAGATTTCCGGTTTGGATGCCCGCTTTTTCGCGATTTGCCGGGGCCACCCAGCAGTTGATGTACCTTAGTTAGCCCTGTAAATCAACAAACGTTACGAAAACAGCGTTTTATAAAAAGGTTCTTCTTACTTTCTCCCAGAAAGAATTGTCCTTCAGCTTTACCGTTTTAATGATTTTGTCACTAAGCTTAATATCAATTTTTTCTACATGCTGAATGCTTAGTGCTTCATTATCCATCCCCATGGTAGGGTGGTCATTTCCATCCTGTACAATCTTTAATGTTAATTTGCGGTTTCCGCTCAGGATAAATGATGAGCCCAGCGTACGATAACGGTTGTTATTGAGAGAGGCCAATTCACTAACCTGCATGCAAGGAAGCATTGGGTCAACAACAGATCCATTAACAGATTTATTATAGGCAGTGCTTCCGGTTGGAGTGGCCACTATCATTCCGTCTCCCCTAAAGGTTTCAAAATGAAGATCATCAATAAAGACATCAATGACAAAGGTTTTGATTATGGCAGAGCGGATGCTGAACTCGTTCAAGCACTGAAAAGAGGTCTGGTCATCAACTGTTACTTCAATAGTTGGATAGCGCCTAACTTCGACTTGTTCATTTGTCATTGCTTCTACCATTTTTGCGGTGTCATCCAGCTGGAAATCACAGTAGAGGCTCAAGGAACCTGTTGTTGAGATTCCGGCATATAAGCAATCATCCCTGAAGCCGGTTTTGCGGACTGCCTGCAAAAAGGTTCCATCCCCTCCAATGCTTACAATGATATTTGCTTGCCTGTGGTCGGTTACGATATCAAATTTATGTTCTTTGGCAAGATTGTAAAGAGGGCTGACTTTTTCCATCATTTCGTTGTCTCGTTTATGGTAAAAATAAATGTTGCGGCGTGTTGGCATATTCATTCCTCCAAACAATAGGTATTAATAAAGTGAAACTTCAATCAGTGGGGGTTTTTTTCCATCCCCCACTGATTGTTAGTTGAACCAATCGGGCTTTTACGGGCAGTTGATCCCCCACTTATCTTTTATTGTTCTCTCAAAGTCTTGAAGTGGGGGTCTTACTGCCCGTTAATGCGGGATAAATGGATTTTCTTTCCCATATAATTCATATTTTGCTATGATTATGGATGTTGAATTCAGTTTACCTTTTTTTGAAACATTTTAAAAGTTTATACGTATGAAGAATATGTGACGGATTTGGCTTCAGGGGTAAAAACCTCAGAAGCAGATGTGAGCCAACTGTTGGAGGACTTTTCTGAACGTCGATTAAAGGAGGATTTGAAATGAATGGAAAACGTTGGGCTGCACTGGGGATAGCAGCTGGTTTATTTGTATTTTCGGTTGTGCTGAATTTTGTCTCGGCATTTGCTTTTACGGATATTGAAAGTTCTGTTACCGATTTATTTGCCAGCAATGAGGCGTTTATGGAAGAAGTGATTGAAGAAGGGAATGCTGCAAAGAAAATAGCAGTTCTTGATGTTAACGGGGTCATTCAGGATACCGGTGACGCAGCATCTTTCTTTGCAAGTCCGGGCTATAATCACAAAGGGTTTATGAAAAATCTCGATTATGTAAAAGAAGATAATGCGGTAAAAGCTATTGTAATAAGTGTTAACTCTCCAGGCGGGGGTGTGGTAGAAAGCGCGGAAATTCATGATAAGATTGTTGAAATCCAGAAAGAAACAAAGAAACCGATCTACATATCAATGGGATCCATGGCTGCTTCCGGGGGCTATTATATTTCTGCCCCTGCTGATAAAATCTTTGCCAGCCCTGAAACATTGACTGGTTCACTT
Organism: Bacillus sp. J33; assembly: GCF_000518885.1. Taxonomy (GTDB): domain Bacteria; phylum Bacillota; class Bacilli; order Bacillales; family Cytobacillaceae; genus Cytobacillus. Next base: position 13,662 of record NZ_JAEL01000061.1, on the reverse strand, counting down.
GGTGTCATTATGCAAGGATATAACTATGCTGGCTTGGCTGAAAAGTATGGAGTTGAGTTTGTTACAATCAAGAGCGGCCCTTATAAAGATATCATGAGCCCAACAAGGGACATGACTGATGAAGAAAGACACATTCTTCAATCCATGATCGACAATTCGTATGAGGGGTTTGTTAAAGTGATTTCTGAGGGACGAGGATTACCTGAGCAAAAGGTTAAAGAAATTGCGGATGGCCGCATCTATGACGGGCGCCAGGCAAAAGAATTAAACCTTATCGATGGTTTTGGATATGAAAATGACGTAATTGATCAATTAAAGAAAGATCATAGCTTAAAGGATGCACAGGTTGTAAAATATAGTGAAAACCTTGGATTTGGTTCCATGTTCAGCATGGGTGCGCGCAAGATCATGGGTGAAGATCTTGAAATGGCAGGATTAATGAAAATGCTGTCCCAGCCAAATTCACCGCGCTTAATGTATCTTTATGCTGAATAGGGGGGCGGTTAAATGACTTTAAATGACCGGAATGAAAATGAGTTGTTACAGCCTGAATCAATGTCTAATAATGAGAAAGGAGATATATCTTCGGTTCAAGCCTCTGAAACTTCCTTTGACAAGGTCCAAGGAAGTTATGGCTCGGAACTTAAAGCTTCGGTCCACATCAAATATGCGGGATTCTGGATGCGATTTTGGGCGTATCTTATTGATTTAGTTGTTGTTGGCAGCATTGATAGAATCTTGATTAATCCGATCTTCCGGGCTATGGATATCCCATTGCATGAAAGCAGCTTATTTGCGCCGATTACGATCGCAACTGCCATAACTTTTTACGGTTATTTTGTATTAATGACAAAATTCTTTGGCCAGACACTCGGTAAGATGGTTTTTGGCTTGAAGGTGATTGACCTGGAAGGACAAAAACTGACTTGGAGCACAGTTCTATTCCGTGAATGGATCGGCCGGTTCATTTCAGTGACTGTTTTTATAGGCTATTTAATAGTGGCCTTCCTTCCGAAAAAGCAAGGTCTTCATGATCTTTTTGCTGATACTTCCGTTGTCCATGAAAGAATATAGCCAAATATTTTCCATAAGCCTGTCACTCTTTGGTGGCAGGTTTATTTTTTGCCATTTGGGCATAATACATGGCTGAAAGGGTGTGAAAAAAGTGAAGTGGCTACTTATTGCCGTAATTGCCCTCATACTTCTTTTCATTTTAATTATGGCAACAAAATTGAAAATCTTATTTCATTTTTATCATGGAAATGATAATGATCATGTTAAGATCCAATTCAAAGCATGGTTCGGCCTAATCCGATACAAAATTGAAGTCCCGCTTATAAAAGTCGATGAAGACTCGCAAACTCTCGTTGTTAAAGAAAAAAAAGCAGCGGGGCCTCAGGAAGACACTGCGAATAAAGATACGAAACAATTCTCTGCAAAGGATCTTATCAATAGCCTTCATGATACAAGAGAATTGATAAATCATATTGTTTCTCTTCATAAAATTATCCGGAAATTCCTAAGGCATGTGACCATCAGCAAACTTGAATGGCATACCTTCGCAGGAGTCGGTGATGCAGCACATACGGGTATGCTAACCGGGGCTCTTTGGGCGATTAAAGGCAGTATTATGGGCTTAGTCAGCCATTACATGAAGCTGAAAGCAAGGCCTGATATCACCATCACACCACAATTTCAATTTGCCGTTTCACAAACAGCTATTTCATGTATGATTCATTTTCGTGTCGGGCATGCTATGTTAGCAGGAATTAAACTGATTAAATTTTGGAAAGGCGGGCGGCCTGATTTCAAAACAAAGCGGCTCTCTGCCTTATCCGATGATGGTTCAAAATCTGTATAAAAGAGGAGGAGCAGTTTATGTCTGACCATCCAATTCAAGGGCTAATGACTACTGCCATGGAAAACCTGAAGGAAATGATTGATGTTAACACCATTATTGGGGATCCTGTTGAAACCCCTGACGGGAGTGTAATTTTAACGGTTTCAAAGGTGGGCTTTGGATTTGCAGCAGGAGGAAGCGAATTCATGCTTGATGAACAGTCAGGCGAACAAAAGAGCCATCCTTTTGGCGGAGGCAGCGGTGGCGGTGTCTCTATTACCCCGATTGCATTTCTAATTGTTAACTCCCAAGGTGTTAAAATGGTTCACCTGGACGAGAGCACACATTTATATGAGAAAATCCTTGACCTTGCCCCTCAAGCTGTCGATAAGATCCAGCAAATGTTCAATAATAAGAACAGCGAAAGCAGCAGCGGGAACCAGCAGAGCCAAAGCCAAAACAGCCAGGATTACAATGGGCCTAAACAAGACCTTAATATTTAACAGAAGGAAGTTAACTTTCCCAGCGGGAGTTAACTTTTTTCTTGGATTGCACTCATAATAATTGCAAAAAAGATTCTGAAAAGATATGATTTACACTGTACATAAGTGATTAAGGAGGATGATTCATATGGCATCTATTACATTTAAAGGCAATCCGGTAACATTGCTTGGAAATGAAGTGAAAACAGGAGATAAAGCTCCTGAGTTCAAGGTACTGGCTAACGACCTTTCTGAAGTAACACTTGCTGATTCAAAAGGACAAGTGCGTTTGATCAGTGTTGTTCCTTCTATCGACACAGGTGTTTGTGATGCACAAACCCGCCGTTTTAATGAAGAAGCGGCTAAGCTTGACAATGTTAAGGTTATTACAGTCAGCGTGGATCTTCCATTTGCTCAAAAACGCTGGTGTGCAGCAGCAGGCATCGAAAACGTACAAACTGTTTCCGATCATCGCGATCTTTCATTTGGAGAAGCTTACGGAGTTGCCATCAAGGAACTTCGCCTTTTGGCTCGTGCCGTTTTTGTGGTTGATTCAAATGACACGGTTACTTATGCTGAATACGTTAGCGAAGCAACAGATCATCCAAACTACGAAGCAGCCGTAGAAGCTGCAAAGCAAGCTAAATAAGACAATGAAAGCCCTGGATTGTTCCGGGGCTTTCATTTTTTTCCCTATGGGGATGGTAGCGTAGTTTCTTGATAAATAAGAATTTCGCGGTCATGTTTCTTTAGCTTGGATAAAGTACAAATATAGCTGATAGACTCGGCTTTTCACGGATAACATTAAAATTTAGCGGATAAAACAAAGATCCATTCTCAGCACCAAACTTGTGAATGAAACAAAAGCCCGTTAAAATAGGAAATTAGAATAAGGACGGGAGGAATATGCTGTGAAAATAACTCCGGTTGAGGATTTATTTACAATATTTAATGAAACGGCAACCATCATGCAGGAAGAACTGCAGTGTACATACTTGGAAGCTTTAGCGGAAACGGGTGAAAACCTTTTTCATGAAAGTATTCTTCAGGACGAGCTTAGCGAACTGACTGTTAAAAGGCTGAAGAAGAGCTATGAATCCATTAACTTAAGTCAATATACAAACGAGGATGTCAGAAAGTCTTTTCAGCTTGCCATATTAAAGGGAATGAAGGAGAATGTGCAGCCCAATCATCAAATGACGCCTGATGCAGTGGGCATGCTGATGGGCTATCTGGTTGGCAAGTTTATCCAGGAAAAAACATTCCGTCTTCTGGACCCGGCTGTTGGGACAGGAAATTTACTTACCACCATTATGAATCATCAAAAGGATAAAACAGTTGAGGCAACAGGGGTTGAAATTGACGATCTTTTAATTAAACTAGCTTATATTAATGCCAATTTGCAGGAGCATCCGATTCAGTTTTTCAATCAGGATAGCCTTGAGCCGCTGTTTATTGAACCTGCGGATGCCGTAGTGAGCGATCTTCCTGTCGGCTATTACCCGAATGATGTTAGGTCGGCTGAGTATAAGCTTAGAGCAGATGAAGGGCATTCCTACTCCCATCACCTGTTTATTGAGCAAAGCATGAATCATGTAAAGCCTGGCGGCTATCTATTTTTCATCATACCAAATGGCATGTTTGAAAGCGATCAGGCACCAAAGCTTCATCAATATATAAAGGACCATGCTTATATTCAAGGCATGATGCAGCTGCCGCTTACCCTCTTTAAAAATGAAAGGGCAGCTAAAAGCATTTTCATTCTTCAGAAAAAAGGAGAAGGCATTACTCCTCCAAAACAGGCTCTTCTGGTTAATCTGCCAAGCTTATCTAAAACTGCGGAAGTAGAAAAAATTCTTAATAAAATTGATGCCTGGTTTAAAGATAGTAAATAATTCAAAAAACGCAGAAAGCCGCGATGTTGTTAGCGGCTTTTTTTAATGTTCCGAAATATAGAGAAGTATCAGAAAATCAGAAAATATTTAATTTAACATGAAAACGATACCAATGCAAGGTATTTCTTGAAATGTGCCTGTTTCAGTGTTTAAATGGGGAATTGAGAGATATTAATGATGTCCGATGTACAAAATAAGGTTATATCTTTTACACCTTACATCACATCGCATAGATTTTTTTATAAAAGTATGTGTTCAATTTTGGGGAAAGCCCTGCTTTTTGAACATTTTCTAAAGGAGCGGTTGCTTTATGGCAAAAATTATAGCAATTAACGCTGGCAGTTCCTCGCTGAAGTTTCAGCTTTTCGAAATGCCGAGTGAAGAAGTCATTACAAAAGGTTTAATTGAGCGTATCGGGTTGGATAATGCCGTTTTCAACATTTCTGTAAATGGCGAAAAAATGAAAGAAGTAACAGAAATTCCCGATCATGAAGTAGCAGTTAAAATTTTGCTTGATAAATTAACGAATCTTGGAATTATTCAATCACTTGATGAGATTGAAGGCATAGGGCACCGTGTTGTTCACGGAGGGGAAGCGTTTAACGATTCTGTTGTCATAACAGAAGAAGTTCTTGCAAAAATCGATGAGCTTTCAGAGCTTGCACCTCTTCACAATCCTGCCAATATTACAGGAATCAAAGCCTTCCAGCAAGTACTTCCAGATGTACCGGCTGTTGCAGTGTTTGATACAGCTTTCCATCAAACGATGCCAGAGAGTTCATTCCTATATAGCTTGCCATATGAGTATTATGAAAAATATGGCATCCGCAAGTATGGGTTCCATGGAACATCACACAAATATGTATCCGAACGCGCTGCTGAAATGCTCGGCCGCCCGCTTGAACAGCTTCGACTAATTTCCTGCCACTTGGGAAATGGCGCAAGTATTACGGCTATTGAAGGCGGAAAATCAATTGACACTTCAATGGGGTTCACTCCGCTTGCAGGTGTAACAATGGGAACTCGTTCAGGTAATATCGACCCTGCCCTTATTCCTTTCATTATGGAAAAGACAGGCAAGAACGCTGACGAAGTTCTTGATATCCTAAATAAAAAGAGCGGAATGCTGGGCGTATCTGGTTTTTCAAGTGACCTTCGCGATATTGAAACGCAGGCCGTTGAAGGCAATGAGAGAGCGGAATTAGCACTGGAAGTATTCGCCAACAGAATCCATAAGTATATCGGATCTTATGCATCCCGCATGTATGGCGTGGACGCCATTATCTTTACCGCAGGAATTGGTGAAAACAGTGATGTCATCCGTGAGCGTGTTCTTCAGGGACTAGAATTCATGGGCGTTTACTGGGACCCGGCATTGAACAAAGTGCGCGGTGAAGAAGCTTTCATCAGCTATCCTCACTCACCAGTCAAAGTCATGATCATCCCGACTAATGAGGAAGTTATGATTGCACGCGATGTTGTGAGATTATCTAAATAAAAAACCAAAAGCAAGGGCTTCTGCCCTTGCTTTTTTGTATGAAAATCATAATCAGCCGGAAGGAGAATTTACCATCTTACTTATGCTATACTGAGACCAATAAGATGTTTTGGAGGGATTGGGATGCCATTGAGCGAACGCGAAAATAGTATTTTGGCCGGGATTCGTGATTGGGAAAGTAAATTATATAGCTATGAACCCAATGATTTGGAAATGGTATACGACAAGGCATTGGAAAGATCCTTTTCCATGCTGCCGGAAGAGGTGCAGCAGCAGTTTTTTTCATCCCTCGATAGCTGGCTGTTCCACCTTCATGCATTAATTCAGGGCTCACAGCTGCAAATGGATGCAAAGGAACGCATTTTGACTGCAGGGCGTGTTTTTCATTCTGATATAGAGACTGTTGAAGATCTTAAAGCATTAAATATTGATCAGCTTCAATACATAGCACAGCAGCAAATTGCCCGCCATCGGCTATATTCTTTTGCTCAGGGAGGAATTGCTGGTACAGGAAGCACATTGATGCTTGGTGCAGATATTCCTGCAATGGCTGTCATAAATCTTCGGGCAGTACAGCTGATTGCGATGGCCTATGGATTTGAGGTAAATACTCCTTATGAAATGATGAGCTCTCTTAAAGTTTTCCATGCGTCCACTCTTCCGCCGCGCATGCAAGGCAGTGCATGGGAAGAGCTGATGCAAGAGCTCCGAAACCAGGAAGACTCCTATTTTTATGAAGGGAAGGAAGAATTGGCTGACATCACTTGGATGGAGCAGCCCATTAAACAGATCTTTAAAGCGATGGCCATTTATTTCTTTCGGAAAAGGTCAGTTCAAGGGATTCCATTTATCAGCATGGCAATCGGAGCGGGAGCAAATTACCAGCTGACACGAAATGTAACAGATTTCGCACATAAGTATTATCAAATGAGGTATTTGCACGAAAAGAATAAGAGGGGCTAGGATTTTACGCAAGTCTATTGAGATAAGCAAAGGTGATGCAAAGTGAGTACATTTGAGCATAAAAAAGAAGCGCCAAAAGAAGTAAAATGCAAAGTTGTAACCGTAAGTGATACGAGAGATCAAGAAACAGATAAAAGCGGCAAGCTGATGATTCAGCTGCTGGAGGAAGCAGGGCACTCAATTGCTGATTATGTAATTGTAAAAGATGAGACTGCTTCAATACGAGAGGCAGTTTTAAAAGGATGCGAAGACCCCAATATCGATGCTGTACTTACTAATGGGGGGACGGGAATTGCTTTGCGCGATGTAACGATTGAAACAGTGAGGGAATTATTTGACAAAGAAATGGATGGGTTTGGTGAATTGTTCCGAATGCTTAGCTATACGGAGGATATCGGGTCTGCCGCCATTCTATCCAGAGCAGCAGCCGGCTCTGTCAATCATACAGCTGTTTTCTCTACTCCAGGATCTTCTGGTGCTGTCCGCCTCGCCATGAATAAACTGATTCTTCCAGAACTTGGACATGTTGTCAGGGAATTAAAGAAAGATTTATAAATAAAAAATCCTTTCCACACCCGGAAAGGATTTTTTATGACTGCCACGCTCTGTAAATGCCGCACCAAGGAAAGCTTCCAAGGAAAATTGGAACAAGCGCTTTTTTATGAATGTATTTTCCCTGTAATATCCTGATTGGTTCTATACCAGAGCCATAAGTCATTAATAATGGACGCAAGCTCTGAAATTTCACTGTTAAGTTTGCATGATTTCTCGAAATTGCCTTCATCCGAAAGCTTAGCCTGTTTCCTGTTGATTTCCGCTTCAAGCTCGGCAATCCGGTCCGGAATCCTCCCTCTTATCTTTTCCCACTGAAAAAGAATTAGCTGCTGGGTTTTCGGTGAATATTCATCCCAATCGCAGTCAAAATCTGGAATTGGGATGCCAAGCCGGCTATCATGTGAAAAATGCTCCTCCATTTTAAAGCCCCCAAAGAATAATCTTGTATTCATTTTACTATAAAGCTGTCTTTGCTGCATGAAAGATTTAGTATCCATTCTTACTTTTGCAGATAATACTATGGAACTAATTAAAGTTTTGGCAAATAAATTATTTCTGGTTCTGAAGAACTGAAGTAAAAAGAAGTCCGATGTTTTAATTTACAAGTTTATTAAATATCAAATAAGTTGTTTAAATATTTAATTAATTTAAAGGAGGAGAATATGAAAAGGTTTATAAAAAATGCAGCGGTATTTAGTATGGCGCTGGGACTGCTCCTGCCAGCGCACTCGGCAGCCAATGCAGAAACCTTAGGTAAAACAGGAATTGTCAACAGAGAAGCATATGTATTTAAGAATAAAAATACTGCAGAGTATCCAACTTTATCAAAAGCAACTAAACCGGAGGATGCAGGTTTTTCTTCAAAAGGACTTAAAGAAATTGATAAGCTCATCAATAAAGAAATAAAAAATGGCTTTCCCGGAGCTGTCCTTATTGTTATTAAGGACGGGAGAATTGTCAAAAACTCAGCTTACGGTACCGCAAAAATATATGAAAAATCAGATCAACTGAAACATCCGCAGAAAATGAAGACAGGCATAATGTTTGATTTAGCATCAAATACGAAAATGTATGCTGTTAATTTTGTACTCCAGCATTTGGTAAGTGAAGGAAAAGTTGATCTGCAAGAGAAAATACAGCATTATTTTCCTGAATTCAAGGATTCAAATGAGGATGAAGTAAAAGGAAAGGATGAACTCCGTATCATTGATTTGCTCCATCATACTGGGGGATTCCCATCAAGTGTCCACTATCATAACCCTGATCGAGCAGGGGAGCTTTATTCGCAGGAAAGAACCAATACACTTGAGATGCTTCTAAAAACCCCTCTTCAGTATGAACCAGGCACAAAACAGATTTATAGTGATATCGATTATATGCTCCTTGGATTTATTATTGAAAAAATAACAGGGGAGCAGCTTGACAGCTATACTGAAAATCATATTTATAAGCCGCTGGGTTTAAAACATACATTTTTCAATCCTCTTCGCAAAGGACTCAAAGAAAAGGAATTTGCTGCCACTGAATTAAATGGGAATACAAGAGATGGGGTAATTTCTTTTCCTAATATAAGAACCTATACACTCCAGGGAGAGGTCCATGATGAGAAGTCTTTCTATTCTATGGACGGAGTATCCGGACATGCAGGATTATTCTCCACAACCGGAGATCTTGCTGTGCTAATGCAGGTTATGCTGAATAATGGCGGATATGGGAAAGTAAAGCTTTTTGATAAAGAAACAATAGACCAGTTTGTGAAACCTTATGAGATGAACCCTACATATGGATTAGGATGGCGTTTGAACGGAGATTCAAGCATGGAATGGATGTTCAGTAAATATGCAGGCAATGAAGTATTTGGACATACAGGCTGGACAGGTACGGTTACAGTCATTGACAGGGAAAATAATTTAGCCATTGCATTGTTAACAAACAAAAAACACTCACCAGTTATTGATCCCTTAAAAGACCCTCATAAGTTTTACGGGGACATATATAGCATCAGTCAATATGGAAATGTGGTGTCAGCAGTTTATGAAGCATTGATTTATTAAACATAGGCTTTGTAAAACTTATAGCAGATATTAGCAGCCTGCTGAGTGAAGTGGAAGGTGCGATTCTCGAAAGCGCTAACGTGTTTTCGTTTATTAGAGGTAGCTTTATTCAAAGTCCGGAGTGAGAAGCGTCAGCGGAGACGCCACGGGCGAATGCACCGGGGGGCGACGTCCGCCTGTGAATGCTTGAGTGCTTTCAGCGGAAAACAACAGGCAAATTTAATAGTGCCTAAACCAAAAAGCAAAAGTCTATTAAGGCTATTGCTTTTTTATTTGAAGGCTCTGTTTTATTGGCCTGTTGATTTCCGCTCCAGGCACTCGCTTTCCGCGGGCGGTCCGGAAGCCTCCTCGGCGCGAACGCCTGCGGGGTCTCCCTTTGACACGCTCCTCCCGCAGGAGTCTCGTGCCTTCCGCTCCAATCAACAGGGTGCAAAAATCAACAATGAGCCTTAACACAGTCTATTTGAAAAAAACGCATTAATTTTTATACATTTTTAAGAATAAGTATTGATTTTTGAAACAAAGGTTGTTAAAGTAAGAGAATAATAAATGAATAAAAACATAAATTAATTGTATATTTATACGTATAATTTTGAGGAGGAAATATAATGTCACAAAATAAAGTTGTTCTTGCTTATTCAGGCGGTTTAGATACATCAGTTGCTATTAAATGGCTTCAGGATCAAGGGTACGAAGTTGTTGCGTGCTGCCTGGATGTTGGCGAAGGAAAAGACTTAAACTTTATCCAGAAAAAAGCTTTGTCTGTCGGAGCAATTCAATCCTATGTCATTGATGCAAAAGAAGAATTTGCTAATGAATATGCATTAATTGCCCTTCAGGCACACGCATTATATGAAAACAAATATCCTTTAATTTCTGCTCTTTCACGTCCGCTGATCGCCAAAAAGCTTGTTGAAGTGGCAGAAAAGGAAGGTGCAGTTGCAGTAGCACACGGATGTACAGGAAAAGGAAACGACCAGGTTCGTTTTGAAGTGGCCATTCAGGCATTAAATCCTGAGCTTCAGGTGTTAGCCCCTGTTCGTGAGTGGAGCTGGTCACGTGAAGAAGAGATCGAATATGCAAAACAAAATGATATTCCAATCCCAATTAACCTTGATTCTCCATACAGCATTGACCAAAATTTATGGGGAAGAAGCAATGAATGCGGAGTGCTTGAAGATCCATGGGCAGCACCTCCAGAAGATGCTTATGATCTAACCGTTTCACTTGAAAAAGCTCCCGATACACCTGATACAGTTGAAATCGGCTTTGAAAAGGGTGTTCCTGTCAGCTTAAATGGGAAAGGCATGAAGCTTTCTGAACTAATAGCTGAACTGAATGAGCTTGGGGGCAAGCATGGGGTTGGACGAATTGATCATGTTGAAAACCGCCTTGTCGGCATTAAGTCCCGTGAAGTATATGAGTGTCCGGGGGCAATGATATTGCTTAAAGCGCATAAAGAGCTTGAGGATTTAACACTGGTAAAAGAAGTGGCGCATTTTAAACCGGTTATTGAGAAAAAAATTGCAGAGCTTATTTATGAGGGGCTTTGGTTTTCACAGCTGAATAATGCACTGGCTGCATTCCTTAAGGAAACGCAAGGTTTTGTAACAGGTACAGTAAGAGTGAAGCTGTTTAAAGGGCATGCTATTGTGGAAGGAAGAAAATCTCCTTATTCACTATATGATGAAAAACTGGCTACTTATACATCTGAGGATGAATTTGACCATAATGCTGCAGTAGGCTTCATTAAGCTATGGGGATTGCCGACCAAGGTACAAAGCATCGTTCAGAATGACAAGAAGGTGACAGTGTGAAAAAGTTATGGGGCGGCAGATTTACTAAATCTGCTGAAGAATGGGTAGATGAATTTGGAGCATCGATTTCATTTGACCAGGAATTAGTTATGGAAGATATAGAGGGAAGCATGGCCCATGTTGCCATGCTTTCCAAAACAGGTATTATTTCAGAGGAAGAAGCAGCGAAGATTAAAGGCGGGCTTCAACAGCTAAAGGAGAAAGCTGTCAATGATGAACTGTCATACTCTGTAAAGCTTGAAGACATCCATTTGAATCTTGAAAGTTATCTGACTGATTTGGCTGGTCCTGTCGGCGGAAAGCTGCATACAGCAAGAAGCCGAAATGATCAGGTAGCGACAGATATGCATTTATACTTGCGAAAGCAAGTGAAGCTGATTATTGATTTGATTAATGAAATGCAAGCAGAGTTAATCGGGCAGGCTGAAAAAAATGTGGAAACCATTATGCCTGGATATACACATCTTCAAAGGGCCCAGCCAATTTCCTTTGCACATCATTTGATGGCCTATTTCTGGATGCTGCAGCGCGATAAGGAAAGGTTTGCAGAAAGCTTAAAGAGAATTAATCTTTCTCCTCTCGGGGCAGGAGCTCTGGCAGGTACAACTTTCCCAATCGACCGCGAATATTCAGCTGGACTGCTGGGGTTTGAAGGCATCTATGAAAATAGTCTGGATGCTGTCAGCGATCGAGATTTTATTCTTGAGTTTTTATCTTCAAGTTCAATCCTGATGATGCATCTTTCGCGTCTAAGTGAGGAATTTATTCTTTGGTCAAGCCAGGAATTCCAATTCATTGAACTTGATGACAGCTTTGCAACAGGAAGCAGTATTATGCCGCAGAAGAAAAATCCTGATATGGCTGAACTGATACGCGGCAAGACAGGCCGTGTATACGGAAATCTTATGGGATTGCTCACTGTCTTAAAGGGGCTTCCGCTTGCCTATAATAAAGATATGCAAGAAGACAAGGAAGGCATGTTTGACACAGTAAAAACTGTGACCGGTTCACTGAAAATCTTTGCGGGCATGATTCGCACAATGAAGGTAAATTCAGACCAAATGGAAAAAGCAACAAAAAATGATTTTTCCAATGCAACTGAACTGGCCGATTACCTTTCTGATAAGGGAATTCCATTCAGGGAGGCACATGAGATTGTCGGAAAACTTGTCCTTGTATGTGTTCAAAAAGGCTGTTTTCTAGGAGAATTGCCTCTTGATGAATTTAAGAAGGCACATTCATTATTTGAAGACGATATTTATGAAGTGCTGGACCCTTATACGGCTGTCAAAAGGCGAAACAGTGCCGGAGGGACAGGCTTTAAACAAGTGAGCATTGCCATTGAAAAAGCAAAGAAATTCCTTGAGGAAAAAGAGCAGGTTATGAATTCATAATGCCACAAGAGCGCTGTTATCAATACAGCGCTCTTATTTTAATAAGAGAGTGCAGCTTTTTAACTTCAATAACTGACTGGCTCCGGCACTCTATCTCCGTTACTCATCTTCTTTATCAGTTCTTATAACGAGGACATCACAGCGGGCATAGCGGGTAATATGTTCAGATACGCTTCCAATTAGGAATCGCTCAACTGCATTCATTCCTGTAGCACCGCAAATGATTAAGTCGACGTTATGCTTCCTTGCAATATCTTTTGGAATCTTCACTTTAGGAGAACCGTAATCAATTTCAAACTTTACATCCTCAATGCCTGCATCCATTGCAGTTCTTTTATATTTTTCCATTAATTCAGAAGCAAAGCGGTCAGCTCTCTCGGCAATGGTGCGGTCATAGGCTTCTACAGTGGCAAAAGTCCGGGTATCGATAATATGCGCCAATACCATAGAGGCATTATTCCTTTTAGCAATCTCAATTGCTTTTTTAAATGCCCATTCAGCTTCAGTTGAACCATCTACAGCGACTAATATCTTGTGATACTTCAAGCCCATGTTAATCTCCTCCTTTACCTAAATTATACAGCTGCAAAACCTGAATATCTGTAACAAAAAATCGAACAATAGTAAAGCCTATTAAAATTTTTAAAAAGGAGCAGATGACGATGGAAAAGAGAGAACCGAAAGCGCAATCTCCGTATTTTTTTGATGAACAGGGTACAAATGAGGTAAGTGCTCAAATAATGAATGCCTATAACAGCGGTGTCATTGACCAGTCTAATGCACACTTTGACATGGAAGCCCAGGAGCGGAATGAAGGAAGATTGCAATAAAGGGCTTATGAAGAGGTTGACTCAAAAGGTCGTTGAACGACGACTCTTTTGAGTCAGTTTTTTATTTTGAGATCATTTTGTCCTCAATTTCGAGTAACTTATTCAAAATTAGGAGAGATATCCCNATTTATCCTCCTAAACCTTCACTCTTTTTACCTGTTTTGTAGAAGATCATCCCACTTTTTTAAATTGTGGGCAACACAAATAAGACCCCAATCCGTGGTGTTTTTGGATAGGCCTCTTAGAGAAAACCGGTTGAATTTTCGGTTGTGTTTAATTTGTCCAAAGACGGGCTCGACATCTATTTTTCGGCTTCTGTACTTTTTATTGCCTT
>NZ_JAEL01000060.1 GCF_000518885.1 Bacillus sp. J33 | reverse complement strand
TCCTGCGGGAGAAGCGAGTCAGCGGGAGACCCCGCAGGTGCGAATGCACCGAGGAGCGTCGGACCGCCCGCGACAGCTTGAGTCCCTGGAGCGGAAATCAACAGGCCAATTTTATAAAGGAAAAAAGAGGGTGCCCGAAAGTCATACTTTTGGGACACCCTCTTTGCTTTAATCATGATATTCCGTTTCCACACCATAATGGTCAGAAATTACCGGTTTATTTGTTCCGTTAAAAATAGCCCTTGAATATTTTGGCTGGATCGTTTGATTCGTTAAGATTAAATCGATTCGCAAATCCTGTTTGTTTTCATCCCAGCCGGCAATTTTTCCTTTAACGGTAACCCCGGAATCTTTTTCTTCAGCCAGATTGTAAGTATCATGAATTCCATGGCTTATTAAGAAATCGTAGCCTTCATCCCTGACAAAAGCAGAGCTGTTGAAGTCCCCCATTAAAAAGAATGACTTGTCCTTCTGAATCCGGGAAATAAGAGATTCTGCCTGGTATTTAAAAGGTTCTTCGTCATCCTCCCACCAGCCAAGATGGCACGAATAAAAAGAAATAGGCCTGTTCTGATACAGGATATTTACTCCTACTATTTTTCGTGTTTTCCAGTAATTCTGGTTATGGCTTTTGGTTATAAAAAATGAATATTCTTCTTTTATCTCATGCCTGGTTAAAATAGCCAGACCTTCTTCATAAACATCATATCCAAGATGGGAGAAATCCCATGTGAATTGATAATCTTCTACATTAAGTTTTCGTAATTCTTCTATTAAAGCTAGTGCATAGTTATCTTTACGGATAAGTCCGTCAACATATGGTGCTTTTATATGCTGGCTCACTTCCTGCAGGGCGATAACATCATATTGATTCTCTTTAATAGTCTCAGCCAAGACCTTTATTTTTTCAAGCTGCTGATCTTCCTGCCAGGAGTGGCAGTTAAGAGTAAGTAACTTCATTAATTATGCCCCCAGCAAATCCAGGATGTCCGATTTTAGAACATCAGCTTTTGGACCATAAATAGCCTGGACTCCTTTGTCTTTAACGATAAGACCGAGAGCTCCATTCTTTTTCCATTCCTGTTCACCAGCTACGGCAGATGTATCTTTGACAGTTACACGTAAACGGGTCATACAAGCATCAACGTCTTCAATATTATCTTTTCCGCCTAATAATGCAATTAAAGAAGGGGCAAGTGAATCTTTCCTGACTGCTGATTCTGAAGTGGAGCCTGCACTTTCTTCTTCAATATAGTTGCCATTTCGTCCCGGAGTAGGGAAGTTAAACTTTTTAATCATAAAGCTGGCTACCCAAAAGTTTAATCCAAAGAAGACAAGGCATGCGATAACAAAGTTCACAAGGTCCATCCATAATCCTGCTTTTATGATCATTGGTGTTCTGGTAATTAATTCGATAATACCAAATGAGTGGACACGGATATTAATAAAATCAACGATCGCAAATGCAAGACCTGTCATAATTGCGTATACCACATATAAAAGAGGTGCTGCAAACATGAACATGAACTCAATCGGTTCAGTTACACCTGTTAAAAATACTGCTAATCCGGCAGAGAAGAACATTGATTTGTATTTCTTCTTTTTTCCGGGATCCACATTGCGGTACATCGCTAACGCGATACCAAGCAAAGCTGCAGCAGATAAAATCATTTGTCCAACTTTAAAGCGGGCAGGAGTAATTTCATTCAGTAATTGCTTGTAGCTTTCAGTATCACCGGCAGCAAGGAAATTGTTCAAGTCGGCAATCCATGCCAGCCATAGCGGGTCTTGTCCAGCTACAGTTGAACCGGCATTGGAGCCTGTCAGGATTTTATAAGTTCCGCCCAGTTCTGTATAGTTGATTGGAACAGTCAGCATATGGTGAAGGCCGAACGGTAGCAATAGACGTTCTAATGCACCAAAAACAAATGGTGCGATGATTGGAGCAGTGTTTCTAGATGTGGCAATCCATTGGCCAAAGTCATTTAACAATCCTTGAATAAACGGCCATACAATTGATAAGACCATAGCAGCTGCAACTGAGGCGCCAATTACAGTGAAAGGGACAAAACGTTTCCCGTTGAAAAATGATAAAGAATTTGGCAGCTTGTCATAGTTATAGAATTTATTAAAAAGATTGGCTCCAAGGAAACCAGAAATTATACCGACAAAAACTCCCATATTTAGGGCTGGAGCACCCAGAATAGACGTAAAATAATCATGCACGGCAAGATTTTGTCCAAATAAAGATCTAACAATCGCGTCAGGATTTGCTAACATATCAGGTTTTACTCCAAAAATAGCACCTGTAATTCTATTAATGAGAATAAATGCAAGCAATGCTGCAAAAGCTCCTCCTGCACGTTCCTTAGCCCAGGAGCCGCCAATAGCAACCGCAAATAGAATATGCAGATTTGTAATAATGGACCAGCCGATATCTTCCATCACTCGTGCAATCGCTTGCACAAAAGATAGATCAGTACCAGACATTCCAACCAGCTTTCCGAGTGAAATCATAATACCCGCAGCAGGCATTACGGCAACAACTACGAGCAGGGCCTTCCCAAACTTTTGCCAAAAATCAAAAGAAAATAATTTTTTCATAGTTCTACCTCTCTCTTATTGTATGGGCTTTCATTAAATTTACTAAAAATGTATTTAAGGGTTTTTTACGAAAAAGATTTCGATATAGAAGTAAAAATCCAACTGAAAATACAGTTTAGCTTTATTATTATCTTAAAATAACACAGTGAATCTATTTTATGCAACCGTTTGCTCAAAAAATGATTGGGAGAGAATAAGTATAATAGAGAAGTTATTCTGGGAGCAGGGAACTGAAATGTACCTTGCGGAGATAGGGGAGAGTTTGATGAACGGAGGCCACTGCGATAACTGGTCAGGAACTTCAGCAATTATTTACTAAAGCTCAGCAAAATCGATAAATGGATTAAGCGCAATAAATCATGGAATACCTCCTTCTTTTTATTCGCTGTTTTCGTAAAGTCTGCTGCTTTTCGGGGCTAACTGCATGAATGATAATTAGGATTGCAGCTGTTGCATCAATAGCAACGTGATATCTCATCATTGTTTTGGATATCTTTTGCCTTTTATTAAATATACCAAGTTTTGCGGTACACACTGTTATTAGGAAATGAATGCATAAAAATAAATTTTTTTTATTAAAAATGCAAATTTTTATTGCGGAAGAAGTATTTTATCCTTTAATATTTATGTGTAGAAGGATTTCCTTCAAGGAAAATGGGCTTTATAGACTAATAGGAATACAAATATAATTTAGAATAGTAGAAAATCTTCTTGTGATAGAAGTATTTTATGCTTTATACTTTGCATAAGAAGTATTTCCTGCACTATTCAAGAGGAGTTAGCATGAATAAGAAAACATTGTTCCAATTAATAAAAGCAAGCTATTCCTCACTCTCTCCAGGACAGAAAAAAGCAGCTGATTTTTTTATGGATCATTCGGATGAAGCCGTCTTATTAACAGCATTTCAAGTTGGGAAAAAAGTGGGGGTCAGTGAAACTACCGTTATCCGGCTGGCTTATGCCCTGGGTTTTAGCGGCTATTCCCAAATGCAGGATCTTGTCAGACGAGATTGGCTTGAAGAGAAGCAGCAGACAGCGTCTGAAGATTTTCAATCATCAGTGAATGCCGGGAAAAAGAATTTGTTTAGGAGAGTCATTGATCAAGAGAGGAAAATACTTCGTCAATTGCTTGACCAGGTAAATGAAGCTGACATTTGGAAAGCAGTTGATATCCTTGTTCAGGCAGACAGAGTTTATATTGGAGGGTTTGGCAGCTCTTTTGCGGCTGCATACTGGTTTTATTACACGCTTAAGCAATTAAGGGGAAATGTGCTTATTTCAGGTCCAAAAGGATTTTTGCCTGAGGATGTGTGCGATTTGACTGAGCATTCCGCAGCCGTTATTTTTTCTTTTCCTCGTTATCGCAAGGAAACTTATAACCTGGCATCCTATGCTGAAAAACAGGGTTCCCGGGTTATAGCCATTACAGACCGCCAGTTTTCGCCTGTTGGGCAAATGGCATCCGTAACACTTACCACTGACGAACGAATGGATTCAGGACACCACTCTATTGCTTCAGTTGTAAGTTTGCTGGAAGTGTTAATTGCTGGAATACAGGAACGGGATCATGAAAAAATTGCAAAAAGGCAGCAAAGACTCGAATTTCTGTATGCTGAACAGGAAATGTTTTTGGAGTAATAACGACCAACAGGGGAGTCAACAAGTAAAAATAAAAGGGGGTACATACGAATGAGCAGTCTTTCAAAGAAAATGCCTGAAAGTGAACAGGGGCAGCTGAAGTCGTATGCGGCAGGAGATTATCTGAAATTCTTAATCCCATCTTTAGTGGGAATTCTATTATTTATGGTGCCAATTAGCAATGGTGAAGGCATCACCATCCCGGTGGCTTATTTGGCAGGGGAAATAGGCGCTTTATTGGGGGACTCGATTTACGCAATCACCGTTATCGTCATCACTTTATCCGTTATCGGGTCTTTTATCGCAACAGCTTTTAAGCCGGGGTTTATCATTAATAGTCCTTTTTTAAATAAGCTGTTCAATGTTAGCAAGTTTTGGCTGGCAGCGCGTTTCCTGGGAATGGTTTTTGCTGTTATCACATTTTTTGAATTGGGTGTTGAGCCAATCTATTCAGAAAATACAGGCGGACTATTAATCTATGATTTAATTCCGATCCTATTCACAACCTTTCTTCTTGCGGGATTATTATTGCCATTGCTATTAAATTTTGGCTTGCTTGAATTTTTTGGTGCATTGCTCATTAAAGTGATGAGGCCGGTATTTACGCTTCCAGGCCGCTCATCTCTTGATTGCCTGGCTTCTTGGGTAGGAGACGGCACAATTGGTGTCCTTCTGACGACCAAGCAATATGAAGATGGCTATTATACGAAGCGTGAAGCTGCAGTGGTTGCAACTACATTCTCGGTGGTATCCATTACTTTTACCATTGTAATCATTCAATATTTAAATCTTGAACAATATTTCCTTCATTATTATTTAACAATTATTCTTGCAGGACTTGCGGCTGCGATTATTATGCCCCGCATACCTCCTTTATCAAGAAAAGCGAATACTGGATATGAAGGAACTGAACTAAAAGAGGAAACATCTATTCCTGCGAATGTGTCTGCCGTAAATTGGGGTATTCAGAATGCGGTAAAAAAAGCTCAGGACAATAAAGGTCCTGCTGCAGTGGTTAAGGAAGGCTTTCAAAATGTCCTTGATATGTGGCTTGGTGTATTGCCGATTGTTATGGCAATTGGAACGGTAGCGCTGGTGATTGCAGAGTATACACCAGCATTCACAATTCTTGGAAAACCATTTGAACCAATCCTTGCGCTTATGCAAATTCCTGAAGCAGCTGAAGCAGCCCAGACAATGGTTGTCGGTTTTGCGGATATGTTCCTGCCTGCGGTTATCGGAAGCGGAATTGAGAGTGAAATGACAAGGTTCGTTATAGCTTGTGTATCTGTAACTCAGCTTGTTTATATGTCCGAAATGGGCGGACTGCTGCTTGGTTCAAAACTTCCAGTGAGCATTAAAGACTTAATCCTTATTTTCTTGCTTCGCACAATCATTACTTTGCCAATTGTAGTTGTTATTGCTCATTTCATATTTTAATGAACCCAATAAAATATTGGACGAGAATTGAAGGATTGCTGGGGTTGAGCAGGCATGTGAGAGGGAGGATTTTATGAAAAAAGAAGTACTATCATCACTTTCAATAAGAAACTTTCATTCGGTTAAAGAATTGGAAGCGGTTTATCAATTGGAAACGCTGATATGGAGCGTGGAAGATGCTGTACCCGTGAACCATACTGTTGCGACTGTTAAAAATGGGGGTTTTGTTCTGGGCGCCTTTATAAACGAGGAACTAATTGGATTTCAGTACAGCTTTCCTGGTTTTGATGGCAAAAGGGCTTACTTATGCTCTCACAGTCTGGGGATTCATGATGAATATCGTGCGTTAGGAATCGGGGAAAAGCTGAAACTGGCACAGAGAGAAACAGCCCTTGTAAAAGGATATGATCTTATTTCCTGGACATACGATCCTCTTGAAACGGTTAATGCCAATTTGAATCTTCATAAGCTTGGAGCGGTATGCACCCGGTATATCGAAAATGCATATGGGGAAATGTCGGATAATATGAATGCTGGTATACCGACTGACCGCTTTTTGGTGGAGTGGCGTATAAATAATGAAAAGCCTCAGTGCAGTCAAGATACTATTGCTCAACTACCTCGAGTGATTGAGACAGATACAGAAAATGGTTTTTCCGTACCTTTAAAAGCAGACCTGAGGGATGACAATGACAAGCTTCTCGTACCAGTACCAGGAAATTTCCAGGACATCAAGAAACAGAATTTTTCACTGGCATTGAAGTGGAGAGAAACCACCAAAAACGTTTTTGTCCATTTTTTGAACAAGGGCTGGATAGTGACTGATTTAGTCAAGGATCGAACTAGGGAACATCAATACTTATATCTCTTGGAAAAAGAAGAGATATGCCGCTAGGAGAAGATAAGATGGAAATTAAAAGCGTCATTTTAAGGCATGTGAAGATGGAACTTCTGAATCCATTTACTACAAGCGTTGGTACTGAAGTGGATAAAGATTTCATACTTGTTGAAATTAAGTCGAAAAGCGGGCTATCAGGCTGGGCTGAATCTGTTTCCATAATGGAACCTATTTATAATGAAGAAACCGTTAAAACGAATTGGCATATCATGAGTGACCATTTGATCCCTTCCCTGTTTGCAGCAGATATCCATCATCCGGATGATGTCTCTGAAGCTTTCAGGACAATTAGAGGGAATTTTAATGCCAAAGCTGCCTTAGAGGGTGCTGTATGGGATCTATATGCAAGGGAAAACGGGATTCCATTGTCAAAGGCTCTGGGCGGAGTGAAGGATCGAATTGAAGTAGGGGTTAGCGTAGGGATCCAGAATTCAGAAATGGCAATGCTCAAGCAAATCGAGGGGTATATAAAAGAAGGATATAAACGCATAAAGGTGAAAATCAAGCCAGGCTGGGATGTTCAAATTTTAAAAGCAATCCGGACGCAGTTTCCGGATATCCAGCTCATGGCGGATGCCAATTGCGCATATACACTTAATGATATTGAACATTTAAAAAAGCTGGAGGAGTTCAATCTTACTATGATTGAACAGCCACTTGAGCATGACGATATTATTGACCATGCAAAGCTTCAGTCACAGCTTCAAACACCAATCTGCCTTGATGAGAGCATACACACTTTCGAGGATGCCAGAAAAGCCATTGAGCTCGGGAGCTGTAAAATCATTAATCTTAAGATTGGCCGGGTTGGCGGCTTGACAGAATCAAGGAAAATCCACGATTTATGTGAAGCCAACAATATTCCGATGTGGTGCGGAGGAATGCTTGAAGCGGGGATCGGACGTGCACATAATATTGCCGTCACAACCCTTTCTAACTTCACGCTTCCTGGTGATACTGCACCATCCTCACATTATTGGAAGCAGGATATTATTGATCCGGAAGTGACTATGGAAGATGGGTACATAATCGTTCCTGAAAAACCAGGAATTGGCTTTGAACCAAACCGCAGTAAAATAGAAGATGTAACTCTTTTTAGCAAGACTTTTCTTAATAAATAATGTTTTTTCAATGAAAATTAGGGCAGCCCATCATCTTGATGGACTGCCTTTTTGGTTTTGCTGCCAAGATATTTGAGCTCTCGAGTTTTTAATAATGGAAGATTTCCATAAAATGGATTAAATTTTATCTTCACCAGGCAACAGCTTTTCCCCTCCTAAAATTGTGGGAACTGGAACCTTCTCTTTCAGAAAAAAAGCAATTTATTTTTTCCAGGTTAAAAATGGGAGGCTGGTAAAAAAGCAAATAGGGTATTCACTCGTTGACTTTAAAATTAATATCTTTTTGTGACACATGTCACCGAATGTATGTCCATTCTTTGTTAATATGGTGACAAATTTAAAAACTTACTAAAAGGAGTGCATGGGTTGAGGGTAAAGGGATTGGCATTCATAACCATTATTTTGACATACATTTTAATTGTGTTCGGCGGTTATGTTGCATCATCTGAATCAGGAATGGGCTGCGGGCCGGAATGGCCTTTATGTAATGGATTGGTCATACCTATGCTTGAAGGCGATACATTAATTGAATTTGCTCACCGTGTAATTGGGGCAATACTCGGGATTATAGCTGTAGTGCTATTTGTTAAAATCAAAAGGTCGCAATCGGATCAGAAGCTGCAATTGGCTTCCAGGGGCTTTATGGCTCTTATGGTTCTTCAGATCCTGTTGGGTGCAGTTGTGGTTTTATATGATTTGCCTTCCATCATCGTTTCTATTCACCTGTTGATTGCCATGCTGTTTCTGGCAAACCTTATATGGATTTGGCGAAGAGCTGGCGGCGGAAATGAACGTTATCGGCCACTGCTGAATAACAGAAATGGTAAAAGAGTTTTGTACCACCTAAATGTTGTTTTGCTGCTTATGATGCTGACTTTGTTTATCGGGGCATATGTTAAGCATCAAGCATATGGATTGGCATGCAGCTGGCTAAACTGCGGGAATGGTGTTTTCCCTGTTTCAATACCTGGGTTATTCCAGACAGGTCATAGGCTTTTAGCTCTAGCTTTAGGAATATACTTATTTGTTCTTACATATCTCTCTTTTAAGAAAAATTGGGAGACTGGCTTGCAAAATCGGCTGATGGCATCATCTTTGCTTGTGATGGGCCAAATCCTGATTGGCATTCTCACCATCATCAGTTATATTGAAATTTCCTGGGCGGTGCTCCACCTTGCGCTGGGAACTGCACTATTTGCATTGGTTTTTGAAACGCAGGTATATGCTTCTGCTGCTAACAGCGGGGAATCCAATATTAGAGTAAAGCATGGAAGGCAGCAGTATCTGGATTAGCAGTTTGTCTGGCTGTTATATACAGAGGGACTTTTCTTAGGAAAAATGGATGGATTCCTACAATATAACTGCTCAGGTTAATTAGAAAAAGCAAAACGAATGGTTCACCCCTGCCTATAATAGAAGCGGTCAATCCTCACAAGGGTTTTGTCCATCACGCCCTTAATGAAAGCCATTTCGATTAATCAAGGGAGTATTCAATCCATTATGAAGAGGAGCTAGGTTTGCTTGCAGAAGGGCTGCTTCCTTGCTATGTAATTTGTTTGCATAAAAGACCGTCGAATGACTAACGGGTTCGGTTTTGAAGTATAAAAACATAGTTAGAAGGCAAAGTCGAAATAGACATTGGTTAAAAAATGCTCAGAGGGAAATCTCTGAGCATTTTTTATAATATCTTATTCCATTATAACGCCTGTTAGCAAAAGAGGCGTGAAAAAAATGAGATGTTACATCTCTTACATTTTCAAGGTGACAGGAAATTTTTTTTGTTTTCGAAACATGATTCTAGGTGTTATGGGTTGACACTCTCTGCTTGGATAGCCTGTTTTGCGTGTATTTTTTTCATTGTAAATCTTGCTATTGGCTGAGCAATCAATAGTTCAATCCAAAATGCTACACCAAAATTTCTAAACCAACTGTGAAAGAAATTCTGAAAAGGTTCTAGGCTGATTTGTTTCGTACCAACCCAAGTTCCTATAATGGTTAGAAGAATAGATAGGACTGTAACATTCAATAAAGTATTCAATAAAACTCGGGCATTAAATCCATCTGTTTGTCCGACAAATTTTGGCATTACTCTCCCAACTAATGGTCCAGCAACCAGTCTTACTAACAATACAACAATAATCCACATAAACGGAATAATCGTAAGAGTTTCTATATAATTGTCTTTACTGAAGCCGCGTTCCATCCCCATAATGATTGGGGCGATCGTATTTACTGAAATAATTGAAATAATTAATAAAAATAATATGCCTTCCTTTGCGTTTTGAGGTAGTCTATCTTCCTTATACATATTTTCCCCTCCGAAATTTAAATTTCAGATGGCAGACGTATCTTGCGACATATATTTTTGGTCAGTTAACCTAATACCAATATCTCTACACACTGATTTAATTATTATAACAACTTTTTAAAAAAAAGATTTCTAAAACATTTTTCTTATTAAAATGTCTGCTTGATTTTCTTCATATTCTTAACATAAGCTCTTTTCTCATAAATTGTAGTTTTACTTATAAATTCTGCTCGTTGATTAACTTAGTAAGCCACCCGAAAAGCAACAAAGTTTACGAAAACAGCCTTAAGATAAATATGTCTTAGCCTACTATCACAGATGAAAATGTAATTTTTAACATAGCAATTGGTAAGAGTTTTATCTAAGAAATAGGAAGTTAACAACTTTATGTAATTTTGCTAAAACAAGGGCTATGTATGTGCTATTTGACATTAGCTTTTTTCGTAAAGCCTGTAAAACAACAAAAATAAGCAGTCTAATTTTTATGCTAATTGGACTGCTGAAAGAATTGTACTTATTGTTTTGTACTCTTAAACCGAACCGGTACTGAATGTCATACCCTGCTTTATTTCCAAAATAGATGCTGTTATTTTTTCATATCCCTTTTGGTTATTTCGCTGCGAATATCTGCATCTCTTGAGAACTCAGTATCTTGCTTTTTGTTATTTGGATATTTGTTTTTTCTTTCGCGATTGTCATTTTTGTTTGTCATAAATAGTCCCCCTCTGGTTAGGTTATAAAATATTCTGCAGCCAGGCCGAGTCAATTATTCACTGGATTCAAATCAAATGGAAAAATCAGCAAAATTGTGAACTTAGCGAATAAATCCGTAAAACCAGAGAATAAAAATGTAATTTAGCCAAGAAAATTAAAAATCAGCGAATAAGCTGGTTAAATCAGCGAATAAACAATTAATTTCAGCGAACAAATTCTTTTCTAAAAAATAGACAGAATTCCCGGTAAAAAAATATATTTTTTTAAACCGGCCCAAAGTGAAGGGCCGGTTCAGTTAAATAGCTTAGTTTAAAGATTTTGCTGGTTTTTAAGCTGCTGTTCTGCCATTGCAACAAGGCGTTTCGTCATTTCACCGCCGACAGAACCGTTTGCTCGTGCGGTCGTATCAGCACCAAGCTGAACTCCAAACTCATTGGCAATCTCTTGCTTCATTTGATCCAATACATTTTCTGAACCGGGCACCAAAAGTTTGTTTCTTGCCATGATACATCACTCCCGACGATTTATTGAGCAGTTTAACTGCTCGTTTTTAACTTAACCGTTAAATGAAAAACAGATACCACTTTAAATTTGCCAATCATCTTTTCATCAGTTTTTTTCATGTTAGATTTTATAACATAAAATTTAGAAAATTATAAAAAACACATTGACATATAAAAAAATTAGAGTAAAATAAAGTTAAATTAAACGGTGTAAGAAAATATAACATGATTAGGATATAAAATCTTACATCTATTAAAAGGGAGGAAAGGCAATTGGATACCACTTTTTTGCTAAACAGTTCGTGGGTTATGCTAGGAGCGATTTTAGTTATTTTTATGCTAGCCGGATTTATTATGCTAGAGGCAGGGTCGACTAGAATGAAGAATGCCGGCCACATTGCAGGTAAAACCATTTTCACATTTGGGCTTGCATCGCTTGTTTTTTGGGCAATTGGTTTTGGATTTATATTTGGCGATAATGCCAACTTTTTTGTAGGACTTTCAAACTTCTTCTACTCAGGAGCTGAACTGGAAGGAATGGATTTATCTTCTTCTGTATTCTTCGTTTTTCAGCTGGCATTTGCCGGCATTGCCATTACGATCGCACTAGGCGGTTTTGCAGAACGTGCAAAATTATCTGTGTACCTCATTTTCACTTTATTATTTTCCGCAATTGTTTATCCTGTCGTTGCACACTGGATCTGGGGCGGCGGCTGGCTTGCAGAGCATGGCAAGCAGGATTTCGCCGGTTCTACTGTCGTTCACTTAACAGGGGCTATGGCAGCACTGGCAGCTACTATTTTGCTAAAACCCCGTATTGGAAAATTTAATAAAGATGGCTCAGCTAATAACATATATGGACATAACCAGGTTTATACTGCATTAGGTGTACTGATTCTATGGGTCGGCTGGTTCGGGTTTAACGCAGGTAGCACATTATCTGTCGAAGATGGTTTCTTTGGATTTGTAGCTCTTAACACAAACCTTGCTGCCGGAGCAGGAGCAGTAGCAGCTCTAATTGTTTCCTGGATGGTTATGGGGAAATCGGATGTACCGACTATGCTTAATGGTGCTCTAGCTGGTTTAGTTGCTATAACAGCTTCATGTGCGTTTGTTGATACTTGGGCCTCCGTAATTATTGGTCTCGTAGCTGGTGTTCTTGTATTTTATAGCGTCAGATTCTTTGAAAAGAGAAAAATCGATGATCCAATCTACGCTTTATCTGTCCATGGTGCAGCTGGGATTTGGGGGACTTTATCTACCGGTTTCTTTGCAACGCCTGAGCTGGCCACGGTCGGAAAGCCGGGATTATTTTACGGAGGAGGCTTTGAACAGCTAGGCGTCCAATTCATGGGTGTAGCGGTTTCCGGTTTATATGCCTTTATAGTTTCTTTCATTATCCTGGCTATTGCCAAAAATGTAATGGGAGGACTTCGAGTAACGGAGGAAGAAGAGATTATGGGATTGGATTTAAGCGAACATGGAAGCTATGGATACCCAGAAGTTTTCATGGCTGAAGAAAACAAAAGGTTAAGCTCGTAAACCTCCAGAATACGGGCTTCCTTAAAGGAAGTGTCCGGATGGATATTGGAATAAATTCGTATCAATCCCTAAAGAAATGGAAAGATGAACAGATATTGCATTATCGATCTGATACCTCCCTGCTGAATAAGTTTCATGATCGTGTTATGAAAACTGTTTTTGAGTTGGCTTTGGAGCGTATGTATAGAAAAATATCACCGTCATGGAAATTTGCCTGGTTCGCAACAGGAAGCGGAGGGAGAATGGAACAAGGCTTTCTAAGCGACCAGGACCATGGAATGGTGTATGAAGCGAAAGATCATGAAGCCGAGACCTTCTTTTTGCAGCTGGGGGAGGAAGTTGCGAAGGGATTGGAGGCAGTAGGATACCCCTATTGCGAAGGAAAAGTAATGAGTTCCAATCCCGTATGGTGCAAGCCTCTGGAAAAGTGGAAGGGGCAAATTGCAGAATGGATGCAAGAAGAAAGTTTACATTCAATAAGGAATCTGCATATTTTCTATGATAGCAGAGTGCTAATTGGTGAAGAAGATTTTATAGGTGAATTAAAATCACTGATTTATCATCAAATTAAAAAAAGCCCTCAACTGCCAAGCAGGTTAATGGAAACGAGCATGCATATAAAAAATGCAATTGGTCCTTTTGGT
The DNA here is from genome assembly GCF_000518885.1 of Bacillus sp. J33. Lineage (GTDB taxonomy): Bacteria > Bacillota > Bacilli > Bacillales > Cytobacillaceae > Cytobacillus. The sequence goes on along the minus strand of NZ_JAEL01000060.1, from coordinate 21,242 downwards.
CAGCTGCTGACAGAAGAGAAAGGACCTCATCAGGGGGAGATGGATCTCAAATATACCGCATTTATTCCTTATGTGAATGCGGTTCGAATCCTGGCTATAACAGAGGGGATTATGGAGACTTCCACAATTGCCAGGATCGAGAAACTGAGAGCTATTCATGGCTATAATGAGGAAATGGACGAATATAAAAACAATTTTGCTGCTCTATTAAAGTGGCGACTCCTGTCGTATAACCAGACAGATACTTACGATGATACCCACTTCCTCAAAGTAAAAAGCTTAACAAAATTGGAGAGAAAAGAACTGAAACGGATTTTAAGAGGTGGAAAAAAGCTCCATCAATTTGTAGCAAGAACCGTTGAAAAGGGTGCATTGTAATGGGATTTGATCCTTTTGTTCAATTTGTCAGAGGAATTCAAGGGAAGCTTCATTCCAATATGTTTGGTGGCTTGAATGGACAGAACGCCCAGCATATGGCGTTTATCAGGCAAATGCAAAGGGAGCTTGAAAATGCCAATTCAATGGACATACCGATCAAAAAACTAAGCGTTGCAGTATTTGATATTGAAACAACAGGTTTTTATCCGGATAAAGGAGACAAAATTATTTCTATAGGGGCAGTTAAAATAATTGATGGAACGATTTGTCATAATGACTGCTTTTACTCACTCGTGCATTATGATCAGCCGCTTCCTGAAGAAATAAAAGAGCTAACCGGAATATCAGAGGACCAGTTATGCAAGGCGCCTGCCCTCGCAGATGTTCTAATAAAATTCTTTGAATATGTAAAGGAGATGCCGCTTGTCGCCCATCATGCGAACCATGAAAAAAGCTTTATGCGCCACAGCTGCTGGAAGTTATTCCGTACGCCTTTTAAGCATAAGGTATTGGACACTTCATTCCTTTATAGGGTGGCAGATCCTGATCGTGCATTATTTACATTAGAAGAACTATGTAAATATAACGGCATCCCAGTAAAAGGAAGGCATCATGCGTTAGGGGATGCAAAGCTTACAGCTCAGCTATGGTGTATTTTGAGTGAAAAAGCCGATGTGTTAGGTTGCACGAATCTGAAGGATGTTTATGAGCGCCTTGCCAAACTTGAATAAAGAATCAAGAAGGTCAGTTTAGAACCAGATGTTCGGACTGATCTTTTTCTTGTCATTAAAAAAACTTCTGGCCTTGATGCAGTTTTTCTGATATATCCGCGGTTTTTATCTGTATAAATAAAGAAGCATGGTTTTTATATCGGTCCATGCTTCTTTTTGATATTAAAACTCTCCATCAAATGGGGTGAAAGGGATGTTAAGCCTATTTTCCACAGCTCTTAGACGCTGGTTTAATCTGTTAAGTCTGCGTGTGTGCCGATCAACAGTCTGATTTAGCATTTTTACTTGATCGGTTAAGTTCGTAAGCTGCCTGTTTAATCGTGTGATTTCTCTCGATTGGTCCTGATTTTGCCTCTCTAAAGCTGTTACTCTTCTTTCGAGCTGTGGAGGCTGTCTGTCAGAATCATATTGCTCATACAGCTGGAATTCAGGTGTAAAGTGGCCTGAGGGCTGAGGAAGGTAACCTTGATAATAACCATATGGATACATTGGGCATTCTCCTTTTTTATAAATATGCTTAAGCTCCATATAAATTATGCAAAAATGGGCGGGGAGACACGGCAAAAGCCTATATTTTTAGGGCAGGAAGCAGCAGATGCCAATTTTCAAATAATGGGGTGCTTCAGGCATGCATAGGGTTGAGGCATACTGTTGGAGGATAGGCAGGGCTGGTCAGCAAGCATACCAGCCTACATAAATGGGGGAACACCTTTGCTGATTTCAGAAACAAGGGAGGAGAGGGACTGAAGCTGCTGGTCATCAAGGTCGAATGCAGTTTTAATCTTGTTCTCAAGGTCAGCTGTTACTCTTCGTTTGCCTACCTCTACTAAAGCAATTAAAGAAAAGCTGCAGCTGACAATCCTTGCAAAATCGCGCTGTGTCATATTATAGCTTTTCCTGATAAGCTTAATAATTTCTTTATCCATATTAAATCATCCTCAATTTATCTTAATATTTCCGGCCATTCTATAAACACGGGCCTTTAGCTATAAAATTAGCATTGAGTCTTACTGTTTGTCAAAGTTATTTATTGTGGTAATGCTATTTAATAGGCTAATAGCAGGTATAATAATTAAACCTGTTAAAAAAGATTCGGAAGGAGTAGCCTGATGAATATACTGTGGGATTTTGATGGAACCTTATTTGATACATATCCAGCATATACGGCTATTGTAAAAAAGGTAATGGGTGACATGCATGTAGAAGACGAAGAAATATTTTGCCAATTAAAAATTTCATTCGGGGATGCTTTCCGCTATTTCCATCTAAGTGAAGAGCGGATATCCAGCATCAGAAAACAAGCAAGAAAGCTTGCGCCCAGTGACCTTAAGCCCTTCCCGCATTTGGAGGATGTACTTAAGCTGGCAGAAAAGAATGTTATTATGACACACAAGGAAAAAGAGGATGTCCTGTCCATCCTTTCATTTCATAAGCTGGATGGCTACTTTGCGGATATGTTAGGAGGGGATGACGGCTATCCACGGAAACCGCATCCGGCCTCCTATCAAATCCTAAATGAAAGGCATAGTATTGACTTAGCGGTTGGCGACAGGGAAATTGATATACTTCCAGCCAAAAGCCTTGGCATTAAAACCTGCCTTTTTCAAAACAAAACGCCGGGGGCTGACTTTTACCTGGATAGCTACAAAGACTTTAAAAAAATAATAAAAATAAGTCCGCACAGATAAACTGTCCGGACTTATTTTTAACAATATAATAGCTGGGTGCTTAAGGGAGCATTCTCCCTTGTTTTAAAGCTTTAATGGAAACCATAGCTTGGATCCTCTGGTCCGTCCAACCAGGGCTTTAGCTCTAAAAAGGTTTTCTCTTTCAACTCATCCTGATTTATTACATCAAAATTCTCCTAAGTTCCTGTTCCATCGTTGTACTTATCTCCAAAAAGTTTCTTTTTGTCTATTGTTTCAAAATCGGCCTTATACTTTTTTTCTGTGGAAGAACTATTCTTTATATTAGAGCCGTTTTTTTCTTCTTCCATTTCTTGGTTTAGATCCTCAACAGGAAGCGGATCAACATTTTTTTCACTCTCAAACTTGTCAAATAAGCTCTCTTTATCGGTTTTATATTGTTCAGGTCTATCCATTTTTCCGTCCTGCATCCTTTTGTCTCCCATAGCATTGTCCTCCTTATTTCGGGTACTCTTCCTGAGGTTTTTCCGGCTCCCTTTGGGGCTCAATATCTTCGTTGTTTTCTTTCTTTTTCTCTTGCTCTATAGAATTGCTGCCTGTAGTTCTGTTATTGTCTGCCAAAAGTAAAAACCTCCTTTAAGTAGTTAGTATCTATTACCCGCTTCAGGATAAGTGAAACGTCTTGAGATGTAAGGTGAATAAAAAGGTGGCAAAAGGAATATGTAAAGGGCTTATAGTCCCGTAAACTGGTAAATGATTTTATAGTTTCGATTAACTTTTTAAAATTAAGGTAAATAAATGTAAAATAATGGTTTAAACGCTTTAAAATGAAAGAAAATTTTGTATGATTAACACTGTAATATAATTTTAGCAGCCAAGGAGGAAATTAAAATGAAAAAATGGTTAATGGCTTTGATGGCAGCTCTAATGGTTACAGGTTTTGCAACAGGTTGCAGCAATGGAACCAATGGAGAAGAAACGGACGAGACTAACACAGAAGAAAATGAAGATGTTGGAACAGAAGAAGGAACTGAAGAAGGAACAGAAGAAGGAACTGAAGAGGAAACCGAGTAAATAAGGAGCGGATTCCTCAAAATTGAAAAGTGCACCCCTTAAACGGAGGTGCACTTTTTTTGGCTAAGCAGCCTTTATGCTGGCTTTATTCTTACGGACTTGTTTATGTTTTATAATTTGATATACATACCAGCCTGCTACACCTAATGTAATCAAGGATCCGATAATCATGGATAATTGATAATCCATTTTGAAACCTTCAGGTGCGTAGAAGATGTACGTAGATACAACACCTGTCATAAAGATAGCTGGCACTCCGCAGATCCAATGAAACTTGCTGCTTCTCAAGAGATACATGGCACCTGTCCACAGCATCACTGTAGCAACAACCTGGTTTGTCCAGCCTACATACCTCCATAAGAAGGAGTAATCAATCGTTGCAAGGTAGATCGTCGGCAGAGCAACACATAAGGTCGTTATATGAACTTTCCACTTGCCATCCTTTTTCATAAAGGAAGAGAGTAATTCTGTCAGCATCATCCTGGAAGACCGGAGAGCTGTGTCGCCTGTTGTAATAGGCAGAATGATGACGCCTAAGATTGCCAGAATTCCTCCAAGTGTGCCAAGAAGACTTTTCGAGATTTCATTCACAACCCCGGCAGGGCCGCCAGCTGCAAGTGCCTCCTGAAGCCCTCCGGTACCACCGAAGAAGGTCATCCCTGCTGCCGCCCAAATAAGGGCAATAACTCCTTCTGCGATCATGGCACCATAGAATACCTTTCTCCCATCACTTTCTCTTTTAAGGGTTCGGGCCACAATTGGGCTTTGAGTGGAATGAAAGCCTGAAATGGCTCCGCATGAAATAGTAACCATTAATAACGGCCATATTGGAAGTTCACCTGGATGGAAATTTTCCAGCGTCACATTCGGTATGGATTTTCCGCTAAAAAGCAGTGCAACTGCAATCGATACGGCCATAAAAATTAAAATAGCTCCGAAAATAGGATAAACCTTTCCGATAATTCGATTTACAGGCAATACGGCAGCCAAAATAAAATAAGCAAAAATAGCTAAAAGCGATGCCATAAAGCTTAATGGCGTTATGCTCGAAATGAGCTGTGCAGGGCCAGCGGTGAACGCTGCTGCAACTAGTACCATTAAGATAAGTGAAATGATATTTATTGTAGTTTTTGCAGTTTTTCCTAAGTATCTGCCAACAAGGCTGGGATATTGCTCTCCTTTATGTCTTAGTGAAAGCATCCCTGAGAAATAATCATGAACTGCCCCCGCAAAAATAGAACCTGCCACAATCCATATAAAAGCTACCGGGCCATATAAAGCTCCCATGACTGCACCAAAAATCGGACCTAGACCCGCAATATTTAGTAATTGTATTAAACTGCCTTTCCACCAGCTCATCGGAACATAATCCATTCCGTCCTTTTCGGTATAAGCAGGTGTTGGGCTGCTGTCATTTATACCAAAAATTCGCTCAACCACCTTTGAATAAACCATATATCCTGCTAGAAGCAAGACAATTGATCCTAAAAATGTCACCATGCTAACATGCCTCCTGTTGTACAAAATGTCTTAGTTAAAATATCTGAAACTTATGAATATGTAGAATATTGTACTAGCAGAAGAGGGGAAAAAGCAAGGTGTTTTCAGAAAAAAAGATATTTTACAAAAATAAAAATGATTTCATGGAAGTGTTTGTTTCATCCTGCCAAATAAGAGAAGAAAGAAAAACTTATAATGAGGTACCTTCTCAGCCATGTATTTTTTTAATGGAACCCTAAAAGAAGAAAATCCATAAGCTACTATAAGATTCATTTGAAGGGAGGAATACGATGATTGTCCTAACAAATAATCAGAGTAAACCTGGGATTGGCCGTTTTTTTGGCGTACAGCGTGAAATATATCTTGCCTTGGAAAACAGTCCTGAGGTTCATCAATATGATGCCATGCATGAATTACTGTTCGATATTCAGCTAAGGGAAAATATTATCAAAGCAGCAAGACAGCTTCACGCAAGTCCTACAGAATTTGCACCTTTTAAAACGTCCCGCTTTAATCCTCGCATATGGAGACGAACAAAATATGGGTATCTTCTTGATCCTTCTGTGCTTCCATCGGATGCCATAAGGGATGTATTTATTAACAGCTGGGAATATGCTTTTGAATGTACTACAGCCATAGTGCTGATTTTCTATAAAGCTGTATTGGATTCTATCTCTGTCAGCCGTTTCAACACTCTATTCCAGGGCCTTCTTGTATGGGATTGGAATTATGATTATGATTTATCCATTATTACGAAAAGAGGAAGAAATTTCATACCGGGTGACGTAGTCTATTTTTATAATCCTGATTATGACCATCCTGTTTGGATGGGCGAAAATACTGTGTATTTGGGTGGAGGCATGTTCTTTGGACATGGTATTGGCATGGAAACAGAAGCTGGAATGATAAGAGCCCTTAACACATTAAGAAAACCTGGATCCACAAGGGATGCCTACCTGATTTCCCAGCATAGCAGATTAAACGTCAAATATTTATCCCAGTTCGCAAAACAGCCTCTATCTCTTGCTTAACCCTGAATCAAGGACAATTCAATAGGGTGAATCGCTTATTTTCAAGAGCAATTCACCCAAATTTATCCTTAATCCTAGGATGATTTGCCGATTTTTTTATTCTCCCTGATTTGTCTCTAATTGAGTGGCATATTTCCCGTAAAAGAGGGAAAACAAAAGGTAACGAATATAGACATTTACAAAGAAAATTCAAGTTGAAACATAAAAGGAGACAGAAATATGAGATTATCCCAGGTAATTGAATGCCTAAAGGATAGCGGGGAGATGGATTCATTTACTATTGATCCTGAAATTGCAGGAATTGAAATGGATTCTCGCAATGTGGGGAAAGGAAGTTTGTTTGTAGCGATAAAAGGGTTCCAGGCTGACGGGCATTCTTTCATCGGACAAGCTGTACAAAATGGAGCTGCTGCTGTAATAGGTGAAGAGGACCTTCAATTGGACATACCTTATATCAGAGTTGCAGATAGCAGGACAAGCTTAGGTAAGCTTGCAAGCTGTTTCTATGGTCATCCGTCCAAGAAGCATAAAATAGTTGGCATTACAGGGACAAACGGCAAAACAACCACTTCTTACATTCTTAAACATATCCTTGAAACTGCCGGACGGACTTGCTCATTGCTTGGCACCGTTTCGAATGTCATTAATAATGAGGTTTACAAGCCTACAAATACAACGCCAGATGCTTTGCAGATCCAAAAAATGCTAAGTGAAAGCAATGATGAATTTGTAGTGATGGAGATTTCTTCTCATGCGCTTGAACAATCACGGACAGAGGGTCTTGAAATCGACTATGGACTTTTTACGAACCTTGCTCATGACCATCTGGATTATCATAAAAATATGGACACTTATTTTAATGATAAGAAGAAAATCTTCTCTCTTTTGAAAGATGAGGGTAAAGCCATTGTTAATCTTTATAATTCGTGGGGAGAAAAAATGGCAGAGGAACTAAAAAAAGATAAGATTATGTTAATCATGCTTGGTGATGAGAACTGCTGCTCAATTGAAAATGTGGACATGAATGGCAAAACGGTTTTTACATTAAGGATAAAAGAAAAGAATTATAATATCCAATTTTCTCTTCCGGGGTATCATAATATCTATAATGCTGCAATGGCGTTTTTGACGGGTATGGATATGGGACTGAAACCGGAAGTGATGATTAAAGCACTTGCCTCCTTTCCGGGAATACCCGGGCGGTTTGAAACGATAACCCATCCAAATGGAGCAAAATTTATTGTGGACTATGCCCATACGAAAGATGCCTTTGAGTACTGTCTGGAAACAGCGAAGCAGCAGGGGGCAGAAAGGATTTTTCATATTTATGGATTCCGTGGAGGAAGGGATCAATCCAAGCGGGAAGAAATGATAAAGGTGTCTGCTAAATACAGCACACAGTTCTATCTGACTGTAGATGATTTAAATGATGAAAAAGAAGAAGATATGATTAATGATTTGAAGGACCTTAATGAAAGGTTCGGCAGCGGAAAGGGACAGGTGATTTACGACCGGACCTTGGCGATAAAAAAAGCCTGGCAGCAAGCTAAAAAGGGTGATTGGGTCTTTATTACAGGAAAAGGGCCTGAATCCTATAAAAATCGATTTGAACTGCCGACAGCAAGCGATTTGGAAACATTGAAGTTTTTGCAGGAATCAGACAGGAAGTTAGGAGTTGTCTGAAAAAAAGGTGCAGCCTATTAGGGCCGCACCCTTTTTTGTTAATCGATCAGATCCAAATAATCGGCAACGATCCCATCCAAAGGATAGTGTTTTAACTTTTCAGCTTCTCTCTTTGACCTGACTGTCCAGGATACTGCTTTCATGCCATTTGAATGAATGAGATTAATCACACGATTATTAACAACCGTCCATTTTGGATTGACATAACTGGCAAACTTGGATATCTCTTTAATTTCAATTTTGTTGGGCGGATAATTAATTAAGATACCAACAGGAACTTCTGGCAGGATTTCGCTGAACTTTTGCATAGACTGCTTTTCAAACGACTGAACAATAATATGGTCGTTTCCCTTTAGATGAAGATCCCGCTTTCTCAGTTCTTCTGCTATAAGCTCCTCAATACCGGGATATAAAGAAGGCTTTTTTAATTCAATTAAAAGACCGACACGATCTGCATATAAATCGAGAACTTCCTCAAATGAAGGAATTACGGCTCCGCGGAACTTTGTGGAAAACCAGCTTCCTGCATCCATCTTTCTCAGTTCTGCAAAAGTGTAATCCCTTACCTTCCCTTTATGATCGGTCGTACGGTCAACCAGCGTATCATGGATCACTACCAGCTTCTTATCCTTGGTTAATTGGACATCTATTTCAATAAAATCTGCTCCCATCTCAAGTGCACGGTCATAAGAAGGAAATGTATTTTCGGGGCAATATCCGGCTGCACCGCGATGGCCGATTTTTTTTATTTTATGTGTAGAGTTAGCAATCTTCTTTATGCCAAAGAAGGATATAGCCGTTGCCAAAACAGTAAAAAATGCATTTTTCATAACCTTCACATTTAATTCTCCTCGCAATTTTTTGCTATCTTAAAGGATACGAAAACAGTTTGTCAAATATTCGCTTTTTAAAAGTGCATCCCTTTTTTACTTCGCTTCAATAGCCCTTATGCGTTTGGTAAGGGAGTCCTATTCGTAGCAGCAGCAGGAAATCAACAGGCAAATTTAACAGAGCATAAATTTAAAGGAGCTATTCACCAACAGTGTGATGCCTTTCACTTCTGTTGGCCCATAAAGATTCTATAATGAGAATAAATTTCATTATATTAATCACAAGGGAGGTAAAGGATGATGGGCAATCAAGTTATAGATAAAGTTTTTGAAGCGTTGGAAGAAGTTATTGATCCAGAGCTGGGAATTGATATTGTGAATCTAGGTTTAGTTTATGAAGTAAATATCACGGAAGATAAAGCACATATCGTTATGACGATGACTTCCATGGGCTGCCCGCTGGCAGGGCAAATCATAGCTGGCGTAAAGGCAAGCGTTCTTGAAAATGTGGAAGAAATCAAGTCTGCTGATGTAGATGTTGTCTGGAGCCCGCCATGGACAAAAAATAGAATGTCCAGATACGCACAGCTTGCTTTAGGTGTTCATAGGTAAATGAACAACACTATGCTAAAAAAGCCATGAACAAAAAGGAGAGGATATTCCTCTTCTTTTTTAGTTTGTCGGGACAAAAACCCATTCTTATTTTGAAAAAATGCATATGATTTAGTGGGTGTTTTCATCAAAAAAATTTGAGGAGGAAAAAAGATTGAATCATATGCCAACTGAATTTTTTTATGCTGATCAAAGAATTAGGCCATTTGGATTCGGAAGGCCATTTGGATTCGGACGCCCATTTGGATTTGGATTTGGAGGGCCATTTATTGGGGGTCTGCTAGGGGGATTGGCTCTTGGGGCATTGGCCAGACCGCTTTATTATCCGCCGTATCCTGTTTATTACCCTCCATATCCGTATTATTATCCTTACGGGGGTTTTTACTATTAAATAAAAAGGGAAAATCTCTGCTTCAAATAAGGAAGCAGAGATTTTTTATTAAAGCAGTTTTTTTTCGTAATGTTTGTTGCTTTTTATAAAAAACAACATTTTATGATAATAGAGAGTTTATAAAAAAACTATTCCCAATCCTCATAAACGATAATTCCGCCAGTCAAGTCCAATGTGTTTCTTTCCCCTTTGTAGAATAGCTTCCCTTCTTCTTTTACAATGAGGTTCTCATATGTTAAGACGCTCTTTCCTGAAGGCATCTGAATGACAACTTTTTGTCCAAGTTCTTTTTTTGGCGCTTCAATAGTTATAAGACTTTGAGAATAGAAATAAAGTGCTGTAAAGAGTGCGACTACACTTCCTAATAGGATAATAGATACTAACAAAAATTTATTTCTTGTCTTTTTCAAGTGTAATTCACTTCTTGTCATATTCCCTTTCCCTCCGCTAACTAAGTATATTCCCCTATTCCGCTATTTATCGGCGTTTATTTCTAATAAACTGGATCATTATCCCTGAATAAGGTATGCAGGCGGGGATAGAAAAATGACAAAAATGGGCTAAAAGATAGACGAGCTTTAGAAGGTTAGCAAAATTTCCTCCAAAAATGGACTATAAACGAAACATTTTAAGATGTTGATTCGTATATAAATTATTCCAGTAATGGGATTGAACGGAAAGGAAGGGTGGTGGCAATCTTCTAACCTTGAAAAGAGAAGTGGTGCAGTAAGCCTGAAAACATTTTGAATAGGGGTGCATGCTTATGGAAATTTTCGGTTTGCCTATTCAGACAATCTATGTTTACACACTTATTTTTTCTGGAATCTTAATTATTTTGTATATCTTTTTTGGTGATTTGACTGAAGGGTTTGGAGAATTATCCAGCTTTTTAAATCCCGTTTTAATCCTTGCTTTTCTCACTTTTGCTTCTGCCGCGGGATATATTTTGGAAACGCTAACGTCCCTTAATAGCCTGATCATCCTTTTGATAGGAGCGGCGATTGCTTTAATTTTGGATACACTGCTAAATGTTTTCGTCCTAATTCCTTTGTCTTCAGCAGAGGAGTCACTTGTTTATACAGAAGAGTCGCTAAGGGGAAGAGTTGGGACTGTTTTAATTCCCATACCAAAAGACGGCTTTGGTGAAGTCATGATTGAGAACATAAGCGGAAGAATATCAAAGCCGGCGGAAAGCTATGAAAATACTTTTATTGCAGAAGGGAAAAAAGTGCTGATTGTGGATGTGAAGAATGGAGTCATTCATGTTGTAGAACATGGCCAATTATAGTGAGGGGGAAATGGAATGCTCATGATGTGGATCGTTGTCGGTATTGCAGCTTTTTTATTAATAGCATTATTAGGGGTTTTTATAACAAAGTACCGGACAGCAGGGCCTGATGAAGCTTTAATTGTAACTGGCAGCTATTTAGGCAGCAAGAATGTCCATGTTGATGAATCTGGGAATAAAATAAAAATAATAAGAGGAGGAGGCGCCTTTGTCCTGCCTGTATTCCAGCAGGCGGAGCCATTGAGCCTTCTGTCAAGCAAATTGGAGGTAACAACGCCTGAGGTATACACGGAGCAGGGAGTTCCAGTCATGGCGGATGGAACAGCAATTATAAAAATAGGCGGAAGTATAGGGGAAATCGCGACTGCAGCTGAACAATTCCTTGGCAAGTCTAAGGAAGACCGCGAAAACGAAGCAAAGGAGGTTCTGGAGGGCCATTTAAGATCCATTCTTGGCTCAATGACCGTCGAGGAAATCTACAAAAACCGTGATAAATTTTCCCAGGAGGTTCAAAGGGTTGCTTCGCAGGACCTTGCCAAAATGGGTCTGATCATTGTTTCTTTTACTATAAAGGATGTCCGCGACAAAAACGGCTATCTTGATTCACTTGGAAGACCAAGAATTGCCCAGGTAAAGCGCGATGCAGATATTGCAACAGCAGAAGCTGAAAAAGAAACCCGGATTAAACGGGCGGAAGCCGATAAAGATGCCAAAAAGGCAGAGTTAGAGAGAGCAACAGAAATTGCGGAAGCAGAGAAAGAAAATCAAATGAAAATGGCTGACTACAGAAGGGATCAGGATATTGCCAAAGCCCGTGCTGACCAAGCCTATGATTTGGAGACTGCCCGTGCCAAGCAGGAAGTAACAGAACAAGAGATGCAAATTCGCATCATTGAGCGTCAGAAGCAAATCGAGCTTGAAGAAAAAGAAATTTTAAGAAGAGAACGGCAATATGATTCTGAAGTAAAGAAAAAAGCCGATGCAGATCGATATGCTGTGGAACAGGCAGCAGAAGCTGAAAAGAAGAAACAGATTACAGAGGCAGATGCCAACCAATACCGAATCGAATCCCAAGCTCGTGCAGAAGCAGAGCGGGTAAGGGCAGATGGTTTGGCAAAGGCAGATTCCCAGCGTGCACAAGGTGAATCCGAAGCGGAAATCATTCGTCTCAAAGGTCTTGCAGAAGCTGAAGCCAAACGGAAAATCGCTGAAGCATTTGAACAGTATGGCCAGGCAGCCATTATGGACATGGTCATCAAAATGCTTCCTGAATATGCAAAACAGCTGGCTAGCCCATTATCCAATATTGATAAAATTACGGTTGTCGATACAGGCAGTGATGGAAAAAATGGCGGTGCCAACAAGGTGACCGGCTACGCCACCAATCTGATGTCCACTTTGCAGGAAAGCTTAAAAGCTTCATCAGGGATTGATGTAAAAGAACTGCTGGAGAATTTCTCAGGTAAAGGGAACGTGCGCCAAAGCCTGGATCAGCTGACAGATGAACTAAAAGGAAACAAGGCAGCATCCTCCATCAAAGCAATTGAAGCAAATAAGGATCATGAAAAATAATCAATTTGCCTATTTTTCTAGAAGAAGGGGCTAAGAAATACTGGTATACCAGGAGAAATGAGAAGCTTTCCTCAGGATAGCTTCTTTTTTGACTGACAAAACTGTGCATTTGTCTATCGCACAAATTGGGTGAATTGAATAGGATATATGGAATCAAATAAAGGAGGTAATTGACTATGTCAGACGGCTACGGATACGGCGGCGGTTTCGCCCTTTTAGTTGTATTGTTTATTTTGTTAATCATTATCGGTGCTTCTTGGGGTTACGGTGGCTACGGATACTAAATTAACGATCTGTAGACCCATTTACTGATAAAGGAGGGGGTTCGATAATGTACGGCTACGGCGGTTACGGATATGGCGGCGGCTATGGATACGGCGGTGGTTTTGCTTTAATCGTTGTTCTATTCATTCTGCTTATTATCGTAGGTGCATCTTGTTTTAAGTGGTAATATAGCAAAAGAAAAGCAGGAGCAGTCCTGCTTTTCTTTCTTTAGATACATATTTTGGGTGTGAGGTGTGTAAAAGGACGTTAAGTTTGTATAGAAAAAAAGGGGCTGCGTACGGATAAAAGTTCCCGCCGCAAAAAAGGAGAGCTTTATTCCCGTATATATCGGCACATAGGCAATAAGCGAATACATCAATGATAAGAACGCGAAAAGGATGTGCAGCCGCAAATATCTAAAAAAGGACGCAATTCTTACTAATTTAGACGCAAATCAACATAATCACAACGCAAAAAGGATGGTAGCTGCAAACATCCAAAATTCTTACTGGTAAAGATGCAACTCCTACATGTAAACACGCAGATATTTCACCCCCCTGCTCTCTAAGAATCATCATTAACCTCTATCCGGTGTTTCCAACTGCTTTATTAGGGGAAAAGAATAGCTATAAATTAAAAATGGGAGGTTGGCTATAATGGCAGAATTTCAAACACAGGATCGGGAAAATACCATGCGGGAGATTTATTCCATATTGGAAGGGGGTCTCCAGCGGAAAATGCATCAAAAGGAATACAAGCTTGTTTCAGAATGGGTCAGCGGTTTTAACAAGGATGAACGGGCAACTATTTTAAATATGCTTAAAGAACTTACCAATAAGCATATACGGATTGATTAATTGACCTTAGGCCTGCACCAAATCTGCCAGAGCCTATTGACAAAAAAAGCCAACTGAACGTATACTACAATCAAATAGTTTGAAAGGGTGATTTAGGGGCATGAAGTTCTAATCTTATTTTTTCTGGAATCTTTTTAGATTATAAAAAGTTTAACCCGGAGAACATAGGATTAGTGTGCCCTTTTTTTAATACCCCCTTTTATCGGTATAAAGGATAATCATTTTTATCATAATGGGCGGTTAATGTTTGTTTAGGCGCATTTTTTAGGTATGGCACCGTTTTAAAGGCGGGGCACTATCCTCTCCGGGAATCGGGGAGGTTTTTTTATGGGTGAAAATAAGCGTTTAAGGAGCAAAAAGTACAACAGAAATATGCCGGTTCTTAAGGCGAGAGGAATTCAAAAATCGTATGCGGATAGAACCGTGTTTTCCGATTTGCAATTTGATATTTGCCAGCAGGATCGTATTGGCCTTGTTGGCTTGAATGGAACCGGGAAAACTACCTTGGCCAATATTTTATTCGGAAGCGTTGAGGCGGATACAGGAGTAATCGAGTTTATGAAGAAACCATTCAGAATAGGATACCTTCATCAATCAGCAGATTATTCAGTCAGCGGATCTCAGGATTTGAAGCAAGCTCTTAATGAAGAAGTGCTCCATCAGGCAAGCAAACTGGGATTGGCGAAATTCCAGGAGTGGGAGCAGGAAAGGCTTAATTCGTTGAGTGGCGGTGAAAGACTGAAACTTGCTTTAGCGAAGGTTTGGACTTCCAAGCCGGATATGCTGATTTTGGATGAGCCGACCAATCATCTGGATTTACAGGGGATTGACTGGCTAATTAACGAGATCAGCGGTTTCAGCGGGCCTGTTTTAATGATATCCCATGATCGCTATTTTCTTGATGAGGCAGTACAGAAAATCTTTGAATTGCAGAATGGCAAGCTTTTCATTTACGATGGAAATTACACATCATACCGGGAACAAAAGGAAAAGAATTTTGAAGATCAGCTTCATCAATACAACACACAGCAGCGGGATATTGAGCGGATTGAAAACCAAATGGCCAACTTGAAAAAATGGTCGGAAAAAGCTCATCGGGAATCCACTAAAGGCGGTAGCCCATCGGAAAATCGGCAAATGGGTTTTAAGGAATATCACCGGGTAAAAGCCAAGAAAATGGACCAGCAGATTAAGTCTAAAATGAAGAGGCTTGAGCAGGAGCTCGAAAAAAATAAAATTGAAAAACCTGAAGAAGAAGCAAAGGTTCATTTTCAATTTGATGCTTCTGGAAAAAGAGGGAAGAGAATTATTGAAGCTAAAAACCTATCGAAGAGATTCGGTGACAGGATCCTCTTCAAGGAAAGCCAATTTTATATAAAACACGGTGAAAAAATTGGTATTCTGGGAGGAAATGGGGCTGGCAAGACCACTTTTATCCGAATGCTCCTAAATGAAATTCCAGTATGCAGCGGGGAGCTATGGAGCAGTTCATCCATGAAGCTAGCTTACTTAAGCCAGGATGTCAGCGACCTGCCTGTTTCAAAAAATGCGATTGAAGCTCTTAATCTCTCTGACCGGGATACTGTCTACAGGGCGAGAACTCTTCTGGCTAATCTCGGATTAAAAGAGGCGAAATTAAATCAGCCGATCGAGCAGCTAAGCATGGGAGAGCGAATCAGGATAAAGCTAACTGATATGCTTTTAAAAGAGTATGATGTTCTCATTTTAGATGAGCCAACAAATCATTTGGATTTGCCAAGCAGGGAACAATTTGAGAAGACACTGAAAGAATTTTCAGGAACACTTATCATTATTTCGCATGATTTATATTTTATGGAGCAGTTGAGCAACAGATTGCTTGTATTTGAAGAAAATAAAATTGTTAGGCATGAAATGGGGCTTAGGGAGTATCGCGCAAATTCCGGAAAGGCCCAAACCGGCCAATTGGCCGGAGCCAAAAAGGAACAAATCATGGTTATCGATAATCGGATTGCTGCCATATTGGGAGAACTGAGCCTCCTCTCTCCAGGTGAAGCTAAATATGCTGAGCTGGATCAAGAATTTAAAGGTTTGCTGAAGGAAAAGAAAGAGCTAACAAATCTATAATCGGACAAAGGCAGGCCCCAATGAAGCAGGGCCTGCCTTTTTCAGCAAAATTATTTTCCTTTATTGTTCTGCTTTTTCTCATTAATCCACAGTTTTCCTTCAGCTGTCTGGCGTGTTTCGTTGCCATATTCATCGGTTGCTTTTACTTCAATTTCTGCACCTGGCGCCTTTACATTCGAAGTCGCTGTATAGTAGCCAACATAATGGCCCGGGGAAGTTTCCATCATAGGAAGTTCTGCTGCGTTCGTCAGCTGGGCACCCGTGTTTGTTAACGGCATTCGGATTGCAAACACAGCCGATAAACCAGGTTCACTGTCAAATTCAATTTTAACAGATTCTCCTTTCTTGATTTCTTTGTCTTCTTCAGGCAGAAGGTTTTCAATCGCTGGGGCTGTATATTTAGCATCAATTGTGATTGTTTTTTCCTCGGTGTTCTTCGCTTTGTCCTGTGCTGTGACTGTAATAACATTTTCACCTTCGTCCAATAAGATGCGCAGCGAGTATTTGCCGTCAGCAACTTCAGCTGTCTGGCCATTTACTTTAACCCAGACAAGATTTTCGTCAGAAACAGTACCTTCAACTGTAACTGTTTCTTTGTTCGTTTTTGTTTTATCAGCAGGACTTGTAATGGCCAATTCCGGTTTTGCCTGATCAAAGATTACTTTAACAGGCTCTGAAGCATCAGTTGAACCTGCTTCAGTGGATGCTTTCGCAGTAAGGATATTTTCTCCTTCAGCCAGTGAGATTTCAGCTGAGAATGTTCCTTCATCTGTTGTTTCCGCTGAAGCAATTTTCTCGCCGTTATTGAATACATTTACAGTCGTCGTTGGAGCAGATATACCTTCAATTGTAACTGTGTCCTGGTTTGTGAACGTTCCATCAGCTGGAGAAGTGATTGCAGGTGCAGTAACTTCATAGTTCACCGTTGCACGAATCATGTAGTTGCCTTCATCTTCAGGCGAAGGTGTCCATGCGCCGCCAACCAGCTGCCAGCTTCGGCCAGCATTTTCGCCGTCTTCATCCGTTCCAAGGCCCGGAGCATTCGGGTTCGGTGCTGTTTGGATATACACCATATAGAAATCGCCGTTTACAAGGATGCCTTCTTCGCTAAGATCAATATGTGTCCATTCGCCGGTTCTTAAAGCAGTGCCCTCAAATGGACCTGCCAGTTTTTTGCCTGGAGCTCCGTCTGGGCCGCTTGCGTCATATACCTCCACCTTGAAATCTGTTCCTCCTGGATTTGGCCAGGACGCATCCCAGAATCGGAATAATCCGCCGGTTACCATCGCACTTTCATGGCCGGATGCAAGCGACATTTTAACAGCCCAGCCATTGCCGGCATCATAGAATACACGAGCATTTTCGGCTGTTCCATCGTCATAGCCAATCTCACCAGGATAGCCGATAAATGGCTTAAGGCTAATATTGACCTCCAGTGCAGATTCGCCTTCAACCGTTATGGTTTGCTCTTTGCTGTAATAGGAAGGAGCCATTGCTTTTAATGTATAGGTGCCTTCATAAGCTGTAAGCGTGAATTCACCGTTTTCATTAGTTGTTACAGGCTGTACGGCAGCATCTTCTATTAGAAGAAGAGTGGTATCCGCAACTGGTTCACCAGTTGCTTCATTTGTGACAACACCCG
This sequence comes from Bacillus sp. J33, assembly GCF_000518885.1. Classification (GTDB taxonomy): domain Bacteria; phylum Bacillota; class Bacilli; order Bacillales; family Cytobacillaceae; genus Cytobacillus. The sequence goes on along the minus strand of NZ_JAEL01000060.1, from coordinate 3,637 downwards.
TAACAGTGCCTTTTGGAATTTCTTCCAAGATAAAGTTTGCTGTAACTTCCCCATCTTGCGGAATGTTAACGCTTTGGGTTTGTGAACGATACCCGTACGCTTCTGCCTGTACTGTGAAATCGCCTGATGCATGCATGAATTCATATGATCCATCCTGCGGGTTTGTAAACACGGATCTTCCTGATTCCAGTACGCTTACCTCAGCATTTAAAGGAAGAACTGAAGGGGCAGGGTGCTGCTCACTAGCTTCATCCTTTGCAGGAGTTTCCTTTATAGGAACTATTTTGTCAGGATTTACTGTCTCTTTCTTTAATTCTGCCGAAGCTTTTTCCTTTTCAACCCCCAGCTGAGCTTTGCCGGCCGGTTCAATAGGTGCATCGGATAACTGGACATCATCCAGATACCATCCTTGCTTTAGGACCGATCCATCTGTAGTCACATTAAAAGCAACATAAATTCTTTGTCCTGCATAAGAACTTAAATCCACTTCACCGTCGATCCACCCTGTAGTGGTGCCGTTGACTCGAAGAACCTGTTCCCAGTTTTCCATATCTGTTGAAACAAATACATGGCCGTAATCATATCGGTTCTCAAGTTCGTGCCATTGCTTGAATTGCAGGTATGCATTCCCCTCCGGCAAGTCAATCGGCGGCATCTGCAGGTTCATATTTGCTCGGTTCGCATAGTTGCCTCCAAGGTTTGTAGCATATACTTTTTCCCCGGAAGCTGCATTGCCTGGTCCGGAAGCGGGAACACCCCATTCCCAGCTGTTTTCTGGGCCATATGAAGTCCAGCCTGCCGGCTGTGATTCAAAGTCCTGAGAGTAGCCAATGCTGATGCCGGGTCTAACTGCCACTTCATATGAATCTGTTTCTGTTAGATTCCCGCCAAAATCATTTACTTTCCACTTATAAGTCAAAGAAGGCTCAGCAATCTCTGAACCAGGTATAACTGCCTGGTAAGTGCCGTCTTTATAATTTCCAGCTGTTCTTTCTGCCTGCACCGTTCCCCAGCTTCCGTCAGCTTTTAAGTATTCAAGATCCACTCTTATGACACTTACATTATCGGATGCGGACAATTCAAGTACAAGATCCATTCCTGCATAGGTTTCCTGAGGTGCTGCATGTTCGGCTTGCGGAGCTTCACTGTCGTCTCCTTCTTTTGCCACCTGGCCTTTAATTTTTCCAAGGCCAGTCAGGACGGAAGAAACCGCATCAAAGGCATTGACCAAGCCATATCCAAAACCGTTGTTTGGACTCTCAGGATAAGTACCATTTGTTAACGGAGTAGAGGTTGTTAATAAAATATCCTCCATCTCTTCAACAGTCAGGCTTGAATCAACCTGCCGGAGCAATGCTGCAACCGCAGAAACATGCGGGCCTGCCATGGATGTTCCATTCCACCCGCCTTCATAACCGCTTCCCGGGACTGAGGAACGAATATTAACGCCAGGTGCGGAAACATCAGGCTTAATTTCCTGGTAAGGAGACGGTCCCTGCAGTGAAAAGCTTGCTAAACCATTGCTGATATCTGTCGCTCCAGTTGCAAATGACTCCGGATAGTTGGCCGGTGTTGCAACTGAACCAGGTCCGCCAGGATTAAATAATGTTGTATTGCCGGCAGAGAACTCGGGAAAGATTTCAGCTGCACGCCAAGCCTGCACCATCGGGCGATACCATTCATCAAGTCCTGGACCGCCACCCCATGAGTTATTGACAACATCTGGTGCCTTTTCAGGATGTGGATTTCCATCAGCATCTTTCGGAGCTAAAATCCACTCGCCTGCTTCAAGAAGATCAATATCAGTTCCGCCAGAAGCAGTGAATGCTTTAACTGCAATCCATTTTGCACCAGGGGCAACCCCAATCTGATTCGATCCATTTGGCTCCGAACCAACCATTGTACCTGTTACATGGGTTCCATGGCCCTGATCATCATAAGGTGCTGTCTGGCCGGCTGTGGCATCGAACCAGTTATATTCATGTGATGGTGAATCTGGTTCAGCTGCATTATAGCCGCGGTATTTTTCTTTTAAAGCAGGGTGGTTCCATTGAACCCCTGTATCAATGGAAGCTACAACTGTCCCGGATCCGTCAATTCCCATTTCCCATACTGCTGGAGCACCAACGCGGTCAATATTCCACTCAATAGAATTTGTTTCAGCTTGCGTATGGAATGCTTTTTCGGCTTCTTTTGTTGGTTTATGAAGCTGTCTTGTCTCGTTTGGAAGGATCTTTTCTACTTCTGGGAACGTGGCGATTTGTTCCATGACATCTTTAGTAGCTGTGACTGCAATGGCATTCACAATGTAGAAGGATTGGACGTCTTTCGCTTTGCCGGCTTTTTCCTGTTTTTGAAGGAAATCAGCCACATGGCCTTGAGTTTCAATAGCTGTAGATCGGAGTGAGGAAAGGACTGCAGATCGTTTCATGTACTTTGATTTGGAGGCTGTAAGCTTTAGTGTTTTTGCCTCTTTTTCAGCCTTTTTAGCGGCTTCAGCTGTATTTGCTTGTTCTTTAAACTTGATTAAAAAGGTTACTTTATCCTCTTTATCGAATTGTTTCAGCAATGAGCTGTTTATTTTACTTTTAGCTGTCTCAAGTGAAGCTTTCTTAACTGATGTGTGCGGCGAGCTTTTGCTTTCTGCTGATCCCATGCTTGGAAACATCAGAGGCAAAATCAAAAGTGCTGTCAGCATAACATAAACAATGCGGCTTAATGGCTTTCTTTTTTTCTTCAAAAAATTCCCTCCTTATTTTTTGTTTGATCATTTGGAGCTATTTCTTAGAACACCATCACCTCCAAAAGGTTTTTCCAAAAATGGAAAACCTTTCCGATAACCGTACTTTAGCTAAATAAACATTTGAAGGCTGTCGAAATAAATGGAGGATTGTCGGAGGCTTTTAAAAATAGCCTGAAGGTTTTATAACAGCAAAAAAGTTGCAGTCAAAAAGGATCAAAAATAATTGGCCGTATATAGGGGAAGAGAATCATTTATAAAAATACATAGCTGAGCTGGGGAGTTTTTTGGGAAAAATAAGCAAATAGGGGGAGGCAGTATCATGTATGAATGTTAAAATGGATAAAAGAAGAGTGTTGTGTTTGATATAACCATTTATCACTAACCCGGGATTTAATCAAAATCATATATAAATATAGGTATATTGCAGTGTAACTTTTTCATTTGTTTTATTAAATGACCGGCCAATGAGAACGATACAGTCCAAATAGCTCTTTCTATTGTTTTTATCTGAAATTGAAACAATAGTATCAGTTCGCATTAAAAAATAGGAAAAATGAATAGTTATTGTATCTTTATTCATAAGTGCTGATGCTAGACTAAAAAACGGACACGGTAAATTGACACTTTCGTTATAATGATTAACAAAGAACAATTAAAGGACGTGTCTAAATGGGGAAGCATTTTGATCTCGAATACAAAATACAGATTGCACAAATGGTCGTAGAAGATGGTAAAAAAGCAACTCAATTAGCGAGAGACCTAGATATTCCAGTCGGAACCATTAGGAACTGGGTTGATGCATACAAGAAAAAGAGTCAAAAGGGTTTCGTGGGGAGTGGCAATACGTCCCCTGAAATAAAGCCCTACAAGGACCTTCAAAAAGAAAATACAGAC
>NZ_JAEL01000059.1 GCF_000518885.1 Bacillus sp. J33 | reverse complement strand
CTCCTCGTCACGGGCACTATTCCTCTCGATTAGTTCCCTTCAGACTCTAGGCGCTCCTCGTCACGGGAACCAATTCTTCCTCAATATATGTGCCACTTTTCCTGTTTTACGTTCGACTTTTTCAATTCGTGTACCACTTTCCTTAATTTATGTGCTACTTCCTCCACCGACTGTTTTAAAATATTAATTGTTCCTTACGTTGTCCTGAACAAAAAACAGCGCCCCGCTGCTGCAGGACGCTGTCCAGGCCTATTCCCCTTTATCTTTTCCCATGCCTTTCAGATCAACACCTATGGCTGCTCCGTTGCGGCTGGAATCTGCAACACCCTTGAAGAGTCCATTTTCCTGGTCTATCAAGATGCTTTGAACGTTTCCGATGGTAGTCGGACTTGGACCGAACCTGTGGCCCAGCTCATTCAGGTGTGTAATGACCGCGGATGGAATCCCCTCTTCATAACGGTAGGAATTCAAGTTATTCGTATAGATCCGAGGTTCTTCTACTGCAGCCTTTAATTCCATATCATACTCAATGGCATATAGGATTGTTTGCAGCACAGAAGTGATAATTGTAGGGCCGCCCGGTGAACCGACTGTCAATACAGGCTCTCCACCTTCAAAAACAATTGTAGGTGTCATGGAACTCAGCGGCCGTTTGTTTGGCTGGACCTCATTGGCTCCGCCTGGAACTGCATCAAAGTCGGTCAATTCATTATTCAGCATAAATCCGTAGCCCGGAACCATTATGCCTGTCCCAAATACCTGTTCAATCGTGGTTGTATAAGAAACCACATTTCCCCATCTGTCCGTTACTGAGAAATGAGTTGTCTCGCCGTACTCGCGATCGTTTGGCTGCGCGGCTGCTTCATAATTGGCTGAGCTGTCTTCATACTTCCAAGGATTACCTGCTTCAGGATTCCCATTGACTTCATCGAGGCTGATCAGTTCCTGACGCTCTTTAATATAGTCCGGGTGAAGCAATCCATCAACCGGTACATTTACAAATTCAGGATCACCTGCATAGGCTGCGCGGTCTGCATATGCAAGATGCATAGCCTCTGCAAGCAGGTGATATTTTTCCCAGGATTTCAAATCATATTGTGATAGATTAAAATCATCCAAAATTTTCAGCATCTGAAGTAAAAATACACCGCCAGAGCTTGGCGGAGGCATGCTGGCTATTTCATATCCCTGATAGTCTCCCCAAACTGGTTCATCAATGGTCACATCATAGTCTGCCAGATCTCCAGGAGTCATGGATCCGCCGAATTCCTGGACAACACCGGCAAGAGCTTCAGCGATTTCCCCATTATAAAAAGAGTCTGCTCCGCCAGAACGGATCATTTTCAACGTCTTTGCAAGGTCTTTCTGTACAAGATGATCCCCTTCTTCCAAAGGCTGGCCATTTGGCAAAAAGACTTCTCCTGCAGCTGATCTGCTCAGCTTCTCCTGATTATCAGCAATCGCATCTGCCAATACTGAATCAATTGGGAAGCCTTTATCTGCGAGCTTTATAGCAGGACCGATCAGCTGCTGCATAGGGCGTGTGCCCCACATTTCCAGGGCCGTTTCCAAACCCTTTAAGGTGCCAGGCACGCCTACTGCTGTACCGCCGGTTGAACGTTCGGCGAATGGAATTGGCTTGCCGTTTTCATCCAGGAACATGTCAGGTGCTGCCCCAGCCGGTGCGCGTTCACGGCTGTTAATGATGGTCGTTTCTTTCGTCTTTCCGTCATAGACCATCATGAAGCCGCCGCCAATGCCGGACATCATCGGTTCTACTACATTAAGGGCAAATTGGACAGCCACAGCGGCATCAATAGCGTTACCGCCATTCTTTAGGACATCTGCCCCAATTTGAGATGCAAGCGGATGGGCTGAAGCCACCATGCCATCCTTGCCGACATCAACCTGGCTGTAGCCATCATAATCATTTTTCGGCTTCTTAGCCTGCCCTGTTAAAGGCATGGTTCCTGCAACTAGTAAAATACTTAAAAGTACAGCCATACTAGCTTTCCATATTCTCTTCATCTTTTTCCTCCTTCAGTAAGTTGTCTACATGTCTAACTTAAAAGGGAGGAAAAGGATAATCAAGGAAAAAGAATTAATATTCTGAAAGTTAAATCTATTTTACTAATCCCTGATATGTAAAAAGCTTCAATTATTTTATCAATCTAGGAAAAAATGCTGAGTTATTTTTTCACAATTAAAGCTTCATTAACTCGGCCATTCCCCGTTCTATTCTTTGGGAGAAACAGCGTCAGGCGCAATTCCTCCCAGCAAAAAAGATTCTCTGTCTTCGATTTCCAATCTGGATGCGATCTTATTGGGGATAATGGATTCATCATTTTGAGCCCATTCTTCTCCCCCTTTTACCAAGGCAGGTTGGTGCCGTAGTCCTTTACCCTGGCCTCACTGTCTTTTCGGCGCTTTTTCCTGATTTCAGCCCGCTCCTTCGCCGATTCATATAAGCTTTTTTCTTCGTCTGTTTCCGGTACAACTGATGGCACCGGAGTTGGCTTTCCATTCTCATCAACTGCAACCATCGTCAAAAATGACATGGCGCACACGTTTCGGCCACCGGTTATTAAGTCTTCTGCAATGACTTTTACAAAAATCTCCATTGATGTCCTGCCAGTATAGGTGACGAATGCTTCAAGACAAACCGAGTTGCCTTCATAAATGGGATGAAGGAAATCTACAGAATCCGTCGAGGCTGTTACGACATTTTTTCTGCCATGCCGCATAGCCGCAATGGCAGCCACATCATCAATATAGGCCATAAGCTTTCCTCCGAATAATGTTCCGTATGTATTCGTATCAGGCGGCAGGACGATGCTGGTTTTTACTGTAAAAGATTCTCTGCATGTTTTTGTCTCGTTCATGTTGTATTCCTCCCGGTGAAATATTTTTAGGAATGTTGATTTTAGCACCCTGCTGATTGAAGCTGAAGGGGCTTATCCTGCGAAAATGCAAACGCATTTTTCTTGCGACGAGGCTGCTTTCAATGTCCTGCGGGAAGTGAGGGAAGCGGGAGACCCCACAGGCGAAGCCGAGGAGCTCTCATTCTTCCCGCGGATTCACTGAGTGCCCCGTTCTGAATCAGCGGGCAGGATTAACAGCTTTTTATTCAAGCATATCAAAATCTGGGGGCTATTAAAAATTTTTTGGAAAGATTATCAAAAAAGATTGTCAAATAAAGCCTATGTGGCATATAATCTTATTGACCAGTGTTCAATAATGAAAGGTGATACCATGAGCCCTAGAAAAGCAGCCAGCGATGAATTAACAAAAGAAGCGATCATTACAGTAGCCCGTGACCTGTTTGTCAAGGAGGGATACGCAGCAGCATCCATGAGAAAAATTGCGGATATCCTCCACTGCAGCCATGGAGCCATCTATTATCATTTCAAAAATAAAGCTCAATTATTTTATGAAATGGTTGAAGCCGATTTCCAAAAGCTTAATCGCGAGCTTCAGAACGTTCTTGCAGAACCTGCCGAGAGCAATGAACAGAAGCTTTATAACATTCTCTACCGCTATATCGAGTTCGGCCTTACCCATCAGAAGCATTATGAATTGATGTTTTTAATTAAAGATGATGATGTGAAAAGCTATCTTCAAGAAGGACCGAGCAAAAGCTATTTGCACTTTGCCCAATCAATTAACTCGCTTTCTCCCAAACCGCTTTCCATAAAGGAGATCTGGTCAATCTTTTTAAGTTTGCACGGTTTTGTCACACATTATTGCAAATCGGAAACAAGTTTTGAAGAAGTAAAGGAGCTTGCCTCTTCACATGTAAGTTTTTTAATTAAAGCGATCAGTTAAAGAAATGATGTAATCATTTCTTTCGTTTTTATTCATATTTGAACAGCGGTCAATAAATAAAAAGGGATGATAATAATGATAAAAAAAGCTGCAGTTCTTGGTGCTACCGGAGGAATGGGGTATGCTTTGACAGAGGCTCTTTGCCGCAAAAACATAAAGACAATCGCCTTCGCCAGATCAGAAGAAAATTTGTTTAATTTCAAAAAAGAATGGGGCCCATATGCTGAGATTTTTGCAGGCGATGCCATGAATCCAATTGATATTGAAAAAGCGGTTTCTGAAGCGGATGCCGTTTTTCATGCGATCAATATCCCTTACCAGAACTGGGATCCGGCACTGTCCATTATCCTTGAAAATATATTGGATGTATGCCGCAAGCAAAAAAAGCCATTTATTTACGTGGACAATATATATTCCTATGGTTTGCAATCCCTGCCTGCAAAAGAAACATCGTCCAGGAATCCGCACACAAAAAAAGGCAAGCTTCGCCAAACGTTAATTGAAAGCATTAAACACTCAGGCGTCCCTTACATCATTGCCCACTTCCCTGATTTCTACGGACCCCATACAGGCAACACTCTATTACATTACACCTTCGAGCAGATTATCAAAAAACATACAGGCTTATTTGTTGGGAAAACCAATATAACAAGAGAGTTTCTTTATATAAAAGATGGAGCCAAGGCATTAGCTGAGCTTGCATCAAAAGAAGAGGCATATGGCGAAGTTTGGAATATTCCGGGGGCAGGAACGATTACAGGCGAAGAGATTGCCAATATCGCCTCCAAACACCTTAAGAAACAAGTCTCTTTTAAACCTGTGCATAGATGGATGATCCGTGCCATTGGCATTTTTGATCCGCTTATGAGGGAATTTACGGAAATGATGTATCTAAATGAAACGCCTGTAATTCTCGATGGCAGCAAGTATGAAGAACGCATTGGGCCTATTCCTAAAACAGCTTATGAAGACGGAATTAAGGAAACATTGGACTACTTATTGAATAACCACGAAAAGAGTGCCGCAATCTGACGGCACTCTTGTTTATTTGAAAAAGGAATTCTTCTTCTTTCCTCTTAAAATATCGCCCATCCATCCCTTTTTAACAAGCATAAAATATAAAGCAGCTGTGGTGCCAGCTATTAATAACAGAGATAAAGGATAACCAATCTTCCATTCAAGCTCAGGCATATATTTAAAGTTCATTCCCCAAAGGGCGCCCCAGGCAGCAACAGGAGTAAAGAGTGTCGTTATGACAGTCAGCGTCTTCACAATTTCATTGCCGCGATGGTGTGAAACAATTTCCTCAAAATTGACAAGTGTATCAATTTCCTGCTGATATTCACGGATCAGAGTGTCGCCTCTTTCGATCCTTTTACACGTCCGCTTGAATTCAACTTCTTTGCTTACATCTTCTCCAAATGCTTCTTCAATTCCCAATTTAATTTCTTTTACAGGAATAATTAAATTTTTCCACACAAGAAGTTCATGCCTTAACTGATAGATTTCTTCTAAGATGTCTATGCTGTTTCTTTTCTTTACTTTCCATAATAAATCATTTAATCGGATTTCAAATTTATCTATCTTTGCAATACTCTCACTCAACACTTCACCCAATAACACAAAAAAACCTTCAATGGCATTTTGAGTATATTCCATTTTTTTCAGAACAGATTTCTCATCTATCGACTTAATAGCAGATGGATTAAAATTAACTGTTATTAAAAAATCCCTTGCCAGAAAATAATGAAATAGCTTATTTTCATTTTGATCATCAATGGTTTGCTTATAAATAAGGGATCCGCTTATATACTCTTTTCCCCGGGTTGTTGTGTTCATTTCCATTACATTGGTTTTATGGTCGGAAGTCTTTTTTGCCCAGTGTATTAGTGCTTCTTTATAATCATCATGACTATACTTGTCAATTTCGTCTGTATGGTCATAACGATGCCATTTCCAATTATTCTCTCTATATTCTTTCTCCATCTCCATCTCCCTTTCAGCTGGAGGTAGTTTATAACTCTATGATTCCCTCTCCTTATGCATATTTAAACCTCGCAGAACGAGTAATAATTTCTTAAATTGGAAACAATGTTTAAAGCTGAGATGTTTTTAGTTAAAAAGATCGGGTAAATAGAGTGCAAGAAAGACAAACTTTTTAAATTTTGGCTCTGTTAAATTTGCCTGTTGATTTCAGCACGAGGTACTCAAGCGTTCAGCGGTCGGTCCGACGCTCCAATCAACAGGATGCTAACAACAGCAATAAGCTTTTTACACAGTCTAAATTTTAAAGGAGGAGCATATTATGAATTCTCGTCCGTTATATCCATATCTATTAGCCGGAGTCGGCATTACTAGTATCTTGTTATTGGCAAGCAAGAATAATAGAAACAAGGTTCAATCACTTGCAGTAAAAATGAAAGGCATGATTCCTGGCCGTTTTTTAAATGATACCGTTCAAAATGAAAAGCTCGGGAATCCAGATCCCCATAATATAGAAGACAATAAAATGGTGGATGAAGGTGCCTTGTATTCAGTAAATTACTATAATGAAACAGTTCAGCAATGACCTAAGGACAAGCTTCCTTAGGTTTTTTGCATAATTTTGAGTAGCCGGAGGAATTCAAGATGGGTGTGCTTTTCATTCTGATTTATTTGGGGATAATCTTCGCTGTTATTGAAATAAATACCCTGCTTTTTACTTATACGGGACTGGATAAGCATATAGCCCGGTTTCAGGTTATTTCTATGATGACTGGGACTGGCTTTACTACAGGTGAATCGGAGCTGATTATCGATCATCCAATCCGCAGAAAGCTGGGTGCATTTTTAATCCTATTTGGGGCGTTTTCACTCGCAGTTATTATTTCAGCCATCAGCAATCTTTTGGCTGATGAATTTTACACTAAAAATATTTCCGTTGTGGGTGCTGCACTCATCATGATCATTTTTATTTTAAAGACACCCTATGTGAAAAAACATCTTGCAGGCAAATTGGAACATGAGATGGAAGAACATTACGATTTCCGGGATTTGCCGATCCGGGATGCATTGCTGACAGATAAGGGCGATCATATATTGGATTATTTCATAGATAGTTCATCTGATTATATTGGCGAGGAGCTTCGGGACATAATTGAAGAAGAGGAAGATATCCTTGTTTTATACATCCAAAGAGGCGACTTAAAAATAAGGAAGGAAAGGCTGGTTACCGAATTACAAGAAGGAGATCATATCATTTTGTATGGGGATGAAAAAGCAATCGAAAAGAAGTTTGGCCCATTTGATGATCGGCAAAAATAAAGCATCTGCTGAACTTGGGCAGATGCTTATTTCATAAAAAAATAGGTTGTTTTCGTGAAGTTTGCTGCAAGCTAATCCGAGGAGGCTCCCATTTCTCCCCGCGGAAAGCAAGTGCCCGCATCGGAAATCTACGGGCAGAGTTTAGAAGTAAAACAGCAATTTATGAGAAGAGAGCCTTTTAATTAAATTGTTTAGCAGGCGATAGGAATAGGGTCAGGCCGATTTTCCGGCATACTGTCACATAATGCATCATAGCCAGGAGGACTGCTCCTGTGTTCATCCCCATAATAATCCCGTCCATCTGCAAGCTGTGCATGGAGCCAAGCAGGAACATGGCTGCAAAGGAAACAACTGTTGACCAGACTGAATGAAAGAAGGCATCTTTCATAAGGCCCAGGCCAATTAAGTAGGCCTGCATCGGAATAATGAAAAAATGGAGCAGAAAAAATGGCCACAGCATCTGCAAGTATATGGCTGCATCAGTGGAATGGAAGAATACGTCCGTAAGCGGCCTGGCAAAAAAGTAGAAGAACCCTACAGACGGGACACCGTATAAGAAGGTGACAAAGAATACCTGCTGCAGAAGCCGACGCAATTCCTCCAGATTTTTATCGGCATATTCCTTAGAAACAGTCGGAATCAGCATGATTAAAAATGAATGGGCAATAAATGATGGAAAGAAACCGATTGTCATGGCAACACCTGCCAGCATTCCAAAATGTTCTGTCGCTATTTCCCCTGGCACTCCTGCTTTTAGGAGTGCACCTTTTATTAAAAAAGGCTGAATGGCATGAGTCAGTGCATGAAAAACCCTTAAAGCGGTAGTCGGCACAGAAACAGATATCAAGTTTTGCCGTACACTTTTTCCGCTGATGACTTCAGATGGCTCTTTCCTTACACGCTGGTATTGAATGATAAACATGTGGAGCAAATAAAGGAATACAACGGCCTCACTCCCAATAAATGTGCAAAATGCAATAAAGACAGCTGTATCTGTATCAAACTGAAAGGCCTGATACAGCACTACCAGCAGCAAAAGCTGTACAGATTTGCGAAGGAAATTTGAAGCTGCGATTTTCCCCATTTGATGCTTGCCCATAAAAAATCCCCTGGCAATCGAGGAAAAGGATACAATCGGAATAAAACCGATAACCGTCCACCTTAAAAGAGGATGGTACTCATCAAAAACAGAGATAAATGGAATAATCGCTGCCGCAATCGGCACAAGAATAGCTGTAAAGAGAATCGTCAGTGTGATCACATGGTTAAGCATGCTTAGATGATACTTTTTATCCTTTTCGGCAATAAACTTGGATATGGATATGGGGAGCTCAAAGCTTGCTAAAAGAACAATCAGGAAGATGGTCGGCAAAATGGACATATACATGCCGAGCCCTCTCTCCCCCAGCTCCCGGGCGAGAACCATATTTACTATAAACTCTATACACTCGCTGGCAAATGCGGCAAGCGCAAGCAAAACAACGCCTTTAAAAAATTTGCTCATTTCGCCTCTCCTTATAAATTGCAGATTCTATATAAGATATGAGACAAGTCCCCAGAATATTTTTCGTCATGTAAACTATTCCGGAAAAAAATGAGGTATAGGTATTTATATCTATAAAATTTTTTCCTTATCCATGTCGTTAATACCCTTTTAAAAAACAAGGCTGTGTTAAAGCTAATTGTTGATTGAAAGCACCCTGTTGATTGGAGCGGAAGGTGCGAGATCCCGCGAAAATGCATTCGTATTTCCTTACGAGAAGGTGTTAACTCGGAGATGCTTATTCATAGTCCTGCGGGAGAAGCGTGTCAGAGGGAGACCCTACAGGTGCGAATTGCACCGAGGAGCGTCGGACCCGCCCGCTGAAAGCTTGAGTGCCTCGTGCTGAAATCAACAGGCAAATTTAACAGAGCCAAAAACAAAAGGAGGCCAGCTTTATTGCAGGCCTCCTTTTCTTGCTAAAAGACAAATACATGTGCAATTAAAACAATAATCGGCAGCGTAATAATCGTTCTTTCAATAAAAATAATGAATAAATCAGTAAAGCTTAACGGAATATTAGAGCGAAGGATCAATATGCCAATTTCAGACATATAAACTAACTGTGTTAAAGATAGCCCTGCTACTACGAATCTCGTCAACTCGCTTTCAATTCCGCTGCCAATGACTGCAGGCAAGAACATGTCCGCGAATCCGACAAGCATCGTTTGGGCTGCTGCACCTGCCTCCGGCAATTGCATAAACTCCAGGATTGGAATCAGCGGGTATGAAATAAATTGGAAAACAGGTGTATATTTCGCAATGATTAAAGCTGCAGCACCTAAGCTCATCACCAGCGGAATGAGTCCCATCCAAATATCCAAAACGGTTTCCACTCCGTTGGATAAAAGCTTTTTTGGTCCTGGAGCATTTTTTGCTTTTTCAATAGCTTGCTGCCAACCCCACTTAATATTGGAAACCCCTTCTGGAATCGTTTCATCGATTCTCTTCCCTACAGGTTCATAATAGGTGTCAGGCTTTCGGGATAAAGGCGGGATTCTCGGCATGATTAACGCAGCCGCTATACATGCAGCCGAGACGGTTAAGTAAAAAGGGATAAACAAATGGCCAAGCCCGACAACATTTGCTACAACCAAGCTGAAAGCAACGGAGGCAATGGAAAACGTAGTTGCAATGACAGCCGCTTCCCTTTTTGTATAAAAGCCTTCATCATATTGTTTCGTAGTCACTAATACTCCAACTGTTCCTGCTCCCATCCATGAAGCCAGTGTGTCAATCGAAGAACGGCCCGGCAAGGTAAAAAGCGGCCTCATGAATTTTTGAACAAGCGCCCCTATAAACTCCATTAATCCGAACTCCACTAATAGCGGCAGAAGAATACCCGCAAATAAGAACCAGGTTAATAAAACGGGAGCTAAATCATAAAGGACTACACCTCCTGTATTTCTATTCCAGATGAATTCCGGCCCCGCTTCCATAATGGTCATTAAACCGACTGCAAAGCCGGCAATTCTCATGGTTAAACCAAATTTCCCCGTATCAAATAAACCTTTTAGAAATTTATTTTCCATAATGAATGCTGGTTTGGCCACTCTCGCAATAATTGAAAGGCCAGCTGATACTCCGAGAATAAAAATAATAAATGCCGGCATTTGCTCGCTGAATGCATTGCTCAGTAAGGATGCTAAAATCCCAACACCTATCGTAACATCACCTTGAAACTTAACCGGAACCAAGAATAATAGAGTTCCAATCAAAGATGGAATAATAAACTTCCAATACTCTCCTGTGACCGCTTGCGGTTTTACTCTTGTCTCAGCCTTCATTCCCAATCCCCCTTTTTATTTGGCAACAACAGCTTCATGCTCTGTCAGTGCTTCGTCCAAAACGTTTAGACCTTGATCAATTTGCTCCTTGGTTACGATGAGCGGAGGAATCATTCGAATTACTTCGCCTGAGTTTCCGCATAAGTAGAATAGAACCCCTTTTTTAAGCGAGGAATTTAGAATATCCATAACCCCATTTCCATCCGGTTTTCCAGTGTGGGGGTCGATGATTTCAATGCCAATCATTAATCCTAATCCTCTTACACTGCCAATAGACGGATGCTTGGCTTTCAGCTCTTGTAATTTCTTTAAGGCGTACTCACCCATTTTTTTCGCGTTTTCCAGCAGATTTTCATTTCTTAAAATTTCCAGGGAGGCCAGTGCTGCGGAGCATGCAATCGGGTTTCCGCCAAAAGTTGTCCCATGGGCGCCCAAAGGCCATTTCTCCATCAGTTCCTTAGAGGCTACTGTCGCACTGAGCGGGAGTCCGGCAGCAATCCCTTTCGCGATCGCCATAATATCTGGTACAACATCAAATGCCTGTGCAGCAAACCACTCTCCTGTGCGGCCAAAACCAGTTTGCACTTCATCAAAAATCAGCAAAATGCCATGCCGGTCGCAAATATCCCTAATTTTCTTCATCCATCTTTTCGGGGGAATAATATAGCCGCCTTCTCCAAGAACCGGTTCAATAATCATGCAGGCCACCTCATCCGGATCCACCTGATGCTTGAAAAGTGTTTCAACGTCCTTCTCCAGTTTTCTTGGGAAGTACTCTTCAGGATCTTCCCCCTCGGGACATTCATTCAAATTTGCATAAGGAAGCTGATAGGTCAGCCACGAAGGCTGCTGGTACTTCCGGTATTTACTCTTTGAAGTGGAGACACTTAATGCCCCCATTGAGCGGCCGTGAAAACAGCCAGTGAAGGATACAACATAAGGCCTTTTTGTCACATATTTCGCCAGCTTAAGGGCTCCCTCAATTGCCTCAGTACCGCTGTTGGCAAAGAAAAAGCAATCCAGGTTTCCCGGGGTGATTTTACCCAGTTCTTCAGCGAGCCGCAAAATGGATTCATAAATGATAACCCCTGATGGACCGTGAACAAGATGATCGGCACTGTCCTTGATAGCCTGTACAACTTTCGGATGGCGATGCCCAACATTTTCTACGGCAATTCCAGAGGTAAAGTCCAGATATTCTTCCCCATCTGCACCGTAGTAGCAACAGCCTTCCGCTTTCACCACCGGCAAATTCGGGTGGTCTTTTGCCATGCTTGGCGCCAATAAATTCGAAATGTTCCCAACAAGATGACTCCAATTTTCTCCGTTCATCCTTTTCCCTCCTGAATCGTGCATAAATGTAAAATGAACTCTGTGTTATTCTTTAATGCAATATTCATGCCAATTCATGTATTAACAATCATATTTTTTTAATTTTCTTACTACTGAAGGCTGACTAATGCCCAATGCGTTCGCTATTTCAGTTGTTGTCCTAAAGCGTTTTTTAGCATTTATTAAAACTTTTCTTTCCACATTACCCAATATTTCAGTCAGCGATAATCCTTCTAAATGGATAAATTCCTCTTTTTTCTCCTGCATATGGTATTCATAAGGCAGATCATCCTTTGTAATGATTGAATTCCTGCTTGTAACAATCAGCCTCTCCATTAAATTCTCAAGTTCTCTTACATTCCCTTTCCATTCAAGCTGGAGAAGATGGTCAACCAAAGCTTTATCCAGCTGGCGCTCCCGGTTATGCCGCTTTGAAATCAAATGAAGAAAATAGTGGATTAAAGCAAATAAATCTTCCTTTCTTTCCCTTAGCGGCGGAATTTTCAGCGGTACGACATTAAGGCGAAAGAACAAGTCCTGCCTGAATTCCTTTGCTTCAACAGCCTTCTCAAGGTTTCTATTGGTTGCCGCCAGCAAGCGGAAGTCAGCATTAACGGGCTTTGTTCCTCCTACTCTGTAAAACTTTTTATCTTGTATAAATTTCAGCAGCTTTGCCTGAAGGTGTCCGGACAGTTCACCTATTTCGTCCAAGAAAAGGGTGCCTCCCTTCGCCATTTCGGCAAACCCCATCTTTCCTTTATTTTTAGCCCCTGTAAAAGCACCGCCTTCATAGCCAAAAAACTCGGCTTCAAAAATGGATTCGGGAATAGCGCTGCAATTGACTTCAATAAAAGGTCCGTCCTTGCGGATGCTGTTGTGGTGGATCCATTTGGCAAGAGCTGATTTTCCGACGCCTGACTCACCTAAGAGCAAAACCGTGACATCCACATCTCTTATTCTTCTAACCGTTTCTGCAATATTTTTCATTTCCTGGCTATCAGCAATCATCCCGTCAATTTTGATGCTTTTTTCCCGGAGAAGGTCTAGCTCGCTTTTTACCCTGGCCATTTCCTCTTCCACGCTATTTAAATACTCTTTTATGACAAGGAGCTCTGATACATCATAGGAGTAGCTGACAATTTGATCGATGTTCCCCATTTCATTAAATACCGGGATGCCTGTAACTAATATCTTTTTTCCAGTCGATGCCTTCTGAACTAATATGACTTTCTTCTTTTTCTTTAAAACTTCCGGTGTAATGGCAGGCTTGAAAACTCCTTTTCTCTCAAGCTCGTATACGGATTTCCCAAGAAGGGATTCCGGTTCAACTCCGTAGTGGCTTCCGCTTCCCTTGCTGACTTTTATAATTATTCCGTCCGAATTCGTCACCATAATATCTTCTTCCAATGAAGAAATCACTTCTTTTTCGCTGTTCCCTTCCATAAACAAGCTATTCATTCGAAACCTCCAATAAATTATTCATTTTTGAATAATGCTGTTTCTCTTGAAATACCTTACTCTTAGCATGCACGACCACTGAATAATTCAGATTTAAATAATTATTCAGATTTGAATAACACTATACAGCAAATACATTGGAATGGGAAGATGATTACGGAAAAAATTTATAAAAATTCATCATTATGTATTAAAAAAAAGAAGACTAACATCTGGTTAGACTTCTTTGGTGTTCCATTTTCTTAAAAGGATTCCAATCACGAAGAAGAGCCATACACAGTACTAAGAAAAAGGAAGCCTTACCATGCAGGCTTCCTTTTTCTTTATTGTTTCCATGTCTGTATTTGATCTGTTTCCAATATTCCAATGGTCACATCACTAATATCAGGATCATCAAGCAATTTATTCCTTACGCCAATTTTTATGTCATCAGCCACTGCAAGGGTCAGGCCTTCTACCAGTTCAATATAGCCCTCCACATGGTATCTTCTTCCTTCCTGAATCAGTCTTAGCTGTTTAATATCTACTACATCAGGGTCATCAAGAATAATTTTTGCAATGCGGTCTTCAATATCCTTTGGTGCTGCAACTCCGATTAAGCCCAATGTATTCTCAAACCCTATTTTGATGGCAATTCCAACCAGTAAAATCCCAATCAAAAGTGTGCCTACCCCATCCAGAAAATATAGACCTGTAAAGTGGGCAATGAGAATGGATATAAGGGCAAGGAGTGCTCCAAAGGTAGCAATGATATCCTCATAAAACACGAGTCGTGTTGGAGGTGTGGCAAGCCCGACTTTTTTAAAGGCATTAGGGACAATCCCCAATCCCTTAACAGGTGTACGGGTTTCATGGGCAATTTCCTTCATGGCTTTTGCTAATATGAACCCATCAATCAGGACTGCCAGCGTCATAACACCAACATTAAGCCAGAGATCCGTAGAAGCTTTAGGATGCTGAATCAGCTCCCAGCCCTTATGTATGGTTTCATACGCCATGATAGAGATAACAATAACCGCTATTAGTACAAAAAGATTTATAACACGGCCAAAACCTGTAGGAAACCTCTTCGTTGGAGCCTTTTCCGCAAGCGCGCTACCAAAAAAGACAAACCCCTGGTTAAGTGCATCAGCAGCAGAGTGGAGGGTTGTAGCGAGCATAGTCCCGCTGCCGCTCACAATAGCTGCCGCTCCTTTGGCAATCGCCAATACCGTGTTTCCGAGTGCGGCCATTCCAGAGGACTTATTTCCTTTTTTCAGCAAAGCAATCACTGACATTTTACCACCGCCATATTCTTTATTTATTTTATTGATACCCTCCTATGCGGAATCTGAATCATGATTTTTTACAAGGCAAGTTTAAGTAAAATAAAAAGAGCTAACGTTTCCATTAGCTCCTTACACCTATTTTGCCAGCGAATGCTTAAAGGCATAGATAACCGCCTGTGTCCGGTCCTGTACCTGCAGCTTGCTTAAGATGTTGCTTACATGTGTTTTGACCGTTTTTAAGGCAATGAAAAGCTCATCTGCGATTTCCTGGTTCGTTTTTCCTTCTGTCATTAAAAGAAGGATTTCCATTTCACGGCTGGTAAGCTCTTCATGGGGCAGCTGCTGGTTTTTCTGCCGCATTTTCACCATCATTTTGCCAGTTACCTCAGGCTCCAGCACGGATTGGCCACGGTAGGTCGACCGGACTGCTTCAGCAATCTCACTGGCTTTTGAGGTTTTCAGCATATAGCTTGTAGCTCCTGCTTCCAGTGCAGGATATACCTTTTCATCATCAAGAAAGCTTGTCACAATAATGATCTTCGCTTCCGGCCACTGCTCAATGATCCTTCTTGTTGCTTCAATCCCATCCATTTCCTTCATAACCAGGTCCATTAAAATAATATCCGGGCGCAATTCTAATGCCATATCAATAGCTGTTTTCCCGTTATCCGCTTCTCCAACGACCTCAATATCAGGCTGTGCCGTCAAATAAGAAGACACTCCAATCCGAACCATTTCATGGTCATCGACAAATAACACTTTAATCATTGGCCTCACCCTCTGCATTTAGTCTTGCCTTTCCGCAGACTTTTTTTACATGATCGGAACCTTTACCTCCAGGCGTGTTCCTTTATTTTTCACACTGATAATTTTCATGCTTCCTCCAACTTCAGCTGCACGTTCATACATATTTTGCAGGCCATAGGAACCTGCCTTTGTTTCTTCAACATCAAAGCCAACTCCATCATCTGCTACACGGAGAATGGCATACTCATCCCTTTGAATAAGCAGCACTTCCAGACTATGCGATTTCGCATGGCGGAGCGTGTTGGATACTGCCTCCTGAAGAATGCGGAACAAATGGTCCTCCACCCCTTTATCCAAAGGAAAATTTTCCACCTTCCATTCGATCTCCAGCGCAACTTTTTGAAGCAATTCCACTAGCAGTTCTTCAATTCCTTCTTGCAGTGTTTTGCCTTTCAATGCGGCCGGACGCAGATGCAGCAGCAAAGCGCGCATTTCAAGCTGAGACTGGTGAATCATTTCCTCTACCATCTTCAGCTGCTTCGCCTGCCTGTCTTCAGGATCCTGCTGGCTTTCCGTTATAGCCGACATCATCATGGATGCAGCAAAAAGCTGCTGGCTGACTGAATCATGAAGCTCACGTGCCAGCCGATTCCGTTCCTGGGAGACAATTTCCTGCATCCGGCTCTCAATATCTTCAGCTTTTTCATTGGCCAGCTTTTGCGAGATTTTTGCCTGTTCTGTTATATGTTTTTGGATTTTGCCAGCCCTGCCGGCTATGGATTGCAATTCTTTCCCGGCATCAAGTATATCCGCACCCAACTGGCGCCCTTCTTCCACTTGATGAAGCATGTAATCGACAGCGAGAAGCTTACGGCGCCAATATATACCTGACATCATTCCAAAAATTAATCCGATTGCCAGGCTAACGCTTGGGACGAATATGATAAAAGGAATATCAAGAATTTCAGTCTCCCATAAATCCCCCCAGCCAGGCATTGGAAACATGGTAAAAAAGGAAGCTGTCAGGATCCCAAGGATCAGCAGAGACATGCCGGCTCCCCAGACAATTTGCCGCTGGATGATACTCATACGCGCTTCACCTCGATATCGCCTACCAGCAAAGAGGTGAGAATTTTGATTCGCTGCCCTGACTTTTCATATCCTGGAGTCTGCAGCTGTAGGGATTGGTTGAAAAGCTTTGATTCTTTGAATTCCAATATTTTGGCTGCTCCGACAATCCCTGAGTGGTTCACACTTACTTCGACATCATACGGTACCAGCACCTGGACATTTCCAATGAAGTTACGGATGAAAATAACGGTTTCTCCCTTGGGAATAACAGTATAGCTCAAGTCAATGATCGTATCGCCAATTCCTGTCTGTATATTAATATCATTCCACTCATATACTTGCTCCGGCGTTTTCTGCTGACCGATAAATATATTGGAAAAAAGAGGATCCTTTTTAACAACTGTTTCTTTATGAAGATTTATACTCGGCTCTTTGAACTCCGGCTTAATCTGTTTCGGGTCCTTCTTGGATTGTGCAAACTGAATCAGCAAGTGAATCAGAATGGCAAGCAGGAAGAATTTTAACGTCATCATGCTAAATACATTGATGAAGAGAAAAATTAACCCCAGCCAGAATAGCCATTTTCCGGAGGTGCGAGGCATCCACTTTCTTCCAATATACACCATTCCAATAGGCACTAGAAGAGAGAATATCACTCCAGTATTAAAAAAGGCAATTTCCACAAAGAGGACGACAATGCCCACCAGAATGATCCAGCTCAAATAATCGCTATTAATTTTATAGTTCATGCGGCATCCCCCTTCTGTGTGTTTGGAATGATAGCAAAAGCGCAAGTTCATTCTGCCGAAGTGTTCTTGCAGAGGCAATCATTTTATAAAATCGTAAATTTCCATTTGCTAACTTAAAAAATAAAGGCCGAAAAGGCGCAGCATCCCTACGCCTTTTTAGAATACCATTTTTTGTTCATAAAATAGAACGAGTTTTTATCTTTTTCGAGAAAAAGAGATCATACTCATTTGATATTAGCTTAACGTCCTTTTTTGCTATACAGGCAGGTTTTTATTTTATTTTAGAAGATTTAACATTTTTCCAGCTTGGTTGGAAATCAATTCATGTATGTTTTTTGTTTTATCCAGAATCATTCAGGTTATCTCACAAGCTTCAAAAATCACCAAACATCCGGTACAATTCCATGTATTATACAGGCTTCTTTTCAAGCTCTTTTTCAAGCTGTGCAATGCGGGCATCAATTGTGCTGCGGTGGTGCGAGCTTTTTACCTGATGTTCCAAACGGTCAAGATAGGATTCAATTTCATTGAATCTTGAGAAAGATTTATCACCGTTGTCCTCAAGCACCTTATCCATTTGGCAGTTAGCCCGTGTAATATTCTCGCGGCCCATCAGCTCCATGCGGCGGATGTGCATATCCTTCAGTTTATGCTTCATCTCCTCATATTTTCTTTCAAGGTCACCCATTTGCTGGGAAGCTTGGTTAAGGAGATCATTTAAACGATTGGCACGCTCCTCGTATTGCATGTGCTCTTGAGAAGCAAACTGATAAAGCTCTTCTTCTCCCGCTTGCGAAGCAATTTCTGCCTGCCGTTTGCGCTTGCCGGCAAGTTCCTTCGCCTGCTCGAATTCACGAGTGAACTCTTCCTTTAAAGTATATTGGCGCTCCAAAAGCTTGCGGACCTTTTCTGTTTCACGCTCACATTCACGTAGATATTGATTTAATAGAGCAATCGGATTCTTTTTCTCCTTTTTATCCAATACCTCATGTAAATCTGCCATTACAGTTTCTTTGATTCTTGTTAATAAGTTTGCCATATTGATCTCTCCTTTAGTTTTGCTTTAATTCAGCCCATTGCTTTTCAAAATTGGCAAAAGGGTCATTGTCGTCTTCGTCTTCCATAATACTGGAGCTTGATTCATTCCATTTTTTATAGACAAGGTAAAGGACGTATGCTGCCGCAAGGCCGAGAATGGCCGGAAAATTTGATGCGGAAGCCATCAGCGCGATGAATCCGATGATCCCGTATCCGACTTTTGCCAAAGTGCTGTCTGCTTTTAAAAATTGTTTAAACACGAAGTAAAGAATCGCCGCACTTACTGCCAGCCCCACCATTGGGCCAAGATTTGATATCAGCACCATTGCTGCAATTCCACCTGCTATCAGTAATCCAAGTTTTTTCATTTTCATTTCCTCCTTTCTTGATTTCATCTTACCTGTATTTCGATTTTGCTATAACGAGCCTCAGCTTTATTTTCATATAAGACCTGAGACGTAGCAGTTGATCGGACTCTTCTGCCCAGGCTCGCAAATATGGAAAAAGAATGTATGTTAAAGCCCGTAAATGCGGGGTACAAAGGGGATATGAAAACAAAAAAGATGCCTGAACCCGCAGGTTTTTCTTACTTCAAATGAAATGGAGGTCCTCATATGTTCGGCTTTGATGATTTTATGAAGTTCATCCAGGCCTTTTTCGTGGTTTTCCCAGTCGTCACGCTTGTTCATTTATTGGGTCATATTTTCTTCGCAGCCATTTTTGGGGGCAAAGGGATCCGCATAGTGATCGGATCTGGCAATCTGCTATTTTCTCTAAGGTTTTTAGAAGTTAGACAATTTTATTTTTGGTATGGAGGGTGTGAATATACTTCTTTAAAACATAGCAATAAGGTAACCAAATCGCTTATTTTATTGGGCGGTTCCATTTTTAATGTAGCCAGTATTTTTTTGGTCAATTTTTTAATCCGGATCGATATTCTGGAAGCTTCTATGCTCTGGTATCAATTCGTCTATTTCTCCTTTTACTATGTCTTCTTCGCCTTGCTCCCGATGGATATGTCAGACGGCACACTTAGTGATGGAAAAGCGATGTACAAGCTTTGGCAAAATAAGAATAAGGATGATTCATCAGCAGACTGCCAGCATGTGAATGACGGAAAAACCAGATGAAAAGCCATGCACAAGCATAGCTCCATTTTACAAGAAATACCTGATATTAAATGGAAAAAGGAAGCCATATTCACTCAGGGCTTCCTTTATTTGAATTTCTATTTTTATAAGTTCTTCATATATATCTTTTTCGGGAAAGGAACAGAACAATCGTATACGCATTTGTTAAATTCCCTGTTTAAAACGGCTGCAGACAAAAGCATCTATTTTTTTCTGGCTCTTTTTCAGCTCTTCAACGATTTATTTCGGCCTTTATGGACTGCAATTTCCTAATCCCCTCACCAAAGAGTTATATCAATATATTTTTTATGCCAGAGAATAATTCGGGCCCCCATTAAATGGAGCAGGATTTCGGACGCTATTGGCGAATTTTTACATATGAACTTTTTTATAGAGAGGAAAAGGAAAAATGCCTCAGCTGCTAATACGCAAAACACAAATTTATAAAACAGTTATCATTATAGCGGCACTTGCTGCCGTTCTGTTTATCTTTCAATTTTTACCCGCAGAAAAGCAGGCGGCAAAACCTTTCTTTGAAACGGATCGGCCGATGGTGATTGCACACCAGGGAGGGGAGCTGTTAGCACCGTCGAACACCATGGCGGCATTCCAAGAGGCTGCCGATATGGGTGTGGATGCACTTGAATTCGATGTCCACATTACTAAAGACGGGCATTTAGTGGCTATCCATGACCCAACTGTTGATCGGACAACCAACGGCAGCGGGGGTGTAGAAGATCTGACTCTAAAGGAAATAAAGGCTTTGGATGCGGGCTATGACTTCAAAGACTTGAATGGAAAAAAAAGCTATAGAGGTAAAGGGATTTCAATCCCTGCAGTAGACGAGATTTTTGCTGCTTTTCCGGATATGAAGATGGTCATTGAAATTAAAGATGATATCCCCGCAAGCCGGATCAAGGAAGCATCGGTCAAGCTTTGGTATCTTATTGAAAAGCATGGCTTGAGTGACCAGGTATTAGTGGTTGCTTTTGACCAGGAAATCGTGGACACTTTTGCCGAAATTTCACAAGGGAAAACAGCTTTAGCAGGCGGACGGCAGGAAATTAAGAACTTTGTTATCCTGCATACATTATTTTTGCGCAGCTTTTATCATCCAAGCGTTGATGCTTTTCAGATTCCAATAAGCGAGGGCCATATGGATCTGACAGCAAAAAAATATATTGAAGGCGCTCATCGCAGAGGAATTGATATTCATTACTGGACAATTGATGATAAAGAGACCATGAAAATGCTGATCGAAAAAGGGGCAGATGGCATCATTACCAACCGGCCCGATTTAATGCTCGACCTTCTTGAAGAAATGGGATATCCTCGCTGATTCATTCCTTTTGGGCACATGAAACCTCTTCATCCTGTCCATACTAAGGTCGGAGGTGTGCCAGTGTTATGAATATTTCATGGATGTTCGGATTACTTCTTTTCATACAGTTTCATACGGCCAGTCTTCCAGAGAACTTAACGATAGAAAGTGAGGGGGAAAGCATAGCAAGCATGGAACGGGCTGAATATCAACTCCCTTTTCCAGGTATGCCCCTAATTGATTTTGAAAAGTATAATCAGTTCCTTTCTAAATTAGATGATCAGACTTACATACCTCCGGTGAATGCCTATATTGATGATGCCGGAAGAATAATCTCTGAGAAGCCGGGCAGAAAACTTCACCGCAAAGCTTTTACAGATCTTTTCTTTACATATTTTTACGAAAAAGGACCTGCAAGAGCAGAGGTTCCAATGCTTGCTGTTTACCCGCGGGTGGATCGTGATCTTCTTGCCCATATTCGTGTAAAGCAAATTGGCCAGTATGCTACGTATTTCAATCCGAACAATAAAACTCGTTCCCATAATATTAAATTGGCGGCTGAAGCCATTAATAATCATGTTGTGTTTCCAGGTGAGACATTTTCTTTTAACCGGGTAGTTGGCAAGCGTACGGTTGAAAAAGGCTATTTGCGCGCGCCGGTTATTGTTAGGGGAGAACTCTCGGAGGATATCGGAGGCGGCATTTGCCAGGTATCCTCCACGCTTTTTAACGCAGTTGACCGGGCCGGAGTCAAAGTGCTTAAGCGTTACTCCCACAGTAAAAGGGTTCCATATGTACCGCCAGGACGGGACGCAACTGTCAGCTGGTACGGCCCTGACTTTACTTTTAAAAATCGGTACAGCTACCCGCTGCTTATCCGGGCAAAAGCCATAAATGGCCAGATGGTAATCAGAGTGTTTTCTTCTGATGAAATTAAATATGAACCCCGCCTGGTGCCGAAATCTTCCAAAATGCTTCCAGAAGAAATCAGTATTGAACACGAAGCAAACACGGACTGAATCAAAAAAATAGACCGAGAATCATCATGGCCAGCCCGAAAATAGCTGACCCGCGTTTTACACTTTTATTTTGCTGCGGCTTTAAAAAGAGGCTAATGACAAAGCCTAAAGGAAGAACAAGTCCATTTACATTAAAATTAAATGATCCCAGTAAATAATAGCCAATCAGCTTTAACAATAATAACTCTTCTTCCTCTTCCCTGTTGCGGAACAATAAATAAATGCCAGCTGCCCAAATGAGCAAAGCGATGATAAACATGAATAGCACCCCCATTTATAAGTTATTCTCCTGTTTTGAGGATAGTGCTAAAAAGGAAGCAGCACCCGCCAACGATTTGACGGGTGCTGCTTCCTTGGTCTTTTCTCATAAATTGCTGTTTTTTAAAGCAGATTTTTGCCAGCAACAACTACTCCATCTTCATCTGCATACACATAGTCGCCTGGCTTCCAATCGATTCCTCCGAAGGTAACTGGAATATCCCGGTCCCCTTTTCCTTCTTTTTTGCTTTTTAAAGGATTGCTTCCAAGCGCTAAAATACCAGTCTCCAAACTGCCGAGGTCAACTGCATCCCTTACGCATCCATAAATAATGACCCCCGCAAGATTTCTTGACTGGGCAATTTCACCGAGCCGGTCTCCCATCAAGGCACACCTTTTGGAACCGCCTCCGTCAACAACCAATACATTTCCTTCTGGAATGGACTCCAGCGCCTCTTTCACCAGCACATTATCTTCAAAAACTCTTACAGTTGATATAGGGCCGGAAAACTTGCCTTTTTTTCCATATGATTTAAATTCCTGCTGGCATACCAAAAGTTCTTTGCTGTATTCATCGCATAAGTCTGCTGTTTTAAAATCCACGTAGCCTCTCCTCCTTTTTATTGCATGATGAGCGCCAGTAACTGACACATTTAACTGTCATTCTCTTTCTTTATTTCGTGATTCACTCAGCTGTTCCCTCCCTTTTTCTCAATGGAAAGGGAAAGATTATCGATTTCAGGCATATACCTTAATTAAGAAAACGCTTGCTGATAAAAAGGGGAGGTTTAAAAATGGCTTTGATGTGGACGATTACAGCAGGTTTTATGATTTCATTGGGGCTGACTGGATTCATGCTTGTCCATTTTTTAAAAGGCGCGCTGGATTCAAAAGATTCCACGTCTATTGACCCGATTCAGGAGGATTCCGCCGAGTAAGAAAAAGAGGCTGCTTTTTATGGCAGCCTCGTCGTATTTGATTCCCTTTATGTAAACGCAAAAGGGTTAGTTTTGACAATTTTTGCAATAAAAAGTTTTACGTGAGGAAATCTCTTCTTTTATGATCGGAGACCTGCATCGCAGGCATGGTTGGCCCTCCCGGTCATAAACCCTGCACTGTTCATTATATCCGCCTGTTTTGGTATCCCCTTTAAACAGAGGTTCCTCCATATAGCCACCAAATTGAATGGCCCTTGTTAAGACACCCTTCAAGGATTGATAAAGTATTTTCGTTTCATCCTCATCCAGTTCATCCGCTCTTTTCATTGGGAGCAAGCCTGCCTCAAAGCAAATTTCATCGCTATAGCAATTGCCGATTCCCGATAGGAATTGCTGATTGACAAAAGTTGTTTTCAGCATGCCCCTCCTGCTGCCAATGAGTTCCCGAAATACAGGATAGCTAAAGGTTTGATCCATGGGCTCAGGGCCCAAATCAGCCAGCTCTTTTTCCAGTTCAGCGTCCGTTAAAAGGTAAAGATATCCCAGCCTTAGCCCAATAAAATAGAGTTTTTTGTCCCCAAAAGAAATAATAACCTGTTTTGTCCGATCAGGGTTGTCCTGATCACTTCCAATATACATCCAGCCGCCTAGCATAAGGTGAAGCAGAAGATTTTTTCCGGAACTCAGCTTAAAGATGAGATGCTTGGCCCTCCGCTGAATTTCGGTTATTCCAGCATTAATCAGCTGTCTCTTAAACTGGGCTGGATTAACATTAATAGATTTTTCCCGGTTAATCTCAATGTTTGTAATCGTACGTCCAGACAGTTGTTCTGTTAACAGTCTTCGATAGGTTTCCATCTCAGGAAGCTCAGGCATAGGGTCAGCTCCTTCCAAATAATACTGATATCTTAGTATTGAATGGAACGAATCTCTTCATCCTGTTTTAGGTCTTGAATTTTTTTACATATGTTCATGTATATGTAATAATGGCTGCCTGTCCCAAAGAAAATCCAAGATGAGAACTGGAGAATAGCAGCTGAAAAAGAAAGAAGATGGCCGCCCCCGCCTGTTCATCAACCAATCCATATCCCGGACATAAAAGATCCACGGTGACGCCGGGAATCTTTTCGTTTAGGCTATGCCTCGGCCAATTGCCTGATTAATCTGGGCAATAATATCTTCTGAATGCTCTATGCCGATTGAGATGCGCACAACTTGCTTCGTGATGCCAAGCTCCCTGCAGGTTTCCGGAGGCAGCGCCCGGTGAGATGTCGTCAGCGGGTGGGATACAGATGTTTCAACACCTGCCAGAGTCGGAACAATTTTAATCCATCCCAGACCTTTAAAAAATTCATTCACATCGATATGATCCGCCAGCTCAACCGTTACAATTGCTCCAAACCCTTGTTCACCCTTCAAAAAAGGATAATAGACGTTTTTAATATTCTTATTTTCCTTCAAAGCCTCTGCTACTTGTTTGGCGTTTGAGGATTGCTGCTTCATCCTGAGGGCAAGGGTTTTCGCTCCCCTGCAGGTCAGCCAAGCCTCAAAGGGACTGAGGTTTGCTCCAAGGTTTACGATTTTCCCGCGTGCTTTGCCAATTAGTTCTTCATCTCCAGCCAGAACACCAGCTGTAATATCACTGTGACCCCCAATATATTTGGTTGCGCTGTGAACCACTAAATGTATGCCCTTAAGATAAGGCTGGCAATGGTATGGGGTTGCAAATGTATTATCAATTAGCGATATGAGGTTGTGTTTTTTTGCAAGGCGGGCAACGCCTTCCAGATTTTCCACTCTCAATAACGGATTTGTGATGGATTCGGAGTAAAGAAGCTTTGTATTCTTGCGGATTGCTTCCTCAACTTTTGCCATATCTGAAAAAGAAACGAATGTTACTTCAATTCCCAGCTGCGTCAGCTCTTCTTTAATCAAATGGAAGCTTCCGCCATATAGGTCATCCGCAGCCACAATATGGTCACCGCTTTTTACCACGGCAAGGACACCCGCAAGGATGGCTGACAAACCTGATGATGCAGCAGCCCCAGCCGGCGCCCCTTCCAGCCCGGCAATTAACTCGCCAAGCTCGTCAGTATTCGGGTTCCCTACCCGGGAATATAAATAATTGCCATTTCCCTGATAAAAACCCTCTAATTCATCAAGATCATTAAAAGCAAAAGCAGAGGTTTGGTAAATAGGCGGCACTTTGCTTTTAATGGTCCTTTCGTTCTTGTTTCTCTTATGCAGAACAGCAGTTTCGAAGTTCATTTGAATGGCCCCTTTTAAAAAGAAATAAGGGCTGGACAATGCCCAGACCTTTTCGTCCTCAATAAATATGCTGAATTGTAAATTAATTTTGATAGAAAAATTATATCAAGACCGCTTTTTCGCGTCAACGAGGGAAAGGGCACCTACTTCACTTCATTCAAAAAGCTTTTTGTCCTGATTCCTGTCCTTCTTATCTTCACGATTGTGTTTACTTTCACATCGGCTTCTGCAAATTTTTCATCCCATCTATCCTCAATTTTTTTATAATCTTTATAGTCTTGCCTTTGCACCACCTCACCAAATCCAAAAATATCTGTTCCGTATTCTTCCTGTACTTTCATTATTGTTCCAGAAATGATTTCCTGCAAATGTTTTTCTGCGCAGTGATTGGACTCCGCATATGTTTCTGGCTTATCAAATTGACTATTGCCCTGGGTGCCATCCAAATAGGCTTCTGCACGTATATTTATATCTATTTTTGGCTGGCCGCCTTGCATCTCCCCTGTTATCCGTGTTTTTGTATCATAAATCCTTAATCCCAAAATATTATTTTCTCCACATTCTACTGTCAAAGATGTTTTGATTATTTTATCTTGAATCCATAGATAGTTTCTTGAATCCTCCAAAGAAAGATAGCCAGCTAACCTATCCTTTTTAAAGAAAGCAAGGGAATCAAGGATAACTAGGGCATCCGGAGTTACTTTTTTCATATTTTCGGAGCTGAGTCCCTTCTCCGGATCTCCAAGGATGGTAACTGCCGCCATCACAGGCTGCCTTCCTGAGGAAGTCCAGGATCTGATGACATCATTCATCCTCACCCCTGGGTCGCCGCCCCAATCCTTCATCATAGTATCAAGCTGAGTATGGAGCTTTAATGATGATGATTTTTGAAATTGATAGGTTACCCTTAAGATATCAGCTCCCCTGACCCCTCTTGAAACTAAAATATTGAAGTCATCCCGAATTTCTCTGTTTCTTTCCAGAAAATCAATAAAGTTAATGATTCCTTCCTTGGCCAGTTCCTCTCCAATGATTAAGGTTCTCATATGTGAATAGATTAAATGCCTTGAAATTCCTTCATTTACTTTATAGGTTAGCTCTGCGAGCGAATTGCCCTCTGCCTCATAAACAATGGAAGGAGCAAATCCGCTGGCCGTCTGTTTATTTAATTCAGTCGCATTAATGCCCTCCACTGTCAGAATATATTTATCGTTTTCTCCTTTATCTACAGCCATTCCTGTCACAACAGTTATTTCTCCCAGCTCTCTCTGGTCCCAGCATCCTGCAAGCAAAAAAATGGCCAAAACAAAAATGGCTATGCCCACGGCCTTTTTCAATTTGCCCCCTCCCCTTTTATTGGCGGAGGAGACGGAGACCCTGTTTTTGGTTTTTTCTCAGGACTTTGGGTTTTTAAATAGGAAGGCCTTTTGTTCATGCTCCAGAAAGGAAAGCGGAAGAAAACATCTTTCTGCTCCTCAATAATAAATGGAGCAACCGGCGATAGATAAGGAACCCCAAACGATCGCAGCGAGCTTAAATGGGCAACGATAAAAACAAGGACAATCAGCACGCCATAGAGGCCAAGTATGGCTGAAACAATAATCAGCATAAAGCGCAAAAGCCTTGCTGCCGCAGCAAAACTGTAGGTAGGCGAAACAAAATTGGCTATCGCTGTGATGGCAACGATGATAACCATGATATTCGATATGATTCCCGCCTCTGCCGCTGCCTGCCCAATTACAAGCGCTCCAACTATAGAGACAGTCTGCCCGACAGCCCTTGGCATCCTTACTCCAGCTTCACGCAGAATTTCAAATGTCACTTCCATGATCAGCACCTCGATCACTGCCGGAAAAGGCACCCCTTCACGCTGGGCAATAATCCCCAGCAGAAGCGGAGTTGGCAGAAGTTCATGATGAAAGGTTAAAATGCCTACATATAAAGAAGGCGTGATCAGCGCAATCATAAAAGATAAATACCTGATCACCCTTAAAAAACTGCCCATCATAAAATTTTGATAATAATCCTCTGCAACTGAAAAGAAATCAACAAGGACAGCTGGAACCAGTAATACAAACGGGGTCCCATCAACCAAAATGGCAATCTTCCCATCCAGCAGATTGGCTGCCACGGCATCAGGCCTTTCTGTATTAAGCGCCAGCGGGAAAGGTGTAGCTGTTTTATCCGCGATCAGCTCTTCTATATTGCCAGATTCGAATATGGCATGTACCCTAAGGCTGTTCAGCCTTTTGCGGACCTCCTGGACGATCTTTACATTTGAAATGCCTTCCATATAGCTGATATATACAGAGGTGTGGGTTTCGCTTCCGATTGTAAATTTTTCAAAGCGAAGATTCCTATTTTTAACTCTTCTTCTTATGAGGCTTACGTTTGTTGAAATCGATTCAACAAATCCATCCTTTGGCCCCCTAATAACCGTCTGGGTGCTGGGTTCTGTGATTGAACGATCTTCACTGCTTGGCACGGAAAGGGAGATCGCCTTGCCCAGACCTTTAAAAACGATAATGATATTTCCATAAAGCATGGCTGTAATGATATCATCAAACGTTTCAATAAGCTGGTAGCCCGCTCCTCCAAATTTCTCCTTCCATAAGGATTTCAGGTCATCCTCAGTTGTCAGCTTAATGCCATCATGCTTTCCGTTTAATGATTGCCAAATGGCTTCTTTTAGAAGATTGGTATCAACCATGCTTGTAAGATAAATAATCAGAGCATCCTTGCCTTCGGTTTTCAGCTCATCCATGCTTAAATCGATTGTACTTCCAAACTCATTTTTAACTTTTTCCTGCAGTTCCTCCAGGCTTAGAGATGTAAGGTCTTCCCCAGCGTTCGGCGGTTCTTCCGTTTGGACAGGAAGCTCTTTCTTCTTTCTTATTTTTAATAGGGATTTAAGAATACTCAAAACTTCATCTCCTTTGCGCTGGATTTAGGCTTCTTCTTTCTCAGCTTCCAGACTAAAATGAGCAGCAGAAATGATGGCAAGCCAAATTGCATCGGCAGGTGCAGGTAATATGGCACCAGCTCTAACCCCTCCTGCCAATGGTCGCCGAAATTCACCGAAATCAGAATAGAAAAAGCGGATACGATCATGGCAACCGGCAGGGAAAAATACCGGTATGGAAGCTGAAAGGTATATTCCAGGCCTTTTAATCCTGCAAACATAAAAACAGAACCTTTAATCAAAATGCCGAGCATCATAATAAAAACAACCAAGGCATCAATTCGCTCAATAAAATTTCCAATTGAGACCTCCCGAGCAGAACTCAGCATCGGAAAATTAGAGCGAAGCAAAGCATCCACCCCTAATGTGACAATCATCAAAAACATGGCAAACAATAGGAGCGCACCAGCAATCCCCACTCCCATTAAAGAAACTCGCATACAATATTTAAAATTAGTCACAGCCGGAAGAATTAATGTAAATGCAATTAATTCCCCAAACGGAAAGACAATCAAAGTTGGAAACAGAGCCTTTATAACGGGCTGAAAGCCGTCTGCCAATACTGGCTGGAGTTCGTATAAATTAACATTCCCGCTGGCAAACAATAGGATGGTAAGAAGAAAAAGAAAGCCAAATAAATACGGGGTGAAAATTTCAGACGTCCTCCCCAGCACCTCAATTCCCAAATATAAGATATAAGCCATCAGTAGGCATATCGTAAGGGAAATAATCTCAATAGGAGTTGAAGGCAGGATGGCTGAAGCAATCAGTTCGCCAAAGTCGCGGACTACCCGGCAGGCAAGGTAAAGAAAATAGATAATATATAAAGCTGTAATCATAATAGCGATAGGCCTGCTAAAGCAGAACTCCATAATTTCAAACAGATTTTTTCCTGGCATCCGGCTGATAATATAGTAATAGTAAAGCATCACCCCAAGCCCGATCACAACGGCAATGGAAATGGCAATCCATGCGTCCTTTTTTGCATCCCCGCCAACCCCAACCACAATGGCACTGCCTAAAAGGAAATTGATCAATAAAGTCAGCAGCTGGCTGAGAGAGATATTCTCCTTTAACATTTAATCACCATTCCTTTTTTAAGGCTGTGTTACTTCTCAATATTGGTATCAGCACCTGTTGATTAGAGCAGAAGGCACGAGATCGATTTAAAAAGTTTTTAACACAATCAAACGGTTATGGAATAATAAGTGCTGGATATTTGCCAAGTATCCTAACATTTTTTCCCATGACATCCCCATTAAAATCAAAACTCACTCTATTTTAAGAGGAACCTGATTTTTTCCTGGCTTTTAAAATACGAAAATCAGTTATAAGGCTGGACACCAATCCAGCTAAAAGTGTGGCAACAAGAATCATTCTTCCCGTGGCAATCTCCGTAAACAGCAAATTCCACAAGGCTTCCCAAAAGGTATAATTTAAAATTTTCATATCAAATAATGCCGCTAAAGCCGCCATTAGCGCAAAAATTGTCATAAAGCTAAATGTAACCATCACAAATACCCCATTAACATTCGATACTGTTTATCATTTCACGCACTGCACATTTTATCCAAAATTACAATAAAAACCCCTCTCCCGTCAGGAGAAGGGTTCATATCATCGCTTGCTGTCAGTGTGAATGATCCGGTGTTTTATATCTGCTGCATCCAGCCCATTTCCCAATGATCCAAACGCTTTGCCGGCATGTGGGTCGATCAGGTCAAATTGTTTAAAATATACCCTTGGTGTCTTCCACAAGGCAGCCAGCGCCCTTGTTAATGGCATTTCATGGTAGCGTTCCGGCCACATGGATTTAATATGCTTTTTTACAAGGGGGTAATATTTAGGGCTCATGCCCGGAAAAAGATGATGCTCCGTGTGGTAGGAAAAATTAAAATGCAGAACATCCACCCATTTCGGAACGGTTACCGTCAAACTGTTTGCAAGCGGATCATTGACAGGTGTCAAAGGATTTAAACGATGGTTGGTGGCAATATAGCTCATGACAATAAAGTTGGCAATAAGAAGCGGCAGCAGAAACGCATAAAACCACTTTACCGGACCGATAACGAAAAGCAGCGTAATCCATGTTGCCCACGGCAAAATTAGCTGAGTCCATACCGCCGGCCGCTTTGCCGGTTTAAATTCCTTTATATAAAGCGTAAACATTTTTAAGCCATGCATCGTAAATTGGATGGTTAAAGACAGGAAACTGAAGAATGCCCGGAAAGAAAAAGGCAGCCTATAGACCCATCTGAGAAATGGTTTCTGCAGGACTTTTTCGAATGTCGGCCAGGCATCCGGATCTCTCTCTTCATCTTGTGTATGTACATGATGCGTCAGGTTGTGCCACTTCCTCCATAAGGCGGGCCCTGTACTTAACGGCCAGAACGCAATCGCTCCAAGCAAATCACGAAGCCATGCTTTCCTGACTACCGTGCCATGAAGAATTTCATGACCAAGAAAACCCATGGCAGCAAAACTCGATCCAAGAATAATGGCAATCAGCAGACTGAATAGCGGATGCAAATCAAATAATGAAATCGCCAGAAACCCTCCAATCACAATCAGCAAATAAGCAAGCCCTCCCCATAGGCGGGCCGGTACAGGTTTGAACGCCTTTTTTGGCATTAACGGTGCAATCCTCGCCGCATACCAGCCAAAACTGTGAAGCTCTTTCATAAACTGAAACTCCTTTCTAAGTTGTTAATTCGCTTAAATAGTTCCCTGTATCGGGGCTTTTTAATCTTGTTGGAGTTTACTTTTTTGATTGGAGTTTTTGGTGTACACGAGATGAGTTATTGCGTCGGCCGGGCGGGAGATTGCATCGTTTTCCTGATTTTTGCTTCGTGGTTAGTTGGATTTGCGGCTTATTTGCTTGGATTTGTGACAGCACCACTTTTTTGCAGCGTTCGAGCGGGGGATTGAGGCGTCCTCCTGATTTTTTCGTCGTCTCGCAATTTTCATAAGGGCATGTAATCTTCACTTTTAACTTGAACCTGATTAATTTTAAGTTGATTGGGTATGGTTTAGATAGAGACTGGAATTTGTATACAAATAGAGTTTACAGGAAAAATTATGAATGAATATGACGTTACGTTACAGGAGGATAGGTATGACGACATCAAACTACCAAATGCCCCAATATCCGGAGCCTTATTGGCGAGAAGAAGAACTTCCGGCTTTTGACAGACTCAGAGAAGATGCACAAACGGAAATTGCAATTGTAGGAGGCGGCATAACCGGTATAACAGCTGGCTATCTCCTTGCCAAAGAAGGATTCAAAGTAACCATCCTGGAAGCCGGCAATATTTTAAATGGCACAACCGGTCATACGACCGCAAAGGTTACAGCCCAGCACGGATTAATATATGATGAGTTTATCAGCCACTTTGGCGAAGAGAAAACCAAATTGTACTATCAAGCTTCAACAGACGCGATTGAATTTATTCGAAATACTGTTTCGGAAAAACAAATTGACTGTGATTTAAGCACTGAAGAGGGCATCATTTATGCTGTTTCTGACCAATATGCAAAAAAAATAGAAAAAGAGTGGCAGGCATACGAAAAGCTTGGAATTAACGGCGGGATGAAGGACAGCATCCCTTTTAATATCAGTACAAAAGCAGTGCTCGCTATGCATAATCAGGCACAATTCCATCCGCTTAAATATTTGAAAGTGCTGCTTAAAGAGTTTATTGGCATGGGGGGAACGGTTTACGAGAATACGACCGCTGTAAATGTAGAGGAAGGCAATTTGCCTGATGTTGTTACACGTGAAGGAAACCGCCTTAAATGCAAATATGCCATTTCTGCTTCCCACTTCCCTTTTGCAGACTTGAAGGGCTTTTATTTTGCCAGATTATATCCGGAACGTTCCTATGTCCTTGGGGTAAGAACAAATACAGACTTTCCTGGAGGTATGTATTACAGCGCTGATTCGCCTACCCGTTCATTAAGGTATACTCCTTATAACGGGGATAAATTGATTCTTGTCAGCGGAGACAGCCATAAAACAGGGCACGGACCGGATACATTGAAACATTACCTGGCTCTGGAAAGCTTTGCGGAAGAGGTGCTTGGCATTACCGATTATCCTTACCGCTGGTCCACCCAGGATTTATACACATTGGATAAAGTGCCTTATATTGGTCCTATTACTGCCAAGCAAAAGAATATTTTTATCGCAACAGGCTTCCGTAAATGGGGAATGACCAACAGTACCGCAGCAGCCCTGCTGATTAAAGATTTGATTATGGAAAAAGAAAATCCATATGCCGAACTGTTTAGTCCATCAAGATTCCAGGCAGATCCAAGCATTAAGAAATTCATCGCAACAAACACGGATGTAGCCGGACAGCTGATTAAGGGAAAGCTTGAATTTGTGCCTAAGGAAACAACTGATTTGGAGAATGACGAAGGCGGAGTCGTGATGATTAAAGGCCAGCGTACAGGAGCCTATAAAGATCCTGACGGCCAATTGCATCTAGTGGATACGACCTGTACTCATATGGGCTGTGAATGCGAGTGGAACCACGGAGACCGTACCTGGGATTGCCCATGCCATGGCTCCCGCTTTTCCTATGACGGATCAGTCATCGAAGGCCCTGCTGAAAAACCGCTCAAAAAAGTGGATTCCGATTAAATTAAGAATACCAGGCACCGATACCAGTTAAGCAAACTGGTATCGGTGCCTTTCAGAATAAAAAGATCCTCCTTCAGCTCTGCTGAAAGAGGATTTTTTTATTAGTCCTGTACGTTGTTTTCTTTCTTTTCCTTGCTTCCAGTTGTAAATTCGACTAGTTCTTCACTTGTCCTTTGCGGTCTGTGTTTATTGTTATTCCGCTGTGCATTGCCGTTTCCTAATTTTGTTCTGCCCATTTTCTCACCTGCTCCTTTTTTTCTTTTTCAAAAGTAGTATGAGTATTACGGCAGGCTGTTATTCTTTTAAAATGCTTACATGAAATTGCCAAGCTCAGGGGCTTTTCTTTTCTTTTCTTTGTCGCCTGCTCATAAGCATAAGCAAATTTAATAAGGGAAGGCTCACTATAAGCCAGTCCTGTAAAGGTAATTCCCACAGGTTCACCTTCAGGGGTGTATCCGGCAGGAACCGTAATGGATGGATATCCTGCCTTTGCTGGAATGCCTGCTCCAAAATTATTTGGGAACACAATTGCATCCAAATTATGCTCTTTCATGACATAGTCGATGCCCTGCTCAGCAGAGAAATAAATGTCCTTCTCCAATGCGGAGATATAAGCTTTTTCTGTAAGATTTCCACTGGTTGCTTCCGATTTCTGCAAAATGGTTTGGCCATATTTTAAGGCTTTTTCACTGTTTTTTTCATTAAAATCAATGACATCGGCCAGTGAGCGGATATTTAAATGCGGTGCGACAGTACGCAGGTAAGCATTCAGATCTGCCTTAAATTCATATGTCAGCACATCATATCTCCACTCCGCTTTTGCGGAAGGAATCACTACTTCCTCTACAGCCTCTGCTCCCAGTTTTTTCAATTGGACAACCGCCTCGTTCATAACGGAGAGCTTTTCTTTGCTTAAGTATTCAAAGTAAGTCTCCCTCGCAATGCCGATACGGGCTCCTTTCAGGCCATCCTGATCGAGATATTCTGTGAAATCTCTGTTCTGCAAATCCAAATTGGTTAATGTTATCGGGTCATTCTCATCAGCTAATGATAGCACGCTCAATAAAATAGCAGCATCTTTAACCGTTCTTGCCATTGGTCCGGCTGTGTCCTGGCTATGGGCAATCGGGATAATGCCAGTCCGGCTAACTAGCCCGACAGTCGGCTTAATGCCCACAAGGGAGTTTTGGCTTGCCGGGCTTAGTATCGAACCTGATGTCTCCGTTCCGATTGCTGCCACGGCAAAATTGACTGCCACTGCTGCACCAGATCC
The DNA here is from genome assembly GCF_000518885.1 of Bacillus sp. J33. GTDB lineage: Bacteria > Bacillota > Bacilli > Bacillales > Cytobacillaceae > Cytobacillus. The sequence goes on along the minus strand of NZ_JAEL01000059.1, from coordinate 940 downwards.
TGCACTTGAACCCCCGGCATCAAACTTGCCCGGGCCATAAGGATTCAGAGTCTGGCCGCCTCTTGAGCTATATCCGCTTGGCATGCCCTCTGTCATAAAATTGGCCCATTCCGTCATATTCGTTTTTCCCAGAATAACCGCTCCTGCATTCCTTAATTGGGATGCCACAAAGGAATCTCTTTGTGCACAATGGTCCTTCAATGCAAGCGAACCAGCACTTGTATGCATTTTATCTCCCGTATCGATATTATCCTTTAGTAAAACAGGAATGCCATGAAGAGCACTCCTCGGACCTTGCTTCTTTCTCTCCGCATCAAGTGCAGCCGCTATATGCAAAGCATCCGGATTTACTTCTAGAATAGAATTGATCGAAAGGCCCTGCTTGTCTATCTGCCCGATCCTTTCCATATACAACAGAACGAGTTCTTTGGATGTAATCTCCCCGCTTTCCATCCTATCCTGCAGTTCATCTACGGTAGCTTCAAGCAATCCTTCATCATGAAACATTTTCAGCCTTGGATTCTCCATCTTCTGTACCCCTCAATCTTTAGTAAAGTAAAGCCTTACTAATAATTCGCGATGAAAGAAAAGTTATCCTTTAATAAAGGATCTGTTAAATTTACCTGTTGATTTCAGCACGAGGCACTCGCTTTCCGCGGGCGGTCCGACGCTCCTCGGTGCATTCGCACCTGCGGGGTCTCCCGCTGACACGCTTCTCCCGCAGGAGTCTCGNACCTTCCGCTCCAATCAACAGGGTGCTAAAATCAACAATAAACTTTAACACAGCCTTAATAAAAAAAGTACCAGGTACCTATACCAGCTGGACAGACTGGTATAGGTACCTGGCAACTGAGCTTTTAAACGATTTGTCCTCCGCGCATAATCTTCTTCGCTAAGGTGAGGCCGAGTTCTTTGGTGAATTTTTTGAGTTCGCGTTCTT
>NZ_JAEL01000058.1 GCF_000518885.1 Bacillus sp. J33 | reverse complement strand
TCGGAAAAAAGGTCTTCATGAAGTCTTCATAACGCCCGAAAAAGGGAAAAAAGGTCTTCATAAAGTCTACATAACGCCCGAAAATGGGATAGGATCGGAAAAAACGTCCTCATGAAGTCTTCATAACGCCCAAAAAAGAGAGAGCCTCGGAAAAAAGGTCTTCATGAAGAGGTCATGACACCCGAAAAAAGGAGAGTCTCCAAAATAACGCCATAATAAAGTGTCGTACCGCCAATTTCCCTTAATTTGGTTCGCACATTCCTCCTTATAGCGGACATGCTATAAAAAGGAGGTGCTAGCAATGAAAAAACTTAGTGTTTTCCTTCTTATGCTCGTATTTATGGCTGGCTGCGCCCAAAATCAAGGGACAGAGAATCTCTACAGCCAAGAGACCAGGGATGGCACATCATTTATAAACAATGATCTGGACCGCACAGAAGACAATGATACGCTGGATCGTACATTCAGCGGCGACCAGAACCCTAACTTTATTAATTTTGATGGCAAACGTCTGGACAACCAGGATGATATCAACCAAGCCCGCAGAGTGATTGATGCTAACGAAGGCTATCGCCCTGGTGCGATTTGGGTAAATGGCGAGGATATGTGGGTAACGGCTTATCGAAAAGGCATGATGACCCATGAGGAAAAAATGGATGCTGAAGCTCAATTGCATAGATTGCTTATAAAAGCCCTGCCTCGTTACCATATTGAGGTTAAAGTCCAGGAAGACCGTACGTAAAATGCCCTGCTTTATACAGGGCATTTTTTTACGCAGCTTTTCTTTTTAAAATGACTTTATTGGATGTGACATAACTGTGAAGCACCATTCCGGCAATTACGAGAGCCATACCGGTTAAAGAGATTCCAGAAGGCAGCGGGCTAGACAGGAGAACCACTTCACCGGCTGCTGCAAAAAGAACCTCGAGAGATTGAGTGGCTTCTACTGCACCTAATTTTTGCATATTGCCCCGAACGAGATCAGTTGCAGCAAAAAATAGCACTGTAGCAAAGACGCCGGAAAAAAGGGCAACTAAACCGGATTGAACGACTTGGCCTGAGCTTGGCACTCCGCTTGCAGCTAGAGCAATAAAGGAAAGAATCAGCCAGAAGGGAAGGCTTGCAATGGTCATCCCCAGTACGCGCTGGTAGGCATCAAGGCGATTTTCACAGACATCCATCATTTTGCGGTTGCCTAATGGATAGGCGAAAGACGCTATAATTAATGGAATCACTACCAGCAGGGTATCGCGCCAGGAGATGGAAGAGGCGTGTTCCCATTGCATAACTGCAATCCCGAGCAAAATAATTATGCTCATCATTAACCCGCGAAAAGGAATTTTTCCTCTAATCCTAACGGTGCCATTTCCTGAATGATAAGAAACGAAAAATAGCGGAGCCAGCAGAGAACCGGATATAATAGTTATTTGCCAGGTTCCGGCAATCAGCCAACCAGGCCCATAGGCAGCGGCAAAGCATAAAGGCGCATAAAATAAACCAAAGCCAACAAAGCTCCATAATAGCCATTGGGATGGAGCTTTTTTCATTTCTGCAAAGAGAGGCCGCAAATTCCCTCTAAAAGCCACAATGGCTGCGAGGAGGGGAATCATGAAAAAATAGCGCAGTGAAGCGCTCCAAAGCCAGCTGCCGCCATCCATTTCCATGGCACGGTTCAATACAAACGTAAATGCAAAGAAGAATGCCGAGAACACCCCTAAAACAATTGCTTTCATTCGAGATCACCTCAGTTTCCTTTCCTTGTTAAAAGCTCACCAAGGCTCAGCCAGTTTTCCTCTACAAGCCTGGATGCTAAATCCTGATTTTTTTGCCTTGTGACTTGAATAATCCTTGTATGCTGTTCAACAGACTTATGGCCATTTAAAGATCCGAATTGGGCTATTTCCAGACGCTGAATTTTTGGCATGATCCTTTCTAAAGCTGAGATAATCTCTGGATTATTTGCGGCCTGAAGATAGATCTGGTGGAAATCTTCATCGGCATTAATGGCGCCGATAATGTCTTGCTGTTTCAGGGCAAGTTCCAGCTTTTTATTGGCTAATTCCAGCAAGCCGAGGTCTTTTTCTTTTAATTGGGGAACTGCGAGCTTGGCACCTAAGGCCTGCAAAGCAGCTACTACCGTAAAAGCGTGTTTAGCCTCCTTTTCATTTAATGGTGAAACACGGGTGGAAGAGCCTGGAGTTGACTCCACAAGCCCTTCATCCTCCAGGCGCTTTAAAGCTTCCCTGACCGGCGTCCGGCTGACACCAAAATCTTCAGCAAGCTCCTTGTCATGAAGGCGTGCACCTGGTTCAAAATCAAGCTGTACAATTTTTTTCTTGAGTGTTTCATAAACTTCTTCTCTGAGGGACAAACGTTTAATGGGTGTAATGTTTTTATTTTTCATAAAACCAATATATCGGATATCGCAACAGAGAGCAATGATTTTTCTGAAAATTTAAGTCTTCATCAACTCTTACCCTGAATGACAATTGGTTTTGACTGCAACTATCACCTATACTATAATTAGAATGTTATGGAGTTTGAGATGTAAGTAATTTTAAATATATCCCGCTGGCCAGACGCCTGCGGTTATTGGATAAAAAATTGAGGTGAATGGCTGTGTTTGATCGTCTTCAATCTGTAGAGGACCGTTATGAAAGGTTAAATGAGCTTTTGAGCGATCCGGAAATTGTTAATGATCCAAAAAAGCTGCGTGAATATTCCAAGGAACAGTCTGACATTCAGGAAACTGTGGACACATACCGCGAATATAAAGAAGTGAAAGAGCAATACCAGGATGCGCGTGCGATGCTGGAAGAAAAGCTTGATGCCGAAATGCGCGAAATGGTAAAGGAAGAGTTGGAAGAGCTTGAGGAACGTAAAGAGAACCTTGAAGCACGCCTGAAGATCCTTCTTATTCCTAAAGACCCTAATGATGACAAAAACGTTATTATGGAAATCCGCGGTGCTGCCGGCGGTGACGAAGCTGCTTTATTTGCTGGGGACTTATACCGCATGTACAGCCGCTATGCCGAGGCGCAGGGCTGGAAGATCGACGTGATTGAAGCCAGCTCAACTGGAGTTGGCGGATATAAGGAAATAATCTTTATGATCAACGGAAATGGCGCTTATTCAAAACTTAAGTTCGAAAACGGCGCACACCGGGTACAGCGTGTCCCGGAAACAGAATCCGGCGGACGCATTCACACTTCAACTGCAACGGTTGCCGTTCTTCCTGAAGCAGAAGAAGTGGAAATCGAAATTCATGAAAAAGATATCCGTGTTGATACATTCGCATCAAGCGGACCGGGCGGACAGAGCGTTAACACCACTATGTCAGCCGTACGTTTAACGCACTTGCCGACAGGTACAGTTGTATCCTGCCAGGACGAAAAATCACAGATCAAGAATAAGGAAAAAGCGATGAAGGTACTTCGCGCGCGCGTGTACGATAAATTCCAGCAGGAAGCACAGGCGGAATATGATCAGCAGCGAAAATCTGCGGTAGGTACAGGGGACCGTTCTGAACGAATCCGCACATACAACTTCCCGCAAAACCGCGTAACAGATCACCGCATTGGCTTAACAATCCAAAAGCTTGATCAAATTCTTCAAGGCAAGCTTGATGAAGTTATTGATGCCCTGATTGTTGAAGAGCAATCGGCAAAACTGGACAGTGCATCCAATGAGTAATCCAGCCATAAAAGTCTATGAAGCCCTCAACTGGGCTTCTTCTTTTTTAAAAAAGGCGGATCGTGATGAAAATGCCGGCGAGTTATTATTGCAGCACTTTATGCAGATGGATAGAGCCAGTTTTTTGGCCCATTTGCGGGAAGATGTGCAGCCCGGGATCCTTGAGGCTTTTCAGAAGGCTGTACATGCCCACGCAGCAGGGCAGCCTGTGCAGTATATTATCGGATTTGAGGAGTTTTATGGGCGAACGTTCAAAGTAAATGAGGATGTGCTGATTCCCAGGCCTGAAACAGAAGAGCTGGTATATAACGCCTTGCAAAGAATACCAAAACTATTTGGCAATGCAGATGGACTAAAAATGGCGGATATCGGCACCGGCAGCGGAGCTATTGCAGTCACTATGAAACTTGAAATGCCGGAATTGCATGTAACCGCTACAGATATATATGGTCCGACACTGGAACTGGCAAAGAAAAATGCAGTGCAGAATGGAGCGGAAATTGAATTCTTGCAGGGAGACCTTCTCCAGCCGCTTATGGCCCAGAAAAAGAAATTTGATATTATCTTATCAAATCCCCCTTATATACCAGAAAGGGACGCTGAGTGGATGTCTGATGTCGTCACCAAACATGAACCGCACCGTGCCTTATTTGCTGGCGAAGACGGATTGGATCTATACAGGCGCTTTATGGAGGAGCTGCCGGCGGTCCTCAAGCAGCGGGCTTTAATCGGCTTTGAAGTAGGAGCCGGCCAAAGCGAAGCTGTATCAGGTCTTTTACAGGATCATTTTCCGGAAGCCAGGGCAGAAACCGTATATGACATCAACGGCAAAGACCGGATGGTGTTTGCAGAACTGAGGTAAAAGACAGCCCAGGAGCGGCTTCAGGCTATCGACAAAGTCGATGGCCTTTTTTTATAATGATTACCCTATCCATTTTTCTTTGGGTAAACGCCAAAATATTCATTAGGATCAAAGTCTGCATTTGTGAGGAAATTTTCTCTGAGACTGGCATGCGATATGCAAGGGTATCTGGGCACCACTCCAATCCTGTCATTTTTTATAGGTTGTTAGATAAGCAAAAGTTAGAGAAATTTTTTTGATTTTACTAGTTTAAGAATCTGGCATCCTGTCCACACTGAGGATAGTGAAGGGATGGTGTCGGAGAGATGAAAACAAAAACGATTGTGAAATTATATGTGCTTATTTTATCCTTAGGAACCATTTTAAGTTTATATATACCCAAGACAGAAGTGACGGCAGATGAGCCGATGGTGATTCCAAATGAAGCAATCAGGCTTCGAATTCTTGCTAACAGCGATAATGGGGAAGACCAGGAACTTAAGAGAAAAGTAAGAGACGCTGTCAACGAAGAAATTACAGAATGGGTTGAGGAGCTTACATCTATAGAAGATGCCCGTGATTTAATCAAGTCAAGATTGCCTGAGATTCAAAAGATTGCCGAAGAAGTAGTTGCAGAAGAAGGATCTGACCAGAAGGTAAATACGGACTTTGGAAAAGTAAGTTTTCCTACCAAGTTATATGGCCAGTTTTTATATCCTGCCGGCGAATATGAAGCCATTTTAATTACATTGGGAGAAGGCAAAGGAGCGAACTGGTGGTGTGTGTTATTCCCGCCCCTATGCTTTCTTGATTTTTCAAATGGAGTGGCTGTAAGTGAAGGCTTTGAAGAGGGAGACAAAAAGGGAGAGGTAAAAGCGGAGGAAAAGGTCGCTGCCGGCAAAGAAACAAAAAAAGAATCCAAGGAAGAGACACCCCCTGTATATGCAGAAGAGGATGAAAAACCAGTTGAGGTTAAATTCTTTTTAGTAGAAATATGGGAGAAGATCTTCGGATAAAGTCTTGCTGGCGCAAGGCTTTTATTTTTTTGCTGTGTTAAAAAGAACGGTATTGATTTGAGCGTAAGATGCTAATCCAGCGAAAATGCTAGCGCGTATCCTTCTTGCTGTGAAGATAGCGTCCTGCGGGAGTAATTTCCCCAAAGGGAGATCCAGCAGACGCGGAACGTCAAGGCGCGTTGGAAGGCAGCGGTAAGCTTAAACAGAGTCTAGTTTTTAGAATCATTTTAGAATCTGGAAAACAAATTACAATTGAGACAAGCGTTTAACATCTTCTTTTCATGCGTTTGATTCTATTAAAAACGGATATTTAAAGTAATGTAACAACAAAACATAAACAAAAGGAGATGAAAGATAATGGCTAAAAACAACAATAATAACAACGATAAAATGTCTCGTGAGGAAAGAGGCCGCATGGGCGGAGAAGCAACAAGCCGCAGCCATGATAAAGAGTTTTATCAGGAAATTGGTTCAAAAGGCGGCGAAGCGACAGCAGAAAACCATGATAAGGACTTCTATCAGGAAATAGGACAAAAAGGCGGCGAAGCGACAGCAGAAAGCCATGATAAGGACTTCTATCAGGAGATTGGCCGTAAAGGCGGAGAGGCAACAGCAGAAAGCCACGATAAGGAATTCTATCAGGAAATTGGACGCAAAGGCGGAGAAGCAACCAGTGAAAATCATGACCGCGATTTCTATGAGGAAATCGGGCGTAAAGGCGGCAACTCGAACGACTAAGTATTTCTTACAAAAATTCAATAGGATTTTAGCAAAAACACGGCAGCGAATTAACAGTAGCTGCCGTGTTTTTGTTTTAGCTTTAACGATGAATTCTTTCTAATCTAGCATTATTCTTGTTCTACTTTTTCTATTTTTTCATATTCATAGAATAACAAAAACAAAATGGGGTGAAGAAATGGAAACAGGCGCAGTACGATGTGCACGATTAGAAGATGCTGATAGGCTTACAGCTTTTTTGGAAGCAGCGAATTTAAGCACGGAAGGAATTAAGGAAGCAATTGAATATTTTTTAATTATGGAAAATGATTCGGGGGATATTAAAGCTACCCTGGGAATTGAGCCCCATGGAGAAGTTGGTCTGTTAAGGTCGCTGGTCATGTCAGCATCCGCATCTGAAAAGGATTTATTTATTCTATTTGAGCAGATTTTAATCCTGGCAAGGGATCGCAATATAAAGTCTTTATATTTGGCTTCGAATAAAAGAAATTCTCTGGAATTTTTCCATTTGCTTGGGTTCAGGCAGGAGGAAACAGAACAGCTGCCAGAAGTATTGTTTGAATCAGAACATGTTAAACACATTCTGACTGTGGATAACTCTTTCTTTTTGAAATTATCCATGTGAATTGTGGGTATGTTGCCAAAGTTATACACAAAATAGCATTATTTATACACAATTTGTGGATAAAACTTGAGTTATCCAGCTTCTTCTACTATACTTTCCAAAGGAATGTTCAAAAAAATGTCGAAAACATAGGAATTTTGACAGCTACAAAACATTTTTTATGAAGGTGGATAACAATGAATACACAAAGATGGTCGGTGGATAACAATGTGGATAAAGAGGAAAGTTACCCACAACTTTCACAGGCTGCCGATCTTTTAAAAAATAATGAAGTAGTTGCTTTTCCAACTGAGACGGTATACGGATTGGGCGGAAATGCTGAAAACGATGATGCAGTCAAGAAAATATTTGAAGCAAAAGGACGTCCAAGTGATAATCCTTTGATTATTCACATTGCAGATAAAAGCCAGCTGGATGCCTTTGTGAAGGAAGTTCCGAAAAAAGCGAAGGCCTTAATGGATAAATTTTGGCCTGGCCCGCTGACACTTATTTTTAATATGAAGGAAGGCGTTTTGTCGAATTATGCGACTGCAGGGTTATCCACAGTCGCAGTCCGAATGCCGGATCATCCTGTAGCGCTTTCTCTGCTGGAAAAAACGAACCTTCCGATAGCAGCTCCGAGTGCTAATCGGTCTGGGAGGCCGAGTCCCACAACAGCTGATCATGTTTGGGAAGACTTGAATGGGCGGATTGCGGGGCTGGTGGACGGAGGCCCTACAGGAGTTGGTGTAGAATCAACTGTATTGGATTGCACAGATGAGTTACCCGTTATTCTGAGACCAGGCGGAATTACGAAGGAGCAGCTTGAAGGAGAAATTGGCAAGGTCAGTGTCGATCCTGCTCTGGCTGATGAAGGCCAAGCTCCGAAATCTCCCGGAATGAAGTATCGCCACTATGCCCCGGACGCTCCTCTCTATTTAGTAGACGGGCCAAAAGAAGAGATCCAGCGATTAGTGGATGAGAAAAAGCAGGAAGGGCTTTCTGTTGGCGTTTTGACAACCGCTGAAAATGAATGGTTTTACCGTGCTGATTATATATTCGCATGCGGACGCCGGGAACAGCTTGATACAGTTGCAAGCTCATTATATGAAGCGTTAAGGCATTTCAATAATACTGATGCTGATATTATTTTCAGCGAAATGTTCCCAAATGAAGGTGTAGGCCAAGCCATCATGAACCGGCTGATGAAAGCAGCAGGGCACCGGGTCATCAGTAAATAAATATAGGAAAAAGCCGTTTGTGTGAGAACGGCTTTTTTGCGTTGTGCCGGGAAAAACCTATGATAACGGGAAGTTGTGCATAAAAAGTAGAGAGAAACGCATAAAACCGGAAAGTTGTACAATAAGGTTTAAAAGTGGTGCATAAAATGGAAAAGTTGTGCGATAAATGTGAACAGTGACGCATAGTAGTGGAAAGGTGATCCCTCGAGCATAAAAAGTGATATCAAAAAAGAAGTGAAACTTACATAAAGCAGAATATATTTTTTTAAATGGCCATAGAAACCGCTAAAAAAGCATCAAAAATTTACCCAGCCCAAAATAGAATGTCATTCTAAAACCATTTGGACGTGCATATGCTGAAATAGCAAGTCCAAGGGGGCGTAAAAATGTCAGCAATGATCGGAGAAATATTGACACTAGCCTTAATGGCATTCGCGTTGGGGATGGATGCCTTTTCGGTGGGCCTGGGCATGGGGATGTACAGACTAGGCCTTAGGCAGATTTTTAAAATTGGAATCACAATTGGACTATTTCATGTATGGATGCCCTTATTAGGAATGATTGCAGGCAGATTCCTTTCAAATACATTTGGAGCCATTGCCGGCTATGTTGGCGGAGGATTGCTCCTTTTATTAGGTGTACAGATGATTTGGTCAAGCTTCAGGGAAGATGAAGAAAGTTTAATTACACCAGCAGGATTAGGGCTGCTGTTATTTGCTTTAAGCGTAAGCCTTGATAGTTTTTCCGTGGGGCTCAGCCTTGGAATTTATGGTGCCAAAACAGTAGCAGTCCTGACCTTCTTCGGAATTGGAGCAACCATCCTAACATGGGCAGGTCTGCTCACGGGGAGAAAAATACAGGGATGGATGGGCTTCTACAGCGAAGCTCTAGGCGGTGCTATTCTGCTTGCTTTCGGAGTCAAGCTGCTGTTTTTATAGCCTGGCATCAGTCACTTCCCGAAATATAGTACAGACAGTCCTGCTCTTGTTTAAATGTTAATATTTTGTGAAAAATGAAAAGGGTGAAGGCACCCTTTTTCTTTTTTGCCCCGGGATTATAGGTTAAATGGGTAATTTAGCTTATAATGTAAGAAAAGTGCAGGATGTTTATTTTAATAAAGGTTTGGGGTTTAAAACCGATATAAATAAGGAGGACCACTCTGTGACGAATGTGTTATTTGTTTGTACAGGAAATACGTGCAGAAGCCCGATGGCTGAAGCTATTTTAAGAAGCAAGGCTTTGCCGGGTGTTGAAGTAAAGTCTGCTGGTGTATTTGCAGCTGAAGGGAGCAATGCTTCTGCAAACACAATAAAGGTGCTAGAAGAACAGGGGATTTCGCTGGAGCATAAGTCATCCGGCCTGACAGAGTCTTTAGTGGATTGGGCGACTTATATTTTAACTATGACAGCTGGACATAAAGATACGGTTCTGGCTATGTTTTCTGCAGCTGCAGGCAAAACGTATACGCTGAAAGAATTTGCTGGCCAGACAGGAGCAGGTGATATTACCGACCCTTACGGGGGGCCAGTTGAAATTTATAGAAATACCTATGCAGATATGATAGAAGCCATTGATCAGATTGTGGACCGCTTAAAAACAGAGAAAAGTTAATTAGGGGGCACTATAATGGGGGAGAAAAAGGGATATAGATTTGGCTTGAGGAAAAAGCTTGTTTTATTTATCACTTCACTGGCCATTATTACATACACAACAAGTGCAATTTTTCTTTATGTATTATTTCCTGAAATCGAGAATTCGCTGCCTTTTGGAGAAGCTGTTTTTAGCAGCTTGACATTGAGTATGGGGGTTGTCTGGTCTGGGATCCTGGCTTTCTTTGCTGCCGGTTTTATTACTAAGCCTTTGCAGAAGCTTGAAAAAACCGCTTTAATGGCAGCGCAGGGGGATATCCGTGAAGATGCAGAGGTATCCAAATCAGATGATGAAATCCGCTCGCTTGGCATTGCGTTTAACTACATGCTTTCGAGTTTAAGAGAAATGGTTCAAAAAATAGATGAGAATTTTAAAGAGACAAATGAAAAAGTAAAAACCATCTCGGCAGAATCCTCCATTGCTGCGGAACAGGCTGACTCTATTGCTAGGACAATCAGCGAAATCTCATTGGGAGCAGACAATTCAGCCGTCTCGATCCAGTCCACTGCTGAATCAATGGAGGATGTAAGCCGAATTGCTGAAGAGGTGCAGGGTAAAGCAAGGGTTTCTGAAAAAGTTTCCGAGGAAATGGTTCAGGATTTAATGGAATCGAAAAAGGTTATTCATTCACTTATTTCAGGAATTGAGAAGCTGGCATATGATAATGAGGAATCTCTGCAGACGGTCAAGCGGCTTGAGGAAAATGCGGTGAAAGTGGAGCAGATTATCCAGCTTGTCGGGGATATTGCTGCACAGACAAATCTCCTTGCTTTAAATGCCTCAATAGAAGCTGCCCGTGCCGGTGACCATGGAAGAGGGTTTGCTGTGGTTGCGGAAGAAGTGCGGAAGCTGGCAGACGAAAGCGCGCGGGCGGTTCAGGGAATCTCGGAGCTGATTAAAAACATTCAGGAAGAAGTCCGCAATGTCGTGAAGCAAATTTCACTTCAGGTGGAAACGGCAAATAATGAAGTGAAAAAAGGAACGCAAACAAACAAAGTAATTGAAGAGATGGCAAAAACGGTTAATGAAATGGCGTCTGCAGTTTCTGCTATAGCGGGTCTGGTTGACAGCCAGATGCAGGGAATCCTGCATACTTCAACCCAGTCACAGGAGGTTGCGGCGATAGCAGAAGAAACGTCCGCAGGTGCCCAGGAGGTTGCCGCAGCAACGCAGCAGCAAACGGCTGTTATCGGCAATGTGGAAAAACTGGCAATGGAGCTGAACGAGCAAGCAGAAAAATTAAACGGCACCATCACAAAATTTAAAGTTTGATTTATAGGAAAAAGGGGCTTCCGAAGAGAGGCTCCCTTTCTTTATAATTTTCGGCTTTTATGTCAAAATAAGAAAAGGATTTGAATATTAAGCGCGCTTTTCAAACAGGAGGGTTTCAGATGAAAATTGCAATTGCATCAGACCATGGCGGACTTAATCTCCGTGAAGAGATCAAAAGCCTGATGGATGAAATGGGTATTGAATATGAAGACTTCGGCTGTGAATGTGAAACGTCTGTGGATTATCCGGACTACGCACTGCCGGTAGCTGAAAAAGTAGCCAAAGGCGAATTTGATAAAGGCATCCTCATTTGCGGAACTGGCATCGGCATGAGCATTTCTGCCAATAAAGTAAGGGGAATCCGCTGTGCTCTTGTGCATGATGTTTTCAGTGCCAAGGCAACACGTGAGCATAATGACAGCAATATTCTGGCAATGGGTGAACGAGTGATCGGCCCCGGATTGGCCCGTGAAATAGCTAAGGTATGGCTTTCAACAGAATTTGAAGGCGGCCGCCATGCAAATCGTGTAGGAAAAATTACGGCATACGAAACGAAATAAGCGTTACGATAAATCAGGCTTCCGAAAGGGTGAGCTTTTTGATTGAACAGTGGAAAACCGAGCTGGATACAATCATTAATGAATTTAGCAAACAGGTTCCTTTAAATGAACGCCAGATTCTTGTGGTGGGCTGCAGCACGAGTGAAGTGGCCGGCAAGCGGATTGGTACAGCCGGCACCGAGCAGGTGGCTGAAATGATTTTTGCACGGCTGGACAAGCTCCGTAAAAATACCGGTGTTGCCCTTGCTTTTCAATGCTGTGAACATTTGAACCGCGCACTGGTAGTCGAGATGGAAACAGCTGAAGCGAGGAATCTGGATGAAGTAACCGTCATCCCCCGCCGCACGGCCGGCGGTGCGATGGCAGCCTATGCATTTGAGCACTTCCGTAACCCTGTTATGGTGGAATTTATCAAGGCGGATGCCGGAATTGATATCGGAGACACGCTAATCGGCATGCACCTCAAGCATGTAGCTGTTCCGATCCGGACTTCACAAAAATCGGTCGGCAACGCCCACGTCACAATGGCCAAAACAAGGCCAAAACTAATTGGTGGCGAGAGAGCCATCTACGAACGAAAGCCGGAAAATGAATCATGTTAAATGGTCCTTCATATGAAGGGCTTTTTTTATTGGTGTTTACAGGCACCTATACCAGTTGGCCAAATTGGAACAGGCATCTGGTGCTTTTTTGTAAAAAGGGTGTAACATTTATCAGGTATTTACGTTTTATATATGCAAGTTCGGAAAGAAAAGGGGAGGGAGACTGTTGAAGGAGAACCGGCGGGAAAGGCTGGATGATTTATACCGGCATTATGCCAGGCCGCTTTATTACTATTTATATAAGATGTCCGGTTCCAAGGAAACGGCTGAGGATTTAACGCAGGAGACGTTTGTCAGGGCAACAGTTTCTCTCTCCTTTTATCAGCAGGAGGATGTGAGGGCCTGGCTCTTTAAAGTGGCCAGGAACGCCTATTTGGATGAATGGCGCAAGCGGCAGAGAAGAAAAAAGATTCCATTTGCCGACTATCTATTTTCCAGGGATGAAATGACGAGTCCTTACGGATTGCCGGAGGATGCTGCGTTACAGAAAGAGACGAAGGAAAATGTTGAGGATCTGCTGGGCTGCTTGCCGGAGCAATACCGATCCATATTATATTTAAGAGAATATGAGTCATTTAGTTATAACGAAATAGAAGAGGCGCTGGATTTATCAGAAAATCAGGTGAAGGTGAAACTGCATCGTGCACGGAAGAAGCTGGCTCAGCTGGCCGATGAGCAATGGAGGGAGAAACATGACTGATTGGAACAAAGACCGCGAAAAGAAAATCATGTCCAAGTACCGCTTTACGTTAACATTGAGAGTCTTAAGAGTTCTGGCTGCCTGCCTGCTGCTTTTCTGGGTCTATATGATGGCTGTAAATATCTTATCTGATGCTGCTCATAGCGAGAAAAAGCATGCATTCTACAGCAAGCTCGCACTTGATTGGAAACAGCCAAACCTGCATGATGATTTTGGCGGTTTTACAAAAAAAGAAGTAACTCCATTTTTGACACAGAAGATCTCATACCCGATAACACGGAAAGTAGGACGGGAATATCAGGCCGTTGGTGAAGTACAGCTTGAGAAAAGGCTGTTCAATACCTACTCAACCTTAAATATTCAGAGGTTTGAGCCGAATAAAGAAAGCATCTATCGTTTTTCCCTGCCTGAAAACCCGAATAGCGGGAGAAAACTTTCAGGCAATGGGAATCAAAATACTTGGTCCTCATTGTCCAAAATCCATGAAGGGACTGTGGCAGAGCTGGCGTTTTCTACAAAATCATTTATGAAGCCGGAAGACCTGCTTGAACTATTAAAGCCGTACGACCTGGAAGTTCTTTGGATGCCATTATATACTGGGGAATTGAAGGAATTCCAGACCGGCTATGGAAGCAGCGGAGACTCCATAGAACTAACGTCAATATATGGACTTACAGGTGCCAGAGAGACAGGCGATGATTATATGTCAGAGTCAAAATTGGCACTGACAGAGGAATATATGGATGAAAATAAAGAGCTTATGCTCAAGCAGATGGAAAACCTGTTAAAAAATGAATCACAAAGCTATTATGAAAATTTCCTGGGACTCGATCACCTTGAAGAACGCCATAAATATTTAAAAGAAAATGGCTTTAGCGTATACGGTGCTGTCGTAACTGGCCCGGTCAAGGAACTTCTAAAGCTTAAAGAAGAAGAGCAAATCCGCGGTCCTTATCTCGGTGAATTGGATTACTGGAACTGGAAATAACAAATTGTGACAGATGCCGCTGCGAATTTAGCGAACTGCTGTAGGTATCTGTCACTTTTTTAGAAAACATGCTAAAATGAAAAAGAATTTTCACAAAAGAACGATACATAGTAAAGCGTAAGCGGTTTTGGATTTGCGCTGGAGCTGGACAACAGTCCAAATCCAGAAGGCTAAACTTCTTACCTATTAAAAAAGTGTGTTGAGGAAAAGGGAGGATTCTTATGAAGCATTTAGCACAGCAGGACGAGCAAGTTTTCAAGTCAATCCAAGAAGAGTTGGACCGCCAGAGATCAAAGATTGAATTAATCGCTTCAGAAAACTTTGTCAGTGAAGCGGTTATGGAAGCACAAGGTTCCGTTTTAACGAATAAATATGCTGAGGGCTATCCAGGCCGCCGCTATTATGGCGGATGTGAGCATGTGGATGTAGTGGAAGATTTGGCCCGTGACCGTGCGAAGCAAATTTTCGGAGCTGAGCATGTGAACGTGCAGCCTCATTCAGGTGCTCAGGCGAACATGGCAGTTTATTTCACTGTATTAGAGCAAGGTGACACCGTGCTTGGCATGAATCTTTCACATGGCGGGCATTTGACACACGGGAGCCCTGTTAACTTCAGCGGTGTACAGTATAATTTCGTTGAGTATGGTGTGGATCAGGAAACACATCGCATCAACTATGATGATGTGCTTGAAAAAGCCCGCCAGTATAAGCCGAAATTAATTGTAGCGGGTGCAAGTGCTTATCCGCGCGAAATTGATTTCAAGCGATTCCGTGAAATTGCGGATGAAGTTGGCGCCATGCTGATGGTTGATATGGCTCACATTGCAGGCCTAGTGGCTGCGGGGCTTCATCAGAATCCGGTTCCGTTTGCGGACTTTGTTACAACCACTACCCATAAAACATTGCGCGGACCGCGCGGCGGCATGATTCTTTGTAAAGAAGAGTATGCAAAGAAAATTGATAAGTCCATTTTCCCTGGTATCCAGGGCGGTCCATTAATGCATGTCATTGCTGCAAAAGCTGTTGCTTTTGGCGAAGCGCTTCAGGAAGATTTCAAAACATATGCAGGAAATATCATTTCCAATGCCAAGAAGCTGGCTGAAGCATTGCAGGCTGAAGGAATTGACCTTGTTTCCGGCGGCACAGACAACCACTTGTTATTAGTTGACCTTCGTTCCCTTGGCTTAACAGGCAAGGTTGCGGAAAAGGTGCTTGATGAGGTCGGCATTACGGTCAACAAAAATACAATTCCTTTCGATCCAGAAAGCCCATTCGTAACAAGCGGCATCCGCATCGGTACTGCGGCCGTTACATCCCGCGGCTTCGGTGAGAAGGAGATGGAAGAAATCGCATCCATCATTGCTTATACATTAAAAAATCATGAAGATGAAGGGAAGCTTCAAGAAGCAGCCCAGCGTGTGGAAGCCTTAACAGGCAGCTTCACTTTATATCCTGAATATTAATCCATCAGCCGGTCTCAAATAAGGGCCGGCTTTTCCATGCAGACAAAGGATAATAGGAAACTGATTAAAAGGCTTTTTAATTTCAAATTAAGTGTATACTACTGAGTAGATTGGAGCGGAGTGCACTTGACTCCTGCTCAGAGGAGAGGGAGTAAGAGACCCCACAGGCGAAGCCGAGGAGTCTCATTCCTCCCCGCGGAAAGCAAGTGCCTTCAGCGGAAATCAACGGGTATCATTTATATACTAAAACAATTATCTTATTTGAATACAGCCAATAAAAATGACTTTTCCTTTACAAAAGCGAATCATAGTTGCCGATGGAATTGTTTTTCTGTAAAATTAGACGAAGTGTGGTTCGACTAATTCTGCATATTAAAAAGGAGAGATACCCATGGCAAAGGTTTACGTTTTTGACCATCCATTAATTCAGCATAAGCTTACATACATTCGTGAAAAAAGTACGGGAACAAAAGAATTCCGCGAGCTTGTAGATGAAGTGGCAACTCTGATGGCATTTGAAATTACTCGTGATATGCCTTTGGAGGAAATTGAAATAGAAACACCTGTTAGTACAATGAAATCCAATGTTTTAGCAGGAAAAAAAATAGGAATTATCCCAATCCTGCGTGCCGGAATTGGAATGGTTGACGGCATCCTGAAGCTGATCCCAGCTGCGAAAGTAGGACATATCGGCTTGTACCGTGACCCTGAAACATTGCAGCCGGTTGAATACTATGTAAAGCTTCCAAGCGACGTGGAAGAAAGGGACTTCATCGTAGTGGACCCAATGCTTGCTACTGGCGGTTCAGCAGTGGAAGCCATTCACTCCCTTAAAAAGCGCGGCGGCAAAAACATTAAATTCATGTGCTTGATTGCAGCTCCAGAAGGGGTAGAAGCAGTAAAGGAAGCGCATCCTGACGTTGACATCTATATTGCAGCATTAGACGAAAAATTGAACGAAAAAGGCTATATTGTACCTGGACTTGGTGATGCAGGAGACCGCTTGTTTGGTACAAAGTAAAAATATAAACAAAAGTCTTTAAAAAATTTACACTCATTAAAAAGTTTCTACACTCAGAGCTTTTTAATGAGTGTATTTTTTTGTACTCTGTTTTCGTAAAGGTTGTTGCTTTTTCAGGGCTAGCTATTGTTAATCAACAGGCAAAATTAATAAGTAAAAACAGCAATTTATGAGAAAAGAGCCTTTTTGTATTACGAATTAATTAAAATATGGAGTATTTCTTGCTGTTTTCTAAATAATTCAAAAGGGGAGGGGAGGAAACCACAAGGGAAAATATAATGGTTGATATGTTGGTGGTTAGTTGGTCGAAGCTCTAAAAGGAATCGTTTAAACAATTTAATCGTTTTTAAGTTAAAAGACTCTTTTCCGGCAGAGCTGGAAAAGTTATGATAGAGTATATAAGAAAAGGACTTGAATTAAACAAAGATATTTTTTAGTGGTCAGTATGTTGGTGGTTGGATGGTTGATGTTGGTTTTAGTGGAAATGTTGACATAGCAGTGTTATTTGGGAGTTTAAAGATTTAAGGTCTATTGTGTCATGGGTGAATGATGGTAATTGCAGGTGATCACATAGGTGGAAATCGGCAGCAAAATTAAGCGTGGTGGTTTTGTTGGCGGTTAGGTGGTTGAACATGGGTATTGCCCTTCGGTTGCTGGGTGATCCGCAAGAAACCAAGAAAGGTGCTGAGGACGTTGGCAAATCAGTATTTGACAATGAAGGAGCTCAAGGAAGCGCTTCCGGACATACCTGAAAATAGTTTGAAACGTTATTTGCAGGAGCATGCAGAATACATAAATTTCAAGAAAGAACATAATCGCTATAAAGTACAGGCTTCAGAAGTAGAAAAACTAAAGTTCATCAGAAAATTATACTCAGACGGATTAAAGAAGGAAGAGGTTACAGCAAAACTCGAGGAAGCCGGAATCCCAGTCATTATCACAGTGGATAATGAGGAAGAGAGCACAAGCACATCGCTAATGAATGTTAATCATGAGCTTACCGATATGAAAAAGCTTGTCAGTTTTTTAGTACAGCAAAATGAACAATCACGCCTTTCACAAAATAAAATCAGAGAGCAAAACAAACAGCTGATTCACGAAGTTCAAGAGCTTAAACAGACGATAGAAGAGTTAAGAAGAGCCCAGGAACAGGGCCATGAAAAAGAAAGTGAAAAAGTCACTTCCCTCTATGAAAAGCTCATGGCAACGCAGAAATCAGTGGAAGAAGTAGCAATTGCCGTGGAAGCTGAAAAGACCAAAAGCATCTGGCAAAAACTATTTGGAAAGTAAAGAAAAGTTTGTTTTTTTAAATATACGTTTTTGTCTAAAGCTAACGGGGTATTGGCATAGTGATTTATATACTAATTTGTTTAGCTGCGGCGCCCTGTCGACTCGGCATGCTTTCCTAACCTCGTCTGCGACGGTGCACGGGATATGCAAGTAAGGTGAGGCGCATAGTACATGCGTGTTTCCGAGTATTATAAGGTCAACATCGAATTGGTATAGCTCTTCATCGATGGTCAAGGGCGCCTTCACTTTTCTAACGGGAGGTTGAATAATGAGAGCATTGGCTGTTTTAGAGGCGGTTTTAATCCTCTGGATCGTCTTGTTGCTTGGATCATTAATAGGAACCTTAATATCAGAGGGGCTTATTGCCATGGTATTTAAGCTGGCAGAAGGCAAAGGCGTTATCCTCACATTATTATTAATTTCCGCAACGATAACGGATATGTGGAGAGATAAAAAGCGAGATCGGCTTATTCAAAAAGGGAAGCTTGAGCCGAACCAGTTATTTTAAAACATAGGAAAAGACGTGATGAATAATAAAAATCAAAAAAACTCGCCGCAATTTGGCGAGTTTTCCTCTTTATTGCTTCTTGCATCTGTCAGTCTTCTTTAAATTTATCCTTAACAATACTGGAACCAATCCCTGCTCCGATCATTAAAATTAAAGATCCAAAATTCCATAAAAAAGATCCGCCAAACAATGTAAAATCAAAAGGAGTCCATTTATTAATAATTAGAATGCCTATTTTGATTATCAAGAGAACAATACCTAATAAAAACAAAACATCAAATAAAAATTTTAATTTCGGATATGCTAGTTGCTTACTATCCTGGATTACCTTTTCTTTCAACTCCTCATCACTCCTTAACAATTCATCAATTGTTAAACCAAAGAGATCACTAACTTTGATGATGATTTCAATGCTAGGGTAATTCTGGCCATTTTCCCATTTTGAAACTGACTGCCGGCTTACAAAAAGCTTTTCTGCCAGCTCTTCTTGTGACCAGCCTTTATTCTTTCTCTCATTTCTTAATTTCTCGCCAAATATCATTTCATCTATCACCTTTCTGTAATCTCTAATTCAATATTGTTAAATTCGATGCGAAAAGTAAAGATAGCTGTAGTTGCAATGCCCGCAACTGCTAGTTGACATAAAGAATTCCTGGCATATTCAAAACAAATTTGTTGTTTTTTAATGAATGAGAAAACGGCAATTTTTAATAAGCAAACAAACACGCATACTCATTCTATATTCAGCCCACCCTAAAAACAAAAAGAGGGTGGGGTTTTTTTATGAAAAAATTATTGGCGATTTTTGCGATTTTGATAACTGTATTTGGCCAAACGCCTGTCTCAGGACGCACACTTTCACACCCGCCCATTCCGCAAGAGTCGCCTGATATTGAAAAGGTAGCTATTGTTGTCTTGAGCGAGGAAGAGGGGAAAGAGAAAATAAAAAGGCTGGCTGAGAAAAACCCAGACCTGGAAATCAGGTATATTTACAAACATGCGCTGAACGGTTTTTCAGTTAAAGGGAAGCAATCCGCTCTGAACAGTCTGCTGAAAAAAGAAGGAGTTTCCGCTGTTTCCCCAATTAACACCTATTATGTTCATTCCGGTGATAATATCAAACTGATTGGCGGAATTGATGCAAGAGGCTATTATGACAAAAAAAATCAGCGCCTTACAGGGAAGGGCATTAAGGTAGGCGTGATAGATACTGGCATAGATTATAATCATCCTGACCTGAGAAGAAGCTACGGCGGTGGCCGGGATTTAGTTGATAATGATAAAGATCCGATGGAAACAAAAGCCTCATGGGGCCAGGGCACACTGCACGGCACCCATGTGGCTGGCATTATCGCTGCAAACGGAAGGGTTCAGGGAGTAGCGCCAGAAGCGACCATTATTGCGTATCGTGCTCTTGGGCCAGGCGGCAGCGGGACAACAGAACAGGTAATTGCAGCCATTGACCAGGCGATAAAGGATAAGGTAGACGTATTGAATCTTTCCTTAGGGAACAACGTAAACGGACCTGACCTTCCCATTAGTCTTGCCCTTAATAAGGCAGTAGAAAAGGGGATTACAGCAGTCACCTCTTCCGGCAACTCCGGACCGAATATATGGACTGTCGGATCTCCGGGTACAGCATCGAAGGCCATTTCGGTAGGCGCATCAACCCCAACCATGAAGGTGCCATTCCTCAACATTGGCGGACAGAAAATCCGGCTCGACCTCCTTCAGGGATCAAAGGATTGGGCGTTTGACAGGTCCTATGAAATTGTGGATGGCGGGATGGGGCGTAAGGAAGAATTAAAGGATGCTGAGGGCAAAATTGTGTTAGTAGAAAGAGGAGTACTGACATTTACCGATAAAGCGGTCAATGCCTTGGAAGCTGGTGCGGCAGGAGTTATTATTTTTAATAACACAAAAGGAAGGTTCTTTGGCAACTTGGACAGCGGGGTACCGATTCCGGTTGCAGCTCTATCCAAGGAAGAAGGGGAAGAGCTAAGGAGCCTTGCTAAAAAAGGCAGTCTCTTTGCCCGTACTTATATAATAGAAGAAAAGGATATCTTGGCGGACTTTAGTTCGCGCGGACCTGTAACTTCTACATGGGAAATTAAGCCGGATGTAGTAGCGCCAGGAGTGGCCATTAATAGTACAATACCTGGCGGATATCTTGCGCTGCAGGGGACAAGCATGGCAGCTCCGCATGTCGCGGGAGCATGTGCCATCATTAAACAGGCCCATCCTGATTGGGGGCCGGATAAAATTAAGGCAGCACTAATGAATACGGCAAAGCCACTTATTAATAATGAGGGAAACCTATATAGAACGTATGAGCAGGGAGCGGGCAGGATTCAACTCGAAAAAGCCCTGAAAACTGAAACGATTGTCCATCCGGCTTCTCTGCAATTTGGGAAATTCCAGATAGCCGATAGACTGCATGATCACAGCAGTTATGTAACAGTTGAAAACGTTGGCGAAAAGAAGAAGTCCTATACTTTTTCTGTTCCGCATAAGGAGCAGGGCATCAATTGGGAAATGCCAATGTCTTTTCAATTAAAGCCGGGAGAAAAGAAGAAAGTTGAAATTAAGATGTCGGCAGATCCAACTCTTTTAAAGAAGAAGATCCATGATGGGAACGTGCTGCTTTCAGCAGGAACAGAAAAAATAAGGATCCCGTTCCTCTATGTGCTCGAGGAACCCAATTACCCGAGAGTAATGGGATTTGGCCTTGGCAAGGGAGATAAAGAGAATACGTATCGATATGAAGTTTATTTGCCAGGCGGCGCAGAGGAATTTGGAATTGCCATGTTTAATTCGGAAAGCCTCCGTTTCATGGGATTTTTGGACTGGAAAAGGAATGTAGGCAAGGGGCAGATTCAGCAGGAGATTCCTGCGGACAAGCTTCCGGGACCGGGGCTGTATTTGGCAAAAGTATTTGCTAAAAAAGCAGGCAAAGAGGACTGGATAGAGACATATCTCTTTGTAAAGCCTGATGGGGAGCTTGGAGAACCGGAACTTTCGGGAAATAAAAAGAGATCAGAAAATGAATGAAAATGGCGTTAACAAAGGGTTTTTAGGGGCGATGCAGAAACTCGCTCCTTTTTCAATAGAATGGAAAAAATTAATTGTGATAAATCTGTGAACATACCATATTTTTACCTTTTTGTTTGTGAACTTTTTCACTCCAAACGCATTGACATTGACAATGCCCTATTGTATGCTTACAAAGGGTAAAAGATGATAGGGTTTTCAAAATATTTGTGCAGACATATTTCCCACTTCTGCATGATGTTAATGTGATTAATTATGGCCTCAAAACCCACTTACCATTCTCTTAAGAGAGGATGCGTTTTTATGCGTCAAAAAGACCGCAAACCATTTAAGGCGATGGCCTTAATGTCCGCCATTCTTTCTCAATTAGCAGGTTCCACTCTCATTGGCATTTTCGCAGGAAGATGGCTTGACAGCAAGGCAGAAACGGAGCCGATATTCCTATTAATCGGCTTGTTCATTGGACTGGGCGCCGGGATTTACGCCATGCTTCGCTTAATCCAACATTTCTTCACAGGAGAATAAACATCATGCCGGAAATCAAAGCAATTTATCAAAGACAGCGAAAATACATATTCTTGTTGTTGTCTGTATACGTTCTCGGCTGGGGTTTTACACCTTATCAATCTATATTCCTGGGTTTGATCCTTGGTACAAGCCTTAGTCTGTTCAATCTGTGGCTGATTTCAAGAAAGACGCTGCAGTTTGGTGAGGCAGTCGAGAGAGGCGAGAAGGTGCGTTCACTTGGGACGGTATCCAGAATGGCTACGGCAGTGCTTGCTGTCATGATTGCTCTGGAATATCCTGAAAACCTGCATCTTTTCAGTGTTGTATTTGGATTAATGACATCCTATATTGTCATTATGATAGATTATTTTCTTCAATCTTTTCATTTACGTAAATAGCGGGAAGAGAGGTGAACACTATTGCATCATGAAGCTCCTATAGTGGATTTTTTAGGATTGAATTTTAACTTATCTAACGTTCTTATGATTACAGTGGCAAGTGCTATTGTTTTCATTATTGCTTTGCTTTCCACCCGTCGACTTGCCATGAAACCAACGGGAATGCAAAACTTCTTCGAATGGGTCATGGACTTTGTTAAGAATATCATTAACAGTACGATGGACTGGAAAACAGGCGGAAGGTTCCATATCCTTGGATTAACCCTGATCATGTATATTTTTGTATCAAACATGCTCGGTCTTCCGTTTGCGGTCACTTATGATCACACTTTATGGTGGAAATCGCCAACAGCCGATCCTGTTATCACCTTAACTTTAGCGGCTATGGTTGTGGGGCTATCGCATTACTATGGCGTGAAGCTTAAGGGAGTTGGAGAATACGGCCGGGAATTCTTCAGGCCAATGCCTTTCTTGTTCCCATTGAAAATCATTGAAGAGTTTGCAAATACTCTGACACTTGGTCTTCGTCTATACGGTAATATCTACGCAGGTGAAATCCTGCTGACATTGCTTGTCGGAGGACTTGCATCATCAACAGGCGGTATGTTTGCAGCGATCCTGCCGACAATCGTATGGCAAGGATTCTCAATCTTTGTCGGATCTATCCAGGCATTCATTTTCTGTATGTTAACAATGGTTTATATGGCACACAAAGTGAGTCATGACCATTAATATATACCTGTTCATTTATGGACAAAACCTTTTAAACAAATAAATTTTTATACAATTTAAGGAGGAACTCAATAATGGGTCTTTTAGCAGCAGCAATTGCAATCGGTTTAGCAGCACTAGGTGCCGGTATCGGTAACGGTCTTATCGTTTCTAAAACAGTAGAAGGTATGGCTCGCCAGCCAGAAGCTCGCGGTATGCTTCAAACTACAATGTTCATCGGGGTTGCGTTAGTAGAGGCTGTTCCGATCATTGGCGTAGTTATCGCGTTCATGGTTATCGGCGGTTAATTCATACTGTACAAATCGTTCAAAATGGCGAAGATCATTCCATGAACCTTCGCCATTCCTTTATGTTAAATAAAAACAATTTCTATAATAATGATTCAAATTAGAGAATTGTCTAGCTACAGCGCCTACCCCCTCGAGGGTGCTTGTCGGGGGTGAGCATCAAGGAAAGCTTCCTTGAACATGCTTCGCAGGAACAAGCGGTTTTTGTTTGTTTCGAAGGCGCTTGCGCTTTTCTTATAGTGAACGACTCTTGAAGGGAGTGAATCGAGGGTGTTAACAAACAGTCTAGTTTTAGGTGCTGCAGGCGGCGGTTTTAACGGCGGGGACATTTTGTACCAGCTGGTCATGTTCATCATTTTGTTGGCATTGCTGAAAAAATTCGCGTGGGGTCCATTAATGGGCATTATGCAGCAGCGTGAAGAGCACATTGCAGGCGAAATAGAAGCGGCTGAGCAAAGCCGTGCAGAAGCAAAGAAACTTTTGGAAGAGCAAAGAACTCTTTTAAAAGAAGCTCGTACAGAAGCACAAGGCCTTATCGAAAATGCGAAGAAACAAGGCGATGTGCAGCGTGAAGAGATCATTGCGGCTGCCCGCACGGAGGCAGATCGCATTAAGGAATCTGCTAAGCTTGAAATTGAGCAGCAGAAAGAACAAGCGGTTGCCGCTATTCGCGAGCAGGTCGCTTCATTGTCTGTCCTAATTGCTTCTAAAGTAATTGAGAAGGAATTAAGTGCAGCTGATCAAGAAAAGCTGATCAATGAATACATTCAAGAGGCGGGAGAAAAGCGATGAGCAACTCCACGGTAGCAAAGCGCTACGCGTTGGCTCTTTTCCAGCTTGCGAATGAACACCAGCTTCTTGACCAAATGGAAGAAGAGCTTCGTGCAGTGAAAGAAGTAGTAAACCATAACTCAGATTTAAAAGCAGTTTTAAAATCTCCAAAGCTTCCAATTGAGAAGAAAAAAGAGATTTTAAAAGGTGCATTTGCATCTGTGAACACATATGTACTAAATACGTTAATGATATTAATTGAGCGCCATCGCGAAGACCATATTTCCGATGTGGCGGATCATTTTATAAGTCTTGCAAATGACAAAAAAGGAATTGCGGATGCAAAAGTTTATACGGTTCGCCCTTTAACTGAAGCGGAAAAGGATGCTTTATCCGAGTCATTTGCGGCTAAGGTTGGGAAAAAGTCACTTCGTATTGACAATATAGTTGATACTAACTTGCTCGGCGGCATCAAGCTTCGGATCGGAAACCGGATTTTCGACGGCAGCTTGCGAGGGAAGCTAGAGCGTCTTGAACGTCAATTGTTAGGCTAAGATTCGTAGATAGGGGTGAAACTCATGAGCATCAATGCTGAAGAAATCAGTGCGCTGATAAAAAAGCAAATCGAAAACTATCAGTCGGAAATTCAAGTGAGTGATGTAGGTACGGTTATCTCTGTTGGTGACGGTATCGCTCGTGCTCATGGCCTCGACAATGTCATGGCTGGAGAACTTGTTGAATTTTCAAACGGCGTTATGGGTATGGCACAAAACCTTGAAGAAAATAACGTCGGTATTATCATTTTAGGACCATTTACAGAAATCCGCGAAGGCGACGAAGTACGCCGCACGGGCCGCATCATGGAGGTACCGGTTGGTGAAGAGCTAATCGGGCGTGTAGTAAATCCTCTAGGACAGCCAGTAGATGGCATGGGACCAATTAACACAACAAAGACTCGTCCAATTGAAAGCCCGGCACCAGGTGTAATGGATCGTAAATCCGTACACGAGCCGCTTCAAACAGGTATCAAAGCGATCGACGCTCTTGTTCCAATCGGACGCGGTCAGCGTGAGTTAATTATCGGGGACCGTCAAACAGGTAAAACATCCGTTGCAATTGATACAATCCTTAATCAGAAGGATCAGAATATGGTATGTATCTATGTTGCAATCGGGCAGAAAGAATCTACAGTTCGTAATGCAGTAGAAACTTTGCGTAAGCAAGGTGCATTAGATTACACAATCGTTGTAACAGCATCAGCATCTCAGCCGGCTCCATTATTATACCTGGCTCCTTATGCTGGTGTATCAATGGCTGAAGAGTTCATGTACAACGGCAAGCACGTTCTTGTTGTGTATGATGACTTAACAAAGCAAGCGGCAGCTTACCGTGAACTTTCATTGCTATTGCGCCGTCCTCCAGGCCGTGAAGCATATCCAGGGGACGTATTCTACTTGCACAGCCGTTTACTTGAGCGTGCTGCAAAGTTGAGCGATGCGAAAGGTGCAGGTTCAATCACTGCGCTTCCATTTATTGAAACACAAGCAGGCGACGTTTCTGCTTACATTCCAACAAATGTTATCTCAATCACTGACGGACAAATCTTCTTGCAGTCTGACCTATTCTTCTCCGGTGTACGTCCGGCGATCAACGCAGGTCTTTCTGTATCACGTGTAGGTGGATCTGCACAGATCAAAGCTATGAAAAAGGTTGCAGGTACTCTGCGTCTTGACCTTGCTTCTTACCGTGAACTAGAATCATTTGCCCAGTTCGGTTCTGACCTTGATAAAGCAACACAGGCTAAACTTAACCGTGGTGCCCGTACAGTAGAGGTTCTAAAGCAGGATCTTAACAAGCCGTTAAAAGTTGAGAAGCAGGTTGCAATCCTTTACGCTCTTACTCGCGGCTTCTTAGATGACATTCCTGTACAGGATATTCGTCGTTTCGAATCTGAATTCCTTTCATGGTTAGACCATAACCGCAAAGATTTGTTAGACCATATCGTGAAAACAAAAGAACTTCCTTCTGATGACGATATGGCATCTGCGATTAACGACTTTAAGAAAACATTCGCAGTATCCGAATAATGAAGATTGCCTTTTAGGTGGGATAATTAATCCCACCATGGCATCTTAGTTCGGTTCTGACAAACTTGTATAAGGGTGGTGAGAACCTGTGGCATCATTACGCGATATAAAAAATCGTATTACTTCTACGAAGAAAACGAGTCAAATTACAAAAGCGATGCAGATGGTATCGGCTGCAAAAATGAATAAGGCTGAAATGAATGCTAAGTCATTTGTCCCTTATATGGAAAAAATCCAGGAAGTTACTGCATCTGTCGCTTCGGGAAGCAAGGATGTATCACATCCAATGCTGACTAGCCGCCCTGTCAAGAAGACTGGATACCTCGTGATCACGTCTGACCGCGGACTTGCCGGAGCTTACAACAGTAACGTGCTGCGCAGTGTATACCAGACGATTCAAAAACGCCATAAATCACCGGATGAGTATGCAATTATTGCTATCGGACGTGTTGGGCGTGACTTTTTCAGAAAGCGCAATATGAACGTTATTCTGGATATCGTTGCCGTTGCAGACCAGCCTGCATTCGCTGAAATCAAGGATATTGCCAGCAAGACTGTTGGCATGTTCGCTGATGAAACATTTGATGAATTATATATGTACTACAGCCATTATGTCAGCGCGATTCAACAGGATGTAACAGAGAAGAAGGTACTCCCGCTTACGGATATCTCCAGCTCTAAAAAGCTTACATCATATGAGTTCGAGCCATCGGCTGAAGAAATTTTAAAAGTATTGCTGCCTCAATATGCTGAAAGCTTAATCTACGGAGCGCTTTTAGACAGTAAGGCAAGTGAGCATGCTGCAAGGATGACGGCGATGCAGAACGCAACGGACAATGCTTCAGAGCTTATCAATTCACTAAGCTTGAGCTACAACCGTGCCCGTCAGGCAGCGATCACGCAAGAAATTACCGAAATCGTCGGCGGAGCAGCCGCGTTAGAGTAATATTTAGTCCAGGCCAGCAAGCGCCAAGGGATGATTGTATGTAGTGAAATAGAGATATTTAGCCGGATTCCTCCGGCGTTACCTCTATTGAAATGAAAGAGGAGGGAAAAAGATGAACAAAGGACGCGTTCTTCAAGTTATGGGTCCGGTTGTTGACGTAAAGTTCGAAAGCGGTCAGCTTCCTGAGATCTATAATGCATTGACAATCTCAAACTCAGCGCGTAATGAATCTGAAGTTGACATCAACTTAACCCTTGAAGTTGCCCTTCATTTAGGTGATGATACAGTTCGTACCATTGCAATGTCTTCTACTGACGGCTTACAGCGCGGAAGTGAAGTTGTTGACACTGGTGCACCGATCTCTGTACCAGTAGGTGATGTAACACTTGGCCGCGTATTCAACGTGCTTGGTGAATCAATCGACTTAGATCCTGCAATTCCTGCAGATGCACGTCGTGATTCCATCCACAGAGAGGCTCCTAATTTTGAGCAGCTTTCTACTGAAGTAGAAATTCTTGAAACTGGAATTAAGGTAGTAGACCTTCTTGCTCCATATATCAAAGGTGGTAAGATCGGTCTATTCGGCGGTGCCGGTGTAGGTAAAACCGTATTAATCCAGGAGCTTATCAATAACATCGCTCAGGAGCACGGAGGTATTTCCGTATTCGCCGGTGTAGGTGAGCGTACTCGTGAAGGTAATGACCTTTATCATGAAATGACTGATTCAGGCGTTATCAAGAAAACAGCCATGGTATTCGGTCAGATGAACGAGCCGCCAGGAGCACGTATGCGTGTTGCCCTGACTGGTTTGACAATGGCAGAATTCTTCCGTGATGACCAAGGACAGGACGTTCTTTTCTTCATGGATAACATCTTCCGTTTCACACAAGCAGGTTCTGAGGTTTCCGCGCTATTAGGCCGTATGCCTTCTGCCGTTGGTTACCAGCCGACACTTGCTACAGAAATGGGTAAATTACAGGAGCGTATCACATCTACTAACGTAGGTTCTGTTACTTCCATCCAGGCGATCTATGTACCAGCCGATGACTATACGGACCCGGCTCCGGCTACAACTTTCGCTCACTTGGATGCGACAACTAACCTTGAGCGTAAGCTTTCTGAAATGGGTATCTATCCAGCGGTGGATCCGTTAGCTTCCACTTCCCGTGCATTGTCACCGGAAATTGTTGGTGAAGAGCACTATTCAGTTGCACGCCAAGTACAGCAAACATTACAGCGTTACAGGGAACTTCAGGATATCATCGCAATCCTTGGTATGGACGAGCTTTCTGATGAAGATAAGCTAGTCGTTGCACGTGCGCGCCGTATCCAGTTCTTCTTATCACAAAACTTCCACGTTGCTGAGCAGTTTACTGGCCAGCCAGGTTCATACGTACCGGTTAAAGAAACAGTTAAAGGCTTTAAAGAAATTCTTGAAGGTAAGTACGACCACCTGCCAGAAGATGCATTCCGACTTGTCGGCCGAATCGAAGAAGTGATCGAGAGTGCAAAGAAAATGGGCGTAGAGGTCTAATTCTGGACCAGGAGGGTAAAAAATGAAGACGATTAAAGTCAGTGTTGTTACTCCCGATGGCCCGGTGTATGAATCAGATGTGGAAATGGTAAGTACGAAAGCTCAAAGCGGTGAGCTTGGAATTTTACCTGGACACATTCCAATGGTTGCACCGTTACAAATTGGAGCCGTTCGTTTAAAAAACGGCGGAAATACAGATTTCGTTGCAGTTAGCGGCGGGCTTTTAGAAGTTCGTCCGGAGCAGGTAACGATCTTGGCGCAATCTGCTGAGCAAGCAGATGAAATCGATGTAGAACGTGCTGTACGTGCGAAAGAGCGTGCAGAAAAGCGCTTAAATGAGCAAAAGCGTGAAGACATCGACTTCCGGCGTGCAGAGCTCGCTCTGCGCCGTGCGATCAATCGTATCGAAGTTTCCGAAAGAAAGTTCTAAAAGATTTCATCAACACCTCCTGGTTTCGGCTGGGAGGTGTTTTTTCGCGATTGGCACAATTTACCACCGTATTTTTTATAAAAATCTGCTCAAAAATTAGACAAAACATTCGAATTCTTTAATATACGCATTTACAATAGAAGAGAGTAGACCTATTTAGGTTACTCTCTTTTTTAAAGATTGGCTGTGTTAAAGGTCATCGTTGATTCTAAAAATTTGTTGATTTCTGCTCCCGGATTGCCTGCGGTTCGTTGAGCACCTGAGCGGAATTCAACAGGTAAAAGTAACAGAGCTAAAAGATTGAAGTAATTTAATTCAGGAAAAGGAGGAGCCGCAATGCTGGAGTTTGATACAAATATAGACCAATACGCTACGATAAAAGTCATCGGAGTCGGCGGCGGGGGTAACAATGCTGTTAACCGAATGATTGAACATGGAGTAGAGGGAGTAGAGTTTATTGCTGTTAATACAGATGGACAAGCTCTGAATCAATCAAAGGCAGAAGTAACAATGCAAATCGGAGCAACCTTGACAAGGGGCCTGGGAGCAGGGGCAAATCCTGAAGTGGGCAGAAAGGCAGCAGAGGAGAGCGAAAGTCAGCTTCGTGAAGTACTGAAGGGTGCTGACATGGTGTTCGTGACTGCCGGAATGGGCGGCGGCACAGGTACTGGGGCTGCCCCAGCAATCGCACGCATTGCCAGGGAGGTTGGTGCATTAACTATTGGTGTTGTAACCCGGCCTTTTAAATTTGAAGGACGCAAGCGTGCTGCAAACGCTGATGCTGGTATCGAAGCGATGAAAAAAGCAGTTGATACTTTAATTATTATACCTAATGATCGGTTACTGGAAATTATCGATAAGAAAACACCTATGCTAGAAGCATTCATGGAAGCGGATAATGTTCTTCGGCAGGGTGTACAGGGCATCTCTGATTTAATTGCCGTACCTGGTTTAATTAATCTTGACTTTGCTGACGTTAAAACAGTGATGTCCCATAAAGGAACAGCCTTAATGGGAATTGGGATAGCTACAGGTGAAGATCGTGCTGCCGAAGCAGCCAGGAAAGCAATATCCAGCCCGCTCCTGGAGACGTCAATTAATGGCGCACGCGGTGTCATCATGAATATTACTGGGGGAGCAAATATAAGCCTGTATGAAGTCCAGGAGGCCGCTGATATCGTGGCATCTGCATCAGATGAAGAAGTGAACATGATTTTTGGTTCTGTCATAAATGATTCCTTAAAGGAAGAAATTATCGTAACGGTTATAGCTACTGGCTTTAATGGTCAAGAAGAGTCTCAGCCTAAACCAAGCTCCAAGCCTCCTATGGAGAAAGAAATGGTGCATACATACCAACAATATCAGTATTCAGAAGAACCACCCCAGCGTCAAGTAAGGGAGCGCAAGGAGCCTGCTCGGGAATATGAACAGCAGCAGCCGGACCTTTCGGAAGAATCCCTTGGTATTCCGGCATTTTTACGCAACCGCAGAAAACGTTTTTAATAGTATAAAAGAAAGGCTGCCCAGCAGAGCAGGGCAGCCTTTCTTTATGTTTTGATGGTTGTTCGGGCGGTTAATAACCGTTGGTTGATATGTTGGTGGTTGGGTGGTTAATGGGCGGGATTTGAGAGAAAATGCAGGAATTTCAAGTTTTTAAAGGTATTGAGAAGGGACAGGCATACGCCTGTCCCTTTATATGCGGGTGATAACCAAATTATTTTATGTGATCATATAGAGAAAGCTGATCGAGGTTTTGATGTGTGGTCATTAGTTTTTTAAGCAGGCTCATAAACTTCTTCTTATCTTCAAAGGGAGTCGAGTCAAGTTCTCTCTTTAATTCATTGCTTTTCTTAACAAGCTCTTCATATTTTTGAATAACTGGGCAGTTGTTGTTAGTCATAAGTATTCTCCTAATTTTAGCTCTTGTCATTACTGTATCACGAAAAACAATTTCAAAGGAAACAAGCGTATTTCATTTATATTAAAATCGAACATGCTATTTAACTAACTTAACTATTCTGTTAAAAATGTCAGATCCTGTTGAATTAACTGGGATAGAGTCATATATTATCAACATGTGCTAAAAAAGACATGGTAAAAGGAAACCTGGAGGTGATCTCCTTGTCAACTGTTTTGTTTGGTACTGTGGAATACTATGAAAGAGAATTAATTTATTATCTTACTGATGCTGCTATGAACAATTCAACGAGGGGAGATGCAGCTAAGAAGGTGTTCAAAATGCTTGAAGCTGAATTATTTAATGTACTTTTATGTACTGATGAAAGTGTCAGGATACAATGCATGCATAATCTTTTAAAAGCATTTGGGACAGTCTCAGATAAGGCCTTGGCAGCATCTGCGCGGTAATCTTAAAAAAATAATAGAACAACAAAGAGGCCCTTACTGATGTAGGCCTCTTTGTTTATATACCATTTAGTTTAGAATAGTAACCTTAACATCTTTTCTGCCCCATTGCATAGCTGCTTCCTCTGTTGGAATAAACACATCGATTTCATTGCCTTTAATTCCTCCGCCAATGTCTTCGGCAGTTGCATAACCATAGCCTTCCACATGTACTTTTGACCCAAGAGGAATTACATCTGGATCAACCGCAATGACTTTCGCGTCAGAATTATCTTTTAGATTAACACCTGTTTTTGTGATGCCGATACATCCTTCGCAGCTGGCCGTATAAGCTGTTGCTGTGACAGTTAGGGTTTTGGCTTTTGTTTGGGCTGGTTCTTTCGTGCTGGCGGCTTTTACTACTGTTTTTGAAGATGCTGCTGCTTTTGCCTGCCCAGCTCCATTTCTATAAATAATAAGCTCTAAGCCTGGTTTAATTAGATCTGATTTCAGGTTGTTCCATTCTTTAAGATTATGAACAGTCACACCATTTGTTTGGGCGATATTCCAGAGAGTATCACCAGATTCTACTATGTAAAATGTTTCGGGTGAAACTTCAAGTTTATCATTTGGTTTGATTAGGTTTGATGATAAGCCGTTCCAGGTTTTTATATCTTCAACTGCTACCTCATGTTTTTGTGCTAGTGACCAAAGAGTATCTCCCTTTTTAACAACTACTTCTTCTGCGTGAGCGCTTGCACCTGCAGCACTCCAGATGGTTATTGCCGCAAGCAAGTAATACAAGTACTTTTTCAATCGAATAACCTCCTAATAGCTTGTTTTATTGTTTTCTATGCTAACATAGAAGATTCTGAGGAAAAGAACAGGGAGGTTATAATTAAATTACGCATATTTCAAGAAGATAACGAGAAAATGTCTATTTAATTGAAAATTCAGATAAGTTAGTCAGATAAGATTAGGGTATTTACATGTATATCCAGATTACAACCATTTAATGGTTTAGTTGGATAATATTTTATTGAATAATCGTTAACAGGAAATTATTAGAATGTTTGGGTTAAAGAGGATTTTAATGGCGGTTCTTAAAACCTTGTCAGGACGGGAAGTTACGCATATATGATAAAAAGTGATGCATATAAGTTAAAAAGTGATGCATATATTTTGGAAGTTGTGTCATAAAAGTCAAAAGTGAGGCGAAAAATCGGTAAAGTTATTCATATATTTTAAAAGTGAACATAAACGGCTCGAATGGAGAAATGATTGATATGTTTTCGATTAAAAAACGTTAGCTAAATTCCGTCATGTACTAGAAATACCCCTGAATGTGTAACATAAAACGAAGTACATGCAAACTAGACATCCCTTCGGGATTGAGATTTATATTTATTGAAGAATTGAGGAAATATAAAGAGGTTAGCAGCAATATTAAAGGTTATGAAGGGATGAAAATGAGTGAAGAATTTTCGGTTTTTATTGAATGACCAGTTCAAGGCTAATGAAATAGCGGAGGACTTGCAGGTACAGCTGGAGGTTAACCGTTTTAATCATGTGAAGGTCGAAGCAGTCGAACAGAGAAATGAAGTTCTTGTACAGGTGCCTGATGCGAATGGACAGCTGGAAGAAGCGGTGGAGAGTTTTATGCGGAATTATCAGGATGGGGAGGTTTTAGAGTAGGGAGTTTTAGTTTAGGAATTAGGATGACACCTTCGGTGTTTAAAGCAAAGAGGGAGAGCGGCAAGAAAGCTGCTTTCCTTTTTGTATGTCTGAAATGGGCTGGATTATTTCTACTATAATATGACCCTGATAGTTTTATGGGATATTTTGGCTTAAGGGCTTTTTTTATGTATCTACTCTTTGAGACCTTCGGTCTTTTTTTATGAAGAGTTTAAAAAGTAGGGGGAGGTGTTACATTTCTCACTGACAGAGGGTATTTTTTGTTTTTAAATGGTAGGTGGAAAGGCTCTTTGTGAAGATTTCATGGATATTGTGGTAGTGCAAGCTCATATATTGTATTGATGGATGCTGGCAAGCTGTATGGGTTAGGCACGTCATCTTCCGCTTCGCTCCAGATCACGTGCAACTTGGTAGGTTTTTGTTTCCCCGAATGGGGAGGGTTCGCTTTTGCGTCATCTCCTGATGTGTTTCGAGGGTGTTTTTTCAGGGAGATCACGCAAACGCTCAGGGGAGGGGGCGCGTGTCGACAATCAGGTTCCTGCTTTGGAAATTCTCTCTCCGCGAGCCGCTGGCGCGTCTCTGGATTCAGCAAGCTGAATCCCTGCCGAACAAAGCTTTTTCCGCTTTTTGAGAGCTCGCTCTCAAACGCTGCAAAATCTTTGTTCGGCAGGTGAGAGAATTTCCAATAATAGTCTGAGGTTGTGTCGACACTTGGGGGTTGTGGTGCTATAATGGTTACGGTTACATGTTTAAATGTTGTGAAAATTTTCAGCATTGGAGGGGATGGGCATGGAGCTTTGGAATTTATATCAAAATAACTATTTGATCGTATTTGTGTTTTTGTGCCTGGGAGTTTTATTGCCCGTGGTGGCTCTGTTTTTGGGGAAGCTTTTGCGTCCCTTTAAGCCACATGATACGAAGTATACCACATATGAGAGCGGGATTGAGCCATTCCATGATTCTAGGGTGCAGTTCAATGTCCGCTATTATATTTTTGCCCTTATGTTTGTCATTTTCGATGTAGAGACAGTGTTCTTATATCCGTGGGCAGTGGCGTACGAGAAGCTTGGCATTTTTGCTTTGATTGAGATGCTGATATTTGTGTTTATGCTTGTTATTGGACTTGTTTATGCATGGAAAAAGAAGGTGCTGAAATGGATTTAAAGTTGGATAATATTACTCCAGAAGAAATGGAAGAATTACAGCGGAATGTGTTTATGGCAACTTTGGAACAGATTAAAGCGTGGGCGCGGAGCAATTCATTGTGGCCAATGACCTTCGGGCTTGCTTGCTGTGCCATCGAAATGATGGGTGTCGGATCTTCGCATTATGATTTGGACCGGTTTGGGTCATTCTTCCGTACTTCACCTCGTCAATCCGATGTCATGATTGTTTCCGGAACCGTAACGAAAAAAATGGCTCCGATTGTTAGGCGCCTATATGATCAGATGCCTGAACCGAAATGGGTCATTGCGATGGGTTCATGTGCAACTGCAGGCGGGCCATATGTGAAGTCCTATGCAGTTGTCAAAGGGGTCGACCAGATCGTCCCTGTAGATGTATACATACCTGGATGTCCGCCGAATCCGGCAGCGTTGATTTATGGAATTAATAAACTGAAAGAAAAAATCCGTTATGAGGCTAAGACTGGGAAGAAGGTGATCTAACCTATGAGCGGAGAAAAGGATCTTGAACAGCTGAAAAAAGAGGCGGCGGCAAAAGCAAAGGCTGCAGCGCTTGCCAAAATGAAAGCAAAACAGCAGGGAGAAGCAAAAGAAGAGCCTCCAGCAGAAGATATGGATCTGGCAAAACAAAAAGCAGCCGCAGCAGCGAAAGCAAAGGCCGCAGCGCTAGCAAAGCAGAAAGCGAAAGAGCAGGGAGAAGCAAAGGAAGAATCTCCGGCAGA